>NZ_JACYVL010000003.1:0-520057 GCF_014842245.1 Frigoribacterium sp. CFBP 13707
CCTTTCGTGTTTGTCCGCCCTTCCCGGGCGAAGGCCCTGAGATAGAGTCGGGGCGCCACAACACAACAGCAGCCAGAAGACCCGAGGAGAACCTCTGTGAGCGACCGCGACGACGACCGAGACGACCGGCCCCGACGTTCCCCTTCCTCTGGCGGCTCCACGGGCTCCGGCACCGGTCGTGACGGCGGACGCCGTGACGCGCGAGGCCCGGCACAGGGCAGCCCCGACGGGCAGCGCGGCTCGGCTGACCGCCGGTCGGGTTCTGGCCCCCGTCAGGGAGATCGGCCTCAGAGGTCCGATCGTCCGTCCAGCGACCGACCGCAGCGTTCTGACCGTCCGTCGTACGGTGACCGTCCGCAGCGGTCCGACCGCCCGTCAGGTGATCGTCCGCAGCGGTCAGATCGTCCGTCGTACGGTGACCGTCCGCAGCGGTCCGACCGCCCCTCGGGTGATCGCCCGCAGCGCTCGGACCGTCCGTCCTACGGCGACCGCCCCCAGCGGTCCGACCGTCCGGGCGGGGGCGACCGTCGGGGCGCGCCCGGCCGTGGGGCCGCAGCCGGCGGTCGTGGCGGTGGCCGCGACTCCTTCAACTCGCGGGATCGCCAGACCCCGGAAGAGCGCGACCCGTACGGCCTGAAGTCCGTCCGGCCGGCCCAGGAGGTCGCCCATGTCCCTGACGACGTGGAGCCCCGCGACCTGGACAAGGTCGCTCGTGGCGAGCTCAAGACGCTGAGCAAGGAGAACGCGGACTGGGTCGCCAAGCACCTCGTGATGGCGGGCCGCCTCATCGACGAGGACCCGGAGGAGGCCCACAAGCACGCCCTCTCGGCCGGTCGTCGTGCCGGCCGCATCGGTGTCGTGCGCGAGACGATCGCCATCACGGCCTACACCGTCGGTGACTACGCCATGGCCCTCCGCGAGCTGCGCACGTACCGTCGCATCTCCGGTCGTGACGACCACCTGCCCCTGATGGTCGACAGCGAGCGGGGCCTCGAGCGTCCGGAGCGCGCCCTCGAGCTGGGCCGCTCGGTCGACGTGGCCACGCTCGACGTTCCCGTCCGCGTGCAGCTCGCCATCGCGATGTCGGGCGCCCGCCTCGATCTCGGTCAGCCCGACGCCGCCCTGCGTGAGCTCGAAATCCCCCAGCTCGACCGCAAGAAGGCCTTCTCGTACAGCCCCGCGCTGTTCGACGCGTACGCGACGGTGCTCGACGACCTCGGTCGGGAGTCCGAGGGCGACGAGTGGCGTGCCCTCTCCGAGCGCGCGTCCGCTGCTCTCGACGCTCTCGCCGGCGGAGACGACCTCGAGACCGTCGAGATCGTCGAGGAGGAGCTCGAGGTCGACCTCGACGACGAGTGGATCGACGTCGAGGGCGTGACCGCCGAGGTCGCCGCCGACGACGAGGACCCCGGGGACGCGGACGGCCCTGCCGGGGACGAGCAGGCGACGGACGGCGTCGTCGACTCGCCTTCGGACGACGAGGACGCTGCGGACGAGCATGCTGAGGAAGACCACGGCGACGACGAGCACGGCGATGACGAGCAGCCCCACGACGAGCAGGCCGACGACCGTGGCTGACGGTCCGTCGCCGCTCGACGGCGTCGACACGGTGCTGGCCGACCTCGACGGCGTCGTGTACCGGGGCCGCGCTGCCGTGCCGCACGCTGTCGAGAGCCTGACCGCCGCCTCCCGCACCCACCGTGTCGGCTACATCACCAACAACGCGTCGCGCACCGCGGCCACGGTGGCTGAGCAGCTCTCCGGCTACGGGCTGGCGGTGGGGGAGGACGACGTGGTGACCTCCCCGCAGGCGGCTGTGCGCCTCCTCGCGGACGCGGTGCCGGCCGCCTCGACCGTCCTCGTCGTGGGCGGGGTCGGCCTGACCTCCGTGCTCGAGCAGGAGGGCTTCGTCGTCACGCGGTCGGCCGACGACCACCCCGCGGCCGTCGTGCAGGGCTTCAGCCCCGACGTGGGCTGGGCCGACCTCGCCGAGGCGTCGTACGCCCTGGCCGCCGACATCCCGTGGATCGCCACGAACACCGACTGGACCATTCCGCAGGAGCGCGGCACGGCCCCCGGCAACGGCACCCTCGTGTCGGCTGTGCACACGGCCGTCGGCCGGCTGCCGGTCACCGCGGGCAAGCCCGAGACCCCGATCTACCACGCTGCCGTCGAGCGCTTCGGCGCCACGAAGGCGCTGTTCATCGGCGACCGCCTCGACACCGACGTCGTCGGGGCGAACGAGGCCGGACTCGTCTCGGTGCTGGTGCTCACCGGCATCGACGGGGCGAAGCAGCTCCTCGCCGCCGACGCGCGGTCGCGGCCGGACTTCGTTCTCGGCGACCTCCGTGAGCTCTCGCAGCCCTACCCCCAGGTCGTCGAGCACGACGAGGGGGACGTGCACGTCGTCACCGTGCGCGGCGCGAGCGTCGCCGTGCGCGGCGGCACCGTCCGCGTCATGACGCCCGGCCCCGACCCCGTCGACCTGCTCCGGGCCGGCGCGGCCGCCGTGTGGGGCACGGGGCGTGCGATCTACGGGCTCGACATCGACCCGGCCCTCCACCCCGACGGTTAGGGTGGACGCCACCATGCAGCAGATCGACGACCCCGGGCACGAGCGCTCCGAGCACGAGCGCATCGACGATCGTCCGCCGGCGGTGCCGGGCCTGGAAGCGCGCCTCCGCCAGGTCGAGGAGTCCCCGCTGGAGTCGCGGGCCGACTCGTTCGCCGCCCTCCACGACGAGCTCCGTGGCGTGCTCGAGGGCACGACGGCCGACGGCGCGGCAGGCCCCCGGTGACGGTCGACGCCTCGGGGAAGCCCCTCCGCTCCGGACGCGGCACCTCGGCGCCCGAGCCCGTGGCCGACGAGCCGGTCGCGGCCGAGGCCGTCGACGAGCGCCTCGACGCTGCGCTCGCCCGCCGGGGCCTCGCGCGGTCCCGCACCCACGCCGCCCGGCTGCTCGCCGACGGCCTCGTGACCGTCAACGGCACCGGCGCCGTCAAGGCCTCCGCCCGTGTCTCGGTCACCGACCGCGTCGAGGTCGCCGGCCTCGACCACTACGTCAGCCGAGCCGCCCACAAGCTCGTCGGCGCCCTGGACGCGTTCGGCGTCGACCCCACTGGTCGCACCGCCCTCGACGTGGGCGCCTCGACCGGAGGCTTCACCCAGGTGCTGCTCGAGCGCGGCGCGGAGCACGTCGTCGCCCTCGACGTGGGCCACGGGCAGTTGTCGCCGTCGGTGCGCTCGGACCGCCGCGTCTCCGTCGTCGAGGGCGTCAACGCCCGCTACCTCACCGCCGAGCAGCTGCGCGGCCTCACCGACCGGGCCGACGACGTCGACCTCGTCGTGGCCGACCTCTCGTTCATCTCGCTGACGATGGTCCTCCCCGCGCTCACCGCGTCGCTCGGCACCGGCGCCGACTTCGTCCTCCTCGTCAAGCCGCAGTTCGAGGTCGGCCGCCAAGGCGTCCGCGAGGGCATCGTGCACGACCCGGCGCTGCGCGCCGAGGCCGTGACGACCGTGCTCTGGGCTGCCCACGACCTCGGCCTCGGCACGGCGGGGCTCATCCCCTCACCGATCGTCGGGACGGCGGGCAACAAGGAGTACGTGGTGCACTTCTCGGCCTCGACCGGGACGAATCCGACAGAATGGCTGAGCACGGCAGACACCACGACGGGAGCGTGAGAGAGATCACTTCGACACGACACATCCTCGTCGTCTCGCACACGGGGCGACCGGACTCCATCGGGGCGGCGCTGGAGGTCTGCGGCCTCCTGCGCGCGGCCGGTGTCGTGCCCGTCCTGCCCCTCGACGAGTGGAACGACATCCGCGTCGCGGCCCCCGAGGTCGGCGAGGTCCACATCCTCGGCGACGACGTCCTGGCCGACCAGCTCGAGTGCGTCATCGTGCTCGGCGGCGACGGCACCATCCTCCGCGCGGCCGAGCTCGTGCGCGGCACCCGGTCGCCCATCATCGGCGTCAACCTCGGCCACGTCGGGTTCCTCGCCGAGAGCGAGCGCGACGAGATGACCGAGACGGTGCAGCGCGTCCTCGCCGCCGACTACGACGTGGAGGAGCGGTTCGCCCTCGACGTCACGGTCACCACCGACTGCGAGGTCGTCTACCGCACCTGGGCGATGAACGAGGCGACGGTCGAGAAGGCGTCCCGCGAGCGGATGCTCGAGGTCGTCATCGAGGTCGACGGGCGGCCGCTCTCCTCCTTCGGCTGCGACGGCGTCGTCATGTCGACCCCGACCGGGTCGACCGCCTACTCGTTCTCGGCCGGCGGCCCCGTCGTCTGGCCCGAGGTGCAGGCGCTGCTCCTCGTGCCGCTGAGCGCCCACGCGCTCTTCGCCCGCCCGCTCGTGGTGGGCCCCGACTCCACCCTCGCCGTCGAGGTGATGAACCGCACCGACGCCAAGGGCATCCTCTGGTGCGACGGCCGACGCGAGCACGACCTGCCGCCCGGGGCCCGGGTGGAGTGCACCCGCTCGACGCAGCCGGTGCTGCTGGCGCGCCTCCGCCAGGGGCCGTTCACCGACCGCCTCGTGGCGAAGTTCCACCTCCCGGTCACCGGCTGGCGCGGGCCCGACCAGGCGGCCGCCGAGTGATCGAGGAGATCGCGATCCGCGACCTCGGCGTCATCGGGCGGGCGACCCTGCCCCTCGGCCCCGGGTTCACGGCCGTCACCGGCGAGACCGGCGCGGGCAAGACCATGGTCGTGACCGCCCTCGGCCTCCTGCTCGGCCAGCGGGCCGAGAGCGGCATCGTCCGCTCCGGCAGCGCCCAGGCGGTCGTCGACGGCCGCTGGGTCGTGCCCGAGGAGGGCTCGGTGGTCTCGCGCGTGCGCGACGCCGGGGGAGACGTCGACGACGGCGAGCTGTTCCTCAGCCGCGTCGTCTCGGCGGAGGGCCGCAGCCGGGCCGTCGTGGGCGGGCGCACCGCCCCGATCGGCGTCCTGGGCGACCTCGCCGACCACCTCGTCGTGGTGCACGGTCAGAGCGAGCAGATCCGGCTGAAGTCGGCGCAGGCGCAGCGCGCCGCCGTCGACGCCCACGGCGGCGCCCCGCTCGCCGAGGCGGCCACGTCGTACCGGTCGGCCTACGACGCCTGGCAGGCCGCCCGGGCGGAGCTCGACGAGATCACCCGCGACCGGGACGCCCGCCGGGCCGAGGCCGAGGCGCTGCGTGAGGCGATCGACGAGATCGAGGCGGTCTCGCCCGTCGCGGGCGAGCTCGACGAGCTCGACGCCACGGCCGAGCGGCTCAGCAACTCCGAGGACCTGAGGCTCGCCGCCGGGCTGGCCCACGAGATCCTGTCCACCGACGCGGTCGACGGCACCCGCGACGTCCTCTCGCTCGTCGAGGAGGCACGGCGCCAGGTCGAGCGGGTGGCCCCGCACGACGCCGCGCTGCAGCCGATCGCCGACCTGCTCGCCGAGGTCAGCGTCCAGGTCAGCGAGTCGTCGTCGCGGCTATCCAGCTACCTCGGCAGCCTCGACGCCGACGCGGCCGGCGACCTGGAGGTCGTCCAGACGCGGCGGGCCGAGATCGGCTCGCTGCTCCGCAAGCACGGCCCGACGGTCGACGACGCGCTGCGCCTGCTCGACGAGGGCAGCCGCCGTCTCGTCGAGCTCGACAGCGACGACGACCGCCTCGCGCAGCTCGACGACGAGGTCGAGCAGTTCCGGGCGGAGGCGGAGACCAGGGCGAGCGTCCTCACCGACCTGCGCCGCGCCTCCGGAGCGGACCTGTCGAGCCGGGTCAGCGCGGAGCTCCGCGCGTTGGCGATGGCCGGCGCCGAGATCGTCGTCGAGGTCTCGCCCCGCGGCGAGCTGGGCGCGTCCGGGGCCGACGCCGTGGCGCTCCTGCTGCGCCCGCACCCGGGCAGCGAGCCGCGCCCGCTCGGCAAGGGCGCCTCGGGCGGCGAGCTCTCGCGCGTCATGCTCGCCCTCGAGGTCGTCATGGCCGGGTCGAGCGAGGTGCCGACGTTCGTCTTCGACGAGGTCGACGCCGGCGTCGGCGGCGCCGCGGCCATCGAGATCGGCCGCCGCCTCGCGGCTCTCGCCGAACGGGCCCAGGTGATCGTCGTGACGCACCTCGCGCAGGTCGCCGCCTTCGCCACGAACCACCTCCGCGTCGTCAAGGACGCCTCGGGCGAGGTCACCGCGAGCAGCGTCCAGCAGCTCGACGGCGACGAGCGCGTGGCCGAGATGGCACGCCTGCTCTCGGGCCTGCCCGACAGCGCGAGCGGGCTCGACCACGCCCGCGAGCTCCTCCAGCTGGCCTCCGCCGGCGCCGACCGGCGCCCGTGACCCGACAGCGGGGTGCCGACGGGCCTCCGCGTGACATAGGATGGAACCCCGTGGTGAACGAACAGAACTCGGGCCTTGATTCCTCCTCGATCGACGGGGGGGGCCCTTCTGAGGTCCCCTCGTCCACGGCAGCCGCTCCCGCGGCCGTCACGAAGCACATCTTCGTCACCGGCGGCGTGGTCTCGTCGCTCGGCAAGGGCCTCACGGCCGCCAGCCTCGGCAACCTGCTGACCGCCCGCGGCCTCCGCGTCGTGATGCAGAAGCTCGACCCGTACCTCAACGTCGACCCGGGCACGATGAACCCCTTCCAGCACGGCGAGGTCTTCGTGACCGACGACGGCGCCGAGACCGACCTCGACATCGGTCACTACGAGCGGTTCCTCGACATCAACCTCGACCAGGCCGCCAACGTCACCACGGGCCAGATCTACTCGACCGTCATCGCCAAGGAGCGCCGCGGCGAGTACCTCGGCGACACGGTCCAGGTGATCCCGCACATCACCGACGAGATCAAGCGCCGCATGCGGCAGCAGGCCGAGGGCGAGCTGAAGCCCGACGTCATCATCACCGAGGTCGGCGGCACCGTCGGAGACATCGAGAGCCAGCCGTTCATCGAGTCGGCCCGCCAGGTGCGCCACGAGCTCGGCCGGTCGAACGTCTTCTTCGTGCACGTCTCGCTGGTGCCCTACATGGGCGCCTCGGGCGAGCAGAAGACCAAGCCCACCCAGCACTCCGTCGCCGCGCTCCGCTCGATCGGCATCCAGCCCGACGCTCTCGTGCTCCGCAGCGACCGTCCCGTCAGCGACGCCAACAAGCGCAAAATCGCGCTGATGTGCGACGTCGACGAGGACGCAGTGGTCAACGCGAAGGACGTCGCGAGCATCTACGACATCCCGTCGATGCTCAACGACCAGGGCCTCGACAGCTACATCATCCGCCACCTCGGCCTCACCGAGAAGGCCGGCGAGGTCGACTGGTCGGGCTGGCAGACCGTGCTCGACGCGGTGCACCAGCCGAAGCACGAGGTCACCATCGGCCTCGTCGGCAAGTACATCGACCTGCCCGACGCCTACCTCTCCGTCACCGAGGCGCTCCGGGCCGGCGCCTTCGCGCACCAGGCGAAGGCCAAGCTCGTGTGGATCCCCTCCGACGACTGCGAGACCCCGGAGGGCGCCGCGAAGGCGCTCAGCCAGGTCGACGGCATCTGCGTGCCCGGAGGCTTCGGCATCCGCGGCATCGAGGGCAAGCTCGGCGCGCTGAAGTTCGCCCGCGAGAACGGCGTGCCCGCGCTCGGCCTCTGCCTCGGGCTGCAGTGCATGGTCATCGAGTACGCGCGCAACGAGGCGGGCCTGACCGGCGCCTCCTCGTCCGAGTTCGACCCCGAGACCGAGTTCCCCGTCGTCGCGACGATGGCCGAGCAGGTCGACATCATCGCGGGCGGCGACCTCGGCGGCACCATGCGCCTCGGCCTGTACCCGGCCGCGCTGCAGACCGGCTCGCTCGCCGCCGAGCTCTACGGCTCGGAGCTGGTGGAGGAGCGCCACCGCCACCGCTACGAGGTCAGCAACCAGTACCGCCAGCAGATCGCCGACGCCGGCCTGGTCTTCTCCGGCACGTCGCCCGACGGCACCCTCGTCGAGTACGTCGAGCTCGACCGCGCCGTGCACCCGTTCTACATCGGCACGCAGGCGCACCCCGAGCTGCGCTCGCGCCCGAACCACGCCCACCCGCTCTTCAGCGGCCTGGTCGAGGCGTCGCTCGAGCGTCAGAACTCGAGCAAGCTCTTCGCCGACGACGCGGACGGCGCCACGCCCGGCGTGACGGACGCCGCCGAGGTCGTGGCCTGATGGGCGCCGAGGGAGAGCTGCTGCGCGACGAGCCCGCGGCCCCCGAGGTGACGAGCTCGGAGACGGTGTTCGAGGGAGCGGTCTGGAACGTCGTCCGCGACACCGTCGACTACAACGGCTCGCCCATGGTGCGCGAGTACGTCGCGCACACGGGCGCCGTCGCCGTCCTGGCGGTCGACGACCAGGACCGCGTGCTCGTCATCCAGCAGTACCGCCACCCCATCCGCTCGCGCGACTGGGAGCTGCCCGCGGGGCTGCTCGACGCCGAGGGCGAGAGCAAGCTCGACGCCGCGAAGCGCGAGCTGATGGAGGAAGCCGACCTCCAGGCGACCACGTGGGACGAGCTGGTCTCGTTCCACACCTCGCCCGGCGGCAACGACGAGATGGTCACCGTCTACCGGGCCACGGGCGTCAGCGCGACCGAGGGGGCGTTCGACCGCTCCGACGAGGAGGCCGACATCGTGACGCGGTGGGTCAGCCTCGACGAGGTCGTGGAGGGCGTGCTCGCCGGCCGGCTGCACAACTCCATCCTCAGCATCGCGGCGCTCGCCGCGGTCGCGGCCCGCTGACGGCCCGACGGGGCGGCAGGCCGTGACGACCGTCGAGGAGGCGGTGGCCCGGTACCTGCGCCACGTCACCGTCGAGCGCGGCCTCTCCCCGAACACGACCGCGGCCTACCGCCGCGACCTCGTGCTCTGGCAGGCGCACCTGGCGGCGCTCGGGCGGGACTCGGTCGACGAGGTCGAGCCGGGCGACGTGGCGTCGTTCCCCGTCGCGCTGGCGACCCGGCCGGAGAAGCCGCTCGGCGCCTCCAGCGTGGCCCGGGTGCTGTCGTCGGTGAGGGGCCTGCACAGGTTCCTGGTCGAGGAGGGGCTGCTCGAGGTCGACCCGGCCGCCACGACCCGGCCGCCCAAGCTGCCGTCGCGGCTGCCCAAGGCGATCTCGGTCGCCCAGGTCGAGGCGCTGCTCGCGGCGACCGACGGCGACGAGCCCGCGCGGGTGCGCGACAAAGCGCTGCTCGAGCTGCTCTACGCGACGGGCGCCCGGGTCAGCGAGGCGGTGTCGCTGAACGTCGACGACGTGGTCGAGGGCGACGTCGTGCGGCTGTTCGGCAAGGGCGGCAAGCAGCGGCTCGTGCCGCTCGGCAGCTACGCCCGGCGGGCGCTCGACGCCTGGCTGGTGCGCGGCCGGCCCGAGTTCTCGGCCCGGGGCGACGCGACCCCCGCGCTCTTCCTCGGCGCGCGGGGCGCCCGGCTCTCGCGGCAGAACGCCTGGCTGGTGATCAGCGGCGCGGCCGACCGGGCCGAGCTCGGCCTCGACGTGTCGCCGCACACGCTGCGCCACTCGTTCGCCACCCACCTGCTCGAGGGCGGGGCCGACGTGCGCGTCGTGCAGGAGCTGCTCGGGCACTCGTCGGTGGCCACGACGCAGATCTACACGCTGGTCACGGCGGACGCCCTCCGCGACATGTACTCGACCGCCCACCCCCGGGCCCGGAAGGCCGTCAGACCTTCACCTGCCGCATGAGGCTTCCTGTGCACGGGCCGGGCGCGGCAGCCGCGCCCCGCTCGGGGGCGCTCGTACTATGGAGCCCGTGAGCACCAAGCCGACCCCGAGCACACCCGCCCTCTTCGAGAGCGCTCCGGCGGCCGTCCCCGCGAACGGCCCGACGGGGCGACCCCGCACCGAGTTCCCGACGCCCGACGTGCTGGCGAGCCACGGCCCCGCGCGCATCATCACGCTCTGCAACCAGAAGGGCGGCGTGGGCAAGACCACGACGACCATCAACCTGGGCGCCGCGTTCGCCGAGTACGGCCGCCGCGTGCTCGCCATCGACTTCGACCCGCAGGGCGCGCTCACCGCCGGCCTCGGCGTGCAGTCGCACGACCAGTCGACGATCTACGACCTCATGATCGGCGCCGTCCGCGACGCACACGACGTCATCGTGCCGACCCGCGTCGAGGGCCTCGACGTGATGCCGGCCAACATCGACCTCTCCGCCGCCGAGGTGCACCTCGTCAACGAGGTCGCCCGCGAGCAGATCCTCGCGCGCATCCTCCGCCAGGTCAGCGCCGAGTACGACGTCATCCTGATCGACTGCCAGCCCTCGCTGGGGCTGCTGACCGTGAACGCCCTCACCGCGGCGCACGGCGTGCTCATCCCGCTCGAGTGCGAGTTCTTCGCCCTCCGCGGCGTCGCCCTGCTCGTCGAGACGATCGAGAAGGTGCGCGACCGGCTCAACCCCGCCATCGAGCTCGACGGCATCCTGCCGACGATGTTCGACTCGCGCACGCTGCACAGCCGCGAGGTGCTCGAGCGCGTCGTCGAGGCGTTCGGCGACGAGGTGCTCGAGACCGTCATCGGCCGCACCGTCAAGTTCCCCGACGCCTCCGTCGCCGGGACCCCGATCACGAAGTTCGCGCCCGAGCACCCCGCGGCCCAGGCGTACCGCCAGCTGGCCCGAGAGCTGATCGCGCGTGGTGCCGCAGCCTGAGCCGGCCACGACGGTGACGGTCGACGTCGCTCCCGAGCGGGGCGGCGT
This sequence comes from Frigoribacterium sp. CFBP 13707, assembly GCF_014842245.1. NCBI lineage: Bacteria > Bacillati > Actinomycetota > Actinomycetes > Micrococcales > Microbacteriaceae > Frigoribacterium > Frigoribacterium sp. CFBP 13707. The sequence goes on from NZ_JACYVL010000003.1 coordinate 10,704, forward strand.
GGTGGACGCTGCCGCCTCGACGCGGGGCGACGCCCCCGTGCCGCCGGAGGTGCCCGGCTTCGCCGTGGCCCTCGACAACTTCACCGGCCCCTTCGACCTCCTCCTGACGCTGATCAGCAAGCGCGAGATGGACGTCACCGAGGTCGCGCTGAGCGCCGTCACCGACGAGTTCCTCGCCCACCTCCGACGGCTCGACACCGACGCCGACCTCGACCAGGCCAGCGGCTTCATCGTCGTCGCCGCGACCCTGCTCGACCTCAAGGTCGCCGGGCTGCTGCCGCAGGGCGAGCTCGTCGACGCGGAGGACGTGGCCCTGCTCGAGGCCCGCGACCTGCTCTTCGCCCGCCTGCTGCAGTACCGCGCGTTCAAGCTCGCCGCCGAGTGGTTCGCCGAGCGGTCGGTCGCCGAGGCCGCACGACACGCCCGGTCGGTGCGGCTCGAGGAGAAGTACCGGGTCACGACGCCGGAGCTCGTCTGGACCCTCAGCCCCGACGACTTCGCCGCCCTCGCCACGCTCGCGCTGACCCCGGCCGAGGTGCCGACCATCGGCCTCGACCACCTGCACGCGCCGCTCGTCAGCATCCGCGAGCAGGCCGCCGTCGTCGTCGCGCTGCTGCGCGGGCGCGGGCTGCTGACCTTCCGCGAGCTCGTCTCGGGGGTCGACGTCAAGGGCGTCGTCGTCGCCCGCTTCCTCGCGCTGCTCGAGCTCTACCGGCACGGGTCGGTGTCGTTCGAGCAGATCGAGCCGCTGGGGGAGCTCAGCGTGCGCTGGGTCGCCGAGACCTGGACGGACGAGAGCCTCGCCGCGCTGGGGGCCGACTATGACGGCTGACCCTGTGACGGCTGACCCTGTGACGACCGTCGCCGTGGCCGTCGAGCGGCGCCTGGAGGCGCTGCTGATGGTCGCCGACGAGCCGCAGTCGCTCGTCGACCTCGCCACCGCGGTCGGCGAGCCCGTCCCTGTCGTGCGCCGGGCGGTGGAGGCGCTGGTCGCCGACTTCGACGGCGTGGACGGCGGCGTGCGGCGCGGTTTCGAGCTGCGCGAGGTCGGCGTCGGCTGGCGGTTCTACGTCCGCGAGGAGCACGACCCCGTCGTCAGGGATTTCGTGATGACGCAGAACCCGTCCAGACTGTCGCAGGCGGCTCTCGAGACGCTGGCGGTCATCGCCTACAAGCAACCCATCACCCGCAGCAGCATCGCGCAGATCCGCGCGGTGAACGTCGACTCGGTCGTCCGCACGCTGCTGGGTCGAGGCCTGGTCACGGAATCGTCCACCGATCCCGAGACGGGCGCCACCACCTACGAAACGACGGAACTCCTGTTGACCCACCTCGGCATCAGCTCGCTCGACGAGCTCCCGCTGATCTCCCCGCTCCTCTCCGACGGATCCGGAGGATTCGACGATGCCCACTGACACCACCCCCACCTCTGACGACCTGCCCTCGGGCGAGCGCCTCCAGAAGGTCATGGCCGCCGCCGGCGTCGCCTCGCGCCGCGTCTCGGAAGACCTGATCGCCGCCGGCCGCGTCACGGTCAACGGCAAGGTCGTGACCGAGGCCGGTCGCCGCATCGACCCCGCGACCGACAAGGTCGTCGTCGACGGCACGGCCGTCCAGCTCGACTCGACGCGCCGCTACGTGATGCTGAACAAGCCGGTCGGCGTCGTCAGCACCCTGAGCGACGAGAACGGCCGCCCCGACCTGACGCAGTTCACCAGCGACTACGAGGAGCGCCTCTTCAACGTCGGCCGCCTCGACGTCGAGACCAGCGGACTGCTGCTGCTCACGAACGACGGCGAGCTCGCCCACGTGCTGGCCCACCCGTCGTTCGGCGTCACCAAGACCTACATCGCGAAGGTCAAGGGCCTCGTGACCCCGGCCGTCATCGCCGAGCTGCTCTCGGGCGTCGAGCTCGACGACGGCCCGATCGCGGCCGACAAGGCCGCGGTGGTCGGGGGAGGCGCGGGGCTGTCGCGCTCCGCCGACTCGTCGCTCATCGAGATCACCCTGCACTCGGGGCGCAACCGCGTCGTGCGCCGCATGCTCGAGGCGGTCGGGCACCCGGTCATCGACCTGGTGCGCCGGTCGTTCGGGCCGCTGCACCTCGGCACGCTCAAGGTCGGCCACATGCGCTCGCTGAACAAGGCGGAGCTCGGCGCCATCCTCACCATCTCGCGCGACGCCTCCCCGTCGCCCCGCGTCGACGCGATGCCCGTCACCGAGAGCGCCGACGCGCCGGTCGACGAGGCCGACGTCGTCGAGGTGCCCCTCGACGAGGCCGAGGTCGAGAAGGAGTACTACGACGAGGACGACGAGGAGTTCGACCCCGAGACCGACGCTCGCGACGCAAAGCGCCGCCGCGGGCCGTCCGGCTTCACGGGCGACGCCTCGGCCGCTCCGTCGCGCCGGGCCGAGGTGCGCCGCCAGCAGGCCGGCCGCCGCGAGCCCCGCGACGAGCGCGGTGCGCGCCCGGCGCGCGACGACCGCGGTGGGTACCAGGGTCGCGACGACCGCGGTGGCCGTCCGGCCGCGCGCGACGACCGTGGCGGGTACCAGGGCCGTGACGACCGCGGCGGGCGTCCGGCCCGTGACGAGCGTGGTGGCTACCAGGGTCGCGACGACCGTGGCGGGCGACCCGAGCGTGGCGGCTACCAGGGTCGCGACGACGGTGGCGGGCGGCCCGACCGCGGTGGCTTCGTGTCGCGCGACGACCGTGGCTCGCGTCCTGAGCGCGGGGGCTTCGTCTCCCGCGACGACCGTGGCGGTGCGTCGCGGGGCGGCGACCGTCCGCTGAGCGCCGGCGAGGAGCGCGCGGCGGGCTACCCGAACCGCGACGCGAACCGCGACCCGCGCACGGGCCGTCCCTCCGGCGTCCGCGCCGGTGGCCCCGGCGCCGGCCGCGGAGGCCGTGACTACCCCGTCCGCGACGACCGCACGGGCGACCGCGGCGGGTACCAGGGTCGTGACGACCGCTCCGGCGACCGTGGCGCGCCTCCTCGCGGTGGCTACCAGGGTCGTGACGACCGTGGTGCGCCGTCGCGCGGCGGGTACCAGGGCCGTGACGACCGTTCGGGCGACCGTGGCGGACCTTCGCGTGGTGGGTACCAGGGTCGTGACGACCGTGGCGGCCCCTCGCGGGGCGGCTACCAGGGTCGCGACGACCGGTCGAGCGACCGTGGTGCGCCCTCGCGCGGCGGGTACCAGGGTCGTGACGACCGCTCGGGCGACCGTGGTGCGCCGTCGCGCGGCGGCTACCAGGGTCGCGACGACCGTGGCGGGCCTTCGCGTGGGGGGTACCAGGGTCGTGACGACCGCTCGGGCGACCGCGGCGGCTACCAGGGCCGTGACGACCGTGGCGGGCCCTCGCGGGGTGGGTACCAGGGTCGTGACGACCGTGGCGGGCCCTCGCGCGGCGGCTACCAGGGCCGTGACGACCGTCGCGACGACCGCGGCGGCGACCGTCCGTACCGCGGCCGCCCCGACGGCGACGGCCGCGGGCCCCGGGGAGGCGGCCGGTCGTGACCGACCCGACCCGCGACTCCTCGACGCTGCCTGAGCCGGCGACGGCGGTGACCGTCGGCGACCTCGTCGACGGCAGCCGCCGCCTCGCCGGCCAGGTGCGCGTCGTGGGCGCGGGCCTGCTCGGCACCAGCATCGGCCTGCGCCTGCGCCAGCACGGGGTGGACGTCGTGCTCGACGACGTCTCGCCGTCGGCGCGCGCGCTCGCCGTCGACTACGGCGCCGGCCGCGTGCCCGCCGCCGACGACGCCCCCGTGCTCGTCGTCGTCGCGGTGCCGCCCGACGTCACCGCCGAGATCGTGCACCGCGAGCTGCAGGCCCACCCGGAGGCGCTGGTCACCGACGTCGCGTCGGTCAAGGGCCTGCCCCTCGACGAGCTCGTCGCCCTCGGCGCCGACGTCTCGCGCTACATCGGCTCGCACCCCATGGCCGGGCGCGAGCGCGGCGGGGCCGTCTCGGCCCGCGCCGACCTCTTCGTCGGCCGCCCGTGGGTCATCGCCGGGCACGACGACATCAGCTACCGGCGCGCGGCCCTCGTCGAGGACCTCGCGCTCGACCTCGGGGCGACCCCGATCGAGATGACGCCGGAGGAGCACGACGCCGGCGTCGCCCTCGTCAGCCACGTGCCGCAGGTCGTGGCGAGCCTCACGGCGGCCCGTCTGCGCGACGCGCCCGACGCGTCCCTCGCCCTGGCCGGCGGCGGGGTGCGCGACGTCACGCGCATCGCGAGCAGCGACCCGGCCCTGTGGGTGCAGATCCTCGGGGCGAACGCGCCGCGCGTCGCCGCGGTGCTCCGCGAGCTGCGCGACGACCTCGACGGCGTCGTCGCCGCGCTCGACGCCCCCTCGGCCCCCGGCGCACGTCGTGCGGTGGCCGACCTCATCGGAGCCGGCAACGCCGGCGTCTCACGGCTGCCCGGCAAGCACGGCCAGTCGACCCAGTTCCGCTCGGTGGTCGTCATGGTCGACGACACGCCGGGCCAGCTCGCCCGCCTGCTCACCGAGATCGGTGAGATCGGCGTCAACCTGGAAGACCTGCGCCTGGAGCACTCGCCCGGCGCGCTGGTCGGACTCGCGGAGGTGTCCATCGTGCCCGAACAAGAAGACCGGCTCGTCGCCGAGCTGCAGCAGCGCGGCTGGACCGTCGTCGGAGGTGTCGCGTGAGCGCCGCGGACGGCGGCGCCGGTGCCGACCTCACCGGTGCCGACCTGACCGGTGCCGACCTCGGGGTGGAGCGCTCGCCGGGTGAGCACGGCGTCGGCGGCCCCGCCGGCGAGGCGCACACCGCCGAGCTGCGCGACGAGACCGCCGAGGCCGTGCACCGCCACGTCGTCGTCGCCGTCGACGGCCCCGCCGGCAGCGGCAAGTCGAGCGTCAGCCGCGCCTCGGCGATCGCCCTCAACTACGACTACCAGGACACCGGCGCCGCCTACCGGGCCTTCGCCCTGCACGCCCTGCAGACGGCCGTCGACCTCGACGACGCGGACGCGATCGTGGGCGCGCTGCCCTCGTTCCGGTACGCGATCGAGATCGACCCGCACCGCGCCTCCTCGGTGACCGTCGACGGCGTCGACGTGACCGACGAGATCCGCACGCCCCGCGTCACCGGCGCGGTCAGCCACGTCGCGAAGGTGCCGGAGGTGCGGCGCTACATGGTCGACCTGTTCCGTCGCGTGATCGCCTCGACCGACAAGGCCGGCATCGTCACCGAGGGCCGGGACATCACGACCGTGGTCGCGCCGGACGCCCAGGTGCGGATCCTGCTGACGGCGAGCGAAGAAGCTAGGATGGCCAGGCGTTCAGCCGAGGTCACCGGGCAGAGCGCCGAGGAGACCGCTCGGCAGCTCTCGACCCGCGACCGGCTCGACAGCAAGGTCGTCGACTTCATGACCGCCGCCCCCGGCGTCTCGACGGTCGACTCCACCCACCTCGACTTCGACCAGACCGTGCAGGCCGTGGTCGAGCTCGTGCAGACGAGCACCCCCACTTCCTAGGAGCCTCCATGGCAGACGACGACAAGTACCCCGCGCTCGACGACTCGATGGTCGAGCGGATCCAGACGATCCCCGACGAGGACGCCGAGCAGCGCGCCCGCGCCCTCCGCGCCGGCCTCGCCGACTACGAGCTCGACGACACCGACCTCGACGTGCTCGACGGCGGCGAGTGGGACCCGAACGCGCTCACCTACGCGCCGGCCCTGCCGGTGCTGGCGATCGTCGGCCGCCCCAACGTCGGCAAGAGCCAGATGGTCAACCGCATCCTCGGCCGCCGCGAGGCCGTCGTCGAGGACAAGCCCGGCGTGACCCGTGACCGCGTCTCGTACAAGGCCGAGTGGGGTGGGCGCCGCTTCACCCTCGTCGACACCGGCGGGTGGGAGCCCGGCGCGATCGGCATCGACCGGTCCGTGGCCCTCCAGGCCGAGATCGCCGTCGACCTCGCCGACGCCGTGCTCTTCGTCGTCGACGTCAACGTCGGGGCGACCGCCACCGACGAGGCCGTCGTGCGGATGCTCCGCGCCTCGCACAAGCCCGTCATCCTCGTCGCCAACAAGAGCGACGACGCCCGGAAGGACCTGGAGGCCGCCGCGCTCTGGTCGCTCGGCCTCGGCGAGCCCTTCCCCGCGTCGGCGCTGCACGGCCGCAACGTGGCCGACCTGCTCGACCTGGTCATGACCAAGCTGCCCGCCGTCTCGACCGTCGCGAAGGAGGAGATCGGCGGCCCCCGCCGCGTCGCCATCCTCGGGCGCCCGAACGTCGGCAAGAGCTCGCTGCTGAACAAGGCCGCGGGGGAGGAGCGGGTCGTCGTCAACGAGCTGGCCGGCACCACCCGTGACCCGGTCGACGAGCAGGTCGAGATCGCCGGACGCGTGTGGACCTTCGTCGACACGGCCGGCATCCGCAAGCGCGTCCACCTGCAGCAGGGCGCCGACTTCTACGCGTCGCTCCGCACGTCGGCCGCGCTGGAGAAGGCCGAGGTCGCCGTCGTCGTCATCGACGTCACCGAGCAGATCTCGACGCAGGACCTCCGCATCATCGACCTGGTGCTCGAGTCGGGCCGCGCGCTCGTGCTCGCCTTCAACAAGTGGGACCTCCTCGACGACGACCGCCGCCGCTACCTCGAGCGCGAGATCGAGCAGGACCTGGACCACGTGTCGTGGGCGCCGCGCGTCAACATCTCGGCCCGCACCGGCCGCCACCTCGAGAAGCTCGTGCCCGCCCTCGAGCTCGCGCTCGACTCGTGGGACACCCGCATCCCCACCGGCAAGTTCAACGCCCTGCTCGCCGAGCTGGTCGCGGAGCACCCGCACCCGCTGCGCTCGGGCAAGCAGCCGCGCATCCTGTTCGGCACCCAGGCGGCCAACCGCCCGCCGACCTTCGTGCTGTTCACGACCGGCTTCCTCGACCCGCAGTACCGCCGCTTCATCACGCGCCGCCTGCGCGAGATCTTCGGCTTCGAGGGCACGCCCATCACGGTGAACATGCGGGTGCGCGAGAAGCGCAAGCGCCCCTGACCGGGCGGCCCCCGGGCCGTTCCCCTCACAGCCGCTGGAGCACGACGCCCGGTGTGGACCCCGTCCACGCCGGGCGTTCGTGTTGCTAGGGTCGTCCGTACGTCACATGACGTATATCGACGGCGATGCGGAGGGCTGCGGCATGACGACAGGGGTGAGCGTCGATCTCGACGCGCTGGGCGAGATGAGCGAGGTGATGGCGCACGCGCGCGACGACCTGCCCTTCTCCCATCAGCTGACGGGCGACTGCACGGCGGCGCTCGGCTCGGGCGAGGTCGCGGCCGCCCTCGCGGAGGTGAGCCGCCACCTGGCACGCCGGGTCGACCGCCTGGTCGCGGCGATCACGGACGCGGCGCGGCTGCCGCGCCGCTTCGCGGAGGAGCTGCGCGCGGCGGACGAGTCGCTGGCGGGCGTGGCGGCGGGCACGGCGGGCGTGGCAGCGGGCACGGCAGGCCTGGCGGGGGCGGTAGGGGGCGGTCGACGGTGACCGGGCACGAGGGTGACCCCGGCCGGGGCGACGCCGCCGAGGTCGAGCGGCTCGCGCGCTGGCGGCGGGAGAAGGTCGACGACCTCGACCTCGGGCGCTACCACGCGGTGCGCTGTGGCGAGTGGGCGGCGACCTCGTGGCGGGCCGAGTCGGGTCGTGCCTTCGTCGCGGAGGCGGAGGCGATCGTGCGGGAGCTCGACGTGCTTCTGTCGACGGTCGACGAGCACGGCGTCGCCCTCGAGGGCTACGCGAGGGAGCTCGTCGACATCGCCGCCGCTCAGCGGCTGCTCGAGCAGGCGCGGGCGAGGGCGGAGGAGGCGCGGGACGACGCGTCGGCCACCCTGGTCGTCCTCGAGGCGGAGGCGGAGCTGCGGGTCGATCTGCCCGGGGTCTCGACGCCCGCCGATCACCGGCACGTCGAGCGGTCGGCCCTCGAGCGGCGGATCGTCGACGCGGTCGCCGAGCTCGGCGTCGTGGGGCGACGGTGGGCCGAGCTCGTCGACCGGCGGCGGGCCGCCGACCACCGCCTCCTCTCGGCCCTGCACGGCGGGGGAGCGGTCGGAGCGCTCGTCGAGACCGCCGACGCCGCCCGCGGCGTCACGAGCCCGGAGGGTGCGCTGGGGGTCGTGGCGGGGCTGACGCCGTTCGAGCTGGCGTCGCTGCTGGCCGACGTGCCGCTGCTGGCCGTGCTCGTCGGCCAGGCGTCGCCCGAGGAGGTGCGCGGCTGGTGGGAGTCGCTCGGCGTCGACGTCGCGCTCGACGAGGACGGCTTCTCCGCGGCGCAGCGGGCGCTGCTGGCGGGGGCGCCCGGCCTCTTCGGCGCGCTGGACGGCCTGCCGCCGAGCGCGCGGGTCCGGGCCAACGGGATCGCCGCGCGTCGACAGATCGCCGAGAACGAACGGACGATCGCGGGGGTGCTCGACGACCCGGAGCGAGGCGCCGTGATGGACGGGCTCGTGACGGCGCTGCGGAGGGAAACGAGTACCTCGCGCGTGCCGCGGCGGTGCCGCCGGCGGTGCAGCTCTACACGTGGGACCGCGAGGGCGACCGCATCGTCGAGATGGTCGGCGACTGGGAGGCTCCGCCCGAGCGCGTGTACACGTACGTGCCCGGCACGTTCTCGGAGATGACGGGGTTCTGGGCGGAGAGCGGGGGCACGCAGTCGGTGGGCACCTGGCTCGTCGAGACCGACTCCGTCGACAGCGTCGCCTTCGTCTACAAGGACGGCCGCTTCCCCGGAGGGGGCGGCGTGGTCGCCCCGACGGAGACGATGGGCCTCGTGCCCGGCCTGCTCGAGGCGAACGACCAGGGCTACGCCCGCGAGTCGGGAGACCGCCTGGCCGCCTTCCAGCGGGGCCTGCACGCCGACCCGCTCTTCCGGTCGGCGCCGCCCGTCGAGGTCGCCGTCGGGCACAGCTGGGGCCTCGCCGACGTGTTGGCCTCGGAGGTGGCCGGGGCCCGGTACGACCACGTGGTGTCGCTCGCGGGGGCGGGCGCCGTCGACGACTGGCAGCCCGACCCGTCGACCGAGTACGACTCGCTGCGCTACCGCGACGCCCTCGGGCTGGCCCAGGCGACCGGCGGTGTCTACGCGGGGAGGGACCCCCAGTCGATGGTGGTCTTCGAGGACCAGGTGTTCGAGAGCGACGGAGACCGCGCTCTCGAGCTCGGCTCGCCGGTCACGGAGTGGTTCGAGGTGCTCGCGGCCAACCACGGCCTCGTCGCGACGACCGAGGTCGAGAACAGGCTCGTGCTCGGTCAGCTGCTGGCGGAGCTCGAGCGCAAGGACGTGTGGCCCCGATGAGGGTGCTGCACAGGTCGGTCGCGGTCGTCGCCGTGGCCTCGGTGGTCGCGGTGGCGACGGGAGGATGTTCCATGCTGACAGGGCCCCGTGCCGACCGGACGCCGGTGCCGATCTCGCGGCAGCCGCTGGCGGAGATCAAGGTCGACGTCAAGGCCGTCGAGGCCGACCTGGCCTCGTTCGTACCCGCCGAGCTGGTGCTCGCCGTCGAGCCCGACACGAGCGGCGTCATCATGGACTGCTCGAACGGGGGCGTCTCGTGGGCGAGCCACACGACGGTGCGGGTGTCGCGGCCCCCCGACTTCGAGGAGATGGCCGAGCGCCTCCGGGCGACGTGGGCGCGCGCCTCCGAGTTCTCGGTCGTCGTCGGTGACCCCCGCCAGGCCGGCGACGGCTTCTACCTCGTGGGGTCGGGGGCGCAGAGCTACATGGTCGGCATGCTCGGCGACGTCGTCCAGATCATGTCGTTCGGGCCCTGCTTCGAGCTCGTGCCCGAGCGCGACGGCTACGCGTGGGACATCCGGGCGGAGTAGCGGGCGAGATGGTGCACGATGGGGTCGTGCGACTTGTGCGAGACGGCGTGGTGCGACCCCGGGAGGGTGCCGAGGCGACCACGCGGCTGAGCGATGCGGCCGACGAGCTGTGGCGGCGCCTCCGGCTGGACCGCCTCGCGGGCGGGCGGCAGGCGAGCTACGTCATCCACGAGGACATGCGGGAGCACCCGCGCACGGTGCGGGCGTTCATGGGCATCCGCTGGCTGCTGCTCGCCGAGACCGTCGTCGGCCTCACCGCGATCTTCATCGCGGCCGTGCTGACGGCCCGCGGGGAGCACGTGCCGTGGGCGGTGTGGTTCCGGTCGACCGTCGTGCTCTTCCTCACCGCGACGCTCTACGTCTTCGCCTGGCGCGCCCAGCTCGGCTGGTGGTGGGCCTACGCCCGGCTGAGGCTGTTCAGCCGCATCTTCCCGATCGTCACGCTCGTCGTCGCGACCATCCCCGGGCTGTACCCGTTCTGGATGGTCGTCGAGCAGATCGTCTTCTCGCTCATCATGATCGGGATCGGCGACCTGCTGACCAGCGACCACATGCGCGAGGCGTTCCCGCGGCCGGCGAAGGGCGGGCGCGACCGGCGCTGACGGGTGTCGCTGCTGCTGCTGCTGTCGCCGCCGCTGCCGTCGCGGCTAGCGCCAGCGGCGGAGCAGGACCTTCTGCAGGAGGTTCAGCACCGCGTCGGTGAGGGTGCCGAGCACGGCGAGCAGGATGATCGCGAGGAACATCCGGTCGACGCGGCCGTTCGCCTGCGAGTCAGAGAGCAGGAAGCCGAGGCCCATCGACGAGGCGATCAGCTCGGCCGCGACGAGGAACAGCCACGACTGCGCCAGGGCCAGCCGGAGCCCCGACACGAGCGACGGCAGCACGGCCGGCAGCTGCACCCGGGCGAAGAGCGAGACGGGGCCGAGGCCGTAGGCGCGGCCCGCCTCCACGAGGTGGGGGTCGACGTGCCGGAGCGAGCCGGCGACCGTGGTGAACACGGGGAAGGCCGCACCGATCGCGATCAGGGTGATCTTCGAGTCCTCGCCGATGCCGAGGTAGAGGATGAGCAGCGGCACCCAGGCCAGCGACGGTACCGCGCGCACCGCGGCGATCGACGGCGCCAGCAGCGCCTCGCCGACCCGCGACAGCCCGACCACCGCGCCGAGCACGAGGCCGACGACCGAGCCGACCGCGAAGCCGATCAGCACCCGCTGCACTGAGATCGCGACGTACTGGCCGAGCTGCCCGGTGCCGGCGAGCTGCACGCCCGCCGTCCAGACGTCGAGCGGCGAGGGGACCTTGTAGGCCGGGACATCGCCGACCGTGGTGGCGAGCACCCACGCGAGCACGAGGGCGACGGGCAGGATCGCCCCGAGCAGTGCCAGGCCGCGGCGCCGGGAGCGGGACGGTGCGGGGGTGCCGGCCCGCGACTCCTGCGAGCCCGACCGGGCCCCGGCACCGGACCCGGCAGCACCGCCGGCGCGCGCGTCCGCGGCCGCGGCCTCGACGACGGCGAGCGACTCGGCCCGGCGGCCGTCGATCGGGAGCGACTGGTCGGTCACGACGCCGTCGCGGCCTTCGCGTAGGTGTCGTCGAAGAGGGAGTCGAGGGCGTCGTCGACGGCTCCCTCGGAGGCGACGTCGCCCGACTCGACGAGGATGGGCGCGACCTTCTCGAGCACGGCGCGCTGGTCGTCGCCGGGCACCGGGTCGACGTCGAAGTGGGTGCGGTCGAGCACGCTCGTCGCGACGGCGGGGTCGATGCTGGCGACCCCGGCGAGGATCTCAGCGGTCTGCTCGGGGTTCTCCTCGGCCCAGGCGCGGGCCTCCTCGTAGGCGTCGACGACGACCTGGGCGAGGTCGGGCGACTCGTCGAGGAACGACTCCGTCGCGTTGAGGAACCCGTAGGTGTTGAAGTCGACGTTGCGGTAGAGCAGCTTCGTGCCCGACTCGGCCTCGCTCGCGGCCATGATCGGGTCGAGCCCGGCCCAGGCGTCGACGCTGCCGTTCTCGAGGGCGGCGCGGCCGTCGGCGTGCTGGAGGTTCTGCACCGTGACGTCCTGAGGGCTGAGGCCGTTCGCCTCGAGCGCCTGCAGCAGGAAGAAGTAGGGGTCGGTGCCCTTCGTCGCGGCGACGGTCTTGCCCTTGAGGTCGGCGACGTCGGTGATCGCGCTGTCGCCGGGGACGACGAGGGCCGACCACTCGGGCTGCGAGTAGATGTCGATCGTCTTGATGGGGGAGCCGTTCGAGCGGGCGAGCAGGGCGGCCGAGCCGGCGGTCGAGCCGACGTCGACGGCCCCGGCGCGCAGCAGCTCGTTGGCCTTGTTCGAGCCGGCCGACTGGGTCCAGGTGACGGTGACGTCGTCGCCGAGGGCGTCCTCGATGAACCCCTGGTCCTTCACGATCAGGCTCAGCGGGTTGTAGGTGGCGAAGTCGACGTCGAGGGTGTCGGCGCTCCACTCGGCGGTGCTCGCGCTGGCGTCGCCGCCGGCCGCGGCCGCCGCGTCGCCGTCGGAGTCCTCGCCGGCGACGCAGCCCGTGAGGGCCAGCGCCGCGACGGCCGTCATGCCGAGGGCCGCGAAGGAGGCGCGGGTGCGGCGCGAGGGGGAGGTGCGGTGGCGGGTCATGGTCGTCTCCGTGCTGTCGGGGGCGGGGCTGGTGGGGTGGGTGGTGGGGGTGATGGGGCGGGGTGGCCGGCCGGCCGGGACGGTGGCCGGTCAGGCGGTCCGGGCGTGGGCGCGGTGGACGCCGAGGCCCTCGAGCAGCTCCTGCCGGAGGGCGGCGAGCTCGGGGGCGTCGCGGTCGCGGGGGCGGGCACCCGGGACGGTCACGATGCGCTGGACGCTGGTCGCGCCTCCGGTGCTCGCGGCGAGATCAGCGAGCAGCACGACGCGGTCGGCGAGGTAGAGCGCCTCGTCGACGTCGTGCGTCACGAGCACGACGGTCGTCGGCAGGGAGGCGTGGACGTCGAGCAGCAGGTCCTGCATGCGCAGCCGGGTGAGGGCGTCGAGGGCGCCGAACGGCTCGTCGAGCAGCAGCACCGCGGGCTCGCGGGCGAGCGCCCGGGCGAGGCTGGCGCGCTGGGCCATGCCGCCGCTGACCTCGCGGGGGCGGAGGTCGCCTGCTGCTCCGAGCTGGACGAGGTCGAGGAGCTCGGTGAGGCGCGCCTCCTTCGCTGCCTTGCTCAGCGACGACCCGTCGGGCCCTCGACGGGGCAGGCCGAGGGTGACGTTGCCGCGGAGGGTCCGCCAGGGCAGGAGGCGCGGCTCCTGGAACGCGACTGCGCACCGCTGGTCGGCCGGTCGCGCTGCGTCGTCGGCGATCTGCACGGTGCCGACGTCGGGCTGGTCGAGCCCGCCGATCTGGCGCAGCAGGGTCGACTTGCCGCAGCCGGAGGGGCCGAGCACGGCGACGATCTCGCCGGCCGTCACGTCGAGGTCGAGCCCGCGCAGCACGTCGCGCCCGAAGGTGCGGCCGACGCCGCGCAGGCGCAGCGGCAGGGCGCGGGAGGCGGTGGTCGGGTCAGCGGGCATGGGCACGACGGTAGGGCGCGGGCGGCGCTGCCCGCGCGGTGCCCGTAACGGGGCGCAACAGAGGCGAGCGGGGCTCGGGGGCGCGGGGCGCGCCTGTCATCGGTGGTCTGCGTAACACGTTCCGCGCCTCCTCGTGGCGGCGGGTGCCGACGAGATCGCCCCGGCGGCGGTTCTGGTGTTCGGGCGAACTCGGTGATCGTGATGTTCCTCTTCCTGCAGCGGCACGTCGTGACGGGGATCGCGCAGACGGGTTGAAGGAGGGGTGACGGTGCCGGCCTCAGGCGTCGTCGCGGTCGTCACCCGGCCTCGACCATCGGCTCATCGCCTTCTGTGCGGCCCTGGTCCGGTACAGGGCGTCCAACGCCCTCGGGCTCGGACGCTGAGGCAGGTGCGTGAGGGCCTCGCGCGTGATGCGGAGGGCCTCGGCATCCGTGCCCGGCGCGTAGCTCAGTCGCTGCGTGTCGGGGTCGACGATGACCAGGAAGCGATCGAATGCCAGGTGGTGGTTGGCGCAGAGTGGAAGACCGTTGGCGGCCTCATCGATGCCGCCGAGACTCTTCGGGGCGATGTGAGCGGCCTGGACGAGGTGCTCGGAGTCGATGTCGCAGAAGGCGCACCGCGGTCCGTAGCGCTGCAGGACATGGATGCGGAAGCGCAGCTGATTGGGGCGTTCAGCGACGAGGCGCGTCGTGCGTGTGGGGAGTTGCTCGAAGAGGATGAGGGCACGGTCGTCGGCGGGGAGCTCAGAGGGTCTGGGCAGGGGAAGCGGTTCGTCGAAGAACGTGACGACGAAGACTCGCTGGGCGTCGTCGTGCTCGCCGACGTAGCCGAGGCGGACTCGGCGCAGTGAAGCGGCCCCGGGCTCGGGAGAGATGACGAAGACCGGCAGGCCCAGAGCTTGCGCGGTCTTGACGGCCGTGATCTCGTTCGAATCGTGCGCTCCCCGACGATTGGTCGAGGGGTAGTGGTAGAGCAGGCCCTCGTCCGTGAGGTCGTCGTCATAAGAGGTGCCAGTGTGGACGAGCGTGAGCGCGACGGGCCCCGGTCCGTCCCTCGCCCACTCGGCCTTCATGTCGGCGAAGATGCCGGCCTGGCCGCGATAGAGCCCTCTCGCCTCGATGTCGTCCTTGGGACTGAGTCGTCGCGCTCCGCCCCGGGCGAGGAGCTCACGCCACAGTGCCGACCGACGAGCGGCCTCCGTCTCGACCCACGTCGCAATCGTCACGAGTCGATCATTGCTCAGTCCTGGGTGACCGGCGCCGTCGCCACGCCATCCTGCGCCGGAGCTACAGGTGGCAAGACGGGGCCCGTTCATCCGCTATGCTTGTCGGGTTGCCTCGGTCGGGGCAACACCAAGAAATTGTTTCTTCGGAAACGAATTCTCGGGCTGTGGCGCAGCTTGGTAGCGCACTTGACTGGGGGTCAAGGGGTCGCAGGTTCAAATCCTGTCAGCCCGACCAATTACTTCATGCGTCGCATCGCGGGTGCCGGTGTTAGCGCGTAAAGGCCACGGCAGGGAATGGGCCATTCCACCGCGAGCGTCCCCGCTTGCCGAGCTCGGTCAATGCCACTGATACGGTCGGTCGCATGACTGGCAGGGCAACCATGGATGCGATCAAGGCGGTCACTGCGGAGCGTCAGTGGGAGCAGTTCCACGCACCGGAGAACTTGGCCAAGAGCGTCGCCGTCGAGGCCGGCGAGTTGTTGCAGTGCTTCCAGTGGGGAGCCGAATTCGACGTTGACCGCGTGCAGGACGAGTTGGCGGACGTGCTGACCTACTGTCTGCTCCTCGCTGACAAGCTCGGCGTGGACCCGGAGCAGATCGTTCTGCAGAAACTCGCCGTCACTCGGGAGAAATATCCTGTGGACGGAGCCCGGGGTCGGAGCACGAAATACGATGCCCTCTGAGATCGTCCGAGTTCCCTTCGACCGAGAGGCCATCGACCTCTGGGCCCTGACCGATGCGCGCAACGTGGACTGGCCTGTCGTCTACGTCCTCGATCAGTCCAGGCCCCACCGGACCAGCCGGCACCCGCACGAACGGCTGAGAGACATCTACGTGGGCGAGACCCGTAACGGTGCGGGTCGGATGAGGCAGCATCTCGCGAGCCCGGACAAGCGCCAGCTCGACACAGTCCGAGTAGTCGTCGATGAGACCTTCAACAAGTCTGCGTGCCTCGACCTGGAGTCGAGGCTCATCCAGTTGTTCTCAGCCGATGGCGCCTACAGCGTGCTGAACCGCAACGACGGCATCACCTCGGCCAACTACTACGACCGTGAGCGGTACCGAGGCCTGTTCACGGCCGTCGTGCAGCAGCTCAGATCCGAGGGAGTCTTCACGCGGCCGATCCCAGAGATCGAGAACAGCGATCTCTTCAAGTTGTCGCCGTTCAAGGCTCTGACGCAAGACCAAGCCGCAGCTCTTGAGGACATCCTCGAAGGCCTCTTCGTCGACCTCCGCGAAGCGCGGGGCGACACGATCGTCATCCAGGGGCACCCGGGCACGGGCAAGACCGTCGTCGCCATCTACCTGCTCAAGCTGCTCGTCGACATCGGCTCCACGCCTCCTTCGGACGACTTCGACGGGGACTCGCTCTTCGCCGACTTCTTCTTGGGTGAGTACCCGGCTCTGTTGGCGGATCTGCGCGTCGGCATGGTCGTGCCCCAGCAGTCACTCCGCGAGTCGATCAAGCGAGTGTTCCGCAAGACGCCTGGGCTCGACCCAGCCATGGTGTTGACGCCGTTCGAGGTCGGTCAGTCCGACGGTGACTGGGACCTGCTCCTGGTCGATGAAGCCCATCGTCTGAATCAGCGGGCGAACCAGTCGACGGGCGTGCTCAACGCGAAGTTCCCGCTGATCAACGAACGCCTCTACGGCGCTGACGACCTCTCAAAGACGCAGCTCGACTGGATCCGAGCCAAGAGCCGTCACCAGATCTTGTTCGTCGACGAGGCCCAGAGCGTGCGGCCGGCCGATCTGTCGAAGGAGTCCGTCGTCGAGCTTCTCGAAGACGCGCACGCCCGTGGGCGGCACTATCGGCTATCGACGCAGATGCGCGTCCAGGCCGGCGCTGACTACGTGGGATACGTGCGGGACGTTCTCCGGATTGCTCGTGCGGGGCACGCCGTGGGCGACGTCGTGCCCAGGAGCTTCGAGGGTTATGACCTCCGGGTCTTCGACGACCTGGCGAAGATGCACGAGGAGATCCGAGCACGTGATGCTGAGCACGGCCTGGCCCGACTCGTTGCGGGCTACGCCTGGCGGTGGGCTTCGAGGAAGGACCCCGAGGCAGCCGACATCGAGCTCGACGGCGTCGCCCTGAAGTGGAACGGCACGTCCAAGGACTGGATCGCCTCGCGCGGAGCGCTGGAGGAGGTCGGGTCGATCCACACCGTCCAGGGCTACGACCTGAACTATGCCGGCGTCGTCATCGGCCGAGACCTCCGGTACGACGTCGACCGCGACGAACTCTTCATCGATCGCGCTTCGTACTTCGACACCAAGGGTGCAGAGAACAACAAGCAACTCGGGCGGTCCTACACAGACGGCGAGCTGCGTGAGTTCATCAGCAACATCTACGGAGTGCTGCTCACGCGGGGGATCAGGGGAACGTACATCTATGCCGTCGATGCAGGGATGCGTGCCTACGTGAGGCGTTACTTCTCGACCTGAGCGAGGCCCTGAGGCCGCTTGCTCTCACGGCACCGGGAACACTTCTTATGTGCGCGTGCCGACCCAGAGGCCGTCGCGGGCCCGGGTCATCGCGACGTACAGCTCCCGCCGGTCGAGCTCGCGGCGTTCTCGCTCCGTCTCCGAGGAGGGTGCAGGCGTGTCGTGCTCCAGCAGCTCCGCCTTGACTCGCGCCAGCAGCACCTGCTTGAACTCGAGGCCCTTGGCTCGCTTCACTGTTCCGACCTTGACGGCGTCCGTGTGCTGACCGTCGTAGTCGAGGAGATCGATGGCGGGAATGCCGGCGGCGACCAGTGACGCCTTCATGGTGGTGGCGTCCCAGGTCGTGGCGGTCAGGACGCCGATGTCACCCCGCCTCACGCCGATGAGGTGCATCACGTCGCGGACTCGCTCGACGACGGCAGCGTCGTGCTCGGCCCAGGTCTCGTGCCTGGAGAGTACAGGCGCTGGGCCCGTACGTTCGACGGTCTCGACACCGTCGATGGTCTGGCCCGTTCCCTCGATGTCCGCGTACTCGTCACCGAGCACTGCGGCGTTCGCGAAGGCGAGGATCTCCGCTGTGTTCCGGTGGTTCACGTCGAGGACGACTCCTCGACCGCTCAGGGAGATCCCGACCTCGGAGAGCGTGTAGCCCCCGGGGTAGATGGTCTGCTGGCCGTCGCCGATGAGGGTAAGACCATCGGGCCGGTTTCCGACCAGGCTGTGGAGGAAGGCGACCATGGCGCAGGTGAGGTCCTGCGCCTCATCAACGAGGACAGCGCCGTACCCCGTGATCGGCGTGGTTCTGACGCTGGAGAGCGCCATCAGGATGACGTCAGCGAAGTCGATCGCCTTCCGTCGACGGAGTCCCGCGTCGTAGCGCTCGTAGAGGGACCAGACGCTCCTGCGCTGATCGACCGTCAGGCGGTGCCTGCGTCCCACGCGCGCCAGGTCCGCGTACTGCTCGAACGTGCGGATGCCACGGCCCTTGATGACGTAGGTGATCTCGTCTCGCCAGTAGTCGGAGGACATCCTCGAGGAGCCGAGAGCGCCTCCTTCGCTTCTCCCTGCCCACGCTTCGGCGAACGCAGCATCAGCCGCCTTCGGGTCGATGCGGACAGACGTGCCGCGTTCTCTGAGGATGCCGAGCGCCAACTTGTGGATGTTCGCGAACTCGACCTGATGCGCGGCCTCGGGAGCCATCCTGACGAAGAGGTTCTCGAGCACGACGGGGAGCGTCTTGACGAAAGTCGTGAAGAGGACCTTGCCTTGCCCTCCGCGGGCCAGGTAGGCGGCACGGTGGAGGCCGACGACGGTCTTGCCGGTGCCGGCGGACCCGCGGATGCGCGCTGGGCCGTTGAAGCTGCGGCGGGCGAGCTTGGCCTGTGCCGGGTCGAGGAACGACATCCACGTCTCGATGGGAGCCTCGAGGACCCCGTCGAGGAGGGCTGCGTTGACCTCCTCGGCGGTGATGAGCTCGGCCGTGTCGACGGGATCAGTCGGTCGAGTGAGGACCGGCTCCGGCACGGTGACGTCGATGGCGGAGGACGTCCGCAACACCGGGAAGTGGTCGAGGACGCGACGGAGCACCGTGTCGACCTGCAACGAGGTGAGGCGGGCGCCGGGCGAGGTGACGTGACGGAGGGCGTCGTGCTCGCCGATCACGGTCACGGGACCGACCGTCTCCCTGATGCCTCGGTGGCCCGCCAGCACGGCGAGCGCGTGCACCTCGGTCGCGGCCAGGCCCACCTCGGAGAGGAGCGCCTCGGTGTTGTGCGCGAGGTCGGCCATGTTCGCGAGGTCGTCGGACACATCGGCCTGGCCTCGGAAGATGCGGCCGCCGCGGATGGAGACCTCCTTCCACGCCTTCGTGTCGACGATGTGCACGCCGGACGGGCCGACGACGATGAGATCGACCTGGGCGCCGCTGCGACGGCTCCCCGGCCAGGCGCGGTCGGGGAGGAGCGTGTAGCCGACGGCGGCGAGCGGGGCGAGGACGCCGGCGACGCGGCTCTCGGTGATGCCGGCGAGGCCGTAGCGGGCGGCGGCGTCGCGTGCTTCTGCCGCCGCTTGCTCGTGCGCTTCGGCCAAAGCCTGTTGACGATGCGCTTCTTCTCGCGCGGATGCTCCTGCTGCGGCCATGTCATTCCCCCATGTTCGAGGTGAACCTGGTCGGGGTCCGCCTCGGAACCATGCTCACATGGGAGCGCCGAGGGCTCGGTCGATCGTACGGACCCAGTTGAGGGGGGAACCAGTGTTCGACGCAGCGCCGTCTGGACAGGCTGTCGGTGGTCATCGAATTCGGGCTTGATGCCGAGACCTGGGGCTGAGTCGGGATGTCATCCCCTCTTCGTGTTCGCTCTTTTCGATGACTCAAGCAGGAGACGAACTAAGGGCAGACAGACCTGGTCCTGTCGGCATCGGGCGCGCTTCACAAGACTCGTGAGTCACCCAGAGCCAGTGCCAGTGCCATCGAGGTCAGCTGCGGGCCGGGCAGCCGTGTCGGAGGTGACCCGCGCCTCCTAGGGGGTCGTCGGGCGGAGGTCGGCGAGGGGGCGCGACCAGGCGACCTCGCGGGCGAGCTGGCCGCTCGCGCGGAAGAGCTGCACCTGGTGCGTGTCGGGGAGGGCCGCGGCGAGGGCGTCGCGGTCGGCGGGCGTGAAGCCGAGCTTCTGCCAGAAGGGTCCGGAGCGGCGAGAGAAGAGCCAGGCGTGGTCGGCTCCGGCCGCGGCTGCCTGGGTGAGGGCGTGGAGAGCGAGTCGGGATCCGGCACCGCGGGTGCGGCCGGTGGCGGCGACGGCGACGCTGCGGATCAGGGCGTGGGCGCCGTCGGTGCTCGACTCGTAGCCGGTGCTGCCGACGATCATGCCCGTGGGGTCGCGGTCGATCCACAGGTGGAGGCGCGGTGACGGGGCGTCGAGACCGGCGAGGGTGAGATCGGCCGCGGCGAGGAAGGCGCGGAGGTCGCCGAGGTCGGCTGACATCGAAACGCTCGGGGTCGACGCGACGTTCGGAGGCCCTGCATCGGAGGTCGCCAAGGGGGAGACGCGGACTAGGGGCATGGAGTCGATTCTGGTGTGCAGTCGTCCTGCTCGATGCCCGGGGTCACACAGTCCGCGATCGTCCTGGCGGCCTCAGTGAGCATCGCCCCGTCGAACGATGACCTCGTGGCTATCTTCATGACCGGACCCGGAAGGGGGGTTCTCTCCTCCGCTCCACGTGAGTGAGGATCGCTCGGGGCGTCATGGTGACGTCTGTCAGGTCAGGGGGCCTTCGATGACGCACCGCCGAACGACGAACACGATGGGGAGGCTCGCGGTCCAGGGCGCTGCTGTGACAGTGGGGCTCTTGCTGGTCCTGGGGCTCACGGGATGCGGCGACGCGGCACAGGCCGAGAGCGCCCGGGCCGGCTCGGTCGTCCAGGCGTCGCCGTCTCCGACTCCCGTCGTCACGGTCGAGCAGGAGGACGTCACCGAGGTCGTGCCGTTCGACGCCGTCTCGGTCGACGACGCGACTCGCGACATCGGTCAGGACGCTGTCACCGTCACGGGCCAGAACGGGTCGATGGTCCTCACGTACGACGTGACCTACACGGACGGCGTCGAGACATCACGAACTCTCGCGGGTCAGTCCGCCGTCGTTGCGCCTGTGCAGCAGGTCACGAGCGTCGGCACCCGTGTTCCCTACGTCGCCCCGGCACCCGTCGCTGCCCCAGCCCCCGCCGCATCCGGCTGTGACGCCAACTACTCGGGAGCGTGCGTTCCCGTGGCCTCCGACGTCGACTGCGCGGGGGGCAGCGGGAACGGGCCGGCCTACGTGCAAGGCCCGGTGACGATCATGGGCAGCGACGTCTACGACCTGGACCGCGATGGGGACGGCATCGCGTGCGATCGCTGAGGTGCGTCTCCCATCACCCTTGCCGCGGGCGTCAGATGGCCACGGCGGCCACCGGCCTCACGCCCCCGGTCAGACGGGGAAACGCGGGGGTCGCCACCCGCGCCACGCCACGACCGGCGCTGACCGAGGGCGCTCGACTCGAACTACTCCGGCCCGCGCGTTCTTAGCGACTCGGACGTCGAGTGTGCCGGAGGTCGCGGTAACGGTTACGGCTGAATCCAAGGACCCGTGACCGTGCGCAGCACCTCTGAGGCCTCGCCTACCGCCCGAGCGGACCCCGCGAGGTGCCAGCGCCGCCCGAGATGCTCGATCACCTCGGTGCGTCCACCCGCTCCCTCGACGAGGGCGCGCCCCGGCATCCAGTCCCAGTCGTCGCAGTCCCACTGCACCCAGAGTCCGATGCGCCCGGCGGCGACGTCCGCCAGGTCGCACGTTCCCGACCCGCTGATGCGCACGGTCGCCGCCGAGTCGAGCATGCCCGTCATGACGGCGACCACTGTGGGGTCGACCATGTCGGCGGGGTTGACGTAGGTGGCGACACTGCTGTCCGCCAGCGGACGATCGGCCAGGGGAGCGACGCGCTTGCCGTTGACACGCGTGCCTCGGGCATCAGCCAGCCAGGTCTCACCGAGCTCCGGGCGGTGCACAGCGCCGATGACGAGCTCGTCGTCCACCTGCAGCGCCACCGCGCTGCACCACGAGGCCAGGCCCGACAGGAAGTTGAAGGTGCCGTCGACGGGGTCGACTATCCAGAGGCGCCCGTTCCGGGAGTCGGACGAGGTGCCCTCCTCGCCGAGCAGGCCATCGCCGACACGCTCGCGCGCGAGCGTGCCCCGGACGAGGTCCTCGGCCGCACGGTCGGCGGCGCTGACGAGGTCGGCGTTCGACGTTTTCCGTTCGCTCGTGAGCCCTTGGCGGCGCAGCTCGCTCGCCAGTGACGCCGCTCGCGTCACGAGCTGCTCCGCCAGATCGATATCGTCCACGACGGCTCTCGGGGAGGCAGGGTCTTTGCTCGGAGGAAGCACGGTGTCCATTCGTTCAGGGGTCGGGCAGGGATCGACTGCTCGGTCGCGCCGACCGTGGCCTCAGGGGCGCATTCATCACGCGTCGGTCATGGCGACTCTTCAGTCACGCCAGGGAGTGGGACACACGACCTCGCAGCTGCACGATCACCGTGACGGCCGCGAGCGCCGCCGCCGCAGCGGGCAGCACGGGCCCTGCGGCCGAGAACTCGAACACGGGGGCTCCGCCGGGGAAGGCTGCGGACCACGACGCGACCCCCGGGATCGCCAGCGGCGTGCCCGCGACGAGGCTGATGGCGAACGCGACGAGCATCAGCAAGAACATGACGGCCACGGTGAAGAGAAGGGCGCCGACGAGTGCCGACAGGACACCGCCCGCGACGCGCGCGGAATGAGACACGGAGAACATCACCCGATTCTGCTGGTCGCCGGAAGAGCTTGGCAAGTGGTAGCCGGCAAGGCGGGTCCGCCTCGTTGGACAGCGTCACCACCGAGCCCGGCGAGGCTCTCCTGGGGAGGCGCGGATCGAGAGAAGCTCTCCAGTGCGTTAATGCCGTAGCGAAGGAAGCGTTCTTCTCGGGATGGTCAGCAGGTGGTCGCGCAGCGTCACCGGGAGACGGGTCACGTCTCGGGGGAGGGGGTGGTGCGGTGCGAGGCGTCGACGAGGGCCCCGATGGTCGCGATGGCGAGCACGGCGAGCATCACGCCGCCGAGTGCGAGTGACCACGTCGACTCTCGGAGCGAGGAGCCGACGTAGACGAGGGCGGGCAGAGACGACATGACGAGTTCGTTCCGGAGGGGATCGCCGTGGACGATGCCGATCTGCAGCACGAGGAAGGGGAGGGCGATCAGGAGGACGGCGACGATCGGTCGCACCCCCACCGGAGGCCCACCGACGAGGAGGACCGGACCGGCGATCAACGCGAAGAGGACGCTCGATCCCACGAAGCGGACGACGTTGATGTCCGTGGCCGTGAGACCGTGTGCCCGCAGGCGCTGGGACGCGAGCACGATGACGACGCCCGCCACCCCGACGACCACCGTCACGGCGAGGCCGATCGCAGTCGCCGACGAACTCGGCTGCTCTCCAGCGCGTCCCAGCACCAGCAGGACCACCACCACGGACAGCAGCAGCACGATGCTGGGCGCCGTGGCTCGTCGGAGCGACCCTCCTCTCACCGGGAAGAGCAAGAGGGCGAGGAAGGGACCGATCCCTGCCTCGAGCGAGCTCACGGCGACAGCGTCGATCATCGTGATCGCGAGGTAGAAGCCTCCGAAGACCGCGCTCGTCGCGGCGAGGAGGAGGAGGCTCCATCGCCGTGCTGGCGTGACCGACGTCAGCAGCGCGGCCAACCGGCGCGCGCCTCGAGGCCCGAGCGCGGCGACGGAGATCACCGCTGCCGCCACGAACGCGATCAGCGTGTTCGCGACGGCTCCGCCAGGCTCGACCCCGTGGCCGAGGATGACGCTCCCCGCTGCCTGTCCGAGCGTTCCCGTCGCGACGCAGGCCAGGGCTGTTCGCTGAGTAGATTTGCGCATTAGCAAAACACTAGCCGTGACATGTTCCGTGATCCACGCCGCATATCGAGCGACATCACCATCGACCTCCTCTTGTCATGCCCGTGGCCATCGTGTTCGTGCGGCGGCGACCATGCCGTCCCGGTCGCCCCGGTGATGAAGGGCTCATAGAGCGACCTGGCGGCGCCGTCGTGTAACGACTGCGTGAAGGTTCGGGGGCGGGAGGGGGAGGGCGCGGGGCGCGTTTGAGGCCCGTGCCTGCGGGGATCGCGGGGTGCAGAGTGCGCAGCCGACCCGCGCCTCCTACGACCCTGAGGCCTCGCCGCCGGCGCGACCTTCCCCTATCGTTCACCCGAACGATAAACGGAAGGCCATCCCGAATGACACCGATCGTCCCCGAACACCGACCCGAGAGCAGAGACGCCCGCGGCCCCAGCCGGCGCTCCGTCATCGCCGGCGCCGCCGGCCTCGCCGGGCTCGGCCTGCTCACCCTCGCCGGGTGCACCCCGGCCCGCAGCACCCCGACCATCCCCGAGGCCGCCGCCACGGGCATCGCGAAGAGCGGCGGACGCCTCCGCATCGCCCGCCCCGCCGCGAGCGCCGCCGAGACCCTCGACTCCGCCAGCTCCCTCTCGGCCTACGAGTACCTCGGCGCCCTCTACAACCGCCTCGTCAAGCTCGACGAGAAGGGCGTCACCGTGCCCGACCTCGCCGAGGAGTGGTCCGCCACCCCCGACGGCGTCACCTGGACCTTCCGCCTCCGCCGCGGCGTCACCTTCCACGACGGCCGCCGCTTCACCGCCGCCGACGCCATCTACTCGATCGAGCACATCCTCGACCCCGCGACCGCCTCGCCCCAGGGCGAGGTGCTCGCCGCCATGATCGGCCCGGGCAGCATGAGCGCCCCCGACCCGCTGACCCTGCGCTTCGAGCTGCTGACCGCCAACGCCGAGTTCCCCTCGCTGCTCACCGCGTACCAGTGCTACGTCATCCCCGAGGGCAGCGCCGGCGAGATCGGCACCACCGGCATCGGCACCGGGCCCTTCACGCTCAGCAGCTTCGAGCCCGCCGGCACCGGCAGCGTCGAGGCCTTCGACGACCACTTCGCCGGGCGCCCCGTGCTCGACGGCATCGACTTCTACTCGATCCAGGACACCACCGCCCGCGTCAACGCCCTCCTCGCCGGCCAGATCGACCTCATCTCGCAGACCAACCTCGACTTCGCCACCGCCCAGGTCGTCAGCGCCTCCAGCACCGCCACCGTCGCCCGCTCCGCGAACGCGCAGTGGTACACGATCCCGATGCTCCACACCTCCGCCGAGTTCAGCGACCCCCTCGTGCGCCAGGCCATGAAGCTCGCCTACGACCCCCAGGCCATCGTCGACACGGCCCTGCAGGGGACCGGCAGCCCCGGCTGGGACAACCCCGTGCCTCCCACCCAGGCCGCCTGGCTCGACGAGCAGCGCGCCTACGACCCCGACAAGGCCAGGGCGCTGCTCAAGCAAGCAGGCCGCGAGGGGCTCCGCACCGAGATCTACACGTCCAGCTACGAGTCGGTCTTCACCCCGATGGCCGTCGCCTACCGCGACCAGGTCAAGCAGGCGGGCATCGACCTCGTCGTGCGCAACGCCTCCTCCGACTCGTACTACACGCAGATCTGGATGCAGAAGCCCCTCATGGTCAGCTACTGGTTCACCGGACGCCCCATCGACCAGCTGCTCAACCAGATCTTCCGCACCGGCTCGTCGTACAACGAGAGCGCCTGGTCGAACCCCACCTTCGACGGGCTGCTCGACTCCGCCCGCGCCGAGATGAACGACGACCGTCGCCGCATGCTCTACCAGGACGCCCAGCGCGTCATCGTCGACGACTCCGCCGACATGACCCCCATGTTCGGCGACCGCCTCGTCGGCCTCGGCCGCGACGTCGTCAACTACCGAGAGTTCGGCTTCGAGTTCGACTACCTGCAGATCGGACTCCGCGCATGAGCACCTCCGACACCCGCACCGACACGACCGGCACCGGCACGACCGGCACCGGCGCCACGCCCGCTGAGAGCCGAGGACGCGCCCCCGCCTCCCGCACGCCCTCCCGACCCAGCGGGGCCGGCCTCGCCACCCTCGCCCTCGTCGCCCGCCGGGTCGGCACCGCCCTGCTCACCGTGCTGCTCGCCTCCTTCCTGGTCTTCTTCGCGGTGCAGGCGCTGCCCGGCGACGTCGCGCAGCAGCTGCTCGGCCAGGACGCCACCCCCGACGCGGTCGCCGCCCTCCGCGAGACGCTCGGCCTCGACCAGAACGTCTGGGCCCGCTACGGCCAGTGGCTGCTCGGCGCGAGCCACGGCGACTTCGGCGTCTCGCTCGTCAGCGGCGCCCCCGTCGGCCCTGACCTGCTCATCGCCTTCCGCAACAGCATGCTCATCGCCGTGCCGGCGATGCTCGTCGGCGTCACGCTGTCGCTCACCCTCGGCGTCATCGCCGGCGTGCGCCGCGGACGCCCGAGCGACCACGCCATCTCGCTGATCAGCCTGATCGTCATGAGCGTGCCCGAGTTCATGGTCGCGACGATCCTCGTGCTGCTCTTCGCCGTCGCGATCCCGGTCTTCCCTGCCGTCGTGCTGCGCGGCGACAGCGCCACGATCGCCGAGCTGCTGCCGGCCGTCTGGCTGCCCGTCATCGTGCTCACGCTCGCCATGGCCGCCTACATCGTCCGCACCGCCCGCTCGTCGACCATCGACGTGATGGCCTCCGAGTTCGTCACCACCGCCGAGCTCAAGGGCCTCACCACCCGCCAGGTCGTCTGGCGCCACGCCGTGCCGAGCGCCATGCTGCCGACCCTCAACGTCGTCGCGCTCAACGTCGCCTGGCTGCTCGGGGGAGTGGTCGTCGTCGAGAACGTCTTCAACTACCCCGGCATGGGCAAGCTCATGCTCGAGTCCGTCTTCACCCGCGACCTGCCCACCATCCAGGCCATCGCCGTCGTCAGCGCCCTCGTCTACGTCGTCTGCAACCTCGCGGCCGACCTGATCGCCCTCGCGCTCGACCCGAGGCTCCGCACCCGACGGAAGGCCCGCTCATGAGCCCGCGCACCAGCCCCGGCCCCGGCAGTAGCACCGGCACCGGCAGCAGCACCGGCACCGGCACCGAGGAGGCGCGGGCCGCGTCGTCCGCACAGCCCGCCGCCCCGCGCACGGTCGGCACGCGACTGCGCAGCACCGCGACCGGCCTCACCGGCAGCCTCCGCGCCTCCTCGGCCCTCAGCCTGGGGCTCGGCCTCATCGCGCTGCACGTCGTGCTCGCGGTGCTCGCGCCCTGGGTCGCCGGCCACGACCCCGTCGCCACCGACTCGACCGCCGCCCTCACCGGCACGAGCTGGTCGCACTGGCTCGGCACCGACCAGTACGGGCGCGACATCCTGTCGCGCACGCTGAACGGCGGTCGCTACGCCCTGCTCGTCACCGTCCTCGCCACGACCATCGCGGTCGGCATCGGCACGGTGCTCGGCTGCGTGACGGCCTACGCCGACAACTGGTTCGACGAGGTCGTCATGCGCGTCGTCGACGCGCTGCTCAGCGTGCCGTCGATCCTCGCGCTGCTCGTCGTCGTGACCGTGTTCGACTCGGGGCTCTGGGTGATCGTGCTCGCCGTCACCGTCGTCTACGCCCCGGCGGTGACCCGCGTCGTGCGCGGCGCCGCCCGCACGGTCATCACGCAGGACTACGTCACCGCCGCCCGCGCCCGCGGCGAGAAGCCGCTGAGCATCGTGTTCCGCGAGATCCTGCCCAACGTCACCGACGTCGTGCTCGTCGAGTACGCGATGCGCGCCTCATGGATCGTGCTGCTCATCTCGACGCTGTCGTTCCTCGGCTTCGGCGCGAACCCGCCGACGCCGGACTGGGGGCTCATGGTGCAGGAGAACCGCACCGCCCTCACCGTCGTGCCCCTCGGCACGCTCGCCCCCGTGGTGGCGCTCGCCACCCTCGTCATCGGCCTGAACCTCAGCGCCGACGGCCTCAGCAAGTCGCTCGGCATCGACCGGGCCCAGAAGGGAGCCGTCTCGTGACCACCGCACCCGAGACCGTCGGAGGCGCGGGCCGGGTCGCCGGCACCGCCTCCCTTGGTGCCCCCGTCGTCCGCGTCGACGACCTCTCGATCTCGTACGCCGCCGGACGCCGCGAGGTGCCCGTCGTGCGCAGCGTCAGCTTCACCGTCGAGCCGGGCCGCGCGCTCGGCCTCGTCGGCGAGAGCGGCAGCGGCAAGTCGACCGTCGCCCGCACGCTGCTCGCCCACCTGCGGCGCGGCTCGCGCATCGTCGGCGGCAGCGTCACCGTCGACGGGCAGGACGTGTTCGCGCTCGACGACGCGGCGACGCGCGCGCTGCGCGGCGGCACCGCGGCTCTCGTCGCCCAGAACGCCGGCCAGGCGCTCACCCCCTCGATGCGCGTCGGCCAGCAGCTGCGCGAGGCGCTCGAGAGCCACGGCCTGCCCGGCGGCCACGACCGCGTGCTCGAGCTCGTGCGCCACGTGCGCCTGCCCGACCCCGAGACCATCGTGCGCCGCTACCCGCACCAGCTCTCGGGAGGGCAGCAGCAGCGCATCGCCATCGCCATGGCCGTCGCCGCCCGGCCGCGCCTGCTCGTGCTCGACGAACCGACCACCGCGCTCGACGTGGTGACGCAGTCGGCGGTGCTCGCGCTGATCCGCGACCTCGCCGTCGAGCTCGGCATGGCCATCGTGCTCGTCAGCCACGACATGGGCGTGGTGTCGACGATGGCCGACGAGATCGCCGTGATGCGCGACGGCGAGATCGTCGAGCACCGGCCGACCGCCGAGCTGTTCGCCGACCCGCGGCACCCGTACACGCGGGAGCTGCTCGCGAGCATCCCGCGCGCGTCCGGAGCCGCCGGTGCGGGTGCCGCCGGCGCCGAACCACCGACTGATCAAAGAACCACGTCAAAGCGTGGTTCGTTGATCAGTCGGTGGTTGGGGAGGCACGCGGAGGATCCGAGGGGAGGCGGGTCGCACCTCGCGCCGGCGGCACCGCCGGTCGTCGCCGCGCGCGACCTCGTCGTGCGGTACGGGCGCTCGCTGCCCGCGGCCGTCGACGGCGTCTCGTTCGACATCGGCCGGCGCGAGACCCTCGCCGTCGTGGGGGAGTCGGGCAGCGGCAAGTCGACGCTCGCCACCGCCCTCGCCGGGCTGATCCCCGCCGAGTCGGGCAGCTTCGCCTTCCACGGCTCGGACGGGGTCGAGAGCGACCTCACGCAGCCCGTCGCCCGGCGCACCCTCGCCCTGCGACGCTCGGTGCAGCTCGTCTTCCAGAACGCCGACACCTCGCTCAACCCGCGGCGCACGGTGGGCGCGGCGATCGCCCGCCCGCTGAAGCTGTTCACCGGCAGCGCCACGAGCGAGCGGGTCGCCGAGCTGCTCGTCGAGGTCGGCCTCACGCCCGACTTCGCGGCGCGGCTGCCCGCCCAGCTCTCGGGCGGGCAGCGTCAGCGCGTCGGCATCGCCCGGGCGCTCGCCGCGGGGCCCGACCTGATCATCGCCGACGAGATCACGACCGCGCTCGACGTGCGGGTGCAGGCCGGGGTGCTCGACCTGCTGACGACGCTCCGCGACGAGAAGGGGCTGAGCTGCCTCTTCATCAGCCACGACCTCGCCGTCGTGCGCGGCGTCGCCGACCGCGTCGCCGTGATGACCGGTGGCCGCATCGTCGAGATCGGCTCGACCGAGGACGTCTTCCGCGGCCCGAACCACCCCTACACGCGCACGCTGCTCGAGGCGACGCTCGACCCGGGCACCACCGAGCTGCCTTCCGTCGGCGACGCCCGGCCGCGCTGGCGCGACGCCGGCGGGTGGGACGACCACGGCGACGGCCACCGCGTCGCGCGCTGGGAGTCGCTGTGAGCGGGTCGGGCCTGCCGGGGACGGCGGCCGGCGAGGAGGCGGGGGTCGGCACGGGACCGGACGGGCGCCTCCCAGAGGACCCCCGCCTCCCACAGGACCCGCGCCCCTCGCACGACGTCGCCGTGCGTGACGAGTGGGTGCCGCTGCCGGACGGGACCCGGCTGCACGCGCGCATCTGGGCGCCGGTCGTCGAGCACCCGGTGCCGGTGCTGCTCGAGTACCTGCCGTACCGGCTCGACGACTGGACGGCTCCGCGCGACAGCGAGCGGCATCCCTGGTACGCGGCGCGGGGGTACGCGTCGGTGCGGGTCGACATCCGCGGCACGGGGTCGTCGGACGGCCTGTTCGACGACGAGTACTCGGTGCAGGAGCTCGACGACGGCATCGCCCTGATCGAGTGGCTCGCCGCGCAGCCCTGGTCGACGGGCGCGGTCGGCGCGTTCGGCATCTCGTGGGGCGGGTTCAACGCCCTGCAGCTCGCGGGGCGGGCCCCCACCGCGCTCAAGGCGATCGTGACGGTGTGCTCGACCGACGACCGCTACGACAACGACGTGCACTACATCGGCGGCGCCGTGCTCGGCATCGACATGGCGTCGTGGGGCGGCACGATGTTCGCGTTCAACTCGCGACCTCCCCGGCCGGAGGTCGTCGGCCCGGACTGGATCGCCCGCTGGCGTGAACGGCTCGAGCACAACGTGCCGATGACCCCGACCTGGCTGGCGCACCAGGAGCGCGACGACTACTGGCGGCACGGCAGCGTCTGCGAGGACTACGCGTCGATCACGGCCGCGGTGCTCGCCGTCGGCGGCTGGGCCGACCCGTACCGGGACGCGGTGCTGCGGCTGGTGTCGAACCTCGACGCGCCGGTGAAGGGGATCATCGGGCCGTGGTCGCACCAGTACCCGGACCGCGGGCTGGCTCCGGGGCCGGGCATCGGGTTCTTGGAGGAGACGCTGCGCTGGTGGGACCGCTGGCTGCTCGCCGAGCCCAACGGCGTCGAGGACGAGCCGGCGCTGCGGGCCTGGATCAACGACTCGGAGCCGCCCGCGACGTACTACGCGTCGCGGACCGGGCGGTGGGTCGCCGCGGAGGCGTGGCCGTCGGTGGCGACGGAGGCGCGGGCGGTGCCGCTGGGGTCGTTCGCGGCGCCGTCCGCCGGGTCCGCCGACGGCACCGTGGTCGTGCGCTCGCCGCAGAGCACCGGCATGGACGCCGGCCGCTTCTTCCCGTTCGGTAACTCGACGGACCTGCCGCCCGACCAACGAGCGGAGGACGGGCGGTCGGTGTGCTTCGACCTGCCGGTCGGGTCGGGCGCGGCGCCGCTGGACGTGCTCGGGAACGTCGTCGTGGACCTCGCCGTGACGAGCGACGTGCCGCACGCGCACGTGGTCGTCCGGCTCTGTGACGTGGCTCCCGACGGCAGCTCGACGTTGGTCACCCGCGGTGTGCTCAACCTCGACGCGCGCCACGGGCGCGACCGGGCCGTGCCGATGGAGGCGGGGGTCGAGCAGGTGGTGAGCGTCGCCCTGGTCTCGACCGGGCACTCCTTCCCGGCCGGCCACCGCCTCCGGATCGCCCTGTCGTCGACCTACTGGCCGTGGGTCTGGCCGCGCGCCGAGGAGGCGACGCTCGTCGTCGACCCGGCGCAGAGCACCGTGACGCTGCCGGTGTGGACGCGGGCCGGCGACGACGGCGTGCGGTTCGCGCCGCCGTCGCACGCGGAGCCGCTCGCCGTGCGGAGGCTGCCCGCCGCGTCATCGCTGCCGCAGCGGAGCGTGACGCACGACGTCGAGACGGGGGAGTGGACGCTCGACGTCGACCCCGGCTACGGCGGCGGGCGCGAGTACCCCGACGGCCTCGTCTTCACCGAGGACAGCCGCGAGACGTACCGCATCGTCGACGGCGACCCCCTGTCGGCCACCGCCGAGTCGCAGTGGCGGATCGGTCTCGAGAAGCCGGAGTGGAAGGCGTGGCTCGAGACGTCGTCGCGGCTGACCGCGACGGCGACGGAGTTCGTCCTCGAGAACGACGTGCGGGCGTGGGCCCGCGACGGCGGGCCGGACGCGGAGGTCGTGCTCGTGGCCGAGCGGTGGTTCGAGGACCGCGTGCCGAGGACGTCGGCGTGAGCGGGGCGGGTGCAGGTTCTGCCTCGGTGACCGGGGCGGCGACGCGGCGGAAGCCGGCCGAGCGGCGGGCGCTGATCGTCGAGGCGGCGCGCGCGGTGATCGTGCGCGAGGGCCTCGGGGCGACCCGGCTGCGCGACATCGCGGCGGAGGCGGGCGTCTCGGTGGGCACGGTGACGTACCACTTCGAGAGCGTCGCGGAGATCCTCAACGAGGTGGTCGTGCTCGAGACGGCTCGTTTCTACGCCGCGGTGATCGAGGCGGTCGACGCCGAGCCCGATGCGGTCCACGGGGTGCGGATGCTCGTCGAGCCGCTCTTCCAGGACACCGACGCGACCGACGAGCACTGGCGGCTCTGGTCGGACTACTGGACGGCCGTGGCGCGGAAGCCCGCCGTCGCGGCCGAGTACGTCGACCGCATCCGGGTGTGGGAGGCGTGCCTCACACGGACGCTCCGGCGCGGTGCCGAGGCGGGCACGTTCGCCGTCGACGACGCGTCCGAGCTGGCGCTGAAGCTCGCCGCCTACAGCGACGGCGTGGCGACGCAGCTCGCGCAGAAGGCGCCGGGGCTGACGCCGAGGCGGGCACTGGAGTGGATGTGGGTGTTCCTGGAGCAGGAGACGGGGGCGCGGTTCCGGCGCTGAGTGCCGTCTGGTCGTGAGCCCGAACCGCAGTGCGGCCGAGGGCTCGAGCGCGGCTGCCCCGGACTGGGGCCAGCCCCGCGGCCTCCCGACCCGAACGGGGTGTGCCGCCCGCCGCGCATACCGGCCAGCATCGAGAGGACGGCTACCCGACAGTCGTCAGATACTCGGAGAACGACAGTGATGCAGTGGTGGAACGACATGACGACCAAGAGCCGTGTGCTGCGCAGCGCCGGCGTGCTGGCGGCGTGCATCGTGATCGGCGGCGGGGTCAGCGCGACCGCGGAGACGATGGGAGCGCAGACCAGCGCTGAGGCCGAGACGGCCCCCACGACACCGGAGGCGACCTCCACGGCCGCGCCCACCGCGCCTCCCGGGGCCGTCATCAGCACGACCCGCGTCGACGTCACCGAGCCCGTCGCGTTCACCACCACGACCTACACCGACCCGGAGCTCGACTCGGGCACCTCCGTCGTCACCCACGAAGGCCACATGGGCAGCGTCGTCCGCAGCTACGACGTCGTCACCGCCGATGGGGTCGAGCTGCGCCGCGTGCTCCGCAGCGAGCTGACCGTCGTCGCGCCCGTCGCCCAGGAGGTCAGCGTCGGCGGACGCTGAGCACCGGTCTCGCCGCGGCGCCCACGACAGGACGCCCCGTGGTCGAGACTGTGAGCATGGACGTCGAATGGGGCCGCGGTCGTCGCGGTCACGATCTGACGTCGGGGGTGACATGAGCACGAGACTGAGACCGCTGCGGATGCGCCACGTCGTGTGGGGCGGGGTGCTCGGGGGCGCAGCATCCGGCGTCGTCGTGTCGCTGCTCGTCGCCGACGATCCGCTCGGCGGTGACGCGCTCATGCTCAGCTACTTCTCGTTCTGGTTCCTCGTGGCGGGCACCCTCGTCGGGGTCGTCGCCGCACTCGCCTCGTGGGGAGCAGGTTGTCTCGTGACGATCGGCCGGCCGGAGTCGCGGGGCCGGGCGGTCGTGACGGTCGCGGTCGCCAGCGTGCTCGGAGGCGCCTCCAGCGGTTGGTTGGGCTGGTCCCAGCAGCTGGCGTCTCCTCTGGGTGCGGCGGTCGCGTGCACGGTCGTCGGGATCGTCGGAGGAGCAGCCGCCGCGTGCTGGGCGGTGTGGATGTCACAGGGGAAGCCCGCGACGACACCGCAGACCAGCACGACAGGCGACGGCGCCGCTCCCGCCGCCTAGGCTCAGCGTCATGCAGCTGCAGCGCGTGGTGACCGGGGTGGGCGCAGGCGTGCTCGTCGTCGCCGTCGTGCTCGTCGTGCTGGTGGTCGTCTTCGGCGGGTCGTCGTGCGGCGGGGGCTCGACGGATTCTGTCAGCGACGGCGAAGCCGGGCCCGTCGTCGCCACGGCCGCCCCGGTCAACGGCCCGACCTACTGGACCGAGGAGCGCATCGCGTCCGCCGCGGCCGCCCCGGTGCCGACCTGCTGACTCCCGTCTCTCGGTAGCCGTCGGCCCACCGGCCCGCCGATCGATCGCACGGGGGAGGCGCCGCCGAGGCGCCCGGTCCTAGCCTGGAGCGATGCTGGTCGCCGTCGTCATCCTCGTCCTCAGCAACGTCCTCGTCGTGGCGGTCGTCACCGCCGCGGCCCGCGGGCGCCTCGCCCCGAACGCCCTGGCCGGGCTGCGCATCCCCTCCGTCATGGAGTCCACGGCTACCTGGCAGGCCGGGCACCGCGCCGCCCTGCCGGCGGTCGTCGTCGGGTGCGCCGTCGCGACGGTCGCCTCGGTGCTCCCGCTCGTCACGGGGTGGACCGACGGGGAGGCCGCGGCGAGCATCCTCGCCGGGTGCGGAGCGCTGCTCGCCGGGACGGCCGTGGGCGGAGTCGCCGCGCACCGGGCGGCGGGGCGCGTCGAGCGGGACGCCGAGGTCGCCGGGCGGTGAGGTGACGGGCGGCCCCGCCTGCCAGCCCGGCTGCGCGTGGGTCAGCCCGCGCAGGAGTCCCAGCGGGCCCGCCAGACGTCGGGCTCGTCGTGGGGGTCGACGGGCTCCAGCGCCAGGACACGGTCGCTGAAGGTGAACTCGCCACGGTCGATCTCCGCGAGGTCCGGGGCGTCGAGCGGCAGGCCGCAGGAGTACGGGTTCCAGTAGTCGGGGTGTGCGTAGAACACGGAGTAGTCCAGGTCCTCGTTCCAGTTCAGGGCCCACTCGCCGTACAGGTGCGGCCTCACGCGCCGCCGCCTCCACCAGGGGCCCTCCACGTCCCAGGTCCACGCCCTCGAGACGGACAACCAGCCACGCACGACTCCGGGCTCGCCCGGCAGCGACATCCGGTACAGGGTGGGCGCCACCAGCGCCGGGTCGGACGGCGGCGGTTCCGGCGGCGGGGAGAAGAGCACGGGCCGAGCCTAGGGTCTGCGGAAAGCGAGAGAGATCCGGGTGCCGACCCGCGACTCCTTCAGGCTCACCGGTGCGTCAGGCGCCGATCCCTCTCAGATTCGGAAGGGACGGGACGCTTGTTCACCCGGCGGGGACAGATCCCTCTCAAATTCGGAGGGGGAGAGGGGGAGAGGGGGAGGCGCGGGGCGAGTGGGCGCGATCTGCTGCTCCCGAGGGGCGGGAGGAGCAGGTCGCGACCACTCGGCGGGCTAGGCCAGGGCGGCGGGGTCGAGGCCGTGGCGCTCGACCTCCATCGCCTCGCGGATCTTGAGGGGGTAGATGCGCGACAGCTCGGGGTTCATCGGGTCGCTCGAGATGTACGCCACGCTCTCGACGTGCTGCTCGAAGGCGTTCACCTTGTCTCGCGGGGCGCCGACCACCAACTGGAAGCCCAGCGACCGCAGCGCCGAGAGCGCCCGGCCGGTGTACTCCGTGTCGGCCTTCACGAAGCCCTCGTCGAGCACGATCGGTGCGTAGGTCGGCACCCGGTCGGTGCCGTCGCCGAGCCGGAAGCGCAGCGCGGCACCGAGCACGAACGCGATCAGCTCCTGGCCCTCGCCTCCTGACTTGCCCGCGACTCCCTCGTGCACGATCTGCGTGCCGTCACGCCTCGTCTCGATCGCCCGGAACTGGTAGTGCTCGCGCGCGTCGAGCACCCGACGACGCCACGCCTCGCCTGACTTCGAGCGCTCCTCGAGGCTGGCCAGGTCGCGACGCAGGCGCAGGAAGCGGCGCTCGATCTCGCCGGGGTCACGGGGATCGACGGCCGAGGCCGCTGAGCCGCCGGCGCCCGCAGCAGAACCGCCGCCCCCGCCGCCCGTGTGCTCGCGCAGCGTCCGCTTGAACTCGGCCAGGTCGCTGTTCGACACCGGCCGCGGCTCGATGTCGAGCGTCGACCCCTGCCGGAACTCGATCGCGGCCAGCGCCTGCGAGATGGGCCGGACGCCGCGACGGATGACGTGCCCGTCCTCTTCGATCTGCACCAGCAGCGCCCGCAGGCTGTCGCCCACGCTGGCCCCGGCCTTCGCCAGCCAGCGCTGCTTCGCGTTCGGGAGGTCGTCGTCGACGAGCGTGCGATGGATCGCCAGCACTGCTGGCAGGCTCTCGATCGACGCGTCGAAGCCGGCGTTCGGGTCGAGCTCGAGGTAGCGCGTGAAGACGAGCTCGAGCGTGAGCTCGTGCTGCGTCCGCTCGCGGTCGTGCGCATCGACCTGCGCCCGCAGCTGCGCCGCCGCCTCACGGCGCGTGCGCTCGACGTCGGCCACCTCGCGCGGCGCCGCGAACGGCAGCGGCGCGAGCAGCACGCGCTCGTCGTCGGTCAGGGGGTCGGCGCCCGAGGCGTCGCTGAACGCGTCCTCGATGTCGACCAGGGTCGCGTGCGTCGCCTCGAGCTGGTCGAGCACCTGCTGAACCTCGGCCCCGCGACGCACGGCCTCGAGCCGCGCCTCGTCCTGCGCCGCGGCCTCGGCCTGCAGCGCCGTCACCTCGGGGCGCTCGACCGCGACCCGCTCGAGCTGCGCCTGCAGGTCGGCGAGACGGGCCCGCGCCGGCGCGGGGTCGACGTCCGACCACTCCACGGCGGCGGCGCGCGCCACGGTCTCGACGACCGTGCGGCGGGCGGTGGCGACCGTCTCGGCGGCGTCCCACTCCGCGCGCGCCGCGTCGAGCGACTCCGTCAGCACGGTGATCTCGGCCGTCAGCTCGGCGACCCGGCCGGTGTTGTCGAGGCCGATCCAGGAGCGGACCCGCCGGTCGTCCTTCGTCACCCGACGACGTGAGCCAGTGCGGAGGCCCGAGCGCGTCACGGCGCCCTTCGCCCCGACGGGCAGCGGGTCGTCGAGCGCCGACGCGTCGTCGACGCAGAGCACGCTGCGGTCGTCGACGACCTCGTCGCGCAGCCAGCCCACGAACGGGCTCGCCTCGTCGAACACGAGCATCGACGGCACGGTGCGCGCGACGGGCGTGCGCGTCGGCGTCAGGCCCGGCGTCGCGGGCACGAGGGTGACGCGGCCGCGCATGTCCTCCCGGTCGACGAAGCGGCGCACGGCGTCGAAGTCGTCGGGGTCGACGAGGAGGTGCGTGGCCAGGTCGCCGAGCACCCTCTCGATCGCGGTCGTCCAGTCGCGGTGCTCCGTGGCGACCTCGAACAGCTCGCCCGCGTAGGGCAGCCGGGCGACCGGCACGCCCGTGCCGTCGGCGATGCGCCGACGTCGCTCGACCGCGTCGTCGGGCACGTTGCTGCGGCGCCGCTCGAACGACTCCTTCTCGCGCTGGCGCTCGCCGACCGACCGCCGCGTCTCGGCGATCCGGGCCGCGAGGTCGCCGCGCAGTTCGTCGTGCTCGCGGCGGGCCGCCGCCTCTTCAGCCGCGAGCTCCGTCGCCCGCGTGCGCAGCGACTCCAGCTCGTCCGCGGTCGTGGGCACCGGCTCGCCGACGCCCTCGAGCGGGGCTGCGAAGCGGCGGTGCTCCTTCTCGACGCGACCGAGCGCCTCCCCGGCCCAGCGCACCTGCTCACGGAGCGAGTGCGAGGGGTCGCCGCCGAGGTCGGCGATCTGCGCCAGGGCCTGCTCGCGGGCACGGAGGGCGGCCTCCGCGGCCTCGGCGGCGCGCCTCCTCGTCTCGACGTGGCCGCGCTTCTCGGTCTGCACCCGGTCGACCTCGCCGCCGACCCAGCTGCCGACCGCCTCGGCCAGCCAGACGTCGAGCCGGCGCGGTTCGTCGTCGCCGCCGGCCAGCAGACGGCGCTTGGCGGTCGCGTCGTCGCCCGCGGTGCGCCAGCGCTCGGCGAGGCCCGGCACCGGCTCGAGCACGTCCAGCTTCCGCCGCGTCGTCTCGAACACGTCGTAGAGCTGCGACGCCTCGCGGTAGGTCGCCAGCGTCGTCTCCCACCGCGAGAGCGCCTTCGGCTGCGTCAGCACGAACTGCTTGAACAGCTCGTCGATCGAGAAGACGCCCTTCGACGCCTGCGCCCGCCGCAGCAGCGTCAGCGCCTTCAGCTGCGACTCGTCGCTGCCGCCGATGCCGAGCCGCGCGCAGAGCTGCACGCGGAGCTCGGGCTGCGAGTAGGTGACGAGGTCGTGCGCCGGGTCGACGAGGCGGGTGAGCGAGCTCTTCGTCAGCGGCGACGTGCTCGTCTCGTCGCGGCGGACGTCGGTCAGCCGGCTGAGGTCGAAGCGCCCGCGCACGAGCAGGTAGACGCTCGCCTGCGTGACGTCGTCCTGGCTGGCGGTGTCGGGGCCGATCCAGGCGAGGCGCACGGCGGTGAGGGTCTCGCCGAGCTCGGTGCTCCAGGTGATCGCGGCGCCGCTCGCGAACGACTCGCCCAGCGGGCGGAGGAACCGCGTCGTCGTGCGGTCGGAGTCGGCGTCGCGCACCTCGTCGGTCTTGCCCCGTGCGTAGCTGTAGACGGTGCGCTCGGAGCGCTGGCGCGAGTCGTCGCGGGCGGCCCGGTTGAACTCCTGCGGGTTCGGCATGATGACCGCGGCCATCGCGTCGAGCACCGTCGACTTGCCCCGCCCGGTCGGGCCGAGGATGGCGATGCCGCCCCGCCCCACGGGCATGCGGTGCAGGCCCGCGTAGCTGCCCCAGTTGAGCAGCTGCACGAGCTCGATGCGGTACTGGCCCGAGTGGAACATGCCGAGGTCGGGGGCGTCGGCGGGCTCGACGTCGACGTCGAGCGCGGGGGTGACGGGGGGCGCGGGCGTGGTGGCGGCCGTCACGTCGGCGGGGACGGCAGGGGCGGTGCCGGCCTCGACGGGCGTGCGGGAGGCGCGGGGCGCGTCGGCGGGGGAGGCGGGGGTCATGCCTGGTCTGCTTCCGGGTCGAGGGGGAGGTCGAGCGGCAGGTCGAGGGCCGTGTCGGAGGCGCGGGGCGCGTCGTCGGGGGCGGGGGCGCCGTCCGCGTCGGCGCGGGGCCCGGCGGCGTCTCCGGAGCCCGGTGCGTCGCCGTCGTCGGGCTCGGCCTCGGGGTCGAGGTCGGTCATCTCGTCGGGCTCGTCCAGCTCGCCCGGAGCGGCGGCGCTCGCCGCGGGCGCGCCGGCCTCCGGCTCGGCGCCCGCGGCCTCGAGGTACACGCGCTCGAAGTGCCGCAGCTGCTCGGGGCGGACGAGCGGCACGATCGCGGGGGCGACGACGAAGAGCGACGGGTCGTCGGGCTCGGGCTCGAGCAGGTCACGGGCGACCATCGCGGCGATCGCGGCGTCGACACGGCGCAGGGCGCGGACCTCGTCGTGGGCGGTGTCGTCGTGGAACCGGCCGAGGAACTCGGCGACCTGGTCGCGCGAGACCACGACCGCGTCGTCGTCGCCGTCGGCGTAGGCGTGTTCGCGGCGCAGGAAGATCAGCAGG
The DNA here is from genome assembly GCF_014842245.1 of Frigoribacterium sp. CFBP 13707. Classification (NCBI taxonomy): domain Bacteria; kingdom Bacillati; phylum Actinomycetota; class Actinomycetes; order Micrococcales; family Microbacteriaceae; genus Frigoribacterium; species Frigoribacterium sp. CFBP 13707. Next base: position 49,612 of record NZ_JACYVL010000003.1, read on the forward strand.
AACGACGCGTCACGCGACAGCGGCTTCTCGCGCCGCAGCAGCACGGGGGCGTCGTCGCCGCCGACCTGGCGCTTGAAGGCGACCTCGTAGCCGCGGTCGACCTCGAGCTCGAGGAACATCTCGGCCAGGCGGGCACGGATCTCGGGCTCGTGCGCCAGGAGGCCGGCCCACGCCTCCTTCTGCGTCGCGCGGCTGATGAAGCGGTGCGTCATCAGCGTGACCAGGGCCTTGCGGCCGGCGAGGGGGAGCTCGTCGGAGACGGGGCGGGCGGGGGCGTCATCGGAGTCGGGCGTCGCGTCGGTCGTCGCGTCGGCCGCCTCGCCGGGCGTCGCGTCGGCCGGGCGGAGGTCGTCGGTCGGTGCGGCGGTCATGCGGGGTCTCCCTGGAGGGTGCGGGCGGTGTCGTCGGGGGCGGGGGCGGGGGCGGGGGCGTCGGCGCCGGGCGGGGGTGCGTCCCGGGTGAAGACCAACCGGGGCAGCGTGACCTCGCGGGGGGCGCCTCCCCGGGGTGCTCCGGCCCCGGTGCCGGACGGGTCGTCGGGCGTCAGCACGACCGACTCGGTCTCGTCGGTGACGACGCCGCGCTCGACGGCGAGGTCGAGCATGCTCAGCACCAGCGCGAGACGGCGGAACTCGGGCTCGGTGGCGCGGTAGACGTCGGCGCTCGTGACCTCGTCACGGCCGTCGCCCTCGTCGAGCAGGCGGTCGATCGTCGCGGCGACCGCCGCCGGGCTGGTGCCCGCGGTGAGGCGGAGCGCGGCGCGGTCGGCGGCGGGCAGGGCGGCGTCGCCCTCGGCCACGCGCACCTCGACGGTGGGGCGGCCGCGCTCGCTCCAGAGCTGCACCTGGCTGACGTCGACGACGTCGACGGGGCCGAGGCCGAGCACGTCCTCGGGCAGCACGGCGGCGCCGGGGCGACGCTCGGCCCAGGCGGCGCCGGCGTGGAGGGCGCGCTCGGCGAGGGTCAGCAGACGCTGGTGCTTCTCGGCGCCCGACCGGCTGAGGAACCGGCGGAGCGACGACGTCCAGCGCCCGTAGGTCTCCTGCACGGACTGCTCCTCGGCGAGCAGCGACGAGATCAGCTGCTCGAGCTGCTCGCGCTGCCGCTCGGTGAGGTGCTCGGCGGCGCCGGGCTGCGAGAGCACCTTGTCGATGTCGGCGCGCATCACGTCGATCTCGCGCGACGAGAGCATCTGGGCGAAGCCGCGGTAGGCGCGGCCCTCGGGGGTCTGCTCGAGCAGGTCGTTCTCGCGGAGGTACTGCTCGACGAGCGCGCCCTTGCCGACGTGCTCGTGGGTCGCGCGGCGGGCGACCTCGCGGTGGCGCTGCTCGACCATGGCGCTGAGCTGGCGGAAGTCCTCGGGCAGCGACGCGGTCAGCCGCACGACCTCGCGCACCTGGCGCGACACGACGTCGGCGGTCGCGGGGACGGGGCCGTGCCGCTCGACCTCGTCGCGGCGGCGCTGCAGCTCGGCGATCTGCTCGTCGATCCGGGCGACCTGCGACGCGGGGTCGGGGTCGGCGAGGCCGGCGAGCTGGCGGACGGCGTGCGCGATGCTGCCGAAGCGGGCCTCGGAGACGGCGTTGTCGGCCTCGGCCAGCTCGCGGACGATGCGCAGCGCCTTGAGGGCGTGCGGCGAGAGGCGGTAGCGGGCCCGGGCGGCCTGGCCGTCCTCCTCGCCGGAGGCGCGGGTGCGGATCAGCCATCGGCTGTCGACCCAGCCGCGGCAGTAGTCCGCCGGGGTCTTGGCCTCGGGGAGGTCGGCGGTCTCTGCGGGGCCGGCGGGCGCCTCCCCGGGGGTGGTGTCGGTGGCGCTCGCCGTCTCGCCGGCCGCGGCCTCCGCGGCGTTCTCGGCCAGCGCCTCCGCGACGGCCTGGTGGAACCAGTCGGCCGAGACGGGGCCCTCGGCGCGCTCGAGGTGGCGGGAGAAGAGGGGGAGGATCCAGCGGCTGTTCGAGCTGCGCAGCAGCGCCCAGGTGGGGTCGGTGCCGAACACCTCGCGCACGCCGTCGCGGCTGAGGGCGTCGTGCCCCGACGGTTCTTCCACTGCCCAGCCTCCCTGATCGTCGACGGACGACGATACCGCGGGGGCGGTGGGGCGCCGGACGCGGGCGGCCCGGTCGGTGCCGTCACGGGGCCTGAGTGCTCCTCGTGAGGTGCGGCGGGTCGGTGTCCTCATGGGCGGGTCGGCGCCGACCCGCCCAGAGGGACGTGGACCCGCCCCACTGCTCGGCGTCGCTGACGCTGACCCGCCCGGAGGGGCGCTGACCCGCCCGGGGGGACGCTGACCCGCCCGCACGGATCGTCGGGGCGGGCGCACGTGCTCGCCGCGTCGGGCCCCGAGCGGAGCACCTCGGCGACGTCGTCGCACCTCGGCCCGGATCGGCCGGCTACGCCGGCCCGACCCGCCACTCGATCTCGAGCGTCGACGCGTCGCCCGGCTGCAGGGTCTCGAGCGGCCCGAGCACCTCCAGCTCGACGAGGTGCGCCGACGGGTGGAGCCCCTCCAACGACGCGATCGGCTCGGCCGTCGGGCGCTGCAGCCAGACCTCGACCTTCGCGCCGCCGTCGGGCCACGTGCCCGTCGTCGCGGGCGTCGTCGACAGCGCGAGCACGGGGCCGCCCTCGTCGTGCAGGGCGACCGACCCCGAGGCTCCGGGGTAGCCCCGCTTGGCGACGCCGGTGCCGAGGGGCAGCACGACGTCGTGGCCGCGTCGTCCGCTGGGCAGCTCGCCCTCGTAGGTGCCGAGGTCGAGCTCGTCGGCGACCCGGTCGTGGGGCACGACCACCGACGACCCGGCGGACGGGGAGACGGCGCCGGCGGCCGTGTCGGCCTGGCAGACCTCCCAGATCGCCCATCGCCGGGTCGTCGACGACACGTTCTCGAAGGTGACGTGCTGGTCGAGGCGGGTCGACCCGTCACGCACCGTGAACCGACGCGTCACCCGCAGGCCCGAGCGCGGGTCGTCGGGGCTGGTGAGCGTGACCACGGCGACGGACTCGTCGACCGTCCACGACGCCGACCAGGTGCCCGAGTCGAGCACGGGGTCGGGCGGCCCGGCCCACTCGTCGGGGCCTGACCAGCCCTGGGGGGCGGGCCAGGTCTTCGACCCGCCGACGTTCGCCCAGGTCGACATGCCGCCGTCGCCGGCCGGCCAGGTCGAGAGCGGCACGACCGGCCGCAGCGCGCCGTCGAGCAGGGCGGGGTCGCGCCAGAGCAGCTCCCGGCCGCCGTGCACGAGCGAGAGGAGGCGCCCCCCACGGGTCGGCGCGAAGGTCAGCTCCAGCTCGTCGGTCACGACCCTGATCAGCGGGAGGCCGTCGTGCTCGCCAGCCCCGACCGACTCGACCCGCACCGTCACGAGGCCGGGTGCCCGATCGTCGTGGCCCGGGCGGCGGGCTCCTCGCGCACCGGGGCTCCGGTCGGCACGAGGACGACCTTGCCGGTCGCGCCGGCCGCGGCGATCCGGTAGGCCTCGTCGGCGTCGGTGAGCGGCAGGGTGTGCGAGACGACGATCTGGGGGCTGAGGCCGCCCTCGGCGATCATGCGCGCGACGTCCTCCATGCCCTGCAGCGACGTCACCCACGACGCGGTGATCGTGAGCTGCTTGTGCAGGAGGGTGTCCGAGACCTCGGTCTCGAGCCGGCCGCCCTCGCCGAGCAGCCCCACCCGGCCCCACTCCGCCGCGGCCTCGACCGCGGTGAGGCGACCCGGCGTGCTGCCCGAGCAGTCGACCGTGACCTGGCAGCCCACGCCGTCGGTGAGCGCGAGCACGTTCTCGACGGCGTCGCCGTCGGCCAGCACGACGTCGTCGACGAGTCCGGTCGCACGGACGAACTCGATGCGCTCGGCCGACCGCTCGACCCCGATGACGCGGCGGGCGCCGAGCATCCGCCCGAGCATGGCGGCGGCGAGGCCGACCGGGCCCAGGCCGACGACGAGCAGGTCTTCTCCGCCGTGGACGCCCGTGCGGCGGAGGCCCTCGTAGGCCGTGCCGAAGCCGCAGGCGATCAGCGCGCCGTCGACGTACGAGAGTCCGTCGGGCAGGGGCACGCAGGTCGACTCGTCGACCAGCACGTACTCCGCGTGGCCGCCGTCGCGCTGCCAGCCGTACGACGCCTTGTGCGGCTGGTCGGTGCAGCTGATGAAGTAGCCCGCGCGGCAGTTGCGGCACCGGCCGCAGCCCTGGATGTGGTAGACGATGACGTCGTCGCCGACGCCGAAACGGGTGACCCCGGGCCCCGCCGACACGATGCGCCCGCACGGCTCGTGGCCCGCGACGACGCCCTTGTAGGCGGGCGCGCCGTCGAGGCCCTTGTGCGTCTTGTAGCCGTTGTAGATGAAGCCGATGTCGCTGCCGCAGATGCCGCTAGCGCCGACCTGCACGAGCACCTGCCCGGGGCCGGGCGTCGGCACGTCGTGCGTCCGCAGCTCGGCGGTGCCGTCGCCGGGCAGGAACACGCCCTGCATGGTGCCGGTGGGCGAGGAGGCGCGGGTCGCGGCCTCGGGGGAGGGGACGGTGGTGGTCATGGCCTAGCTCTCTTCGATCGACCCGCGCTTGCGGGAGAGGGTGACGTTGAGCAGGACGGCGAGCACGATGATCACACCGCGCACGACGCTCTGGAGGAAGGAGTCGACGCCGAGCAGCACGAGCCCGTTGCCGATCAGCGTGATGAAGATCACGCCGAGGAAGGTGCCGACGAGGCTGCCGCGCCCGCCCGACATCGCGGTGCCGCCGATCACGACCGCGGCGATGACGTCGAACTCGAGGCCGTTGGCCGCACCGGCGTTGCCCGAGCCGAGGCGGGCGGCGAGCAGCACGCCGCTCAGGGCGCCGAGCATGCCCATGATCGCGAAGAGCAGCACCCTCACCCGGGCCACCTTGATGCCTGCGAGCCGGGCCGCCGCGGCGTTGCCGCCGATGGCGAAGACCGAGCGGCCGAAGGCCGTCTTGCGGGCGACGAAGGCGAAGACCAGGAAGGCGACGATCATGATGACGGCCGGGGTCGGCACGCCGAGCACGGTGCCGGTGAGGAAGGGCATGACCGGCTCGTCGAGGGGCAGCGGCACGGGCAGCGCGTCGGTGCTGAACTGGCCGAGGCCGCGCAGCACGCTCCAGAGCCCGAGCGTCGCGATGAACGACGGCACCAGGAAGCGGGCCCGCAGCACGCCGGCGAGCGCGCCCCAGCCCGCCCCGACCACGAGCGTGATCAGGATGGCGAGCAGCGCGGGCAGCCCCCACTGGGTCATCGCCACGGCGACGATGACCGACGACAGGGCGACGGCCGGGCCGGTGCTCACGTCGATCTCGCCAGCGATGATGACGAGGGTCATGCCCGTCGCGGCGATGCCGATCAGCGCGGCGTCGCGGAGCAGCCCGCTCTGGTTGGCGACGGTGAAGAAGCCCACCGCGTTGAACATCAGGTAGAGGTACAGCACGACGATCGCGACCAGCAGGCCGACGATGTTGACGAGGGTGGTGTTGCGACGGAACGCGTCGCGGACGCGGCCGACGGCGCCGCCGCGGTGGCGGTCGCCGGGCGTGGCCGAGGTGGTGGTGGAGTCGAGCGTGGAGGTCATCGGGTCGTCCTTCTTCAGCTCGAGACCATGGAGGCCTGGAGCAGCACGGGCAGGGAGATGTCGGGGGCGCGGTACTCCTCGCGGAGGCCGCCGTCGCGGAGGACGAGCACGCGGTCGCAGGCCAGGGGCAGCTCCTCGATCTCGCTCGAGACGAAGACGACGAGCTTGCCGGTGTCGGCGACGGCGCGCATGATCTCGTAGATCTGCGCCTTCGCCTCGACGTCGACGCCCCGGGTGGGCTCGTCGAGGAGGAGCACGCGGCTGTCGGCGTGCAGCCAGCGGGCGATGACCGCCTTCTGCTGGTTGCCGCCGCTGAGGGTGCTGATCGGGCGCGAGAGGTCGTGGGCCTTGATGCTGAGCCGGTCGGCGAGCGCCTTCGTGGCGGTGGCGATCGCCCCGGCCGACAGCGCGCCTCCCCGGGTGACCCGGCCGAAGTCGCTCATGACGATGTTCTCGTCGATGCCGAGGCCGGGCACGACGCCGCGGCCCTTGCGGTCCTCCGGGGTCATGCCGACCCCGAGGGCCAGCATGCGGGAGGCGGTGGGCCGGTCGACGACGGAGCCCGCGATCGAGACGGTGCCGCCCGTCGCCGGCCGGAAGCCCGCGATCGCCTGGAGCAGCTCGGTGCGCCCGGAGCCGAGGAGCCCCGCGATGCCGAGCACCTCGCCGGCCCGGCCCTCGAAGCTGACGCCCCGGAGCTTCGGGGCCACGTCGAGGTCGTCGACGCGGAGGAGCACCTCGCCTGAGGTGACCGGTCGCGTCGCGACGGCCCGCTGTTCGGGGTCGGCGCCGATCATCAGCTCGATGATGTGGGCGGTGTCGCTGCCCGCGATGGAGACGGTCTCGACGACCTTGCCGTTGCGCATCACGGTCGCGGTGTCGGCGATCTGACGGATCTCGTCCATCCGGTGGCTGACGTAGAGCACCGCGACGCCCTGGGCGGCGAGCCGCTTGACGGTGTCGAGCACGAGGTCGACCTCCGCCGCCGCGAGCGCGCTCGTCGGCTCGTCGAGGATGAGCAGGCGCGGGTCGTCCTGCAGGGCACGGCCGATCTCGACGATCTGCTGCTGGGCGAGCGTGAGCCCGGCGACCTCGGCGTGCACGTCGATGTCGGCCCCGAGGCGCTCGAAGGTCGCGCGGGCCCGCTCGACCATCGCGCGGGTGTCGATGCCGAACCGGCCGCGGGGCCAGCGGCCCATGGCGAGGTTCTCGGCGACGGTGACGCCGGGCACGAGGCTGAGCTCCTGGTAGCACGTGGCGACGCCCGCGGCGGAGGCGGCGGTGACGCCGCCGTCGCCGAGCGGCTGCCCGCCGAGCAGGACCTCACCGGCGCTGGGGGTCTCGACGCCGCTGAGCAGGCGGATCAGCGTCGACTTGCCGGCGCCGTTCTGGCCGAGCAGGGCGCGGACCTCGCCGGCGTGGACGGCGAAGTCGACCCCGTCGAGGGCGGTGACGCCGGGGTAGACCTGGCTGACGCCGCGGGCCTCGGCGATGGGGGCGCCGCGGTCGCGGGCGGGATCGAGCGGCGCGATCGGGGTGTCGGCTGTCGACTCTGACAAGGGGATCCTCCGGGGATCGGGTGGTGGTGGGGGAGAGGGGCGACGGTGAGCCCGGCGGGGGCCGGGCTCACCGTGCCGATCACGGGAGACCGTCGGGGTGGGTCTCGGTCCACCCGGCCGCGTCGGCGGGCAGGTAGAGGTCGATCGGCGCCGCGACGACCTTCTCGTCGGGGGTCTTCCCGTCGATGGCGTCCTGCGCGGCGGCGAAGGCGAGCTTGCCCGCCTCGATGCCGCTGATGTCGACGACGGCCTTGAGCACGGAGCCGTCGGCGAGCTCGGCCGCGATGTCGGACGTCATGTCGGAGCCGAAGACGGCGACCTGACCGGTGAGGCCGCGGGTCTGGACGGCCTTGTAGGCCCCGACGGTCGCGCCGCCGGCCTCGCCGTAGAGCCCGTCGAGGTCGGGGTTCGCGCTGAGCATCTGCTCGGCGGTCGAGACCGCCTGGTCGACCTCGGCGCCCTCCTGGTTCGCGACGAAGACCGTGCCGGGCAGCGCTGCGGTCAGGGCCTCGGAGAAGCCCTCGAAGCGCTGCTGGCAGACCTCGTACTGCTCGCAGTTGATGACGCCCATCTTCGGGGCCGTGATGCCGGCCTCGGTGAAGTACGCCGCCGCCTGCGTGCCGAGGTCGCCGCCGAACTTCAGCGGGTCGCCGAGCACCCAGGCCGTGACGTACTGGTCGACGGCGTCGTCGCTGACGCAGGTGTTGTAGCAGATGACCGGGATCCCGGCCTCGCTGGCCTGGCGCACCGCGGGCACGCTGCCGTCGGTCGAGACCGCGGACATGATGATCGCGCTGACGCCGGAGGAGGTGAGCGTGTTCATGAACGAGCTCTCTTTCGAGACGTCGCCCGCCGAGGTCGACTCGAGGAAGTCGACCTTCTTCGAGTCGGCGTCCGCGGCGTCCTGGACGCCCTTCTTGACGCCGCCGTAGAAGCCCTGCGAGTCGAGGTAGAGGGCGCCGATGCGCTCGGCGCCGCCCTCGCCGCCGTCGGCGCTGGGGATGGAGCAGCCCGCGAGGGCGGCGGCCGCCGCGAGGAGCGCGGCGGCGGAGAGGACGCGGCGTCGCGCCCTCGGCCTGATCGGTGTCGACATGGTGGTCATGGTTCCTTCCTAGGGGCGCCCGGCGTCGTCGCCGGACGTGACCGCGGGGGCGGTCGGGTCGGGGGTGGTGGGGTCGACGGGGGAGGGCTCGTGGCCCAGCCCCGTCCACAGCTCGGCGACCACGTGGCGCAGCCGGGTGACGTCGGCGTCGCGCCCCTGCTGCGGGTCGTCCTGGAAGAGCAGCATCGTGGGCAGCGAGGTGGCGAAGTAGTCGACCTCGGCCGGGGTGGCGGCCAGCTCGACGACGAACGCGTCGAACCGGCGGAGCAGGGCCCGCGCCTCGTCGTCAGCGCCGAGCCTGGTCAGGGCGGTCACCGACGCGGCGCTCCGCTCGGTGAAGGCCTGGGCGGCCATGCCGGCGAAGTCGCCCGTGGCGTCGGCCGCCTGCCGCCAGGCCCACCGGGCGGCGTCGTCGTCTCCGCGGGCGGCGAGGGCGTCGCCGAGGGCGAGGTGGAGCTCCGCCGTCGTCTGCAGGGGGTGGCGGGCCTCGCCCAGGGTCGTCGGGGGCTCGAGCGCGGCGACGACGTGGTCGTGCGCCGTGTCGGCGCCGCCCGCGGCGAGCGCCGCGCGGGCGGCCGCCAGCGAGGCGGCCTCCCAGGCGCCGAGCACCTGGCCCTCGCCGCCCTCCCAGGGCTGGAACCGACGAGCGCGCACCGCGGCGAGGGCGTCGTCGTGACGGCCGACGGCGGTGAGCAGCCGGGCGCGGACGACGCTGAGGTCGTCGCGCTCGAGCACGAGGGCCGACTGCCGTTCGAGGGCGTCGAGTCGCTCGGCCGCGGGCACCCCACGGCGCTCGGCGAGCTGGTCGCTCTCGAAGAGCAGGCGCGAGTCGTCGGGCCGGAGCTGGCGGGCCGCGGCGTAGTGCTCGGCCGCCGCCTCGGGGTCGTGGGCGACGTTGTAGGCGGCCACGCCGAGGTTGCGCTCGACGACCGCGGCCTGGGCGTCGTCGAGGTCGCCCTGGAGGGCCCGACGCCACGCGTCGGCGGCGTCGGCGCCGCGGCCGTGGGCGTAGTACCAGCTGCCGAGCAGCGACCAGGCGAGGCCGTCGGCCGGCACCACCTGCACGGCCTCGAGCAGCACGGTGACGTCGTCGAGCCGCGACGGCAGGCAGCGGGTGGCGTCGACGGCGTGCAGCGAGACGAGGGCGCGGCGGGCCTCGGCCGTGCGGCCGGCCCGGGCCAGCAGGGAGGCGCGGTGGTAGCCGAGCAGGGGGCCCACGTTCACCTGGCCCTGAGCGGCACGGGGGAGCTGCGCCTGGGCGAGGTCGAGAACCGAGAGGGCCTCGTCGAGGTACCCGGCCGAGCCGTACTCGAGGGCGACGTCGAGCAGGGTGGGGGAGTCGTCGGAGAGGACCCGGCCGGCGAGGTGCCGGGCCCACTGGTCGAGCGGGTCGAGGGCCAGCGTCTCGTGCAGCAGGTCGTCCGCCTCGTCGCGCCGGTCGAGGTCGCGGAGGGTCAGGACGAGGAGGTCGCGGGCCTGCAGGTTGTCGGCGTCGCGGCGCAGCACGGCGCGGAGTAGCTGCTCCGCGGCGGCGGGGTCGGAGCGGCCGAGGAGGCGCGCGCGGGCCAGCGAGGCGGGCCCGGCCCAGGCGGCGTTCCAGGCGGACTTCGCCAGCGCCTCCTGCGCCTCCGCCCCCCGGCCGAGGCGGGTGAGGGTGAGGCCGAGCCGGTAGAGCGGCTCACCGTCGGCAGGGTTCGGCGCCCAGGCCAGCTGGCGCGTCACGGCCGTGCGCAGCAGGTCGAGCGCCTCGCCCCAGCGGGCGGAGTCGTGCAGGAGCGTCGCCAGCGCGACGTTGACCCGCACGTCTCCGGGGTCGCGACGGAGCGCCTCCCGCCAGTACGGCTCGGGCGACCGGGTCGCGTGGCGGTACTGCTGCAGGTACTGGCCGACGAGGAAGAGCTCGTCGACGGTGGCGACGTCGGCGGGGGCCGGCGGAGCGACCGCGGCGGCCGGGGCGTCGACGGTGCCGGTGCCGTCGGTGCCGTCGGTGCCGTCCGCGCCGCCCTCGGCGTCGAGCTGGGCGGCCACGCTGCGGCCGTCGACCGCGACGAGCACGCGCCCCTCGGCCCGCGCCTCCACCAGGACGTCGTCGAGCACCGTGCCCTCGGGCAGCGGGCGGTCGAGCACCGCGGGCGAGCCGGGCGCGACGGCGACGCGGTGCTGGTCGAGCACCCGGCCGTCGCGGGCCCGGACGACGACGTCGACGGCGGGGTGGGCGTGCGTCACGGCGAGGCCGACGCGGAGCACCGCGGGCCCCTCCTCGGGCAGGTCGACACGCAGCGCGGCGTCGCGCGTCGCCTGGTGAGCCGGGCCGATCTCGGTGATCGGGTACCAGAACTGGCTGAAGGTCTTCGTCTCGCCGGGCGTGAGGAAGGAGAAGTCGGGCTGGTTGTCGGTGTACACGCCGGCCATGAGCTCGACGTAGGGGCCGTCGCCGTCGGTGAGGTTGTCGTCCCAGGCCCAGCCGAAGGGAGCGTCGCCCCACGTCCACTGCTTCTTGCCGGGGGAGATCGCCCGGTCGGCCCAGTGGACGAAGCCGGCCCGACGGCCGTGGTCGTAGCCGCCGAAGAAGTCGTCGTCGGTGTGCGTGACCATGTACGAGGTCGGCACCGGGATGTTGCGGTACCAGTCGAGCCGGTCGCCGTCGGGGTGGTCGGCGTCGACGCGCGCGGGGTAGTCGACGCCGTAGTACTCGCCGGCGACCCGTGGGAAGTCGACGACGGCGCGCTTCGCGTGGTCGGCCACGTGCCGTACGTCGGTCGGGAAGAACGACTGGTAGTCGTCGTTGACCGCGGCGGCGACGTTCGCCCACCAGAGGAAGGTCTGCGTCTCGTCGCTGCGGTTGAAGAGCCGCACGCGGGCCTCGATCAGCGAGGAGCCGGGCCGCAGGCGGATGCCGTGCATGCCCTTCATCCGCGCGAAGGGGTCGTGGTCGGAGCACCACACGGTGACGGCCCCGTCGGCCTCGCGCTCGATCGACACGTCGGTGGGGAGGAACGTCGCGGGGCGGTGGTGCTGGGGCCAGTTGAACTCGACGCCGCCGGAGATCCAGGGCCCGGCGAGGCCGACGAGCGCGGGCTTGACGACGTTGTTGCGGTAGAAGATGTCGTAGTCGGCCGTCTTGTCGTAGGCCACGTGGATGCGGCCGCCGAGCTGCGGCAGGACGACGAGGCGCAGCCACTCGTTCTCGAGGTGCACGGCGTCCCACGCGTGGGGCCGCTTCTCGGCCTCGATGCGCTCGTGGAACGGCAGCGGGAAGACCCGCCCGGACGATCCTTGGTAGACCCGGGAGTCGAGGAAGGCCGGGTACCTGTCGGGCTCGCCCGGCAGGTAGGTGTCGACGACGAGGGGCTCCGACCAGGCGGCGACGCCTGCCGAGGCCTGGTCAGCGGGCACGGGGGGAAGAGTCAACCTCGACTCGGCGGTGAGCATGGGGCCAGCGTACGGAGCCGACCCGCGCCTCCGGAACGCCCGATCCACCGGCGTCCCTGGACGAAACGACGATCGGTGCGTCATCATCGACCCATGACCATCGAGGACGGCTTCCCCGGGCAGCGGCTGCTCGTCATGCCCCGCCAGGCGGTGCGCACCGCCCTCACGCAGCCGGGCACGTCGCACCTCGTCGTGACCGACGCGGGGTACTTCCCCGAGGCCCGCGCGCACGGCATGGCCCGCCCCGCCGGGGTGCCGCAGAGCGTCGTGCTCGTCTGCGTGCGAGGCGGCGGCTGGTGCGAGGTCGGCGGCGTGCGCCACGTCGTCAGCGCCGGGCAGGTCGTCGTGGTGCCGCCCGAGACGGCGCACGAGTACGGCTCGGACGACGCCGCGCCCTGGACGCTCTGGTGGCTGCACCTCGACGGGCGCGACCTCGCCGAGTTCCTCCGCGTCGCCGGCCTGACCGCGTCGGCGCCCGTGCGGCAGCTCACCGACGTCTACCGCGTCGTCGCGCTGATCGAGGAGGTCGTGCAGGCGATGGAGCGCGACCAGACCTTCGCGAGCGTGCTCGCCGCCTCGGGCGCCGCGTGGCACCTCATGGCCCTGCTCTGCTCGGAGCGCCGGGTCGGCAGCCCGCGGGAGTCGGCGGTCGAGCAGGCGCAGGACTACCTGCGCAAGCACGTCACCGAGCGCGTCTCGGTCGAGGAGCTCGCGGCCCTCGCCCGGCTCAGCCCGTCGCACTTCGCGGCGCGCTTCAAGGCGGAGACCGGGTCGACCCCGCTGCGGTACCAGACGCAGCTGCGCATGGCGCGGGCCCGGGAGCTGCTCGACACCACCGACCTGCCGGTCGGGCTGGTGGCGGAGCGGGTGGGCTACGTCGACCCCTTCTACTTCTCGCGCCAGTTCAAGGCGGTGCACGGGTCGACGCCGGTGGGGTACCGGGCGCAGCGGAAGGGCTGAGGTCAGGGCCGGGCCGGCCCGCACAGGGCGGGCGGCGCTGGCGGGCCGTGCCGTCCTCAGGCCGCGGGCAGCGCCCCCGCGACCACCCGCCCGCGGGCCACGACCGCGACGATCGCGTCACGGTCGAGCGCGGCCGCGTCCTCCCACGGGCGCCCGCGCAGCAGCACGAAGTCGGCGGCGGCCCCGACCGCCACGCGGCCGAGCTGCGTCGACCGGCCGATCGCCGCCGCCGCCCGCGACGTGCCCGCCCGGAGCACCCGCTCGGGCGACCAGCCGAACACGTCGCCCATCCGCCGCAGCTCGCGCATCTGGTCGCCGAACGCGACGTGGAACCCGTTGGCGTCGGTGCCGAGCACGAAGTCGACGCCGACCTCGGCGGCGGCGCGGAACGCAGGGTCGCGGGTCGCGACGAGCGCGGCCGCCGTCTCGCGCTGCTCGGCCGAGACGGGCACCGAGCCCTCGGCGATGGCGTCGTTGATCAGCAGCGTGGGGGCGACGGGCAGCCCGGCCGCCACGACCTGCCGGGCGAGGTCGCCGTCGAGCTGTGTGGCGTGCTCGATCGAGTCGACGCCCGCGCGGAGGGCCACGCGGATGCCCTCGGCGGTGTGGGCGTGGGCCGCGACGAGCAGGCCGAGCGCGTGCGCCTCGTCGACGATCGCGTCGATCTCGGCGCTCGTGTGGTTGCGCCAGGAGGGGGCGTCGCCCTCGGAGAGCAGCCCGCCGCTCGTCGCGATCTTGATGCCCGTCGCCCCCGCACGCGCGTGCGTCCGCACCAGGGCCCGGCAGGCGTCGACGCCGTCGGCGGTGGGCTTCCGGAGGCGCGGGTCGACCCCCGGGGGCACGAACATGTCGCCGTGCCCTCCCGTCATGCTCACCATGCCGTGCGCGAGGATCCGCGGCGCCTCGACGAGCCCCGCCTCCACGGCGCGCGCCAGCGAGAACTGCACCTCGTCGGCCGACAGGTCGCGCAGGGTGGTGACCCCGCCGGCCAGGGCACGCCGGGCGTGGGCCAGGCCGTGCAGCACCTGCTCGGTGGGGGGCGTCACGAGCGGCCAGGTCAGGAACCCCGAGGAGGCGCCTCCCGCGTTCCCGATCAGGTGGACGTGGGTGTCGACGAGGCCGGGCACGAGCGACAGCCCCTCGAAGCGGGCCGACGGCTCTGCCGGCTCCACCTCGGTGACCACGGCGTCCGTCGCGATGCCGGGCCGCGCGGGGCCCCAGCTGACGGTGCTCGGGCCGAGGGCGCCGTGGCCGTCCCAGACGTCGACGCCGGCGAGGGAGGTGGGGGAGGCATGGTGGAGCACGGTGGGTCCTCGAGAGGTCGGGGGAGCAGGAGCAGGAGCAGGGGCAGGAGCAGGAGCAGGACGGGCCGGGCGGGGTCAGCTGCGGCGCGTGCGTCGCGGCACCAGCCGCCCGAGCGCCGCCGGGGGCCGCATGCGGGTGCCGGCGACGACCAGCACCGCCAGCGTCACGACGTACGGGGTCGCGCTGGAGACCGCGGCGGGCAGCGGCACCGCGACGAACACGACGAGCAGCACGACGCCCACGACCAGGGGCGGCAGGCCCTCGCGCAGCTTCCGGCCGGGCACCGTGCGGCGCAGCCGCAGCAGGCCGAGGGCCGTGAAGACGACGGCGAGCACGAGCACGAGCGCCCGCAGCGTCTCCGGCCGGCCGATGCCGACGGCGTCGCTGACGCCGAAGAGGGCGGCGCCGAAGAACACGCCCGACGGCGTCCAGTTGCCGAAGATCAGCGTCGCGAGGCCGATGAAGCCGCGGCCGGCGGTCTGGTTCTCGATGTAGCCCTGCGAGATGAGGGTGAGGTAGCCGCCCGCGAAGCCGGCGAGCCCCGAGCCGACGAGCACCGCGATCCAGCGCGTGCGGTGCACGCTGCCGCCGAGCGCCTGCAGGGCGGCGGGCTCCTCGCCGGCGGCGCGCCAGCGGAGGCCGAACGGCGTCTTCCAGAGCACCCACGCGACGACGGGGATGATCAGCAGGCCGATCACCGCGGCGAGCGAGACGTCGCGGGTCAGGCCCCCGACGAGGCCGCCGACCTGGGCGACGACGGGCAGCTCGGAGGCCTCCATGGCACGGCTGAGGTCGGGCGTGCCGAGGCCGCCGCTGACGAACGGCAGCGACAGGTGCGGCACGTCCGCGCCGATGCGGGGCGACCGCGCGATGGTGCCGCCGTCCATCCCGCTGAAGACGATGTCGGAGGCGAAGCGCGCGACGGCCGCCGCGATGACGTTGATCGAGACGCCGACGATCAGCTGGTTGATGCCCATCTCGATGCAGAGCACCGCCATCAGCACCCCGAAGACGAGCCCGCCGGCGACGCCGCCGACCAGGGCGGCCCAGGGGCCCGCGACGGCGCCGAGGAGGCCGGCCGTCCACGTGCCGCCGATCATCATGCCCTCGAGGCCGACGTTGATGACGCCCGAGCGCTCGGAGAGGAGGCCGCCCATCGCGACGACGGCGATCGGCACGGTCAGCCGCAGGGCCGAGCCCCAGGTCGCCGACGCCGTGATGCCGGGGGCGTCGGCCAGGTAACGGGCGAGGATGAGCAGGCCGAGGCCGAGCAGGGTCCAGCGGAGCGCGGCGCGCACGTGGCGCGCGGACGGGCGGAGGCGGTGGACGGAGGCGCGGGCGGGCCCGGCCCCCGAGGGGGTCACCGCGGCGAGGGGATCGGTGCCGGTGCTCATCAGGAGGCTCCTCCGGTCGGGGCGGCGTCGGGGGTGCGGGCGGCCCGGAGGCGGCGGCGCACGGCGGCGGCGAGGGCGACGCGCTGGTCGACGCGCTCGGTGAGCCAGTACCCGACGGCCGACGAGAGCAGCACGACGGCGAGGAAGACCTGGCCCACCTCGGTCGGCAGCTGCACGAGGCCGAGCACCTGGCTGCTGCGCTCGACGAAGGCGAGCACGAACGCGCCGAGCGCCATGCCGATCGGGTGCTGGCGCCCGAGGAGGGTCGCCGCCAGACCGGTGAACATGAGGTCGGTCGGCAGCGTGCCGTCGAAGCGGCCGGCGACCGAGAGCACGTGGGGCAGCCCGACGAGCCCGGCGACGGCGCCGCTGACGAGCATCGCCTGGACGATCTTGCGGTCGACCCGGATGCCGGCCGATTCGGCCGCCTCGGGCGACCGGGCCGCGACCCGGAGGCCGTAGCCGAAGAGGCTGCGGTCGACGACGAGGTGGTAGACGACGCCGACCAGCACGGCGACGACGACGAAGCTCGAGACCGCTCCCTGCCCGCTCCCCGTGCCGGGCAGGGCGGGCATGAGCCCGCTGGCGTCGATCATCGCCGTGCCGGTGTTCTGCCCGCCGCCGGACCGGAAGACGCCGCTGAGCAGCACGGCGACGACGGTGGTCGCGACCGCGTTGAGGAGGATGGACGTGATGACCTCGTTGACGCCGCGGTGGATCTTGAGCAGGGCGGGGATGAGGGCCCAGCCGGCGCCCACGGCGCACGAGATCAGCAGGGTCAGGGGCAGGCGCACCGCCAGCGGGAAGGGCAGCGACGCGGCGGCGACCGCGCCGGCCAGGGCCGCCATGCGGTACTGCCCGTCGACGCCGATGTTGAAGAGGCCCATCCGCACCGCGAAGGCGCCCGCGACCGCGGCGAGGTAGAGCGGCACGGCCGAGTCGAGGCTCGCGACGAGCGACGCCGGCTGCGTGCCGTACGACCACATCACCGAGAAGGCGCTCGACGCGCTGTAGCCGCCGACGGTGAGGAAGAGGGCGGTGACCGCGAGGGCCAGCAGCACCGAGACGACGGGCCCGGCCGCGGTGACGACGACGCGGCGCATCAGCTGGCCCCTCCCGTCGCGGGGGCGTGGGCGCCGGTCATGTGTTCTCCCAGGTCGAGGGCGGTGACGTGTCGGGGGTCGAGCTCGGCGACGACGCGGCCGCCGTACATGACGAGCAGCCGGTCGCTCAGGGCGAGCAGCTCGTCGAGGTCGGCCGAGACGAGCAGCGTGCCGAGGCCGGCGTCGCGGGCCTCGACGAGTTCGCGCCAGACGGCGCTCTGCGCGCCGACGTCGACGCCGCGGGTCGGGTGCGCCGCGACGAGCACCGTCGGGTCGGAGCCGAGCTCGCGGCCGATGATGAACTTCTGCTGGTTCCCGCCGGAGAGCGCCCGGGCGCGGGTCGACGGGGTGCCGCCGCGCACGTCGAAGCGCCGGATGATCTCGGCGGNCGGCCCTGGTAGCCGAGCGCGGCGTTCTCGGCGAGGCTCAGGTCGAGCACGACCCCGTCGCGGTGGCGGTCCTCAGGGATGTACGCGAGCCCGAGCGCGCGGCGCTCGCGGGTGGGCAGGTCGTCGATGACGCGCCCGCCGAGCGACACGCTGCCCGTGTGCTCGACCCGGCCGAGCAGCGCGGCCAGCAGCTCCGACTGGCCGTTGCCCTCGACGCCCGCGACGCCGACGACCTCGCCCCGGCGCACGGTGAGCGACAGGTCGTCGACCAGGGGGCGCTCGCCGGGGCGGCCGACGGTGAGCCCCTCGACGGCGAGCACGACGTCGTCGCCCGGCGGCGTGCTGCGCGGCTCCACGGTCGGCATCGCGACCTCGACCATCAGCCCGGCCAGCTCGCGCGGCGTGGTCTCGGCAGCGGTCGTCCGCCCCACCACGCGCCCCGCCCGGATGACCGTGATGTCGTCGGCGAAGGCGAGCACCTCGTCGAGCTTGTGCGAGATGAAGACGACGGAGGCGCCCCTCGCGGTGAGCGCGCGGATGGACGCGAAGAGGGCGGTCGCCTCCGACGGCACGAGCACGGCCGTGGGCTCGTCGAGGATGATGACGCGGGCCTCGCGCCAGAGCACCTTGAGGATCTCGACCCGCTGCCGGTCGCCGACGCCGAGGTCGGACACGAACGCCTCGGGGTCGACGTCGAAGCCGTTGGCCGACGCCAGCTCGCCGACGCGTCGGCGGGCCGCCGCCGCGTCGATGCGCCAGGCCGAGCCGGGCTCGTCGGCGAGGACGACGTTCTCCCACACGCGGAGGGCGCCCGCGAGGAGGAAGTGCTGGTGGACGATGCCCACGCCGGCCTGCTGGGCCTGGCGCGGCGAGCGGAAGTCGTGCGCGACTCCCTCGACCTCGACCGTGCCCTCGTCGGGGCGCTCCTCGCCGGCGAGCACCTTCATCAGGGTCGACTTGCCGGCCCCGTTCTCGCCGACGACGGCGTGCACCGTGCCGGGGCGCACGAGGACGTCGATCCGGTCGTTCGCGGTGAACGTCCCGAAGCGCTTGACGATCCCGGTCAGCCGGACCGCCGCCTCCTGCGCCCCCACGGTCTCAGAGCGCCGTCGGGACGGTGACGTCGCCGTCGACGACGGCCGTCTTCGCCGCCTCGAGCTGGTCGGCGATGCCGTCGACGAAGCCGCCGCTCGTCGAGTAGCCGACGCCGCCGGTCTCCAGGTCGAAGACCTGCTCGCCGGGCTCGAGGCTGCCCTCGTCGAAGGAGGTGATGACGTCCTTGACCGCCACGTCGACGTTCTTCAGCGCCGAGGTGAGGATGAACGGCTTGATGTCGTCGTCGACCTGCGCGTACGCGTCGCCGTCGACGCCGATCGCCCAGACCTTGGCGGAGTCGGTGCTCGCGGCCGCAGCCTGCTCGTAGACGCCCTGGCCGGAGCCGCCGGCGGCCGCGTAGACGACGTCGGCGCCGCCGGCGTACATCGAGGCGGCGGCCTCCTTGCCCTTGGTCGGGTCAGAGAACCCGGTGAAGTCGCCGAGCGGCGAGAGGTAGGTGGAGTCGACGACGACGTCGGGGTCGACGCTCTTCGCCCCGGCCTCGTAGCCGACGAAGAAGTTCTGGATCGACGGCTGGTCGACGCCGCCCACGAAGCCGATGTGGCCGGTGGTCGAGGTCAGCGCGGCGGCCACCCCGACGAGGTACGACGACTCGTTCGCGGCGAACGAGATGGTCGTCACGCCGTCGATCTCGGTGCCGATGTCGGTGTCGACGTCGACGAACGCCGTGTCGGGGTGCTCGGTGTCGCCCATCGGCTGGGCGAACTGGAAGCCGATGCCGACGGCGAGGTCGGCGCCCTGCGAGACGGCGAGGTCGAGGCGGTCCTGGTAGTCGTCGGTGTTCGGGCTCGACAGCTCGAGGGGGTTGAAGCCCAGGTCCTCCTGCGCCGCGGTGAAGCCGGCGTAGCCGCCGTCCATGATGGAGTAGTCGCCCGTCGTGCCGTAGAGCAGCGCGACCGTCGCGGCGTCGGGGTCGGCCGAGGGGGCCGTCGCGGCCGTCTGGCCGGAGCAGGAGGCGAGGAGGAGCGTGGCGCTGAGCGCGGCTCCCGAGACGATCAGGAGGCGACGGGGGCGACGCAGGGGCATGGGGTGCTCCGGTTCTGTGAACGTTTTCACGGCAGGTGGCCTCGGGCGCTCGCAGGATCGGCTCCGAGGGGGTGCAGGGGTGCTGCAACCGTAGACCGGCTCGTGTTACCGACGTGTTTCGGGGACGTAAGGAGTCGGGTAAACGTTCTCAGCGACTCCCGCGTCCGTGGCACGCTGGCGACATGACCCCCGCAGCTCCCGGCGCCGCTCCGGTGCCCGTCGACCTCGTCGTCCGTCGCGTGACCGTGCTCGCGCCGACCGTCCGGCCGCCGGTCGGGTACCCCGACCTCGACCCCGGCGACCCCGGGCGACCAGCCCCGGCCGTGTTCGTGGCCGACCAGGCGATCGGCGTCGCGGGCGGCGTCATCGCCTGGATCGTGCCCGACGCCGACCTCGGCCCGGCCGACCTCGCCGGCGCCCGGGTGGTCGACGCGCCGGGCCGCGTCGCGATCCCCGGCCTGGTCAACGCCCACAGCCACTCGTCGATGACCTTCTTCCGGGGCTCCGCGGAGGACGTGCCCACCGCCTCCTGGTTCAACGACCACATCTGGCCGATGGAGGTCAACCTCACCGACCGCGACGTGCTGCTCGGCGCGCGCCTCGCGGTCGCCGAGATGCTGCTCGCGGGCGTGACCACGGTCGCCGACCACTACTTCTCGACCGAGCAGATCGCCACGGCGGTCGACGAGGGCGGCATGCGGGCCGTGCTCGCCCGCACCTTCTTCTCGTCGCAGGGCGCGGAGGGCCTCGACCGGAGCGCCTCCTTCGCGGCCGAGTGGGACGGCGCGGCCGGCGGGCGCATCACCACGATGCTCGGGCCGCACGCCGTCTACACCGTCGACGACGCCGACCTGGCCCGCACGGCCGAGGCCGCCCGGGCGATCGGGGTGCGGACGCACATCCACGCGTCGGAGACGATGCACCAGACGGAGTCGTCGCTCGCCCGGCGCGGGGCGACCCCGATCCAGGTGCTGCACGACACCGGCGTGCTCGACGCGGGAGCCCTGATCGCGCACGGGACGGGCATCGTCGAGAGCGACCTGCAGTGGCTGACGCCCGTCGCCGACCGGGTCGGCGTCGCGTGCTGCGCGAAGGTCTACCAGAAGCACACGCACGGGCCCACGCCGATCCGCCTGCTGCACGACGCGGGCGTGCCGGTGGGGATCGGCACGGACGGCTGCGCGTCGGGCAACACCCTCGACGTGCTCGAGAGCACCCGCACCATGGCCCTCGTGCAGAAGGCCCACACGGGCGACGCCACCTGGATGACGAGCGCCCACGCCCTCGACCTCATGACCCGCCAGGGCGCCGCCGTCATCGGGCGCGAGCACGACCTCGGGTCGCTGGCGCCCGGGTTCGCCGCGGACGTCGTGCTGATCGACCCCTGGAAGCCGCACCTCCAGCCGATGAACGACCTCGCCGCCGCCCTCGTGCTCAGCGTGCGGGCGAGCGACGTCGAGACCGTGATCGTCGCCGGCCGCGTCGTCGTCGAGCACGGCCGCCTCGTCGACGTCGACCTCGGGCCGCTGATGACCGAGATGAACGAGCGCCTGCCCGGGCTGACCGACCGGTCGCACGGCCGCACCGTGCAGACGTACGCTCCCTAGTGATGATCGACGCCGACCACACGCCCTGGCCCGACGTGGCCGCCGCCCACCGCCGCGGAGCCGGCCTCGCCGTGCTGCCCGTCGGCGCGCACGAGCAGCACGGGCCGCACCTGCCCCTCGGCACCGACACGGCCACCGCCGTCGAGGTCGCCCGCCGCCTGGCCGAGCGGCTCGACGCCGTGCTGCTGCCGCCGGTGCACTACGGCGCGACCTGGGGCACCTCGGGCTGGCCGGGCACGCTCTCGCTCTCGGCCGCGACGGTCACCGCGATCGTCGTCGACCTGGGGCGGGCGCTCGCCGCGTCGGGCGCGGGCGGCCTCGTCGTCGTGAACGGCGACTGGGGCAACCGGGCGCCGCTGCTCGTCGCGGCCCAGCAGCTCACGGAGGAGGGCGTGCTGCCCGTCGTCACGCTCGACCACCCCGGCATGGCCGAGGCGATCGACGAGGTGCGCGAGAGCGCCCCGGCGGCGCCCGGTCTGGCCCACGCGGAGGAGGTCGAGACCTCGATCATGCTGCGCCTCGCTCCCGACGACGTCCACCCCGACCGGTACGAGGCCTGCTACCCGGTGTTCCCGTCGCACTTCGGCACCGCGCCGATGCCGCTGCACCCGTTCTCGCCCAGCGGCGTGTTCGGCGACCCCGCCCTCGCGACCGCGGAGAAGGGCGAGCGGCTGCTCGCCGCGACCGTGGAGGGGTGCCTCGCCGTCCTCGACGACTTCGTCGCCGGCGTGCTCGCGGGCCGGGCGGAGGCGCGGTGAGCCCGACGTCCGTCCCCACCCTGGTCGACGTGGCCCGGGAGGCCGGGGTGTCGATCGCGACCGCCTCGCGCGTGCTCTCGGGGGCCCAGCACGTCTCGGAGGCCCGGGCCCGCGCGGTGCGGAAGGCGATCACCGAGCTCGGCTACCGGCACAACGCCGTCGCCAGCGCCCTGCGGAGCCAGCGCACCGAGA
The DNA here is from genome assembly GCF_014842245.1 of Frigoribacterium sp. CFBP 13707. Taxonomy (NCBI): domain Bacteria; kingdom Bacillati; phylum Actinomycetota; class Actinomycetes; order Micrococcales; family Microbacteriaceae; genus Frigoribacterium; species Frigoribacterium sp. CFBP 13707. The sequence continues at coordinate 71,136 of NZ_JACYVL010000003.1, forward strand.
CGGTCGGGCTCATCCTGCCCCGGTACACGACGGGCTTCCTCTCCGCCCTGATCGAGTCGGTCAGCGAGGCCCTCGACGACGCCGGGCTCTCGCTGGTGCTGCGGTACTCGGCGGAGGGCGACGACCACGACGCCCGGACGGTGGAGTCGCTCCTCAGCCGACGCGTCGACGGCCTCGTCATCTGCCCCCCGACGGAGGAGGTCAGCCGTGACGCCGTCGCGGCCGCCGACCGCGTGCCCGTCGTGCAGGTGGGCCGCCACATCTTCGGCGACGGCACCGACTCGGTGGGGCTCGACGACAACCGGGCGACCGACCTGCTCGTCGGCGCCCTCGCGGACGGCGGGACGACGGAGGTCGTGACCGTCGGCCTGTCGCCGGCCGACCCCGCCGACGCGCGACGCATCGCGGCCGTGCGGGCCTCGTGCGAGCTGCGCGGCGTGCGGTTCGGCGGCGCGCGACCGGCCGGGGCCGAGCTCGCGGGCGGCGTCGCCGCCGCGAACGAGCTCGTCGCGAGCGGCGACCTCGCGCGGCTCGACGCGGTGGTCTGCGCGAACGACGACGTGGCGCACGGCCTGGTCACGGTGCTCCGCCTCAACGGCGTCGACGTGCCGGGGGCCGTGCAGGTCGCGAGCCTGCTCGACGTGTCGTCGGTCGAGGGCGACGACGAGCGCGAGATCACGACCCTCCGCCACCCGTGGCCCGCCATGGGCCGGGAGGCCGTGCGGCTGCTGCTCGACGCCCTGGCGAGCGGCGACCGCGACGACTCCGGCGGCGCCCGCCGCGTCACGCTCGCGCCCCGGCTGCTGCACGGACGCTCGACCCGCTGACCGCGGCTCCGGGAGCCCGGGGGAGTCGCCCCCGCTGTCGGTCGCGCCCGCTAGCGTTCGAGCACGGCCGGGTCGCTGCCCGGGCCGGACCTGAACGTCAGCACAGCGCCGCCCCGCACTGCCACGCACCGCCCGCACCGCCCGCACGCCCGCACCGCCCGCCGAGGAGGCCGCCATCTACATCGACCCCGACACCGACCTCGTCGTCACCAGCCCGTCCGACCTCACCACCTGGGCGGCGTGCGAGTGGGCGTTCCTCCGGCGGCTCGACGCCGCCCTGGGGCGCATCGACCGGATCGACGCCGTGTCGGACGCCATGCTCGACCGGACGGCGCGGATGGGCGACGACCACGAGGTGCGCTTCCTCGAGCAGCTGCGCGCGAGCCACGAGGTGGTCGAGTTCGAGCGCCCGTCCCGGGAGGGCTACCCGGCGGCGGCCGCGGCCGCCGAGCAGGCGATGCGCGACGGCGTGCCGGTGCTCTACCAGGCGACGTTCCACGACCCGACCTTCATCGGCTTCTCCGACTTCCTCGTGCGCAACGACGCCGGCGAGTACGAGGTCTACGACACGAAGCTCGCCCGGCACGCGAAGATCCCCGCCCTCCTCCAGCTCGCGGCCTACGCCGAGCAGATCGAGGCGCTCGGGGTGCCGGTGGGGGCGCAGGTGCACCTCGTGCTCGGCGACGGGTCGCGGTCGACGCACGAGCTCGCCGACATCGCCCCCGTGCACCGGGCCCAGCGGTCTCGGCTGCGCGACGCGGTCGAGCGACGGCAGCGCGCCTCCTCGGCCCTGTCCTGGGGCGCACCCGGGGTGACGGCCTGCGGCCGGTGCTCGCAGTGCGCGGCGCAGGTCGAGGCGCACCGCGACCTCGTGCTCGTCGCCGGCCTGAGCCTCGGGCAGCGTGCCGCGCTGATCGCGGCGGGCGTCGACAGCATCGACGCCCTCGCTCGGAGCACGGGCGGCGTGCCGGGCGTGGGCGGGGCCGCCCTGTCGCGGCTGCGCGCCCAGGCGCAGCTGCAGGTCGCGAGCGAGGGCGGCGTGCCCGAGGTGCGTCTCGTCGACCCCGGGGCGCTCGCGGCGATCCCCGCCCCCGACGACGGCGACGTGTTCTTCGACTTCGAGGGCGACCCGCTGTACACGGAGGGCGACGGCAGCACCTGGGGCCTCGACTACCTCTTCGGGCTGGTCGACGTCGAGGCGCGGTCGACCGCCTTCTGGGCGCACGACCTCCGGGCCGAGCGGCAGGCGCTCGTCGACTTCCTGGCGTTCGTGCGGGAGCGACGGGCGGCGCACCCGGGCATGCACGTGTACCACTACGCCTCCTACGAGCGCACCCACCTGCTCTCGCTCGCCGCCCGGCACGGCGTCGGAGAGGAGGAAGTCGACGACCTGCTGCGCGACGGCGTGCTCGTCGACCTCTACCCGGTGGTGCGGAAGGCGCTCGTCGTCGGCTCGCGCAGCTACTCGATCAAGAAGCTGGAGCCGCTGTACATGGGCGGCGACCTCCGCGACGGCGACGGGGTCCTCAACGGCGCCGACAGCATCACCGCCTACGTCGAGGCGATCGCGGCGGTGCGGGCCGGCGACCCGGCCGGGCAGGCGCGGCTCGACCAGGTCGCCGACTACAACGAGTACGACTGCCGGTCGACGCTCCGGCTGCGCGACTGGCTGCTGTCGTTCGTGCCGCCCGGGTCGACGACCGACGAGGCGGTCGCCCTCGTCGACGACGAGCGCGTGCGCGCCGAGCCCGACCCGGTCTTCGTCGAGCTGTCGGCTCTGCTCGCCGACGTCGACCCGCTCGACCGCACGCCCGACCAGACGGCCCTCGCGCTCGCCGCGGCCGCGATCGACTACCACCGGCGCGAGGCGAAGACGTTCTGGCAGGAGCACTTCGGGCGGCTCCGTGACCCGCTCGACGAGTGGGCCGACACGCGGGACGTGTTCGTCGTCGAGCAGGCCGAGGTGGTCCGCGACTGGGAGAAGCTGCCGCGCGCCCGCACCCTGTCGCGCGACCTGCGACTGAGGGGCTCGCTCGCGCCCGGCAGCCGGCTGACGCCCGGGGGAGCGCCGCACCTCGTCTACGACGCCCCGCTGCCTCCCTCGATCACGGCGTCGGGGCCGGGCCTGCGCGGCGCGACGTCGCGGGTCGCGGTGCTCGACGTCGACGCCGACCACGACGGCGTCGTGATGCTCGTGAAGGAGTCGCTGCCCGGGGGCGCCGACCCGCACGAGGCGTTCCCGCTCGCGATCACGCCGGCGGCGCCCCCGCGCGCGGCCCCGCAGCCCGCGGCGATCTCCGAGTGGGGTCGCTCGGTGCTCGACGACCTGCCCGCCTTCGTCGACGACGCGGCACTCGACCTGCTGCGTCGCGTCCCCCCGCGGGGCGGGGTCGTGCCCGTCGTCGGCGACGACACCGTCGGCGCCGTCACGGCGACGCTGCTCGGCCTCGACCGGTCGTACCTCGCCGTGCAGGGCCCGCCCGGAACGGGCAAGACGTACGTCGGGTCGACGGTCGTGGCGCGGCTGGTGCGGGAGCACGGCTGGCGCGTGGGCGTCGTCGGCCAGTCGCACGCGGTGGTGGAGAACTTCCTGGAGGCGGTGGTCGGCAAGGGCGTCGACCCCGCGCTGGTCGTCAAGGTGCCGAAGAGCGGAGCGAGCGCGGAGGCGGTCGAGGCCGCCGCGTGGACGCCCGTGAAGAACGGGGCCGGCCTGGCCGAGTTCCTCACCGGCCCGGGCGAGACCGGGGGAGTCGTCGGGGGCACCGCCTGGACCTTCGCCAACCCGGACTACGTCGCGCGGCACTCGCTCGACCTGCTCGTCGTCGACGAGGCCGGTCAGTTCTCGCTCGCGCCGACGATCGCGTCGGCCGTCGCCGCGCAGCGCCTGCTGCTGCTCGGCGACCCGCAGCAGCTGCCTCAGGTCAGCCAGGGCTCGCACCCCGAGCCCGTCGACGCGTCGTCGCTCGGCTGGCTCGCCGACGGGCACGACGTGCTGCCGCCGGAGCTCGGCTACTTCCTGTCGCGGACGTACCGGATGCACCCCGCCGTGACGGCGCCGGTGTCGCGGCTCTCGTACGAGGGCGCGCTCGAGTCGAGGGCGCCGGAGCGGCACCTCGAGGGCGTCGAACCCGGGCTGCACGCCGTGCCGGTCGAGCACGCGGGCAACACGACGTCGTCGGTCGAGGAGGCCGAGCGCGTGGTCGACCTCGCCCGGTCGGTCGTCGGTCGGGAGTGGTCGGACGAGCACGGCACGCGTCGGCTGACGGACGACGACGTGATCGTCGTCGCGCCGTACAACGCGCAGGGGGCCGTGATCCGCGACGCGCTCGACGCCGCGGGGCTGACCGGCACGACGGTCGGCACCGTCGACCTCTTCCAGGGGCGGGAGGCGGTGGTCGCGATCGTCTCGCTGGCCGCGTCGAGCGCCGCCGACATCCCGCGCGGCCTGGACTTCCTGCTCATGCCCAACCGGCTCAACGTCGGCATCAGCCGAGCGCAGTGGGCGGCGTACCTCGTGCACTCGCCCGCGCTGGCCAGCTCGATGCCCACGTCGATCGCGGGGCTCGGCACGCTGTCGCGGTTCATCGAGCTGGTCGAGCGGCGCTGACGCGCGCGCGGGGCGGGGCGGCGTGCGCCGTGCTGGCCCGCGGGCGGCGCGCGCCGCTCCGGCCCGCGGGACACCCCGTTCTCGCACGGGAACCCCGCCGCGGCAGGGTTCCCCTGCAAGAACAGGGTTCATCTCGGCGAGCGGCCGACCGCTCGGCCCGAGCGGCACCACCTTCCCGCACGCGAACCATGCCGCGGCGTAGTTCCCCTGCGAAGAAGTGGTTCATCGTCGTCGCCTCGAGCTCGCAGCTCGTGGAGACCGATCCGAGAGGGCCGTCGGTCCTGCGATCCTCACTTCTCGGTGCGGACGTCGTGGAGCACCGGCGTCACACGTCCACCGCCGCGCGCCGCAGCACCGCAGCACCGCCTCCACGGCGTCGATCGCCTCGGCCGGGGGCGTGTGCTCCCACACCCGGACGACCGCCCACCCCGCCGACCTCAGCTCGTGGTCGTGGGCGACGTCGCGCCGCCGGTTGGCGAGCAGCTTGGCGTGCCAGTAGGCCGCGTTCGCGGTCGGCAGGTGCGTGTGCTCGACGCAGAAGTGCCAGAAGCAGCCGTCGACGAAGACGGCGAGGCGGAGGCGCGGGAAGAGCAGGTCGGGGCGACACCGTGAGACCCCCGCCACGGGGCGGCCCACGAAGTACCGCCAGCCCCTCGCGTGCAGCCCACGTCGCAGAGCGAGCTCGGGGCGCGTGTCACGACGGCGGATCCGGCTCATGCGGCGTCGCAGTGGAGACGCGCATCAGTGGGCAGGCAGCATCACCTTCCAGCTCGACGGCAGCCGCTCCGAGCACGACGTCCTCGACGCCGTCGCGACCGGCTTCACGTCCCAGGAGGGCTTCCGGTCGACGGTCGACGACGACGGAGAACGCGAGCGCATCCTCGTCTCCGGGCCCGAGGGTCTGGCGTTCGTCGCCCGGGTCAGCGACGCGGACGAACTCTACGTCGCGTCCGCGTCCCGCTGCTTCCTGCTCCGCGACGATGAATCGGTCCACGACACCTACTGATGCTGGCTGCTGCCGGTCGAACGACGGCGAGGACCGCGAGTCGCCGTCCGGCACGGACTGGCCGGGCCCCGCGCCCACCCGTCGTAGGCTCGTCTCCATGGGTCTCTTCTCGCGCCGCACGTCAGTCCGACCCGCGGAGGCGCCCCCGAGCACGGAGTCGCAGGCTGACGAGGTCGGCCCCGCGCAGGCCAGCCGCGCCGAGACCGAGGTGACGGAGGCTGGGCAGCCGACCCGCGACTCCTCGGGGCTCGTCGTCCACACCGCCCTGCAGCAGGCCCTGACCGGGTGGGGGCGGGAGAAGAACTCCGTCACGCTGGGCACCGTCATGGCCGAGCTGACCGCCGGTGAGCTGCTGGTCGACCTCACGCGCTCGACCCTCGCCGACCCCGCCGCGGGGCCCCAGCACGGCGACGTCGTCGCCATCGCGCACCAGACCGACAACGCCGGCAAGCGACTCCTGCTCGCCTTCACCAGCGCCGACCGCCTCGCCCGCTACCGCGACGGGGAGACCCCCGTGCCGTTCGCCCAGCCCGCGGCCGTCGTCGTCGACCAGGCCGTGCGCGAGTACGAGGGGCTCGCCCTCGACCCCGGCACCCCCGAGACGCAGTTCATCGCCTACTCGGACGAGCTCCGACGCGGCCTCGGCGACGACGTCACCGCCTCCGTCCCGGTCGCCCGGGCGCTCGCCGAGCGCACCATCGCCTGGCCCGACATGCTCGAGCTGCTCCGCACCTCGCCGTCGTTGTACGTCGCCGAGGTCGAGCAGCGCGACGCGGAGGGCGAGGCCACCTCGACCGTCGTCGCCACGGCCACCGGCGAGCAGGGCGAGACCTGGTCGGTCGTCCACACCACCCCGGCGGCCGCCTGGGCCTGGGCGCCCGGCTCCACGGCCCGGGCGGTCTCGTTCGCCGACCTGGCCGGCGTGGCGCTCGCCGAGGGGCACGCCGGCGTCGTCGTCGAGCCGGGGGAGCGCTCCGTCGCCGTCACGCCCGACGAGCTCCGCGCCCTCGCCGACCGCTGACCTCGCCCCCGGGGCCGTCCGGGACGATCGCGGGCCCCGGCGCGGCCGGACGGGGGGAGTCGCGGGTCGCCCCGCCGACACCCGTCGCCTCGCCGAGGGCGTTCCCCCAGCACGCCCTCGCTAACGTCGACGCAGACGAAGGAGGTGTGCCGTGCTCGACCCCGAGAGCTTCGTCGCCGTCCTCCTCATGATCGCCGGGCTGGTCGCCCTCGCGGTCGGCGTGCCGCTCGTCGCGTCGTTCCTCATCGACGGCGTCGTCGCGATGATCCGCGGTCGCGGGCTGCGCGTCTTCGGGCTCGCCGCCGTCGGCACGCTGCTCACGGCGATCGCGGGGGTCGTCCTGCTCGTCGTGTCGCGCCTCCTCACGCAGGACCCGGCCGGCCTCGGGTCGACCGAGAGCGGGCTCGGCGGCGTGCTCATCTGGCTGGCCCCCGCCATGTGCGTGCTCGGCGTCGTGCAGAGCGTGCGACGGCTGACCGGGCGCCGACAGGGCTGACGGCGGCGCTGACGCCGGAGGCCGGCGCTCGTCAGCGCCGCGGCGCCGGGGAGAGCGCGAAGACGACCGCCGCGACGACCGTGAGGGCCGCCGCGACCGGCACGAGCGGCGAGACGCCGTCGCCGAACGCCCCGACGACGCCGCCCGGTCGGCCGTAGCCGACGACGACCTCGCCGATCGCGAGCAGCACCAGTGCGAAGGCTGCTCCGAGCAGGCTCACCCGCCCCAGGTCGTGACGTCGCTGCCCGCCGTCGTCGTCCCTGGCCAGGTCGGGGCGACGGAGCCGCATCCTGGCCCACAGCACGAGGGCCACCACCGCGAGCAGCAGCGGCACGACGCTGCCGATGGTGAGCGTCGTCTGCACGACGCCGAACAGGGCACCGGTGCCGGTGGGGCCGGTCGGGGCGGCGGCGGTGAGGAGGGGGACCACGGGTACTCCAGGGCGACGGACGGACGGACGGACGGACGGACGGCCGGTCGGGGCCGGGACGACGGACGGCGCCCGTCGCAGTCACCTGCGAGCGGGCGCCGTCCGGGGAGGCGGAGCCGAGCCTACGAGTGGCGCGGCTTGCGGGGGCGCTCGTCGCGGTCGTCGCGACGGGGCGCACCGGAGCCGCCGCCACGGCGGTCGGGCTTGATCTCGATGAGCACGCCGCTGATGCGGGTGTCGACGAGACGGTCGAGCATCTCCTTGCTGACGTCCGAGGCGAGCTCGACGACGGAGAAGTCGGGGCGGATCTGGATCGCGCCGAAGTCGTCACGGCTGAGGCCGCCCTCGTTGGCGAGGGCGCCGACGATCTGGCGGGGCTCGACGCGCTGACGACGACCGACCTCGATGCGGTAGGCCGTCATCGGCTTCGACGTGCGGGGGCCGCGGTCGCGCTCGGGGCGCGAGCCACGGTCGTCGCGGTCGAAGCGGCCGCCCCGGTCGTCGCCGCCGCGGTCGTCACGGGCGGGACGGTCGTCACGCTCGCGCCGGGCCGGTCGCTCGTCTTTCGGGTCGAGCAGCAGCGGTGTCTCGCCCTGGGCGACCACGGCGAGGGCGGCGGCCACGTCGGCCTCCGGCACGTCGTGGTGCTCGACGTAGTGGCCGATGATGTCGCGGAAGGCGGCGATCCGGCTCTCCTGGGCCAGCGCCTCCGTGATCTGGTCGTCGAAGCGCGCGAGACGCGTGACGTTGACGTCCTCCAGCGTGGGCAGCTGCATCTGCGTCAGCGGCTGACGCGTGGCCTTCTCGATCGCGCCGAGCAGGCGACGCTCGCGGGGCGTGACGAAGCTGATCGCCGCGCCGCTGCGCCCGGCACGGCCGGTGCGGCCGATGCGGTGCACGTACGACTCGGTGTCGATCGGCAGGTCGTAGTTGACGACGTGGCTGATGCGGTCGACGTCGAGACCACGGGCCGCGACGTCGGTCGCGACGAGGATGTCGAGCTTGCCGCTCTTCAGCTGGTTGACCGTGCGCTCGCGCTGGGCCTGCGCCACGTCGCCGCTGATGGCGGCGGCGGAGTAGCCGCGGGCCCGCAGCTTCTCGGCGAGGGTCTCGGTCTCGTTCTTCGTGCGGACGAAGATGATCATGCCCTCGAAGTTCTCGACCTCGAGGATGCGCGTGAGGGCGTCGACCTTCTGCGGGTACGACACCATCAGGTAGCGCTGCGTGGTGTTCGCCGAGGTCGTGGTCTTCTGCTTGACCGTGATCTCTTCGGCGTCGTTGAGGTACTGCTTCGAGATGCGACGGATCTGGGGCGGCATCGTCGCGGAGAAGAGCGCGACCTGCTTGTCGTCGGGGGTGTCGGCGAGGATCGTCTCGACGTCCTCCGCGAAGCCCATCTTGAGCATCTCGTCGGCCTCGTCGAGCACGAGGTACTTGAGCTCGGAGAGGTCGAGCGTGCCCTTCGCGAGGTGGTCCATGATGCGGCCGGGCGTGCCGACGACGACGTGGACGCCGCGACGGAGCGCGCTCAGCTGGACGCCGTAGGCCTGGCCGCCGTAGACGGGGAGCACGTGGACGCCGCGCATGCCGGAGGCGAACTGCTCGAACGCCTCGCACACCTGGAGCGCGAGCTCACGGGTGGGGGAGAGCACGAGCGCCTGCGGCTTCTTGGCCGAGACGTCGAGGCGGCTGAGGATCGGCAGCGCGAAGGCGGCCGTCTTGCCGGTGCCCGTCTGGGCGAGCCCGACGACGTCGCGACCCGACAGGAGGGTGGGGATGGTGGCCGCCTGGATGGCGGAGGGGGTCTCGTAGCCGATCTCCTTCACGGCCTTGAGGACGGCATCGCTGAGCCCCAGGTCGGAGAAGGTCGGCGCAGAGTCGGGGGTGTCGGCGTCGATCTCGTCGCGCGTTTCGGTGGGGCTCATCCTGCAAGGGTAGAGGGTCGACGTCCTGATCGACACCGGGGCGTGCCGGGAGATCGGGGCGGACTGTACTCCAGCGCCCCGATCCGCGGCCCGGGCGGGCCCGGCCGGGCCCGCCCGGGCCGCGATCGGGCCCGCCCGGGTCAGTTCTCGCAGCCCACCCCGTCACCGTCGCGGTCGAGGTGGCTGGCGTAGCCGGGCTGGCCCGCCCTGATCGGCGCGGCACCCGCGGCCCGGACGGCGTCGCAGTTCTTGTAGTACGTGCTGCTGGGGGCGGCGACGGGCGCGGGAGCGGCCGCGGCCCGGGCTGCCTCGGCCTGCGCGGCGGCCGCGGCAGCAGCCGCAGCGGCTGCCTGCTCGGCGGCGACGCGGTCGGCCTCGGCCTGGGCCGCCGCAGCCTGCTCGGCCGCGACGCGCTCGGCCTCGACCCGCGCGGCCTCCGCGGCCGCGTCGGCCTCCGCCTTCGCCGACGCGGCGGCCTCGGTCGTCTCGCGCTTGCGCTGGTCCTCTGCGGCCTTCGCCGCGGCGATCCGCTCCTTCTCCTCCTTCGCGTCGTCCGCACGCTCCTGCTCGGCCTTGGCCTGCCCGCTCGAGCTGGCACCGACCAGCGACGCGGGGCCGGAGGCGTCGGCGACGTCCTCCGAGCTGGGGGCGACGACGCCGCCGACCACCAGCGCCGCCAGAGCCACGACGGCCGTCAGCGCCCCGGCGCGGCGCGACCTGAGGCCGAGCAGGCTGCGCCGACCGGTGGCGAAGGTCCAGACGCCGAAGAGGAGGAGCAGGAGCCCCGCGATGATCAACAGGCCGCTGACGCCGCTGGACAGGGCGACGATCAGGAGGAGCAGCGCGATCAGCGCGAGCACGATGTGTCGCACGCCCGGTCGTCGTCGGGTGGGCAGGCCGGTCTTGGGGTCGAGGGCAGGCATGGTTCTCCGGAGGTCGTGATCGGTCGGGTCACGTCGGGGCCCCGCGGGGAGGCGCGGCTCGGGTCAGCCGCGGACGACGCGCAGTCGTGAAGCTAACTCAGATCACACCCCGGCCCGACCCCCACAAGGGGGGCTTGGTGGGAGCGGGCGTGCTCTGATCACCGCAAGCGCAGCAGGAGGGTGTCGGAGTCGCCGTCGCGGCCAGCGGGGACGAAGCCGCGGTGCTCGTAGAGGGCACGCGCCGGGTCGTTGCCGTCCTCGACCGAGAGGCTCAGGCCGGGCAGGCCGGCCTCGCGCGCGTGGGCGACGAGGGCGTCGAGCAGCTGCCCGCCGAGACCGCGACCACGGTGCGCGGGCGCCACGCCCATGCTGAGCTCGGGCACGTCGTCGGCGACCCAGCCGTAGCCGCGGTCGCGCTCGTCGAAGGTCCGCCACCAGGCGGCACCGGCAGGGTGCCCGTCCACGACCGCCACGCGCCCGGCGTCACCGGCCCGCGGCCAGCCCGCCACGTAGTGCCAGATCTCGGGCCTCTGACGGAGGTCGGCGCGGTCGAGGCCGTCGGGCTGGCCCCGCCAGGTGAAGGCCTGGAACAGCACCTCGGCCAGGAACTCGGCGTCGTCGGCCGTCGCGGCACGGAGCTGGGTGGTCACGAGCGCCTCCTGGGGGTCCGGCCGCGCCGCGGTGCACGACCGACGCCAGGCTAGCGACCCCGCTGCCCGGCCCGGCCGGACCCGGCCCGGGCGGGAGGAACCACGTCGTCGCGGGGGAACCACGCCGCGGCGTGGTTCGCAGGCGAGGACGTGGTGCCTGACGACCAGCCCGGCCCGGCCCGCCGGCCCGCGGGCTGCCGCTGCCGCCGCGCGACGCGCCGCGCGCTCAGGTCGGCGGGACGGGCGGCACGGCCGGCGCCGGCGGCACGATCGCGATCGGCGACGTGTCGAGCCGCTGCGACTGCACGACGACGCGCTTCGTGCGACGGCGCAGGTAGCGGCGCGCGCCGGGCGTCGCGAGGAGGCTGCCGAGCACGAGCCCGGCGCCGATCGCGAGCGTCGTCGACATCGAGGCGACGAAGTCGACCGCCGCGCCGTCGGTGCCCGCCATGAAGTTGAGCAGCGCCGACGCCACCGCCAGCGAGGGCAGCAGCGAGCCGCAGAACGCCGGCACCGCGATCGCCGTCGCCGAGACCCGCAGCCGCGCCGCGACCACCGTGCTGAGCGCCCCGAGCAGCACCGCGACGAGGAAGGTCGCGCCGAGCAGCGGCAGCCCGAGCTGCTTCAGCCCCCAGAGCGACACGGTGCCGACGATCGCGACCCCGATCGCGACCGGCATCACGCGCGCGTTGGCGCCCTGCGTCACCGCGGTGGCCGCGGCGGCGAAGAACGTGGTGATGAGCAGCAGCCAGATCGGCAGCGACCGCAGGGTGATGTCGGTCGGGTCGACCTCGAGCGCGACGCCCGAGGTGAGCGCGAGGCCGCCGGGGATCCCCACGACGATGCCCGCCACGATCAGCACGATCACGAGGGCACGCGACACGGCCATGGCCCGGAACCCCGAGATGGCGTCCTGCGCCCAGGTGACGATCGTCACGTGGGGCAGGATGAGCACGACCACCGCGGCCACCATCGCCGCCGCGCTGCCCGCCGGCATCGCCCCCGCCCAGATCGCGAGGGTGCCGAGGGCGGCGACGCAGGCCGACTGCAGCACGACCGCGAAGAACTGCGGGATCCCCTTGCGCGCGAGCCAGCGCCCCAGCGTCATGACGCCGATCATCAGGACGAAGGCCCCGACGGCGCCGACGATCGAGCCGCCGGCCTGCAGCGAGACCGAGACGCCGAAGAGGCCCATGGCCCCGTCGGTGATCCACGACGGCCACCGCGGCGGCGACTGCAGCACCTCGACCAGGCCCTCGACGGCGCTCGTCATGTCGCGGTCGTCGTGCAGCAGCTCGTCGACGATCTGGTAGACGAGCGACAGCCGGTGCAGGTCGCTGCCCTCCGCGCTCACCACGCGCATCTTGACGAGCGGCGGGCCCTCGGCCGGCGCGTACTGCAGCGTGATCGCGGTGCCCGTGATGTCGAGCTCGAGCGGGGCGAGGTTCCACTTGGTGCTGACGGCGACGATGGCCACCTCGACCGTGCGGACGTCGGCGCCGGAGGCGAGCATCACCTCGCCGAGGTCGAGGCAGAAGTCGACGATCTGGCGGGGCGAGTAGAGGTCGCCGAGCCGGCCGTGCTGCGGGGTCGTGCCCTCGTAGATGGTGCCGCGCAGGCGGGCGCGGACGTCGCGCATCTCCTGCGGGTTGACCCGGCGGCGGCGCTGCCGGGCCGGGCGGGCGGCGGGCTTGCCCGCGGGTGAGGCGGCCTCCCGGCGCGGGGGCGGCGGAGCCGACGGGTCGCGGATCGGTGCGCCCGCGGCCGGGGTCACCGCGGTCGCGGGCGAGGGCGCGGACGTCTCGGGCGCGACCGGCCGCGGCGGCGGGTCGTACGCGCGGGGGCCGTCGCTCACGGCCGGGCCCCCGAGGAGGCGCGGGTCGGGCCGCCGAGGCCGGCGAGGGTCGTCGAGGTGGTGCTCAGCGCGATCAGCGCTCCGTTCGGTCGGGCGACCGAGCGGATCGGTCTGGCGGGTCGGCCCGGGGGCGTCCCTCCACTGTAAGCGCGACCGGGGGACGGGTCGTCGACCGTGGGGCGGCCGGTCGGGCGACGCGCCCGGGCGGGGCTGTGGGGGAACACGGAGCGGCGCCGCGTACTTTCACGACACGTGACCGACAACACGACCACCCCCACGACCACCGGCCCGTCGACCGAGGGCGAGGCGGGGCCCAGCCCGACCCGCGCCTCCGGCGAGGCTCCCCGCACCGCGCTCGTCGTCGGCGCCAGCGGCATCACGGGCACCGCGCTCGTCGAGGCGCTCACGCGCGACGGGTGGGAGGTCCTCGCGCTCTCGCGCCGCGCCTCCTCCGCCCCCGGCGTGCGCGGCGTCGCCGCCGACCTGCGCAGCGCGGAGAGCCTCGCCGAGGCGCTCCGCGACGAACGGCCGACGCACGTCTTCTTCACGGCGTGGTCGCGACAGGAGACCGAGGCCGAGAACATCGCCGTCAACGCCGGGATGGTGCGCGACCTGCTCGCGGCCCTGGTGCACGCCCCGCTGCAGCACGTCGCCCTCGTCACCGGCCTCAAGCACTACCTCGGGCCGTTCGAGGCGTACGCGGCCGGCGAGATGCCCGACACGCCCTTCCACGAGGAGGAGCCGCGGCTCGACACCCCGAACTTCTACTACGCGCAGGAGGACGAGCTGTTCGCGGCCGCCGAGCGCCAGGGCTTCACCTGGTCGGTGCACCGCTCGCACACGGTGATCGGCTACGCCGTCGGCAACGCCATGAACATGGGCCTGACCGTCGCGGCCGCCGCCACGCTCAGCCGTGAGCTCGGCCTGCCCTTCACCTTCCCCGGCAGCGAGACGCAGTGGAACTCGCTCACCGACATGACCGACGCGGGCCTGCTCGCCGACCACATGGTCTGGGCCGCCACCGACCCGGCCGGCGCCGACGAGCCGCTCAACGTCGTCAACGGCGACGTGTTCCGGTGGCGCTGGATGTGGCCGCGCCTCGCCGAGCACCTCGGCGTCGACCCCGCCCTCGTGCAGGGCTACGAGGGGGCGCCGCGCCCCTTCGAGCAGCAGTTCGCGGGGCGGGAGGCCGACTGGGCCGAGATCGCCGGGCGCCTCGGCCTGGCGGAGGCCGACCTCTCCCGGGTCGCCTCGTGGTGGCACACCGACGCCGACCTCGGCCGCGAGATGGAGGTCGTGACCGACATGGGCAAGAGCCGCGAGGCCGGCTTCCTCGGCTTCGTCCGCACCGAGACCGCCTTCGCCCGGCTCTTCACCCGCTACCGCGAGGCGCGCCTCATCCCGTAGCCCCGCGCTCCGGCGGGCCCGGCCGGCCTCGGCCGACCACCGGCCCGGCCCGGCTGCACGATGTGCACGACCGCCGTGCCGAGCCCGCGGCACGCCCATATACTCGGCGGGTGCCCGGGCCGACCGCCGGGGCACCCCGTGGGGGCCCGGGCCCGCACGGTCACGAGCAGGCCGGCACGACCGGCCGAGGGGGAGTCGCCAGGTGTTCTTCAAGACGTTCGCGGGGTCGCTGGTCGTCACGGTGCTGGCCCTCGCGGTGGGTTTCGTCTACGGCGGCGTCGAGGCGCTGATCCTGGTCGCGGTGCTCGGCATCCTCGAGATCAGCCTCAGCTTCGACAACGCGGTGGTCAACGCCCGCATCCTCGAGCGCATGAGCGCCTTCTGGCAGAAGATGTTCCTCACCGTGGGCATCCTCATCGCCGTGCTCGGCATGCGGATCCTCTTCCCGCTGTTGATCGTCGCCGTCACGGCCCAGCTGAACCCGGTCGAGGCGATCCGCCTCGCGCTCGAGCAGGGCAGCATCGAGGAGCCCGGCACCTACGCGTACATCCTCAACGACGCGCACCCGCAGATCGCGGCCTTCGGCGGGATCTTCCTGCTCATGCTCTTCCTCGACTTCATGTTCGAGGACCGCGACATCCGCTGGCTGAAGATCCCCGAGCTCGCGTTCGCCTGGGTCGGCAAGCTGAGCAGCGCCTCCGTCGTCATCGGCCTCGTCGCCCTCGTCGTCGCCTCCCTCGCGGCGGGCGAGAAGCAGGCCGTCGTGCTCGTCGCCGGCGCGCTCGGCATGGTCGCGTACTTCCTCGTCACGGGCCTCGGCGCGCTGTTCGACGTGTCGGACGACGACGACGACCAGGACATCGACCCCGAGGAGGTCGCGGCACGCGCCGAGCGCATCAGCGCCGGCGGGCCGCGCAACACCGGCGGCAAGGTCGTGGGCCGGGCGGCCTTCCTGCTCTTCCTCTACCTCGAGGTCATCGACGCGTCGTTCTCGTTCGACGGGGTCATCGGCGCGTTCGCCATCACGAGCGACCCCATCCTCATCGCGCTCGGCCTCGGCCTCATCGGCGCGATCTTCGTCCGGTCGCTCACGGTCTTCCTCGTCCGGGCCGGCACGCTCGACGACTACGTCTACCTCGACCACGGCGCGCACTGGGCGATCGGCGCGCTGGCCACGATCCTGCTCGTGTCGATCAGCGTCCACGTCAACGAGGTCGTCACGGGCCTCATCGGGGTCGTGTTCATCCTCGCCGCGTTCGCGTCGTCGCTGGTGCGCAACCGGCGCGTGGCGCGCGAGGAGGCGGCGGAGGCGCCGGTCACCGCCTCCCGCTAGCGGGCTCCGGGTGCCGTTCCGCGCCTCCCCGGGCACAGGGCTCCGACAGCTGCTCCATCGCCCGCGGTCAGCACCAGCCCAGGTCGTTCGGACAGGATGTCACCAGTCACACAGGCAACGAACAGGAGGAGCGGGCCTCGCGGCAGCTCTCCACCACGATCATCGAAGGAGAACATCATGGGTCTGAGCTTGCAGAAGGGCCAGTCGCTGAGCCTCAAGAAGGCCGACGGCGGCCAGCTGTCGAAGGTGCGCCTCGGCCTCGGCTGGGACAGCGCGACGCCGGCCAAGAAGGGCTTCTTCGGCGGCCTCAAGAAGGAGGCCGACGTCGACCTCGACGCCTCGGCGATCTTCTTCGACGCGAACGGCGCGGTGCTCGACCTCGTCTGGTTCCAGCAGCTCGCGAGCAAGGACGGCTCGGCCCGGCACACCGGCGACAACCTCACCGGCGAGGGCGACGGCGACGACGAGACGATCATGATCGACCTCACCCGCGTCTCGCCGAGCGTCAGCCAGATCGTCTTCGTCATCAGCAGCTACAGCCGCCAGACCTTCGACCTCGTCAAGAACGCGTTCTGCCGCGTCGTCGACGACTCGAGCGCCGGCAGCCCCGAGGTCGCGCGCTACCAGCTGACCGACTCGGGCACGCACACCGCCATGATCATGGCCAAGGTCGCGCGCACGCCCGAGGGCTGGACCTTCACCGCCATCGGCGAGCGGGCGAACGGCCGGGCCGTGCCCGAGCTCGTCGGCCCCGCCGCCGCCGCGCTCTAGGTCGTCGGCCGAGCCGACAGCGCCCCGCACCAGGCACCCCGCACGGAAGGAACACATCGATGGCGAGCCTCACCCTCTCCAAGGGCCACAACCTCTCCCTCTCCAAGGCCGACCCGACCCTGAGCCGTGCCGTCGTCGGCCTCGGCTGGGACCCGCGGACCACCGCCGGCCAGGCCTTCGACCTCGACGCCTCGGCGCTGCTGCTCGGCGCCGATGGGAAGGTCCGGTCGCAGGACGACTTCATCTTCTACAACCAGCTGGCCACCCCCGACGGCTCCGTCGCCCACCTCGGCGACAACCGCACCGGCGAGGGCGATGGCGACGACGAGCAGATCCGCATCGACCTGTCGCTGCTGCCCCCCGACGTCGACCGCATCGTCATCTGCGTCACGATCGACCAGGGTGACGTCCGTCGGCAGAACTTCGGGCAGGTGCGCGACGCGTTCTGCCGCGTCGTCAACGAAGACACGGGGCAGGAGGTCGTGCGCTACGACCTCAGCGAGGACGCCGCCTCCGAGACGGCCATGATCTTCTCCGAGATCTACCGGCACGGCGCCGAGTGGAAGTTCCGCGCCGTGGGCCAGGGCTACTCCACCGGCCTCTACGGCATCGCCACCGACTTCGGCATCGTGCTCGACTGAGCCAAGGCCGCACCGCCCTGCACCACCAGCACCAGCACCAGCACCGCCAGCACCACCGCACCCCGTACGCGCACCACCACGACAGAAGGACGACACCATGGCCGGACTCTCGCTCGCCAAGGGCAACAACCTCTCGCTCACGAAGACCAGCCCCGGGCTGACCGTCGCCACCGTCGGCCTCGGCTGGGACCCGCGCACCACCAGCGGCGAGGCCTTCGACCTCGACGCCTCGGCCCTCCTCGTCGGCCCGGCCGGCAAGGTCCGCTCGTCGGCCGACTTCATCTTCTACAACCAGACCGAGGCCGCCGACGGCTCGGTGAAGCACCTCGGCGACAACCGCTCCGGCGCGGGCGACGGCGACGACGAGCAGATCTCGATCGACCTGCAGAGCGTGTCGGCCGACGTCGACCGCGTCGTCATCGCGGTCTCGATCGACCAGGCCGACGAGCGCCGCCAGAACTTCGGCCAGGTCCGCGGCGCCTACTGCCGCGTGCTCGACCAGGACGACAAGGAGATCGTGCGCTTCGACCTCAGCGAGGACGCCGCGCCCGAGACCGCCATGGTCTTCGCCGAGGTCTACCGCAGCGGCTCGGAGTGGAAGTTCAAGGCCGTCGGCCAGGGCTACACCACCGGCCTCGCGGGCATCGCCGGCGACTTCGGCGTCACCTTCGGCTGAGCCGCCCCCACCACCCGGTTCCACCCCGTCGACACCTCAGGATCGGATCACCCATGAGCATGACCCTCACCCCTCCCGACCCCGACGAGAGCGGCGAGCTCGTCCTGCGCGCACCCGAGGCGCCGGCGATCGTCGAGCCCGAGACGGCGCCCGGCATGATCCCCGTGCCGGAGGAGCGCCAGGTCGAGATCCGGCGCCAGGCGCAGGAGTTCATCCGCGACGTGTCGACGCTCGACCCGCGGGCGCCCGAGTTCACCGAGAAGGTCGAGGGCATCTCGAGCCTCGCCAGCGCCGAGATGACCTCGTCGAGCGGCTACTCGACGCGCATGCTCGAGCGGTCGAGTTCGTCGGTCGCCGGGGCCAAGCGCGGCGGTGACAGCGCGCAGATCAAGGTCGCGAACACCCTGGGCGACCTGCGGTCGACGGTGGAGGACCTCACGCCGAACCAGGCCGACCTCGGCGTGGGCCGGAAGATCCTCGGGTTCATCCCGGGCGGGAACAAGCTGGCCAAGTACTTCCAGAAGTACGAGTCGGCCCAGACGCAGCTCGACGCGATCATCAAGTCGCTCATGTCGGGCAAGGACGAGCTGCTCAAGGACAACGCCGCCTTGGCTGGCGAGAAGCAGCAGCTCTGGGAGACGATGGGGCAGCTCAGCGAGTACGCCGTCTTCGCCGACGCCCTCGACCAGGCCGCGACCGCCAAGATCGACTCCGCGCGCGCCGCCGGCCAGCTGGAGCAGGCGCAGAAGCTCGAGGCCGACGTCCTCTTCCCGATCCGCCAGCGCCGACAGGACATCCTCACGCAGCTGGCGGTGTCGGTGCAGGGCTACCTCGCCATGGACCTCATCCGCAAGAACAACATCGAGCTGGTGAAGGGCGTCGACCGGGCCCGCACGACGACCATCGCCGCCCTCCGCACAGCCGTCACGGTCGCGGCGGCCCTGGCCAACCAGAAGATGGTGCTCGACCAGATCGACGCCATCAACACCACGACGAACAACATGATCCTGCAGACCAGCGAGATGCTGAAGGACCAGACCGCCCGCATCCACGAGCAGGCGTCGTCGTCGGGCGTCAGCGTCGACACGCTGCAGAAGGCCTTCGACAACGTGTTCGCGACGATGGACTCGATCGACTCCTTCCGCTCGCAGGCGGCGCAGAACATGTCCGGCACGGTGGCCGCCCTCGAGGCCGGCATCACCCGGGCCAAGCCCTACCTCGAGCGCAGCCGCCAGGGCGAGGCCGCCGAGCTCGGCGGCGCGACCGCCCGCCCGGCGCTGGGCGGCCCCTCGGCCTAGCCGATGGTCTTCGGCAGGATCTTCGGGCGCGACCGGGACGACTCCGTCCCGGCGCGTCCGTCGTCGACCCCGGGGGAGGCGGTGGCCGCGGCCGGGGAGGCCGTCGCGTCGGCGCTCGGGCAGGGCTCCACGACGCCGGAGGCCCGTCGGCTCGAGGAGCTGGCGCGCTCGATCGACGCCGGCGGAGGCCGCCTGCCCACCCTCGTCACCTCGCGCCTGCTCCAGATCGTCGACGTGCTCCGCGAGTCGGCGGCCCTGATCGAGTCGCAGGGCGCCTCGACCGAGCAGCGGGTGCTCATGGAGCAGCTCGTCGAGGACCACGTGCCCACGCCGCTCGGCCGCTACCTCTCGCTGCCCGCGACCGACCGCGCCGACGACTCCCGCCCCACCGCCCTCTTCGTCGAGCAGCTCGGCATCGTCCACGAGACCGTGCTCGACTTCACCAACCAGGTCAGGCTCGGCGCGATCGAGGAGCTGTCGACCCACGGCCGCTTCCTCCGCTCCAAGTTCGACGAGCCGACCCTCCGACTGGAAGGACCCTGATGGGCGAGATGGTGCCCGGCAGCAACGCCGCGCTGACCGCCGAGAACCCCGACGTGCACGAGCTGCTCGTCGGCTTCTCGTGGCAGACCACGCCGAGCCGCGGCCCGCAGCCCGAGCTCGTGCCCCTCGCGGTGCTCTGCGGCGCGGACGGCACCGCCCGCACCGGCGACGACGTGGTGTTCTTCAACCAGCTCGTCTCGGCCGACGGCGCCGTCGCGTTCGACGGCGCCGCCGACCAGGAGCAGATCGACGTCGACCTCGCCCTCGTGCCCGACGACGTGGCCAAGATCGTCTTCGTCGTCTACGTCGACCCCGACCGCCGCGGCCTCGGCACCTTCGGGGCCGTCCGCCAGGCGAGCATGCGCGTCGCCACGAAGGACGGCCGCGACCTCGTCCGCTTCGTCGTGCCGAGCGACGAGAACCACGCGATCAACGCGATGCTCTTCGGCGAGCTCTACCGCCACCGCGACGACTGGAAGTTCCGCGCCCTCGGCCAGGGCTACACCACCGGCCTCGCCGGGGTGGCCCGCGACTACAAGGTCACGCTCTAGCCGTGGCCGAGCGTCCGACGCGCACCGACCTCGTCTTCCTGCGACGGCGGGTGAAGCCGCAGGTCGCGGTGCCCGACGTCCCCGCCACGCCGGCGCCGGCACCGGCGCCGGTCTCGGCTCCGGTCTCCGTGGCTCGTCCCGCCCCTGCTCCGGAGGCGCGGGTCGGCGACCCGGGGCGCGCCTCCTCGGGCCTGTCGCTCGGTGGCCCCCGCAGCTCGACGCCGCCCGCCGCGTCGAGCGCGTCCGGTGCGACCGGCCCGACCCGCCCCGCTCGCCCCGCTCGCCCGTCGCGCCCCGCGCCGTTCCCCGCGCCCGACGTCACCGACGTCCGCGAGCTGAGCCGCGACCAGCCCGTCGTGCGGCTCTCGCCGCGGCGGTCGGCGATCGGCACGCTCGTCGTCACCGGCGGCGTGCACGCCGTGTGGGAGAGCACGGAGCTGGTCGACGGGGCGGCGTTCTCGACCGGCCAGCGCATGGGCGACGTCGTGACGACCAGCGGCAACCGCCCGCTCGTGGCCTTCGACGGCGACGAGGTGCTCGTCACCCTGCGGCACGTGCGCGAGCTGCGCCGGGCCCTGGTCGTCGCGGGCGACGGCGCGTGGCTGGAGGTCGAGCTGCCCGGCGATCGCCGCCTGTCGGTCGACCCGGCCGAGCCCGGCGAGCGGGTCGCGCTGGCGATGCTCGTCGTCGACGGCCTCCTCGAGCTGCGCCGGGTGACCCTGCCGGACACCCTCACGCCACCTCTCGTCCACCAGAGATTCGGGTACTCGATCCCCGAGCGTCCCGGTGACAGCGCCCCGAACGGGAGATGATCGCCCATGCGCCATTTCGGCTTCCTCAGCGACGAGCAGCTGTCGCTCGTCTTCCACACGATCCCGCAGCGGCTCGACCTCTCGTCGCCCGCGCCGCTTCTCGCGGTGGCCCTCGGGGCCACGCTCTACTGCCCCGGCACGCGCCCCGACCTCGTCGGCGCGGTGCACAAGCAGGCGGCCCGCGGCGTGATGAGCATGGTGCTCTGCCTGGAGGACAGCGTCGCCGACGACGAGGTCGACCAGGCCGAGGACGCCGTGGTGGCGGCCCTGGCCGAGCTGCACCGTGAGCAGGCCGGCGACCTCGCGCCCGACGCGGCGCCGCTGCCCGCGCCCCTGCTCTTCGTGCGCGTGCGGACGCCCGAGCAGATGCTCCGCGTGGCCGAGCGATCGGGCTCCGCGCTCGACGTGCTCAGCGGCTTCGTGCTGCCGAAGTTCGAGAACCAGGACGGCTACGCCGACCGCTTCTTCGCCGTGCTGCACGAGATCCACGAGCGCTTCGACCAGGGCGGCGACGCGGCCCGTCGGCGGCTCCGGGTCATGCCCATCCTCGAGTCGCCCGTGATGATCCACGCCGAGACGCGCACCGCGGCGCTCGAGGGCATCACCGACGTGCTGCAGCGTCACCGTGACGACGTGCTCGCCGTCCGGATCGGCGCGACCGATCTCTCGAGCGCCTTCGGCCTCCGCCGGTCGCGCGACCTCACGATCTACGACGTGGGCGTCGTCGCGTCGATGATCGCCGACATCGTCAACCGGCTGGGGCGCCACGACCGCGGCTTCGTCATCAGCGGCCCGGTCTGGGAGCACTACGCCGACACCGAGCGCCTCCTGCGCCCCCAGCTGCGCATGACGCCCTTCGTCGAGGCCGACGACGTCGACCTGCGCCGCCGGCTGCTGCTCGAGAACTTCGACGGCCTGCTGCGCGAGATCGCGCTCGACCAGGCGAACGGCATCACGGGCAAGACCGTCATCCACCCGTCGCACGTGGCGCTCGTGCACGCGATGAGCGTCGTCAGCCACGAGGAGTACCACGACGCCCTCGCGATCACGGGTCGCCAGGGCGGCGGCGCGGTCGCCTCGCCCTACCGCAACAAGATGAACGAGATGAAGCCGCACCGTGCCTGGGCCGAGCGCACGCTGCTGCGCGCCGCGGCCTTCGGGGTGGCTGCGGAGGAGACCACGTACGTCGACCTGCTCGAGCTCAGCATGCGGGCGACCTCGCTGAGCCTGGCCGGAGGCGCGGCGTGAGCGCGAGCGCCGGGCCGGTCTCCGAGGCGGTGCGGTCCGCCGCGCCCGCCGCCGCCGCACCCGCCGCCCCCTCGACGCCGCCCGCCCTTCCGATGTCGCCCGAGAGCGGCTTCGTGCACGACCGGGTGGGCATCGTCGTGCGCTCCGAGGGCGACGGCCTGGTGCCCGTCGAGCTCCTCGTCGGCCTCGCGCTCCGGCGGAACCCCCGACGGGCGCACCTCCTCGTCTCCACCGTGCTCGCCAAGCACGTGCCGACCGTCCCCGGCCTCGCCGTGGTGGCGGGCGAGCTGCTCGGCACGGCGGCGGACCTCGCGCTGGCCGAGGGCGACGCGGGCGCCCGCGGTGCCGAGCTCCGACGGCTGGCGGACGAGTTCGCCAGGCTGCTGGCCGAGCGGGAGGCCGAGGGGGAGGCGCGGGCGCGACTCCGGGGCGACCTCGCCGCCCTGCGCCGTGAGCTGGCCGCCCTCCGCACCGGGCACCCCGGCGTCGCGACGCTCGGCTACGCCGAGACGGCGACCGGGCTCGGGCGCCTCGTCGCCGACGCCCTCGGCTCCTGGTATCTCCACTCGACCCGGCACGACCCCGCGGGCGCGGTCGCGTTCGGCGCGTTCGAGGAGGCCCACTCGCACGCCACCAGCCACCGGCTGCTGCCGACCGACCCGTCGCGGCTGCGCGTCGGCGGCACCGTGGTGCTCGTCGACGACGAGCTGAGCACCGGGGCGACGGTCGTCGACACCGTCCGCGACCTGCACGCGCGGGTGCCGCAGGAGCGCTTCGTCGTGGCGGCCCTCGTCGACCTCCGGGGCGACGACGACCGGGCGGCGCTCGACGCCGTCGCGCGCGAGCTCGGCACCCGCGTCGACGTCGTCGCGCTCGGGCAGGGCCGCGTCGAGCTGCCCGCCGACGTGCTGACCGTCGGGGCCGACGTGGCGGCCGGGCTCGGCGAGGCCGTGCCGACCCTCCGCCGTGCCTCGGCGGCCGACGCCGTCGCGCTGCTCGACCTCCGCGACGTGGTCGCCCCGGTGCGGAGCGAGCGGTTCGGGGTCGACGCCCCGGCCGCGACGGCCGACGTCGACGTGCGCGGCGTCGTGGCGGCCGTGCTCGACGCCCTGCCGGCCGAGCTGCGCGAGGGCGTCCGCGGCGACGACCCGGTCGTCGTGCTCGGCACCGAGGAGTTCCTCTCCGTCCCCCTCGCCGTCGCGTACGAGCTCGACGGGCACGTGCCCACACGGGCCTCGTCGACCACGCGGTCGCCCATCGCCGTGCTCGACCGCCCCGACTACGCGGTCGCCTCGGGCGTCACCTTCCGCAGCCACGACGTGACCCTCGACGGCCCCGGCCCGCGGCACGCCTACAACCTGTCGCGGGCCGGCGCGCGGCCGCGCGTCGTCGTGCTGATGCCCGAGCCGGGCACCGACCCCGCCGAGCTCGTCGGCGGCGGGAGCGTCACCGAGGCGCTCCGCGAGGTCGCCGAGCACGTGCTCGTCGTGCTGCTCGCGGCGGCCGACGACGGCCCCGCCCCCGCCCCCGCGCTAGCCCGCCCCGCCGCCCGCCTCACCGAGAGATCCGCCGTGCAGCCCAGCCCCGCCTCCACCGCCCCTGCCGCCGCCCCGACCGGGGCGTCGCGCTCCGCCGACGAGCTGCCCGAGCGGCCCGAGCGGCCCGATCTTCCCGAGCCGCTCGTCGGCCCGACGTTCGGCTCGTACGACGCCGACGACGTGTCGTGGCTGCTCACCGACCTCGGCGACGCGCAGCTCGAGGCGCCCGCGCACGAGCGTGAGGCGACGCTGCAGGGCGGGACGGCCAACTACGCCGAGTCGCTGCCGATCGAGTACCAGCCCACCCCCGAGTACCAGGCCCTGTACGAGGAGGCGCTGGCCCGGTCGGCCGACCGCGTCGCGACGGCCGTCGGGGTCGTCACCGACCTCGCGCTCGCCGCCCGCGACCAGGCCCCGGTGCTCGTCTCGCTCGCGCGGGCCGGCACCCCCGTCGGGGTGCTGATGCGCCGCTGGGCCGCCCGCGTGCGCGGCGTCGACGCCCCGCACCTCACGATGAGCATCGTGCGCGGCGTGGGCCTCGACCCGGTCGCCCTGCGCTGGCTGGTCGCCCACCACGACCCGGCGCGCGTCGTCTTCGTGGACGGCTGGACGGGCAAGGGCGCCATCACCCGCGAGCTCACCGAGGCGCTGGCGCGCTTCGAGGAGACCGACGGGGTGCGCTTCGGCGACGACCTCGCCGTGCTCGCCGACCCGGGCCGCTGCGCGTCGACCTGGGGCACCCGCGACGACTTCCTCATCCCGTCCGCGTGCCTCAACTCGACCGTCTCGGGCCTCGTCTCGCGCACGGTCTACAACCGTCGGCTGATCGGCGACCACGACTTCCACGGCGGCAAGTTCTACTCGGAGCTCGCCGACGCCGACGTGTCGCGCGCCTTCGTCGACACGGTCTCGGCGCGCTTCGACGCCGTCGTCGACGAGGTCGACCGCCGCGTCGCCGCCGCGGCGACGGAGCCCGACCGGGCCGCCGGCCCGACCTGGGCCGGCTGGGAGGCCGTCGAGCGCATCAGCGCCGAGCAGGGCGTGCACGACGTGAACCTCGTCAAGCCCGGCGTGGGCGAGACGACCCGCGTGCTGCTGCGGCGCATCCCCTGGAAGGTGCTCGTGCGCGCCGACGCCCTCGACGAGGTCCGCCACGTGCTGCTGCTGGCCGAGCAGCGCGGCGTGCCGGTGGAGGTCGTCGACGAGCTGCCCTACAGCTGCGTCGGGCTGATCCACCCCGTGCACACCGCCGGGGCGACCGGTGCCGACGGGCGCGCCGTGCGCGCCGAGCCAGCCCCGACCGCCCCGACCGACGGAGGCGCCCGATGAGCCGCGCCCCCGTGGTCGTCGCCTGTGACCTCGACCGCACCCTGATCTACTCCGCCGCGGCGCTGCGCCTCCAGGGCGACGACCGCGACGCGCCCGACCTGCTCGTGGCGGAGGTCTACGGGTGCGTGCCGATCTCGTTCACGACCCGCGCCTCCGAGGGGCTGCTCGTCTCGCTCGCGGCCGCGGCGCACCTCGTCCCGGTGACGACGCGCACCGTGGCCCAGTACCAGCGCGTGCGGCTGCCGGGCGTCCGGCCGACGCACGCCGTGACGACCAACGGCGGCGCGCTGCTCGTCGACGGCGTGCCCGACCTCGACTGGCGACGACGGCTCGACGCCCGCGTCGCGGAGGAGTGCGCGCCCCTCGCCCAGGTCGAGGCCCTCCTGACCGACGCGCACTGGAGCACGTGGACGCTCTCGGTCAAGGTCGCGGAGGACCTCTTCGTCTACGCGGTCGTCGACCGTGCCGAGATGCCCGAGACGGCGGTGGCCGACCTGGCCGCGCGCTGCGACGAGCTCGGCTGGACGGTCTCGGTGCAGGGCCGGAAGGTCTACTGCGTGCCGAGCCCGGTCACCAAGGCGGCGGCCCTCGAGGAGGTGCGGGCTCGCACGGGCGCCGACCTCGTGCTCGCCGCGGGCGACTCGCTGCTCGACCAGGGCATGCTGGAGGTCGCCGACCACGCCTTCCGCCCCGCCCACGGCGAGCTGCACGACCTCGGCTGGACGGCGTCGCACCTCACGGTGACCGACGCCGACGGCGTGCTGGCCGGCGAGGAGCTGCTGCGGCGGATGTCGGCCGTCGTCGCCGACGCGGCCCGCGCCCCCGCACCCGTCTCCGCGTAGCGCCCGGCCCCGCCGCCCACCGCCCCTCGTCCGCCATCGGCGCACCCGTCACGCCGGCGAACCACCGACTGATCAACGAACCACGCAACGACGTGGTTCGTTGATCAGTCGGTGGTTCGCCGGACTGGTCCGGTGGGCAGGGCAGGGCAGGGCAGGGC
Source organism: Frigoribacterium sp. CFBP 13707 (assembly GCF_014842245.1). NCBI lineage: Bacteria > Bacillati > Actinomycetota > Actinomycetes > Micrococcales > Microbacteriaceae > Frigoribacterium > Frigoribacterium sp. CFBP 13707. The sequence goes on from NZ_JACYVL010000003.1 coordinate 97,023, forward strand.
AGGGCAGGGCAGGGCAGGGCAGGGCTGGGGCGGGCCGGGCGCTCGGCCGGCGAGCCGGGGGGAGCAGCGTCAGCGCGGGGAGTCGCCCTCGCCGTGCTGGCGGTCGCTGCCCGACGAGCGCTGGCCCTGGTCGCCGGCGTCGTGGAGGTCACGGGGGTCGGCCTCGCCCTCGGGCAGCGTGCCCCGGCGCGGGTCGGCGGCCTCGAGGTCGTCGTCCGACGGCGACGAGGCGCCGCCGCGACGTGCCCCCAGCTCGTCGTCGGCCGCGTCACGCACGGCGTCGTCGAGCGCCTCGCCGTCGCGGGCGTGGGCGACGACCGAGCGGGCCGTCGCGCCGAGCACCTCGGCGGCGTCGACGCCGCGGGCGTCCGCCAGGGCGTGGCTCAGGCCGGCCGCGAGGGCCCCGCCAGCCGTGCCGAGGGTCGTGACGACCTCCTGCTGCCGCTCCGTGAGGGGCTGGTCGGTCTGCCCCGCCACGACCTCCCGCAGGTTCTCGTCGCTCGCGTCGAGCGCCGCGTCGTCCTCCTGCGTGATGGCGGTGGCGTGCGAGACGATCGCGAGCGCGAGCTCGGCGGCGTCCTGCTCGGGCGTGCGCGGTGCGGTCGAGTCGTCGGAGTCCATGCGCGTGACGCTACGCGGAGGGTCCCTCGCATTGTCGGCGTCCTCGGAGGCGCGGAGCGGCGACCCGTGGTCGGTCGCCCCGGCACGCGCCTCAGCGAGTCCGAGACGTCAGCGAGTCCGAGACCTCAGCGCGCTCGACACCTCAGCGCGCTCGACACCTCAGCGCGCTCGGGCCCTCAGTGCGCCCCGCGGCGCCGGGCCTCCGAGACCGCCTGCGCCGCGCCTCCCCGGAACGGCGCTCCGTGGCCGGGCAGCAGCACCCGCGCCCCCGTCGCCGCGATCCGGTCGAGCGACGCCAGGGCCAGCTCGCTGTCGGCCGTCGCCGCGCCCGCGACGATCTGCGGGCCCCGCCGGCCCGTGTACGGGTCGAGCGTCACCACGGCGTCGCCGACGATGACCGCGTCTCGGTCGGGCAGGTGCAGCGCGACGTGGCCGTCGGTGTGCCCCGGGGTCTCGAGCAGCACGGCGCCCGCGGGCAGGGCCGCCTCCGTGATCGGGCGCGTGTCGAGCACGGCGGGCACGGAGAGGGCGCCGGCCAGGGCCATGCGGGTCAGCGCGGGCACCGCGGCGGGGTGCTCGACCGGGTAGCGCCACCGGGGCCGCTCGTGCCGGTACGAGTACGGGTGCCGCGCGAACCGGGCGTCGTCGGGGTGCACCCAGACGGGCAGCCCCCACTGCTGGCGCAGCCGCCGGGCCGTGCCGACGTGGTCGAAGTGCGCGTGCGTGAGCAGCACGCCGTCGACGTCGCCGAGGCCGTGGCCCAGCTCGAAGAGCGACTCGACGAGGTGCGGCCACACCCCCGGCAGGCCCGCGTCGACGATGAGCACGCGGTCGCCGTGCTCGACGAGGTAGAGGTTCGTGTCGGCGTGCTCGAGCCGGTGCACCCCGGGGGCGACGTCGCGGTCGAGCACGGCACGGGGGCGCAGAGGAGACATGGCTGCCACGCAAGCACCGGGGCGCGGCGGCCGGTGACGCCTTGACACGGCGGGGCGCGACCGCCTAGTCGAGCAGCCCGCGGATGTCGTCGGCCGTCAGCGCCGAGCTGAAGACGGCGTCGTCGTCGACGACCGCGTCGAAGAGCGCGGCCTTCTTCTGCTGCAGCGCGAGGACCTTCTCCTCGACGGTGTCGTTCGCGATCATCCGGTAGACCATGACGTTCTTCGTCTGGCCGATGCGGTGCGTGCGGTCGACGGCCTGCGACTCCGAGGCGGGGTTCCACCACGGGTCGAGCATGAACACGTAGTCGGCCTCGGTGAGGTTGAGCCCGAAGCCGCCCGCCTTGAGGCTGATCAGGAACACGGGCGAGGCGCCGCCCTTGAACCTCTCGATCACCTCGCCCCGTCGCCGCGTCGAGCCGTCGAGGTACTCGTGCGCCGTGCCCCGCTGGTCGAGGCGCTCGGCCACGCGCCCGAGGAACGAGGTGAACTGGCTGAAGACCAGGGCCCGGTGCCCCTCGGCCACGACGTCGTCGAGCTCGTCGAGCAGCTGGTCGAGCTTCGCCGACGGCACGTCGGAGTACTCGGGGTCGATCAGCGCCGCGTCGAGCGCGAGCATGCGCAGCAGCGTCAGCGACCGGAAGACGATGAACCGGTTGCGGTCGAGGTCGTCGATGAGGTCGAGCAGCTTGAGTCGCTCGCGCTGGAGGAACGCGTCGTACAGCTCGCGGTGCGCCGGGGCGAGGTCGACGCGCAGCAGCTGCTCCTGCTTGGCGGGCAGGTCGGCGGCGACGAGCTCCTTCGTGCGGCGGAGCATGAGGGGCCGGATGCGCGCCCGCAGCCGCGCGAGCAGCTCCGGTCGTTCACCGGTCGCGATCGGCTTGACGTAGTCGTCGGAGAAGCGGACGTGCGTGGACAGCAGCCCCGGGGCCACGACGTGGAAGAGCGCCCAGAGGTCGGTCAGCGAGTTCTCGAGCGGCGTGCCCGTGATCGCGAGCTTGAACGGCGCGTCGAGCTCGACGGCGCAGCGGTGCGCCTGCGAGGAGGGGTTCTTGACGAACTGCGCCTCGTCGAGCACCAGCCCCGCCCAGGCGTGCCGGGAGTAGCTGGCCGCGTCGAGCCGGAACAGCGCGTACGACGTGACGACGAGGTCGACGTCGCCGCCGGCGAGCGCCGCGGCGAGCCGCCGCCGGCTCTTCGCCTCGGTCTCCGTGACGACGTGCACGCGGAGCCCGGGGGTGAAGCGCGCCGCCTCCGACGCCCAGTTCGGCACGACCGAGGTCGGCGCGACCACGAGGAACGGCGGGCGCCCCGCCGACCCGGCCCGCGCCTCCCGCCCGCGCGCCTCCTCCTCGCGCACGTGCGCCGGTGCCTCCCGCTCGCGCCCGTGCGCCCGCGCCTCCTCCTCGCGCACGTGCGCGACGAGCGCCAGCGTCTGCACCGTCTTGCCGAGGCCCATGTCGTCGGCGAGGACCCCGCCGAGGCCGTGCTGGTGCAGGAACGCCAGCCAGCGGAAGCCTGCGAGCTGGTACGGCCGCAGCTCGGCGTCGAGGCCGGCGGGCACGGGGGTGTCGGCCACGCCCGGCAGCTGGTCGCCGGCCGCGAGCTCGAGCAGGCCGCCCACGGCGCTCCGCCAGGCGTCGGCCTGCACCGTCGCGTCGGCGAGGTCGTCGAACTCCGACCAGAGCGAGGCCTGGTAGCGGTTGATGCGCGGCCCGGCCTCCCACTCGTCGAGGCCGGTGGCCTCGTCGATCAGGCGCTTCAGCTCGTCGAAGGCGGGGTGGGCGAGCGACAGGTACGACTTGTCGACGAGCAGCATCTTGTCGCGCCGCCTCGCGAGGGCCGTGAGCAGCGGCACGAGCGGCACCGTCCGCCCCTCGACCGTGACGAGCACCCCGAGGTCGAACCAGTCCCTCTTGTCGGTCTCGACCGTGGTGACCGTCAGGTGCGGCGCCTCGGTGAGCTCGCGGTAGTCGGGGCGCTCGCCGTCGACGACGACGCGGAGGTCGTCGCGCCCCTCGAGCGCGGGCAGGCGGGTGGCCACGAACTCGGCGGCGGCGACGCCCTTCAGGGTCGCCCCGCGCGCGGGGACGCCGAGCGCCTCCAGGTCGAGCGACGTCTCGTGCGCGGAGAAGGGCTCGGTGCGGCCGGCGATCACCCAGCGCCAGGTCAGGGCGAGAGCGTCGCCGGCGCCGAACGACGCCGTGAGCACGAGCTGGGGAGGCAGCACCTCGGGCAGCGCGACCGACTCGTCGCGGCTGGTCACGGCGACCGCCTGCTGCAGGCCCGGGTACCAGTCGCGGAGGAACTCCTCGGCGTCGGCCTCGGGCACCGTGATCTCGGCCGTGCTCGTCAGCAGCTGCTTCTGCTCGGGGGCCAGCGGGGCGACGGTCGGGGCGAGCACGACGGCGAGGTGCGGCTGGGGCGTCGCCACGTACACGCCGTGGTCGCCGATCGTGCCGGTGTCGGCGGCGGCGTGCGGCTCGCCGTCGACCGTGACCCCGGCGCTCAGCACGAGGCCCCGGCCCGGATCGGTGCGCGCGTCGACGGTGACGCGGGCCTCGGCGGCGACCGTGACGTCGGTGGCGCGCTTGCCGGTGACGAGGGCGACGCCGAGCCGGCGGGCCTCGGCGAGCAGGGGCCAGAGCAGCGGGCTCGTGAAGTCGTCGAGCATCAGCCAGTCCGCCTCGCCCGGCACGTACGAGGCGTGCACCGACCGGTGCAGGGCGGCGAACTGCCCGAACCAGGCGTGCTGCTCCGCCCCGATCGCGAGCCGGTTCATCTGGTAGGGCAGCGACGTCCAGGTGAGGTCGCCCCTCACCCAGTTGCCCGTCGGGCTGAGGCTGACCGGCCGCACGCCCAGACGCCAGCTCGCCGCCCCCGACGGCCGGACCGGAGCCGGGGAGGCGCCCCCCGCGCCCGCGAGGGAGCTGCCGCTCACGAGGCCCCCGCCGAGACCGCCCGTCGAGCGCTCGTGCCGGTCGACGCGCGGGGCGTCCCACCGGGCGCTGCGGGGCGGGGCGACCCGCGGCCGCAGCTCGAACAGCAGGCCCATGGAGGTGGTGCGGGCGTCGCGGGGCGCCGGCCGGCCGGTGAGGCCGCCGAGCCGGGCGCGCCAGTCGTCGGGGGAGGGGGCCGCGTCGCCGGCCGCGCCGCCGCCGGCCCGGGGCGAGGGGAGGTCGCCGTCGCCGCCGAGCGGCGCGGCCGCGGGCGGGGCCAGCGCCGCCGCGTTGTTGGCGAGCAGCACGGCGGCCACGTGCTTGCAGTCCCCGCCGAGCGGGCAGGTGCAGGTGCTGCGCGAGGGGCGGCTCTGCTCGCCGCGCGTCGGCTGGAGGACGATCTCGCACCGGTAGGGCTCGGCGGCGCTGCCGCGCACGGTGCCGGTGACGACCTGGTCGACGGGGTCGTACGTGATGTCGCTGACCCGGTCTTCGCGCGAGTACTGCCGCCCCTTGGCGAAGGGGCGCGGGCCGACGAAGCGGATGACGTCGACGGCGTCGACGAGCGGCGCGACGTCGAGGAGGGGCATGACGACCATCTTCGCAGCGACCGCCGACACCCGTCGCCGCCGCGCACCAGCCTCGGCGAGGCCGCCGCAGATGGTAACCGGGGACGGGCCGCGCAGGCAAGGCCCCCGGCGCGGTCGGCCCTCACCGCGACTCCCGTCGTTCACTGGCGTCGACCAGGGGCGCCGCGCCGAGGGGCCGGGCCCGACGACGAAGGAGGACGAGCCGTGCGAGCGATGACCTACCGGGGGCCGTACAAGATCCGCGTGGAGGAGAAGGACGTGCCGCGCATCGAGCACCCGAACGACGCGATCGTCCGGGTGACGCTGGCGGCGATCTGCGGCTCCGACCTGCACCTCTACCACGGGCTCATGCCCGACACCCGGATCGGGCACACCTTCGGCCACGAGTTCATCGGGGTCGTCGAGGAGGTCGGGTCGTCGGTCGAGACCCTGAAGAGGGGCGACCGCGTGATGGTGCCCTTCAACATCTACTGCGGCTCGTGCTGGTTCTGCGCGCGCGGGCTGTGGTCCAACTGCCACAACGTCAACGCGAACGCCACGGCCGTCGGCGGCATCTACGGCTACTCGCACACCACGGGCGGCTAAGACGGCGGCCCGGCCGAGTTCGTCCGCGTGCCGTTCGCCGACGTGGGGCCGAGCATCATCCCCGACGACATCGCCGACGAGGACGCCCTGCTGATGACCGACGCGCTCAGCACCGGCTACTTCGGCGCGCAGCTCGGCGAGATCGGCCAGGGCGACACCGTCGTCGTGCTCGGCGCCGGGCCCGTGGGCCTCTTCGCGGCGCGCTCGGCGTGGTTCATGGGCGCCGCGCGGGTGATCGTCGTCGACCACCTCGAGTACCGACTGGAGAAGGCCCGCACGTTCGCCCACGCGGAGACGATCAACTTCGCCGAGCACGACGACGTGGTCGTCGAGCTGAAGAAGCAGACCGACCACCTCGGCGCCGACATCGTGATCGACGCGGTGGGCGCCGAAGCCGACGGCGACCTCGTGCAGCACCTGACCAGCGCCAAGGCCAAGCTGCAGGGAGGGTCTCCCGTCGCCCTGAACTGGGCCATCGACGGCGTCCGCAAGGGCGGCACCGTCTCCGTCCTGGGCGCCTACGGCCCCCTCCCGAGCGCCGTCAAGTTCGGCGACGCCCTCAACAAGGGCCTCACGCTGCGGATGAACCAGGCGCCGGTCAAGCGCCAGTGGCCGCGCCTCTTCGAGCACATCCGCGCCGGGCACTTCCGGCCGAGCAACGTCGTCACCCACCGGGTGCCGCTCGAGCACATCGCCGAGGGGTACCACCTCTTCTCCGCGAAGCTCGACGGGAACATCAAGACCCTCGTCGTCCCCGGCGCCTGACCCCGCCCCCCGACCCTCACGACCCACCGACATCCCCGCACCCGGAGGCCCCCCATGAGCGACCACGACGACGTCCCCCTCGCCTACCTCCCCTCGAAGCCCCGCGCCGTCCCGACGCAGGAGCAGCTCCGGGCCCGCGTACCCGGCTGGGGTGCCGACCTCGACCCGGCCGACCGCCCGTCGCACCCGAAGCTGCAGTACGCGCCCGGGGCCTCCGGAGCCCGATGGGAGTTCCCCGAGCGGCAGCCGGGCGGCGAGGGGCGGGAGCGCTCGATCGAGCACGCCTTCGTCACGCCGGTCTTCGGCACGGCGCAGCCTCTGCACGGGCTCTCAGGCGCGATCCGCCGCGTGGCGTACGACCGCTACAGCGAGGGCCGGCTCGCGCACTGGCTCCTGCTCGTCGTCGGCGACCGGGTCGACTCGACCGGCGCCCACCTGCGGTCGCTGGTCAGCGGCCGCCCCGACGACCTGCTGCGCGAGACCGGCGTCACGGCCGAGGCCCGGAAGGAGGCGCGGGCCACGTCGCGGGACCGCACCCGCGTCGACCGCCGCCACCGCTGGCTCGACCCGCTGATCGTCGCCGGGCCGTGGGTCGTCACCGGGGTGGTCGCGGTGCGGGGCGTCGCGAAGGTGGTCCGCGCCCTCCGCTGAGGACGCAGCCCGAGTGACGCCCCGAGGGCGCGACGGGGGACAGCTCAGGGCGGTCCGGGGTGCGCCGCGTACCCCGCTGACCGCGACCTGGGTGACACCGCGGGTGAGGGCGTACCGTTCCACGGGCTGGAAGCGTTCAGCGCTCCCACTGGCCGGTGTCGCACTGCACCCCTGCCCGTGAAGCTCAGTCGCAGGGCGACGCCAGCGCCAGACAGGGCACGACCGCCGGCGCGGTCGTGCCCTGTCGTCGTCCCGAGGGCGGACGACCCTCGGCCGGGTGGGCGCGCGCGCCCCTCGCGGAGTGCCACACTTGTCGCGACGAGTCCGACCCCGTGCTCGTCGACCCCGGCCTGATCCCTGCCGGTGCACCGAGAGCTGCCGCGGACCGACGTCGTTCCCGCGCATCTGCCCCGACCGACATCGATCCACCGAAGGAACCGCGCCATGTCCTCCCTCCTGCCCCGCGACTCCTCGCGCCTGGGCGAGCTCCGCGCCCTCCTGTTCGACCTCGACGGCGTCCTCACGCCGACCGCCGAGGTGCACATGCGGGCCTGGTCGCGCCTCTTCTCCGAGTGGTTCGCCGCCCACGACCTCGGCCCGTACACCGACGCCGACTACTTCGAGCACGTCGACGGGCGACCGCGCTTCGACGGCGTCCGCGCCATGCTCGCCGCCCGCGGCGTCACCCTGCCCGAGGGCCACGACGACGACAGCCCCGACACCGAGACCGTGCGCGGACTCGGCAACCGCAAGAACGCGGTCTTCGCCGCCGAGCTCGCCGAGAACGGCGTCGAGCCCTACCCGGGCAGCGTCGCCTTCCTCGACCGGGCCATCGCGCTCGGCGTGCACGTCGCCGTCGTCTCGAGCTCGCGCAACGCCGTGCCCGTGCTCGAGGCCGCCGGCCTCCGCGACCGCTTCGAGGTCGTCGTCGACGGCGCCGTCGCCGCGGCCGAGGGCATCGCCGGCAAGCCCGCCCCCGACACCTACCTCGAGGGCGCCCGCCGCCTCGGCCTCACCGCGGAGGACTGCGTCGTCGTCGAGGACGCCACCTCCGGCGTCGAGGCCGGGAGGCGCGGGTCGTTCGGCCTCGTCCTGGGCGTCGACCGCGGGGCCGGCCACGCCGCCCTGCTCGCCTCGGGCGCCGACGTGGTCGTCGACGACCTCGGCGACGTGGTCGACGCGCTCGGCGCGACCCGCGACTCCGCCGGCTCCGGCATCGCCGGCGACACGACCAGCAGCGACACGACCAGCAGCGACGCAGAGGACCCCTCGTGAACACCATCACCACCGACCCGCTCGACCGGCACCGCTTCCCGGTCGACGAGTGGGCGCTCGTCGAGGACGAGTACGTGCAGGGCGACGAGGGCGTCACCGAGACGATCTTCGCCGTGGGCAACGGCTACCTGGGCCTCCGCGGCAACCCCGACGAGGGGCGCGGCGGCCACTCGTTCGGCACCTACGTCAACGGCTTCCACGAGACGTGGCCGATCCGCCACGCGGAGGAGGCCTTCGGCTTCGCCCGCGTCGGCCAGACCATCGTCAACGTGCCCGACGCCAAGGTGATCCGCCTCTACGTCGACGACGAGCCGTTCGTGCTCTTCGAGGCTGACATCCTCGACCACACGCGTCGCCTCGACTTCCGCGACGGCGTGCTCACCCGCGACGTCGAGTGGCGCACCCCCTCGGGCAAGCGCGTGCTCGTCACGAGCCGTCGCCTGGTCAGCTTCGAGGACCGCCACCTCGCGATCATCGAGTACGAGGTGACGGTGCTCGACGCCGACGCGTCGCTGCTCATCTCGAGCCAGATCCTCAACCGACAGGACATGGGCGACGAGTACCACGCGGGCATGCGCGCCGCGGCCGGCGCCTTCGACCCGCGCCGTGCCGAGGCCTTCGACTCGCGCGTGCTCCAGCCGGTGCTGAAGCGCAACGGCGGCACGCGTGCGGTGCTCGGCTACCGCACGTCGAACTCGGGCATGACCATCGCGGTCGGCGCCGACCACGTCATGGACACCGAGAACGAGTGGGACGAGTCGTCGTCGATCGACGACGACCTCGCCAAGCACGTGTACCGGGTGCGGGCCAAGGCCGGCGTCTCGACGCGCATCGTCAAGACGATCACCTACCACACCAGCCGCGGCGTGCCCCCGCGCGAGCTCGCCGACCGCTGCGACCGCACCCTCGACCGCGTCGCCGAGGAGCCGCCGTCGGCGATGTTCGACAAGCAGCGCGCGTGGCTCGACGACTACTGGGCCCGCACCGACGTCGTCGTCGGCGGCCAACCCGAGGTGCAGCAGGCCGTGCGCTGGAACCTCTTCCAGCTCGCGCAGGCCACGGCGCGCACCGACGGCCAGGGCGTCGCCGCCAAGGGCGTGACCGGCTCGGGCTACGGCGGGCACTACTTCTGGGACACCGAGATCTACGTCCTGCCCTTCCTCACCTACACGGCGCCGAACGTCGCCCGGAACGCCCTGCGCTTCCGCCTCGGCATGCTCGACGCGGCCCGTGACCGGGCGGTCGAGCTGAACCAGCGCGGTGCTCTCTTCCCGTGGCGCACCATCAACGGCCTCGAGTCGTCGGCGTACTACGCCGCCGGCACCGCGCAGTACCACATCGACGCCGACATCAGCCACGCCCTCAGCCAGTACGTGCAGGCGAGCGGCGACCTCGACTTCATCGAGCGCGGCGCCGTCGACATCCTCGTCGAGACCGCCCGGCTCTGGGCCGACCTGGGCTTCTGGCGCTCGAACGGCGACCAGCGGTTCCACATCGACGGGGTCACCGGCCCCGACGAGTACACGACGGTCGTCGACGACAACCTCTACACGAACGTCATGGCGCGCGCGAACCTCCGGGCCGCCGTCCGCTACGTCACCCGCCTGGCCGAGGAGTCGCCCGCCGCCTACTCGAGGATGGTCACCCGCCTCGACCTCGAGGACCACGAGGTCACGGGCTGGCAGGTGGCCGCCGAGGCGATGGAGATCCCCTACGACGAGCACCGCGGCATCCACCCGCAGGACGCGCAGTTCCTCGACAAGGAGCTGTGGGACCTCGAGTCGACGCCGGCCAGCAAGCGCCCGCTGCTGCTGCACTACCACCCGCTCGTGATCTACCGCTTCCAGGTGCTGAAGCAGGCCGACGTCGTGCTCGCGCTCTTCCTCCAGGGCGACGAGTTCACCGCCGAGCAGAAGCTCCGCGACTTCGAGTACTACGACGCGCTGACGACCGGCGACTCGACCCTCTCGGGCGTCGTGCAGTCGATCATCGCGGCCGAGGTGGGCCACCACCAGCTGTCGCAGCAGTACTTCCTGTCGTCGCTGTACGTCGACCTCGCCGACCTGCACCGCAACACGGCCGACGGCGTGCACGTCGCCTCGACGGGCGGCATCTGGAGCGCGCTGGTCAGCGGCTACGGCGGCATGCGCGACTACCTCGGCGACATCACCTTCGACCCGCGACTGCCCGCCGACTGGGACGAGCTGAGCTTCAAGCTCACCATCCACGGGTCGCGGGTGCGCGTCGACCTCGCGCAGCACGAGATCGTCTTCACGGTCGAGGAGGGCACCGGCGTGAGCGTCGGCGTCCGCGGCGAGCGGGTGGAGGTCGGCGAGCTGCCCGTGCGCGTGGCGCTCGACGACCAGGGGCCCCGCATCACGACGAAGGTGCCGACGACCAGCGACCTGCGCGGCCTGATGCGCGCCGACGGCTCGGTCATCACGGCGTCGATCCCGACGATCAGCATCGACCGCTACGACGACGACGAGGCTGTTTCGTAGCGGCGGGTCCTCGTCCTCCGGGGCGGGCCGGCGCTGGCCGGCCGGGGAGGACACGCACCCGCCGAAGGCTGGTCGGCCTTCCTGCGGACGCGTCGGGGGTCGACCCGCGGTGCCGAGCAGGCCCTGCCGACCCCGGCCCCGTGCGGCGGCACCTCCGGCGAGGCGTCGCCCGGCCTAGAAGGGCCCGGCCGCCGAGGCGATCGCCTGGAAGAGCGCCGTCGTGTCGGCGTCGCGCTTCTTGACGCTCGCGCCGATCGTGCCGGCGGGGGAGTGCACCTCGCCGGTCACGCGGATGCCCTGGTCGGTCGGCGTGAACACCAGGCGCACGACGTCGCGGTCGCTCGCCGTCGCGCTGCGGCGCAGCAGCTCGGCGCCCTCCTCGTCGGCCGAGGTGACGCTGAAGCCGGGCGTCGACTGCACGGCCCGGCGCACGAGCCCCGGCAGCAGCGCGGCCGGGAGCTTCAGCTCGAGGGAGGCGCGGGTCACGTCGGGGTCGCCGGTCACGATCTGCGGTGCACGTTCGTCAGCCATGGGCCGAGGCTACGGCACGGCGTCGGGGCCGCGCGCTGCCGGGCCGCGGCGGTCGCCGACTCCGCTCGCGCTCACGCTCGTGCCCGCGCATGATCTCGCGCTCAGTCCCCGACCTCGTCCTCGCAGTCGAGCCCGCGCGCGATGAGGCCGCGGTAGTCGTCGCACTTCGCGGTGAGCACGCCGAGGTCGGCCCGGAGCTGCGCCATCTGCTGCTCGATCGCGGTCACCTGGGCCTCGAGCAGGGCCAGCCGCACGGGGTGCGTCGCGAGCTCGCCCCGGCCCGCCTGCACGAAGGCGCGCACGTCCGCCACGGGCATGCCCGTCCGCCGGAGCGCCTGGACGAGCCGCACGAAGCGCACCGCGGCCGGGCCGTACCGGCGTCGGCCGTCGCCGCCCCGCCCGACGAGGGGGAGCAGCCCCTCCCGCTCGTACCAGCGCAGGGCGTCGACGCTGAGGCCGGTCGCCTCGGCGACGCGACCGATGCCGACGGGGGCGACCCGCGCCTCCTCGAGGACGTCGTCGAGGTCGGCCGCGTCGTGGGCGCGACCCGCCTCGCCGTCGAGGGGACGGAGCGGGGGAGGCGTCGCGAGCGTCATCGTCACAGGGTACGTCCGTCCTCCCAGCGGCCCGAGGCCCGTGCGCCCCCGGCGTCGGCGGCGGAGGCGGGCGAGGCCGCCGCGGCCGCCTGCGGGTCCGCCTCCGGTCGCAGGTCGAGGACGAACCGGTAGCGGACGTCGTTGTGGGCGAGGCGGTCGAGGGCCTCGGCGAGCCGGGCGGCCGGCAGCACCTCGACGTCGGCGACGACGCCGTGCTCGGCCGCGAAGTCGAGCATCGCCTGGGTGTCGGCCCGGCCGGCGCTGCCCGAGGCGGTCAACGACCGGTGGGGCAGCAGGCTCATCGCCGAGACGCTGTAGCGCGGCGGGATGCCGAGCATGCAGAGGGTGCCGCCGCGGCGCAGCGTCTCGAGGTACGGCGACGGGTCGTGGTCGCCCGAGGCGGTGTCGACGACGAGGTCGAAGCGCCGGGCGGCGGCCGCCATGGCCTCGGGGTCGGTCGACACGACGACCTCGACGGCGCCGAGCGCGAGGGCGTCGGACCGCTTGCGCGGCGACGTCGTGAAGACGGAGACCTCGGCGCCCCGGGCGACGGCGAACTTGACCGCGAGGTGGCCCAGGCCGCCCAGCCCGACGACGCCGACCCGGTCGCCGGGCCCCACGCCCGCCCGGGCGAGCGGGGCCCAGGTCGTCACGCCCGCGCACATCAGCGGGGCGACGGCCGCCGGGTCGAGGCCCGCGGGCAGGTGGTAGGCGAACGACTCGCGGACGACGTACTCGCCCGACCAGGCGCCCTGGGTGCGGCTGCCGTCGTGGCGGTCGCGCCCGCCGTAGGTGAGGGTCGGGAACTCCACGCAGAGCGACTGCTCGTCGGCGAGGCAGTTCTCGCACGTGCCGCAGGAGTCGACGATGTTGCCGACGGCGACCGGGTCGCCGACGGAGAACCCGGTGACGGCGGGGCCCACGGCGACGACCTCGCCGACGAACTCGTGGCCCGGCACGAGCGGCAGCTGGCCGGTCCGGGCCTGCTCGAGGGCGTGCAGGTCGCTGTGGCAGACGCCGCAGAAGTCGATCCGCACGGCGAGGTCGTCGGGGCGGAGGTCGCGGCGGTCGAGCGTGATCTGCCGGAGCGGGGCGCCGGGGGCGAGCAGGGCGTGGGCGGTCGTGGTCCTCATGGGGCGACCGTACGAGCTGGAGTGCGCTCCAGCGCAAGGGCCACCGCCCGTAGGGTGGGCGCATGAAGACTCTGTACTACGCGGGCCAGGAGCTGATCGTGACCGACGAGCTGGCCGAGGTGCTGCTGGCCGCGGCGATGGAGTTCAGCGACGACGACCGCACCTTCCGCGTGCCGGTCGCCTGCCGCCTCGACGGCGTGGCCCACATGGCGCAGCTGCTGCTCGGCCCGGGCATCCCGCTGCTCGTCGTCGACGCGCCGGACGACGTCGAGCCGGCCGCCGGGTCGGAGTCGTCGGCCGCCTTCATCGTCGAGCTGACCGAGAGCCTCGTCGACGAGGACTGAGCACCAGGGCGTCGCGACCGCCGACGGCTCGCGCCGCCGTCAGCTGGCTCCCCGTCCCCGGGCCTAGCCTCGGGGCATGTCCGTGCGCCTGGAGACCCCCGTCGAGCCCGCCTCCGCGGGGATGCCGCCCCGCGCCTCCTCGGGGTGGGCCGCCCTCGCCGGCGTCGTCTCGTTCGTGGCCTGGGCCGGCGCCGCCGAGGCGGGCGCCGTCGTCACCGGGCCCGGGGGCAGCCCGCTGCTCGCCGTCGGCTCCGCCGTGATCGACCTCGCGCCGGCCGCCGCCAAGGACACGATGGTGGGCCTGTTCGGCACCGGCGACAAGGTCGCCCTCGGCGTGCTGATGGCCGTGGTGCTCGTCGTCGTCACGGGCCTGGCCGGCGTCGCCGAGCAGCGCCGACCGCCGCTCGGCCGTGTCGTCTTCGGGGTCGGCGGGGCCCTCGCGGTCGCCGCGGTGCTCACCCGGGCCGGCAGCGGCAGCCTCGACGCGGCCCCGGCCGTGATCGGCACGGTGGTGGCGGTCGTGGTGCTGCCCGGCCTGCTCCGACGGCTGTGGCGCTGGCGCCTCTCGACCACCCCCGGCTGGGCCGCCGCGACCGAGCCCACGCCGCCGCTCGGCGGAGCCCCGGTCGAGCGCCGCAGCTTCCTCACCGCGATCGGGCTCACGAGCGCCGTCGCGGTCGTCGTGGGCGCCGGCGCCCGCGTGATCAACGCGGGCCGCGCCGACGTCGCGGCCCTGCGCGACGGCATCGCCCTCCCGGAGGCGGCCGTCACCGCCGAGCCCGTGCCGGCCGGCGCCTCCCTCGACGTGCCCGGCATCACGCCCTACGTGACCTCGAACGAAGACTTCTACCGCATCGACACGGCTCTCCGCGTGCCCTCGATCGACCCCGCCGAGTGGAGCCTGCGCATCCACGGCCTCGTCGAGAACGAGATCGTCGTCTCGTTCGACGAGCTGCTCGCCCTGCCCCTCGAGGAGCACCTCGCCACCCTCAGCTGCGTGTCGAACGAGGTCGGCGGCGACCTGATCGGCACCGCCCTCTGGCTCGGCCACCCGATCCGCACCCTGCTCGCCCGGGCGGTGCCGACAGCGGGCGCCGACATGGTGCTCTCGACCAGCGAGGACGGCTTCACCGCGGGCACCCCGCTCGACGTGCTCACCGACGAGGGCACCGACGCCCTGCTCGCCGTGGGCATGAACGGGCAGCCCCTGCCGCAGGAGCACGGCTTCCCCGTGCGCATGGTCGTGCCGGGCCTCTTCGGCTACGTCTCGGCGACGAAGTGGGTCGTCGACCTCGAGGTCACCCGCTTCGCCGACGCCGAGGGGTACTGGACGCCCCGCGGCTGGGACGCCCTCGGCCCGGTCAAGCTGGAGTCGCGGGTGGACGTGCCGGCGTCGGGCACGTCGGTCGACGCGGGCACCGTGCCGATCGCGGGCGTGGCGTGGCACCCGCACACGGGCGTCGCGCGCGTCGAGGTGCAGATCGACGACGAGCCGTGGGTCGACGCACAGCTCGCGGACTCCGTCTCGGCGGACACCTGGGTGCAGTGGGTGCACCGCTGGGAGGCGACGAGCGGGCGGCACACCGTGAGGGTCCGGGCGACCGGCGCCGACGGCGAGGTGCAGCGGGAGGCCCGGATGGCCCCCGCCCCGAACGGCGCCGAGGGCTGGGACGAGCACCAGGTCACGGTGCGCTGAGACCACCGCTCACCGAGCCGGGGCGGGGCGCGGCGCTTGTCGGGCCCGGCGCTCGTCGGGCCCGTCGGGCCCGCCGCCCGGCCCGCGCGCTACGCGACGACCCCGAGCGCGAACGGGAGCACCGCGGAGGCGCCCGCCCGACGGAGCTCGCGCCCCGCGACGGTGACCGTCCACCGGCTGTCGACGAGGTCGTCGACGAGCAGCACGGGCCCGGGCGTGGCCGCCAGGGCCGCGACGAGCTCGGGGCCGACCTCCACCGACCCCCACACGTCGGCGAGGCGGTAGACGCTGTTGCCGCCGCCGCGCGGGGCGTCGGACGAGCGCTGGCGGGTCGGCGTCAGCTGTCCGAGCACGGGCAGCCGCCCGACGTGGCCGAGGGCCTCGCCCAGCGAGGCCACGAGCTGCGGGTGCCCCTGCGACGGCATCACGACGATGCCGACGGGCCGCTCGGCCCAGCCCCAGTCGGCCAGCACCCGGACGCAGCCGTCGACGAGCGCCCGCGTGACGGGCTGGTCGGGCGTCGACGGCGCGAACACCTCCCGGAGCGTCGTGCCCCAGCCGAGGTCGGTGAGGCGCGCGAGGGCCCGCCCCTGCTCGACGCGCTCGTCGGGCGCGATCTTGCCCTTGGCGGGCACGCCGGCCCGGTCGGCGCCGGTGGGCCACTGCGCCCGCGGCTCGACCTCGACGCCCACGCGGTCGAGCGAGCTGGCGGCCGACGCGGCCGCGTCGCTCGTCACGTCGCTCGGGTACCAGGGGCCCGCACAGACGTCGCACCGGCCGCACGGCACCGCGGCGGGGTCGTCGAGGTCGAGCTGCAGCATCTGCATGCGGCAGGTGGCGCCCTCCTCGTAGCGGATCATCGACTCCTGCTCGGCGAGCCGGGCGGTCGCGATGCGGTCGTACCGCTCGCGGTCGTAGACCCACGGCCGCCCGGTCGAGACCCAGCCGCCCTGCACGCGGTGCACGGCGCCGTCGACGTCGAGCACCTTGAGCAGCAGCTCGAGCGGGGTGCGCTTGATGTCGACCCGCGCCTCCAGCGCCGGCGTCGAGAGCGGCGTCTCGCCGAGCTCGGCGAGCACGGCGCTCGCGCGCGCCTCGGAGGGCATCGACGCCGTCGCGAAGTACTGCCAGATCTCGCGGTCCTCGCGCCCGGGCAGCAGCAGCACGTCGGCGTTGTCGGTCGCGCGCCCGGCGCGGCCGATCTGCTGGTAGTAGGCGACCGGCGACGACGGCGCGCCGAGGTGCACCACGAAGCCGAGGTCGGGCTTGTCGAAGCCCATGCCGAGCGCGCTCGTCGCGACCAGCGCCTTGAGGTCGTTGGTCTTGAGGCGCTGCTCGAGCTGCTCGCGCTCTTCCGGGTCGGTGCGGCCGGTGTACGAGCGGACGTCGTGGCCGGCCTCGCGCAGCAGCCGGGCGGTGTCGTCGGCCGCCGAGATGGTCAGCGTGTAGATGATGCCGCTGCCCGCGAGGTCGCCGAGGTGGGCGAGCAGCCAGCCGAGCCGGTCGCGCGAGGTGGGCAGGTCGAGCACCCCCAGCCGCAGGGAGGCGCGGGCCAGCGAGCCGCGGATCGTCAGCACCGAGGTCTCCGGCCCCTCGGTCAGCTGCTCCTCGACGTCGGCCACGACGCGCTCGTTCGCGGTGGCCGTCGTGGCGAGGACGGGCACGCCGGCCGGCAGCGTGCGGATGAGCTCGGCCAGGCGCCGGTAGTCGGGGCGGAAGTCGTGCCCCCAGTCGCTGATGCAGTGCGCCTCGTCGACGACGAGCATGCCGAGCCGGTCGACCAGCAGCGGCAGCTGCTCGTCGCGGAACCTCGGGTTGTTGAGGCGCTCGGGCGACACGAGCAGCACGTCGACCTCGTCGGCGAGCAGCGCCTGCTGCACGTCGGCCCACTCGTGGGCGTTCGCCGAGTTGAGGGCCACCGCGCGGACGCCGGCCCGGGCGGCCGCGGCCACCTGGTCGCGCATCAGCGCGAGCAGCGGCGAGACGAGCAGGGCGGGCCCCGTGCCGCGACGCCGCAGCAGGAGGGTGGCGATGAAGTAGACCGCGGACTTGCCCCAGCCGGTGCGCTGCACGACGAGCGCGCGTCGGCGGTCGGCGACGAGGGCGCGGATCGCCTCGAGCTGGCCGTCGTGGAAGACGGCGTCGTCACGCCCGGTCAGGCGTCGCAGCAGCTCGAGGGCCTCGGCGTCGACGTCGGTCACGGCGGGGGCGGCGGTGTCGGTCATCGGGCCATGGTGCCACGCACCACCGACCCTGCCGGCCCCGGGCCGGCCGACGCCGGCCTCAGGAGGCGGCGGGCGCCTCCGGCACGACGACGAGCTCGAGGTGGTCGCGCAGCTGCCCCGGCACGTCGACCTCGTCGGGCGCGAGCAGCCACTGCAGCTGCAGGCCGTCCCAGAGGGCGACGAGGGCGGTCGCGGCCCGGTCGGGGTCGACGCCGGGCCGCAGGAGCCCGGCCGCCTGGAGCCCGCGGAAGGCGTCGCCGAACTCGCGACGGAGCCCGGCGAGGCGGGCGGAGACGTAGTCGCGGCCCGGGTTGCCCGCCGTGACGGCCTCGCCCGAGAGCACCGCGTAGAGCTCGACGACCCCGGGCACGGACTCGTTCGCGCGGGCCTGCCGCACGACGGCCTCGACCATCGAGCCCTCGGCGGGCGTCGCCGGCATCGGCCCCGCCGAGACCTCGTCGCGGCGCGCGAGGACGGCGAGCAGCAGGTGGCTCTTGGTGGGGAAGTAGTGCAGCAGGCTCGTCTGGCTCATGCCGACGACGTCGGCGACCTTCTGCAGCGAGCCCCCCGCGTAGCCGTGGGCAGCGAAGACCTCGAACGCGGCCGCGACGATCGCGGCCCGGCGCTCCGCCGACTTGGCGTACGGGCCCCGGCGAGCCCGCGGGGCGTCGGCCGCGGCGGCGGTGCCCGCGGCGTCGGCGCTGCCCGGCGCGGCGGCGGGGTCGGCGGGCGAGGCGGTCATGGGGGGCAGCCTACGACGCCCGGCGACGTGCCCCGCGAATTTCGAGCGACCACTCGACACTGTGTTAGCGTCGTCGCGTCCCGCCCACGTCGCCGGGGGCCCGCGCCTGCGCCCCGGTCGTCGTCGACGGCCGCCCCGCCCGCCCCCTCAGCACGGTCGACGCCCTCCCGCGGCGGCCCCGGAAGGACTCGTCCCGTGACGACCACCGCCTCGTACCTCACCGACACGGGCCCCGGCACGGGCCTCCGCAGCCCCGCCCGCTCCGCGCTGCACACCGACGCCCCGACCCTCTCGCTCGACGGCGAGTGGGCTTTCCGCCTGCTGGCCGGCGCGCCCGGCACGCCCGGCGGCCGGGGCGTCCTGCCCGAGGGCGAGGGCCCGACGGACTTCGCCGCGGTCGACCACGACGACTCCGGCTGGGAGACCATCGCGGTGCCGTCGCACTGGGTGCTGACCGGCGACGGCGAGCGCGGCCTGCCGATCTACACCAACGTGCAGTTCCCCTTCCCGACCGAGCCGCCCGCCGTGCCCGACGCGAACCCCACGGGCGACCACCGCCGCCGCTTCACGCTGCCCGCGAGCTTCGACGGCGCCGAGCGCGTGCTGCTGCGCTTCGAGGGCGTCGAGTCGCGCTACGTGGCCTGGGTCAACGGCGTCGAGGTCGGCATGGGCCTCGGCAGCCGCCTCGCGCAGGAGTTCGACGTCACCGACGTCGTCCGCCCCGGCGAGAACGTCGTCGCGGTGCGCGTGCACCAGTGGTCGGCGTCGAGCTACGTCGAGGACCAGGACCAGTGGTGGCTGCCCGGCATCTTCCGCAGCGTCACGCTGCAGGCGCGGCCGGTCGGCGGCCTCGACGACGTCTGGCTGCAGACGCCGTGGCACGGCGCCGCCGGCGAGCCCGCGGGAGGCGCGTCGATCGTCGCCGAGGTCACGGCCGGCCCCGCGGCCTGGCCGGTGGTGCTCTCGGTGCCCGAGCTGAGCGTCGAGGTGACCTGGTCGTCGCCCGCCGACGTCGCCCCGGTCGAGATCGCGGAGGGCGTCGCGCCGTGGAGCGCCGAGACGCCCCGCCTGTACGACGCCACGGTGACGAGCGCCGGGGGAGCGGAGACGATCTCGCTCCGCCTCGGCTTCCGCACCGTCCGCGTCGACGGCGACCTCTTCACCGTCAACGGCCGCCGCGTCGTGTTCCACGGCGTGAACCGGCACGAGACGCACCCCGACCGCGGCCGCGTGTTCGACGAGGAGTGGTCGCGCCGCGACCTCGAGCAGATGAAGCGGCACAACGTGAACGCGATCCGCACGTCGCACTACCCGCCGCACCCGCGCCTCCTCGACCTGGCCGACGAGTACGGCTTCTGGGTCGTGCTCGAGAACGACCTCGAGACGCACGGCTTCGAGCGCGGCGCCTGGGTCGGCAACCCCAGTGACGACCCGGCCTGGCACGACGCCCTGGTCGACCGGATGGTGCGCACGGTCGAGCGCGACAAGAACCACCCGTCGATCGTGATGTGGTCGCTCGGCAACGAGGCGGGCACGGGGCAGAACCTCGCCGCGATGGCTGCGTGGACGCACGCCCGCGACGCCGGCCGCCCGGTGCACTACGAGGGCGACTACACGGGCGCCTACACCGACGTCTACTCGCGCATGTACTCGTTCGTCGACGAGACGCGCGCGATCGGCGCCGGCGACGAGAGCGTGCCCCTGCTCGGCACCACGGCGGCGGAGGCGGCCCGCCAGCGCTCGAAGCCGTTCCTCCTCTGCGAGTACGTCCACGCGATGGGCAACGGCCCCGGCGCGATCGACGAGTACGAGGACCTCGTCGACGAGTTCCCCCGCCTGCACGGCGGCTTCGTCTGGGAGTGGCGCGACCACGGCATCCGCACGCGGGCCGCCGACGGCACCGAGTTCTTCGGCTACGGCGGCGACTTCGGCGAGGTGGTGCACGACGGCAACTTCGTGATGGACGGCATGGTGCTCAGCGACGACACGGCCTCGCCCGGGCTCGCCGAGTGGGCCCAGGTCGTCGCGCCCCTGCGGGTGCGGTTCGAGGCCGTCGAGGGCGGCGGGGCCGTCGTGGTCGTGTCGAACCGGCGGCACTCGGCCGACGCCTCCGACGTGGCCTTCCGCTGGTCGGTCGCCCACGACGGCGTGGAGGCGGCCGCGGGCGTGCTCGACGTCGTCGGCCTCGGCGGCGGGGCCGTCGCCGCGGGCGAGGTCGTGCGCCTCGCCCTGCCGGAGGTGCCGGTCGCGGCCCTCGGCGAGACCTGGCTGACGATCGAGGTCGTCACCGTCGCCGACGCGACCTGGTCCCCGGCCGGCCACGTCGTCTCGACCGCGCAGCTCGACCTCACGCTGCCGGGCTCCGCACCGGTCGCGTCGGCCGCGCCGCGGCCCACGGTGGCGACGGCCCTCGACACCGCGGCGGGCATCGCCTCCGGTCGGCTCGACCTCGGCCCCGCGAGCTTCGTCGACGGCCGTCTGGTCGCCCTGGCCGGCCGGCCGGTCGACGGGCCCCGCCTCGAGCTGTGGCGCGCCCCCACCGACAACGACCGCGGCCACTGGTGGGCACCTCGTGACCGCGACGCCGACGTCATGCGCGACCGGCACCGCAGCGACCGCTACCTCGAGAGCCTCGAGCCGAGCGCCGAGACGGTCTGGCGCCGCGCCGGCCTCGACCGCCTCACGGGCCGCGTGCTCGCCGTCTCGACGACGGCGACCTCGGTGCAGGTCCGCACGCGCTGGGCGGCGGCCGACGCCGGTCAGGCCGTCACCGTCGACGAGCGCTGGACGCTCGACGGCGACGACGTCTGGCTCGCCCTCGACCTCGTGCCGACCGCGGGCTGGGACGTCACCTGGCCCCGCGTCGGCGTGCGGCTCGACCTGCCCGTCGACGTCGAGCGGGCGTCGTGGTTCGGCACCGGCCCGGCCGAGTCGTACCCCGACTCGCGGCACGCCGCCGTCGTCGGCCGCTTCGAGTCGGCGGTCGACGACCTCGTCGTGGACTACGCCCGCCCGCAGGAGAGCGGACACCGCAGCGACCTCCGCCAGCTCGACCTCGCCACCGCCGAGGAAGGCGCGTGGCTGCGCGTCGAGGCCCTGCCCGACACGGCGGGTCGTCGCCCCGGCTTCACCCTGCGCCGCCACACCGCGCAGCAGGTCGACGCGGCCGCGCACCCGCACGAGCTGCCGGCGCCGACGGCCACTCACCTGTGGCTCGACGCCGCGCAGCACGGGCTCGGCTCCCGGGCCTGCGGGCCCGACGTGTCGGCGCCCCACGTGCTGCGCCCCGGCGCGCACGCGCTGCGCCTCCGCCTCAGCGCGCTGGGCTAGCCCGGCAGCCCGGCAGCCCGGCAGCCCGGGCGACGCGAGGTCGGTCGGTCGGGACCGTGCACGCCGAGTGGTCACGAACGGCTCGTCCCCCCGCCGGGAGCAGCAGATCGCGACCACTCGGTGGCCGGGCTCAGGAGGCGCGGTGCGCGCGGACGACCACGTCGCGCATCGGGCCGCCCCCGTGGTGCGCCGAGGTGGCGGCTCGCTCGCGCGCCCCGGCCACCTCGACCTCGAGCCCCTCGCCCTCGATCGCGGCGAGGACGTCGTCGACCGTGAACATGAGGTCACGCCGGTGCGCCATCCGCTCCGGGTCGTCGGTGAGGTCGTGCCCGACCACGAGCAGCGTCCCGCCGGGAGCCACCGCCGCCGCGAGCGCCCGGAAGAGCACGGCCCGCTCCGGGTCGGCGAGGTGCATGAACTGGGCCGAGACGAGGTCGAAGGCGCCCGGCTCGGGTGCCCAGGCCGTGACGTCGTGCTGCTCCCAGGTGATCCGGGCGGCGGCGGCCGGGTCGGTGGCCTCGGCGCGACGGGCGGCCTTGGCGAGCGCCGCCTCCGCGATGTCGGTGCCGGTCACCGTCCAGCCCCGCCGGGCCAGCCAGATCGCGTCGCCGCCCTCGCCGCTGCCGACGTCGAGCGCCCGCCCGGGCGTCAGGTCGACCGTCTCGGCGACGAGCTGGGCGTTGGGCTCGCCGCTCCAGGTGAAGCCCTCCGAGCCGTAGCGCTCCTCCCAGTACGCGCGGTCGAAGACCTCCTGCTCGGGGCGGCTCGGCGCGCCCCCGTCGGCGTCGCCGGACCGGGGCGCGACCCCGTGCCGCCGCTCGCCGAGCAGCCGGGCGGTGCCCGCCGACTCGGCCGCGGCGCTGAACGGAGCCCGCCGGGCTACGACGGCGAGGGCGGTGTCCTCCGCCACGAGGTCGGCGTTCGCGAGGGCGGCCGCCCTCACGCCGGACGCCGCCGCCGCGACCACCTGCATCATCGGGTCGGCGACGTTGCCCGCCAGCCAGAGGCCCGGGACGCTCGTGGCGCCGGTGGCCGGGTCGGACGGCACGACGAGCCCGACGCCCAGCGGGTGGGGCTCCTGCTCGACGCCCAGCCCGGTCAGCAGGTCCGAGTTCACGTGCAGGGCAGCCCCGAGCGCCAGGGCCTCCACCGGGCGGGTGCGCCCCGACGCGAGCTCGACCCCGCTCATCCGGTCGTCGGTGACGAGCACCCGGGTGACGGCTCCCGTCACGACACCGATGCCCCGCGCGGCGAGCTGCTCCCACTCCTCCTCCGTGGGCTCCACCGCGTCGTTGAGGAACAGCACCACGCGGTCGCTCCACTGCCGGAAGAGCAGGGCCTGGTGCACCGACAGCGGCCCGCCGCCGAGCACGCCGATCAGCCGGTCGCGCACCTCCCAGCCGTGGCAGTACGGGCAGTGCACGGCGTCCCGGCCCCACCGCTCGGCGAGGCCGGCCACGGGAGGCAGCTGGTCGCTGACGCCGGTCGTGACGACGACCCGCCGGGCGAGGACGGTCTCGACCCGGCCGCCCGCGTGCGTGACGGACGCCCGGAAGCGGGCCGCGACTCCCGGGGCCGGCTCGACGCGGTCGAGGGCCGTGACCGTCCCGGCACGGACCTCGCCGCCGTGGGACTCGACCTCGGCGCGGCCGAGGCGCGTCAGCTCGGCGGGGGCGATCCCGTCGCGGGTGAGGAAGCCGTGCACGCCCGCGGCGGGGGCGTTCCGGGGCTCGCCCGCGTCGACGACGACGACGTCGCGGCGGGCGCGGGCGAGCGTGAGGCCCGCGCTGAGCCCGGCGGCGCCGCCGCCGACGACGAGCACGTCGCGGACGACGTCGGGGGCGTCACCGGCGTCACGGGCAGGGTCGGGGGAGCCGCTCGGGGCGGGGGTGCTGTGGTCGTTCGTCATGGTGGTGACCTCCTGCCTCGATGGTCGCCCCGCGCCTCCACTGGCGACAAGCTCTCTTGCCGAAGTGGCAAGATGCGGGCATGGACACGCACCGACACGGCCCGACCGCCCCCGCCCCGGCCGACGACACCGACGCCGTCCTCGCCGGGGTCGGACCGCGTCTCCGCGCCCTGCGCACCGCCCGGAACGCGACCCTCGACCAGCTCTCCGCCGAGACGGGCATCTCGGTCAGCACCCTGTCGCGCCTCGAGTCGGGGCAGCGCCGCCCCGCGCTCGAGCTGCTGCTGCCGCTCGCCCGGGTGCACGGGGTGCCGCTCGACGAGCTCGTCGGCGCGCCGGAGACGGGCGACCCGCGGGTGCACCTCAGGGCCGTCGCCTGGCGCGGCGGGTCGATCCTGCCGCTGTCGCGCGGGGGGAGCGGCCTGCAGGCGTTCAAGCACGTCATCCCGGCGTCGGTGCCGGAGGGCACCCCCGAGCTGCGCACGCACGACGGCTGGGACTGGCTCTACGTGCTGAAGGGCCGGCTCCGCGTGGTGCTCGGCGAGCACGACCTCGTGCTGCCCGCGGGCGAGGCGGCCGAGTTCGACACCCGAACGCCGCACTGGTTCGGCCGGGTGGGGCCCGGCGACGTCGAGTTCCTCAGCCTCTTCGGCCGCCAGGGCGAGCGCATGCACGTCCGGGCGGCGCCGCCCGGCCGCTTCGAGTAGCGTCCTGCCCGTGACCGACCACCGCCCGGCCGACGCCCGGAGCCCCGAGCCGACCGCCCGCCCGCTGCACGTCCTCGTCCTGCCCGGCGGGGGCTACCAGCACCTCGCCGACCACGAGGGCGAGCCGGTGGCCGAGTGGCTGCGGTCTCTCGGGCACAGCGCGGAGGTCGTCCGGTACCCGCTCGACACGCGGCACCCCGGCCCCCTCGAGCACGTGCGCGGGGCCGTCCGGGCCGCCCGGGGGGCGGGCCACGAGCGCGTCGGCCTGCTCGGCTTCTCCGCCGGCGGCCACGCCGCGGGCCTCGCCGCCCTCGCCCCCGGAGCCACGGGGGAGGCGCGGGTGGACCTGGTCGTGCTCGCCTACCCGGTCGTCTCCATGCGCACGCCCACCCACGGCGGCTCGCGCGCGGCGCTGATCGGCCTCGACGCCCCAGACGACCTCCGGGCCGCGACGTCGCTCGACGCCCTGGTGACCCGCGACTCCCCACCGACCTTCGTGTGGCACACCGCCGACGACGAGACGGTGCCCGTCGAGCACGCGTACCTGATGGGGGCGGCCCTCGCCGAGGCCGGAGTGCCGCACGCCCTGCACGTCTACGCCTCGGGCCGGCACGGCCTCGGGCTCGCCGAGGGCGCCGGGCCCGCCGCGGCGTGGACCCGCGACTGCGCCGAGTGGCTCGACGACCAGCTCGGGGGGCCGAGCCGGGCCGGCTGACCGCACCGGCCCGTCGAGCTCGGCCCGCCCAGCCAGCCCGACCCCGACCTGCCCGCCGCTACGGGACGATGACGGCCCGGCCGCGCACCGTCCCGGCCGCGAGCGCCTCGTAGGCCGACGGGGCGTCGTCGAGCGAGTAGCGCTGCGTCTCGACGCTCACCCGCCCGGCGCGCGCGAGGTCGAGCACCTCGATCAGCTCGCTGCGGCTGCCCCAGTAGGGCACCCGCACGGCCGCGTCGTAGGCGATCGAGCCGAAGCCGAGCTCGACCGTGCCGCCGCCGATGCCGACGATCGTGACGTCCGCCTCCGTCGCCGCCACCGCGACCGCCGTCGCCATCGTGGGGCGCGCGCCGACGAAGTCGAACACCGCGTTCGCGCCGACGCCGCCGGTGATGGTGCGGACGGCCTCGGCGGCGTGCTCGTCGCTGATCACGACGTGGTCGGCGCCGACGTGCGTCGCCAGCTCGAGCTTCTCGTCGCTGACGTCGAGGGCGATCACCTGCGCGCCCGAGAGCGCCTTGAGGATCTGGATGCCGACGTGCCCGAGGCCGCCCGTGCCGATGACGACGGCGAAGGTGCCCGCCCCGAGCTTCGGCAGCGACGCCTTGATCGCGTGGTACGGGGTCAGGCCGGCGTCGGTGAGCGAGACGTTCTCGACCGGGTCGAGGTCGCCGAGCGGCACGAGGTGGCGCGGGTCGTCGACGATCATGTACTCGGCCATCGAGCCGGGGGCGCCGAGCCCGGGGGGCTTGATGCCCTCGGCGGCGGCGTTGACGCAGTAGTTCTCCTTGCCCTGCGCGCACTGGTGGCAGCGCCCGCAGCCCCACGGCCCGTAGACGGCCACCGCGTCGCCGACCGAGACGTGCTCGACTCCCTCGCCGAGCTCCTCGACGACGCCGACGCCCTCGTGCCCGAGCGTGAGCGGCAGGGGGTAGCCCTGCGCCGTGTAGTCCTCCTCGGAGAGGCTCATGACGTACTCGTCGCTGTGGCAGACGCCGGCGGCGGTGACGCGGATCAGCACCTGCCCCGGCCCCGGCGAGGGCTTCTCGACCTCGACGACGACGGGGTGCTGACCGACCTGGGTGTACTGGAGTGCCTTCATGGGGTGCACGGTAGACCCGACCGAACCAGGCGGTCCGCCCGATGTGCGACACGTGCAGCCCAGGCTCAGGTGGGCGGGCAGCGGCCTCCGAGCCGCCGCGAGCATGATGGCCGCATGAGAGCGAAGCGCGAGCCCGTCCGCCGTCAGGAGCCCGGCCCGGGCCAGGAGTCCGTCTGGGACTACCCCCGGCCCCCGAGGGTCGAGGCCCGCTCCGAGCGGGTGGTCGTCCGCCTCGGCGGCCAGGTCGTCGCCGACACGACCTCGGCGTACCGGGTGCTCGAGACGAGCCACCCGCCGGTCTGGTACCTGCCGCGCACGGCCTTCGCGGAGGGGGCCCTGCAGCCGGCCTCCGGCACGAGCATGTGCGAGTACAAGGGCCGAGCGAAGTACGTCGACGTGGTCGGCGGCGGGGCCCGCGCCTCCTCGGCCGGCTGGACGTACCCGAGCCCGTGGGCGGGCTACGAGGTGCTCGTCGACCACGTCGCGCTCTACCCGGGGCGGATGGACTCGTGCGAGATCGACGGCGAGGTCGTCCAGGCCCAGCAGGGCGACTTCTACGGCGGCTGGATCACGGCGTCGGTCGTCGGCCCGTTCAAGGGCGCGCCCGGCACGATGGGCTGGTAGCGGCCCCGGCGGCCCCGGCGCCGTCGTGCGTGTGGCCGCGTCCGGCGACTACGGCGTCGTGCGCGCCGTCAGCTCGGCCACGACCACCTCGGCGTCGGCGAACCACCGCGTGTAGTGGTCGGGGTCGGCGTTGACCTGCACGGCGTGGGCGGCCTCGGTGGGCGAGAGCTCCTTCCAGCCGGGGATGCGCACGAGCTTCGTGAAGAACATCGTGGCGGCCGTGTACGGGTCCATCCGCTGCTCGTAGGTGCCCCAGAGGCCGTTGTCGCGCTGCTGGAAGAGCCCTCGGCTGTCGGGGCCGACGTCGTCGCCGTGGTCGATGTTGCGGAGGCTCGACTCGCCCATCGCCGTCATCACGCCGATGGCCTGCGTGTGGGTGCCGATGCCCTGCGCCTTGGCGGCCTCCATGATCCAGGCGGCGTTGACGAGGCGGTCCTGGCAGTAGCCGGCGACGGGGCCGGCGGGCACCGAGATGGTGCCGATCTGCACGGGCGGCACGTCGGGGCAGGTGGGCTGGCTCGTGACCGCGGCGGCGGTCGGCTCGTCACGGGGAGCGCTCAGCGACGACACGACCATCGCGACCGCGACGACGAGCCCGACGGCCCCGAGGCAGAACACGACGGAGGCGGCGATGAGCAGACGGCGCACGGTGCGTCCTCCAGGGGGTCGGGCCAGGGTCGCTCCCGATGCTAGGCGAGACAGCTGGCAGACCGTGCCAGCGCCGGGCCCGGGTCAGCCCACGGGCTGAGCCCGTCGCTCCGTCTCGTGCGGAACCACGTCCTCGCACCGGAACCACGCCGCGGCGTGGTTCCGGTGCGAAGAAGTGGTGCCCGAGCGGCGGGGTGGGGGACGCGCGGGCGCGGGAGGCGCGGGGCAGGGATCGGGGAAGCGCGGGCGGGGAGGCGCGGGGCAGGGATCGGGGAGGCGCGGGGCAGGGCGGGCGCGGGCGACCGCGGCTCAGAGGAGGTCGGCGCGGTCGGCGAGGTACGCGCCGAGCTCGCGCAGTTCGCCCGGGCCGCGGCCCCAGCGCACGTGCACGGCGTCGCCGACCAGCACGAGGGGCTCGGCCGCACCCGAGCGCAGGGCCTCGGCGTCGGTCCGCACCGGCACGTGGCCGTAGTTGACCACCTCGCCCTCGGCGAACTTCCGCGACGCAGCCCGTCGGGCGTCACGCCGCTCCTCGACCGAGGCCGACAGGTGCTGCTCGCGCTTGGGCTCGGTGGCGCGGGTGATGGTGCCGGTCGCCCAGACCTGCCCCTCGGGGCCGAGCAGCAGCACCCCGAGGCGCCAGGCCCGGCCCGCCGGCAGCAGCGAGGCCGACGTGTGCACGAGCAGCAGCCGTCGTGACGCCTTCACGGTCGCGAGCGACTCCTGGCGGGCGTCGCGGGCCGCCAGCTCGGCGACCGTGCGGCCGAGCAGCCCGGCCAGTGCCGCGGCCGCGCGCGTGGCCTCGTCGTCGCTCACGGCGCCTCCCTCGGTCGGTGTCGTGCCGTCGGTCGTGCCGTCGTCGGTCGGGTCAGCTGTCGTAGCCGTGGGCGAGGAAGTCCTCGACGAGCTCGACGACGAGGGCGTGGTCGTCGGCCTGGGGCAGGCCCGAGACCCCGACCGAGCCGACCGGGCCGACGCCGCGCACGATGACGGGGAACACCCCGCCGTGGGCGGCGTAGACGCCCGGGTCGAGCCGCGACTTCTCGTCGAAGGTCGAGCCGGCGACGCGGAAGGTCTCGCCGACGCGGTACGAGCTCTGGCCCCAGCGCTCGACGACGCGGGCCTTGCGGTCGAGCCACTCGTCGTTGTCGCGCGAGGTGCCGGGCAGGGCGGCGTGGAAGACGCGCTGCCGGCCCTTCATCACCGCGATCGCCACGGGCAGCTGACGGCGGCGGGCCTCGGCGAGCACGTGGGCGCCGAGGTCGAGGGCGGTCTCGGTCGTGAAGCGGCGGAACGTCAGGCGCTCCTCCTGCTCCTCGAGGGTGCGAAGCAGCGTGTCGTCGGTCATGGGTGCCTCCGGGGAGTCGGGCGGTGCGGGCGTCGTCGCCCGCCCCGAGCCTAGGGCCGCGGGCCGGAGGGCGGCCTGAGCGCCGTCCGGGTGGGCGTCGGCGCGGTGCGGCAGGGTCAGCGCCGCCCGCCCGCGGCTGCGAGCTCGGTGCAGTCGTCGCTGCCGGTGAGGCGGCAGTACACGTCGGCCAGCTCGGCGGCGGAGAGCGACCAGGGGTGCTCGAGCGCGCGCTGCCGGGCGGCGGTCGCGAGGCGCTGCCAGGTCGCGTCGTCGCCGAGCAGGCGGGTCAGCGTCTCGCCCCAGCGGGCCGGGTCGCGGCTGTCGAGCACGACGCCGGTGACGCCGTCGACGACCGACTCGCGCAGGCCCCCCGACGCGGCGGCGACGACCGGGACCCCGCTCGCGGCCGCCTCGAGGGCGATCAGCCCGTACGTCTCCGAGTGCGACGGCACCAGCACCAGGCGGGAGTCGCGGAGCAGGGCGGCGAGGCCCGCTCGCGTCCGCGGCCCCAGGAAGCGCACGTCGAGGTCGAGGCGGGCGGCGAGGTCCTCCAGCTCGTGCTCGTAGCCGGCGTGCTCGGTGCTGGCGCCGCCGGCGATCACGAGCTCGGGGCGCAGGTCGGCCGGGACCGCCGCGACCGCGGCCACGGCGAGGTCGGGCGCCTTCAGCGGCTCGAGCCGACCGGCGACCACGACGTAGGGCCGGTCGGAGCGGGGCTCGCCCGGCGTCGCCGGCCGGAAGAGCTCGGCGTCGACACCGGGCAGCACGACCCAGAGCCGGGCCGGGTCACCGCCGAGCCGCGTGGCGACCGTCTCGGCCTCCGCACGGCTGATCGCGACGACCGCGTCGCTCTCCCGCGCGAGCAGGGCCTCGCCGGCGAGGCGGCCGGGCGACTCGGCGCGCTCGCCGTCGGAGAGGGGCGTCTCGTCGCCCGCGGCGATCGAGTGGAAGCTCTGCACGTGCGGCACGCCGCGCTCGCGCGCGACCGGCAGCGCAGCGACGCCGCTGAACCAGTGGTGCGAGTGGATGACGTCCCAGGGGCCCTGCTCGGCCAGGCGCTCGCGGAACTCGTCGACGAACTCCTCGTGGCGGCCCTTCGTGACGGGCTCGGTCGGGCCGGCGGTCAGGACGCGCAGCGTGACCCCGGGCGAGAGCTCGACGGTGTCGGGCCCGTCGGGCGACGAGCGCCGGGTGAGGATCTCGACCCGGTGCCCGGCTGCGCCGAGGGCCTCGGCCTGGTTGCGCACGACGACGTTCATGCCGCCCACGTCGCCCGAGCCGGGCTCGGCACCGGGGGAGGTGTGCAGCGAGACGAGCGCGATGCGGAGGGGGGAGGTCACCGCCCGAGCGTACCCGCCCCGCGGCGGGCGCCCCCGCGCCGCTCGGCCCCGCCCGGCCCCGCCCGTCCGCCCGGCCCTGCCCGCCCGGCCCCGCCCGCCCGGCCCCACCTGGCCGGCCCGGCCCCGCCCGGGGCCCCGGAGCTAGGGTGAGGCATGGCGAGCGAGGCGACGATGCTGCAGGTGGGCGACCGTGAGGTCCGGATCTCGAGTCCGGGCCGGGTGCTCTGGCCCGACCTGGGCGTGACGAAGCTCGACCTCGCGCGCTACCTCGTCGACGTGGGCGACGCGTTCGTCCGCGCGAACGGCGACCGCCCGATCTCGCTGCAGAGGTTCCCCGGCGGGGTCGACGGCGACGACTACTTCTCGAAGAACCCGCCCCGCGGCGCCCCCGACCACGTGCGCAGCGTCGTCGTGACCTACCCGAGCGCCCGCTCGCACCCCCAGCTCGTCATCGACGAGCCGGCCGGGGCCGTCTGGGCGGCGCAGATGAACACGGTCGTCTTCCACCCCTGGGCCTCGCGGGCCGGGGCGAGCGACCTGCCCGACCAGCTCCGGGTCGACCTCGACCCCCAGCCGGGCACCGACTTCTCCGACGCGGTGCCCGCGGCGCACGAGCTCCGGCGCGTGCTGGCCGACGCCGGGCTGACGGCGTTCATCAAGACGAGCGGCAACCGCGGCCTGCACGTCTTCGCGCCGATCGAGCCGACCCGGGAGTTCCTCGACGTGCGGCACGCGGTGATCGCCGCGGCGCGTGAGCTGGAGCGCCGCATGCCCGACGCCGTGACCACGAACTGGTGGAAGGAGGAGCGGGGCCGCCGCGTCTTCGTCGACTACAACCAGGCGAACCGCGACCGCACCATGGCGGGTGCCTGGTCTCCCCGGGCGCTGGCCCGCGCCTCCGTCTCGACCCCGCTCGAGTGGAGCGAGCTCGACGCGACCGACCCGGCGGCGCACACCGTGCTCACCGTGCCGGGCCGCCTCGCCGCGACGGGCGATCCGTGGGAGCACATGCACGACGAGCCCGGCACGATCGACGCGCTGCTCGGCTGGTGGGAGCGCGACGTCGAGGCGGGCCTCGGCGAGCTGCCCTTCCCGCCCGACTTCCCGAAGATGCCGGGCGAGCCGCCCCGCGTGCAGCCCAGCCGGGCGAAGGCGGCGCCGCAGGGCGACCAGGTCGCGCCGGTCGAGTAGGCCCGAGAGCAGGACGGCAGGAGTCGCGGGTCGGCCCCCGCAGGCGCCTCGCCGACCCGTCAGGCCCGGACGAGCACCTCGCCCAGGTCGTACGCCGTCGGCACCTCCAGCTGGTCGAACCCGCACGAGCGCGCCTCGCGGTCGGCCCGCCACCGGGCCACCTGCACCGTGTGCCGGAACCGCTGCCCCTCCATCTGGTCGTAGCGCACCTCGACCACCCGCTCGGGGCGGAGCGGGACGTACGAGACGTCCTTCCCCGACGAGAAGCGGCTGCGGTCGGTCTCGGCGTGAGCGACCCCGCCGTCGTCGTCGTGCACGACGAGGTCGGCCAGCTCGTCGACGAGCTCGAGGCGACGGGCGTCCGAGAACGCGGAGGCGCCTCCCACGTTCCGGAGCTCGCCGTCGGCGTCGTGCAGGCCGAGCAGCAGCGACCCCACGCCCTGCCCGCTCTTGTGCACCCGGTAGCCGAGCACGACGACGTCGGCGGTGCGGTGGTGCTTGACCTTGAGCATCGTGCGCTTGCTCGGCCGGTAGGGGCTCGCCAGGGGCTTGGCGACGACGCCGTCGAGCCCGGCGCCCTCGAACTCGACGAGCCAGCGGCGAGCGACCTCGGCGTCGGTGGTCGTGCGGCTCAGGTGCAGCGGGGCCTCGGCGTCGGCGAGGAGGCGCTCGAGGGCGGCCCGGCGCTCGCCGAAGGGGCGCTCCGAGAGGCTCTCGTCGCCCTCGGCGAGCAGGTCGAACGCGACGAACGAGGCCGGCGTCGAGACCGAGAGCGTGGCGACGCGCGAGGCCGCGGGGTGGATGCGCTGCGAGAGGGCGTCCCAGTCGAGCCGCTCGTCGCCGGGCTCGCCCTGCCTCAGCACGATCTCGCCGTCGAGCACGCACGGGCCGGGCAGGCCCTCGGCGAGCGCGGCCACGAGCTCGGGGAAGTACCGGGTGAGCGGCTTCGAGCCGCGGCTGCCGAGCTCCACCGTCTCGCCGTCGAAGTAGACGAGGCCGCGGAAGCCGTCCCACTTCGGCTCGTACGACAGGCCGCCCTCGACGCTGTCGGCGTCGGGCACGGCCGCGACGGCCTTCGCGAGCATCGGGGCGACGGGGTCGGTGATCGACGGGACGGCGGCGGCGCGGGCGTCAGAGTCGGTGCCGGTGTCGGCGTCGCGAGCGGGGGAGTCGGTGGTCATGCGCCGAGTCTGGCCCGGGTCGCCGCCTCCGGCCCGGGAGGCGTCCTCAGCCCGTCGCGAGCTCGTCGCCGCGTCCGGCCGACCGGAGGTGCCACTCCGTCTGCGCGAGCGCGGAGGCGAGCACGAAGCCCGTCATCGACCGGAGGCCGCCGCGCCAGCCGGTCATGCGCTCGGCGACCTCGAAGACCGTGGGGGAGGCCTCGCCCGCGCCCTCGGCGTGCAGGGCGTCGAGCGCGGTCACCGCGTCGAGGGTGCGGTCGGCACGGTGCGCGACCAGCGCCTCCGCCCGCTCGGCCAGGCCGACGAACCGGTACTCGTGGCCGGGGCAGACCTCGAGGGCGTCCGCTCCGGGCCGGTCGAGGGGGACCATCGCCCGCAGCGAGGCGAGGTGGTCGTCGAGGGGGTTCGACGCGGTGCGGCCGCCGAGGCCGATGCCGGGGTTGATCGTCGGCAGCACGTGGTCGCCGGTGAAGACGAGGCGCTGCTCGGGCTCCACGACGCACAGGTGGCCGGCGGTGTGGCCCGGCGTGTGCACGGCCCGCAGGCGGCGGCCCGCGACCGGCAGCTCGTCGCCGTCGGCGAGCAGCAGGTCGGGGGTGACCGCGGGCAGGGCGCGACCGGACCCCCAGGAGGCGACCAGCGCCTCCGTCAGCTCCCGGGGGGCGCCCCAGCGGGCGACGTCGGCGTCGGCGGCGGCCCCGTCGGCGGCGCGCCGGTCGAGGGCGGCGGCCTCGAGGGCGTGCATCGCGACGCGGGCCCCGGAGGCGCAGCGCACGTCGTCAGCGGCCCCCAGGTGGTCGAGGTGCAGGTGGGTGACCACGACGAGCGTCAGGTCGGAGAGCTCGTGGTCGACCGACCGCAGCGCCGCCTCGAGCCGGGGGACGGCATCGGGCCCGGCCCAGCCCGGGTCGATCAGCGCGAGGGAGCCGTCGGAGCCCTCGACGAGGTAGCTGAACGAGTGGCCCTCGACGCGGTCGCCCACGGTCGACGGCAGCGACCAGACGCCGTGCCGCACCTCCTCGAGGGGAGGGAGCGTGCGGGTGCGCAGGGCCTCGGCCTGCACGGGGCTGATCGGGGCGGGAGCGGGCACCCGGCGAGCCTA
Source organism: Frigoribacterium sp. CFBP 13707 (assembly GCF_014842245.1). Classification (NCBI taxonomy): domain Bacteria; kingdom Bacillati; phylum Actinomycetota; class Actinomycetes; order Micrococcales; family Microbacteriaceae; genus Frigoribacterium; species Frigoribacterium sp. CFBP 13707. The sequence continues at coordinate 130,349 of NZ_JACYVL010000003.1, forward strand.
ACGCTGGCGCCGCACCCCCGAGGTGACCCGTCCTGGGCCGCCGGGGCTGCCCCGGGCCCAGGACGGGGCGCCTCGCCGTGCGTCAGCTCACTCGGGGGCGACGTCGACCAGCACCTTGCCGGTCACGCCGGCCTCGACGGCTTCGTGCGCGGCGGCGGTCCGCTCGAGCGGGAACCGGTGCAGCGGCAGCCCGGCCTCCTCGCCGACGGGCAGCGCCCCGTCGCGCACGGCGGCCGTGACGTCCTCGGCGGCGGCCTGGAGGGCCTCCTCGCCGACCGTGTACAGCAGCACGAACTGGTAGCGGGTGTTGGTGCCCATGTTGGCGCGGAGCGGCAGCGAGACCTCGTCGCCGCCGTCGTTCGCGTAGATCGCGACGGAGGCGCGGGGAGCGACGACCGCGGCCACCAGCTCCGCGTTCTGCCGGATCGACACCTCGACGACCACCTGCACGCCGTCGGGGGCGAGGCGGCGGATCTCGGCGGCGGCGTCCTGCTCCCGGTAGTTCACGACGTGGTGGGCACCGGCGGCGCGGGCGAGGGCCGCCTTCTCGTCGCTCGAGATCGTGGTGATCACCGTGGCGCCGGCCCAGGCGGCCAGCTGGATCGCGGCGTGGCCCACCGCGCCCGCGCCTCCGGAGACGAGGACGGTGACGCCGTCGAGGGCGCCGGGCGAGAGGCGCGTGGGGCCGTCCTCGTGGACGGTGAGCGCGCGGTGCGCCGTCATGGCGGGGACCCCGAGGCTCGCGCCGAGGTCGAACGAGGCCCCGTCGGGGAGGGGGACGACGCGCTCGCGGGGGAGGACGGTGTACTCCTGGGCGGTGCCGGTCGCGTGGCCGTTCGCGGAGATGAACGACCAGACCCGGTCGCCGACGGCGAGGTCGGTGACGCCCTCGCCCACGGCGTCGACGACGCCCGCGCCGTCCTGGTCCGGGGTGACCTCGGGGTACGGCGTGGCCTCGCCGGGGCCGGAGCCCTGGCGCGACTTCCAGTCGGTGGGGTTGACGCCCGACACGACGACGCGCACGCGCACCTCGCCCGCGCCGGGCTCGGGCACCTCGCGGTCGACGAGCCGCAGCACGTCGGAGGCGGGACCGGTCTCGGTGTAGATGATCGACTTCATGCCCCGAGTCTGCTCCGGGGGGAGGCTCCGACGTCGAGTCGGCTCGGAGGTGCGCCTCCGCCGGGGCAGGATGGTCGCATGAGCAGTCCTCAGGGGGAGGCGGGTGCCGGCGCCCCGCCGTGGCGGGTCGTCACGCGGCGCGACGGGTCGTCGTCGTCGGCGCCGCACGACCCCAGCGCCGGGCGCGTCGTGGTCTGGGTCGCGGTCGTCGCCGTGCTCGTCATCGTTGCGGTCTCCGTCGCGGCCCTGATCGCCGCCCGGCGGCTCGCCGAGGCGGAGTCCGTGGCCGACGCGGCCGACCGTGCGGACCGCATCGGCGACGCCCTGATCGAGCCCGACCTCACCGACGCCCTGGTCGACGGGGACCCCACCGCCGTCGCCGTCATGGACGCCGTCGTCCGCGACCACGTGCTCAGCGAGAGCATCGCCCGGGTCAAGATCTGGGACGAGACCGGCCGCGTCGTCTGGAGCGACGAGCACCGGCTGATCGGCCAGCGGTTCGAGCTCGGCGACGACGACCTCGAGGCCCTCCGCGGCTCGGGCGTCGAGTCGGAGGTCAGCGACCTCACGGAGCCCGAGAACGTCTACGAACGCGACGAGGGCCGCCTGCTCGAGGCCTACCGCTCCGTCCGCACGCCCAGCGGCCGACCGCTGCTCGCCGAGGTGTACTTCCGCTACGACGAGGTCGTGCAGCGGAGCGGCCAGCTGTGGGTCGGCTTCGCGGGCATCACCATCGGCAGCATCTTGCTCGTCGTGCTGCTGCTGCTCCCCGTGCTCGCTCGTCTGCTCCGTGCCCTGCAGGGCGCTCGCCGCCACCGTGAGGCGCTGCTCGAGCGTGCCCTCGAGGCGAGCGGCGACGAGCGGCGGCGCATCGCGGGCGCCCTCCACGACGGCGTCGTCCAGGACCTCGTCGCGACCTCGCTCGCGGTCTCGGCCGAGTCCGCCGCGTCGCGACGCCGCGGCGACCCGGCGACAGCCGACGGGCTCGACGCCGTCGCCGCGACCGTCCGCGGCAGCGTGGGCGCCCTCCGCAGCCTCCTGGTCGACATCTACCCGGCGAGCCTCGCCGCGTCGGGGCTCGAGCCGGCCCTCGTCGACCTCGCCCAGGCCGCGTCGGCGCGCGGCGTGCCCGTCCGCCTCGACGTCGACCCCGACGTCGCGAGGGCCCTCTCCGCCGACCACCAGCGCCTTGTCTTCCGGGTCGTGCAGGAGTCGCTGGTGAACGTGGTCGCCCACGCCAGGGCCTCGTCGTGCACCGTGCGCGTGGCCGCCCCGGCAGGCCGGCCGGGCGCCGTCGTGACGGTCGCCGACGACGGGGTCGGCTTCGACCCCGCGCTCCTCGACCGGCCCGACCCCGCCCACTTCGGGCTGCGCGTGCTCCGCGACCTCGCCGCCGAGGCGGAGGCGACCCTCGAGCTCGCGACCGCGCCGGGCCGGGGCAGCCGGTGGCGCCTCACGACCGGGGCACCGTGATCACGGTCGTGGTGGTCGACGACCACCCGCTCGTGCGGGCGGGGCTCCGCGCCCTGCTCGACGGGGCGGACGACGTCCGCGTCGTCGGCGAGGCGGCGGACGGCGAGGCCGCGCTGCGCCTCGTGCCGCCCCTCGCTCCCGACGTCGTGCTGATGGACGTGTCGATGCCGGGCATCGGCGGGGTCGAGGCGACGCGACGGCTGATCGACGGCGGCTCGTCGGCACGGGTGGTCGTCCTGACCTCGTTCCCCGACGCGGTCACCGTGCACGGCGCCCTCGCCGCCGGGGCGACGGGCTACCTGCTCAAGGACGCCGACCCGGCGACCGTCCTCGACGGCGTCCGGTCGGCGGCGCGCGGCGACGCACCGCTCGACCCGAGGGCGGCGCGGGCGCTCCTGCCGACCCGCGCCGCGACTCCTGCCGTCCCCGTCGCCGACCCGGGCGGCCGGGGCGAGGGTGGCCCGCCGGAGGCGCGGGTCGTCGTCGGTCGGGAGGCCGACGTGCTGCGCCTGCTCGGGCGTGGGCTCTCCAACCGCCAGATCGGTCACGAGCTCGGCATCGCCGAGCGCACGGTCAAGGCCCACGTGGGCAGCGTCTTCCGCCGCGTGGGCGTCGCGGACCGCACGAGCGCGGCGCTCTGGGCCCGGGACCACGGGTACTAGTACCAAGGTCCGATGGTGCGGCGGCGAGCGCCCGCCGAGACTCGGTGTGCGGCCGGAGCCGGCCGCGCACCCTCCTCGGAAGGCCCCCACCATGCCCTCGTCACTCCTCCGCTCCGCCCGTGCCGCGGTGCTCGTCGCCGCCGTCGTCGCCGGGTCGCTCGCCCTGTCGGCCGCCCCGGCCAGCGCCTCCGGCAAGACCAGCGCCGGCGGGAACTACGCCGTCACCGTCGGCGGCACCACCTACGACCCCGCGCCGGGCCGCAGCCTCAAGCTCTCCGACCTCGCGCCGTCCGCCCGCATCGCGGTGCGGGGCGTGAACAACGGCTTCGACGTCGACGTCGCGACCCTCGGCGTCTACGACTACACGCTCACCGGCGCGCCCGACACGCAGCGCATGGTGACGCGGCCCACCGTGGTCTTCGCCTCCAAGGTGCCGACGCTGACGCCGGCCCAGCGGGCGGGAGCGACCATCAAGTCCCTCGAGGTCAAGGACGACACCGTGACGCTGCTCTTCTCGACGTCGGCGGGCAAGTTCAAGATCCAGGCGAAGGACGGCGCCCAGGGCGGCATCTTCCAGATGGAGGCCGAGTTCGCCGCGCCCGTCGAGTACGTGCACACCCTCGCGCCCGGCGTCTTCTACTTCGTCAACCAGTACACCGGCAAGGTCAACTTCGGCGACGGGGTCGACGCGGTCACCTCGGGGGCCGGGGCGCACCAGATGCTGCTCGGCAAGGACAGCCCGCAGGTGGCGACGAAGACGTTCCAGAGCGGCACCGTCACGAAGTGGCTCGTGCAGCCCGGCGGCCGCCTCGGCGGCGTCCTCGGCGAGGACGCGATCGAGCTGAGCGCGGGCGCGACCAACTGCACCAGCCAGTGCCAGGCGCAGAACCAGATCCGCGGCTCGCTGCCGGTGCCGCCGAACCCGGTCGACCTGACGCCGATCGGCGGCTGACGCGCCGACGCTGGTTCACCGAGGTGCCCCGTCCTGCGGCCTCCGACTCCCGGAGACCACAGGGCGGGGCACCTCGTCGCCGTGTCGCGCGGCGTGCCCGCGCGACGTGCCCGCACTGCCCGCCCGCGCGTCGGTCAGCGCGGGCGCGTCGCCACGTGCGCCGGGGCCCACCCGAACGCGGGCGCCACGTGGTCGGCCACCGTGCGCAGCAGCCGGGCGTTGTAGTCGACCCCGAGCTGGTTCGGCACCGTGAGCAGCACGGTGTCGGCCGCCCGGACGGCCGCGTCCCCGGCGAGCTGCGCGGCGATCACGTCGGGCTCGCCGACGTAGCTCTTGCCGAAGCGCGACTGCACCCCGTCGAGCAGGCCGACCTGGTCGCGCGAGTCCTGCTGGGCCCGGACGCCGAAGTACCGGACGTCCTCGTCGGTCGTGATCGGGATGACGCTGCGGCTCACCGAGACGCGCGGCTCACGGGCGTGCCCGGCGGCGGCCCACGCCTCGCGGTAGAGCGCGATCTGCTCCGCCTGCAGCTCGTCGAACGGCACGCCGGTGTCCTCCGTCAGGAGGGTGCTGCTCATCAGGTTCATGCCCTGCTCGGCCGTCCACGTCGCCGTCGCGCGGGTGCCGGAGCCCCACCAGATGCGCTCGCCGAGCCCGGGGGAGAGCGGCTCGATCGCGAGCGGGCTCGACCAGCCCGTCATGCGCGGGTCGCTCGTCGCGACCGCGTCGCCCGCGATCGCGGAGCGGAACAGCGCGGTGTGGCGACGCGCCATGTCCGCGTCGGTCTCGCCGTCGGCGGGCACGTGGCCGAACGCCTCGTAGCCGCGCAGGGAGCTCTCGGGCGACCCCCGGCTCACGCCGAGCTGGAGGCGACCCGCGCTGATCAGGTCCGCGGCCGCGGCCTGCTCGGCCATCGAGAGCGGGTTCTCGTAGCGCATGTCGATGATGCCGGTGCCGAGCTCGATGCGGCTCGTCCGCGCCGCCATGGCGGCCAGCAGCGGGAACGGGCTGGCCAGCTGCCTCGCGAAGTGGTGCACGCGCACCGACGCCTGGTCGATGCCGATCTCCTCGGCGGCGACCGCCAGCTCGATCGACTGGACCAGCGCCTCCCGGGCGGTCGGGGTCCTCGACCCGGGGACGTCCTGGTAGTGCCCGAACGACAGGAACCCGATGCTCTTCTCCATGCTCAGCGCCAACCCCGCGGGCTCCGCCCCCATTCCGTCATGACGGCACAGGTGACGAGACGGGGCCGCGCCGCTAGCGTGGGCGGGGTGGAGAACCGATTCCGTGTCGACGGCGACGACCTCGGCATCGACCTGCGCGCCTCGTCCGTGACGCTCGGGAGCGACGGGGTGGTCGACGCCACCGTGGTCGCCGAGCGCCTGCCGGCCGACGTCGACTGGTCGGACGCCCCGCCCCGCCTGCACTTCCGTGACGTGCCCCTGAAGTTCGACGGGGCCACGTTCGGCGCGACCGTCGACGACGACCTGCTCGACGAGCACGACATCGCCTTCTGGCTCGAGGGCCGGGAAGACGTCCACGGCGTGCTCAGCCTCGGCGCGGGCGATCGGCTGCGCTTCGTCGGCACGACCCACGTCACGGGCGAGCCGAAGGCGTGGCGCCTCGACGTCTCGATCCGCTTCGGCGGCTCGGGCCGCACCCCCGCCGTCTGAGCACGCCCCGGGCACGGGGCGGGCGCGGAGCAGGCACGGGGCGGGCCCGGGACAGGCACCGAGGAGTCGCGGGCGAGGAAGATGGACCGCATGAGCCCCCGACGCCCCCGCCCCGGTTGCCCCGCCCGCACCGCCGCCGCCCGCACCGAGCGCGCCTCCGCCGCGCGCACGGCCCGCCTGCTCGCCGCGGCCCTCGGCGGGAGCGGCGTGCTCCACCTCGTCGCGCCCGCCACCTACGACGCCGTCGTGCCGCGCAGCATGCCCGGCCCCGCCCGCTTCTGGACCGTCTCCTCCGGGGTCGCCGAGCTCGTCGTCGCCGCGGCGCTCGCCTCCCGCCCCACCCGCCGCATGGGGGGCGCGCTCGCCGCGGCCCTGTTCGTCGCCGTGTTCCCGGCCAACGTGTCGATGGCGACGCGGTCCCTGCACAGCGCCCGCGCCTCCCGCGTGCGCCGCGTCGTGACCCTCGTGCGCCTGCCGCTCCAGGTGCCGCTCGTGACGCGGGCCCTGCTCGTGCGGCGGGCCGGCTGAGCGCGTTCCCACCGGGCGCGGCCGTGCCTGCCGGTACGGTGGACGCCGACCGACCGGGCTGACCACCGCGGCCGCCCGGCGCTCGGCACCGCACGCCGCCCACCCCGCCCCCCACCGACGGCCCCGCCGCACGGAAGGCCCCACCATGACGACCATCGACCTCAACGCCGACCTCGGCGAGGGCTTCGGCCGGTGGACCCTGGGCGACGACGAGGCCCTGCTCGACGTCGTCACGAGCGCGAACGTCGCCTGCGGCTTCCACGCCGGCGACCCCGAGTCGCTCCTGCGGGTCGTGGGGCAGGCGCACCGGCGCGGTGTCGTCGTCGGCGCGCACGTGTCGTACCGCGACCTCGCCGGCTTCGGGCGCCGCTACCTCGACGCCTCGCCCGCCGAGCTCGTGGGCGACGTCGCGTACCAGGTCGGCGCCCTCGGCGGCCTCGCCCGGGCCGCCGGCACGGCCGTGCGGTACGTCAAGCCGCACGGGGCGCTCTACACGACCATCGCCCGCGACGACGACCGCGGAGCCGCCCACGCCGACGCGGTCGTCGAGGCCGTGCTGCGGGTCGACCCGGCGCTCGCCGTCGTGGGGCTGGCCGGGTCGGCCTTCCTCCGCCGCGCCTCCGCCGCGGGACTCGTCACCGTGCCCGAGGCCTTCGCCGACCGCGCCTACACGGCGTCGGGCGAGCTCGTGCCCCGTCGCGAGCCCGGGGCGGTGCTGCACGACCCCGCCGAGATCCGCGACCGCGTCCTCCAGCTCGTCGAGACGGGGCGGGTCACCTCCGTCGACGGCCAGGAGGTCGAGGTCGACGCGCGCACGGTCTGCGTGCACGGCGACTCGCCCGACGCGGTCGAGGTCGCGCGTGCCGTGCGCACCGGCCTCGAGGAGGCGGGGGTCGCCCTGCGCTCCTTCGTCACCGTCCCGGGGGCGTCGGCGTGAGCGGCGACGACCGCTCCGGCTCCGCTGACCGGCACAGCGGCCTCCCGCGGGAGCCGCGCATCCTGCCCCTCGGCACGGACGGGGTCCTCATCGAGACCGCCGACCTCGACGAGTCGCTGGCCCTCTTCGGCGCGCTCCTCGCGCAGCCCGTGGCGGGGATCCTCGACGTCGTGCCCGCGCCGCGCACCGTCGCCGTCCGCTTCCTGCCCGCGCTGCTGCCGGTCACCTCCCTGCTCTCGGTGATCCGGTCGCTGCCGAGCTCGCGCGACGCCGCGACCGAGGGGCGCCTCGTCGAGATCCCGGTGCACTACGACGGCGACGACCTCGCGGAGGTCGCCGAGCTCAGCGGGCTGACGGTCGAGGAGGTCGTCCGCCGCCACACCGGCGCCGTCCACACCGTCGCCTTCACCGGCTTCGCGCCGGGCTTCGCCTACCTCTCCGGAGGCGACCCCGCCCTCGCCGTGCCGCGACGGGCCGTGCCCCGCACCCACGTGCCCGCCGGGGCCGTCGCCCTGGCGGGCGAGTTCTGCGGCGTCTACCCGCGCGAGAGCCCGGGCGGCTGGCAGATCGTGGGCCGCACCGAGGTCGCCCTCTGGGACCTCGCCGAGCGGGTGCCCGCGCTGCTGCAGCCGGGCATGCGGGTGCGCTTCGTCGACGTCACGGCGAGCACCGGCGACCGGCCCGACGCGGCCGTGGCGCCGGCGGACGGGGCCGTGGTGCGCTCCGCGTCGGCCCGGGCCGCGTCGTCGCCGGTCGCGCCGCCGCCCCGTCCCGACCGGGCCCTGGTCGTCGACCGCCCCGGCCCGCACACGATCCTCGAGGACCTCGGCCGGCCCGGCCGCTCCGGCCTCGGGGTCTCCCGCTCCGGCGCGATGGACCACCGGGCGCTCCGCGAGGCGAACCGCCTCGTCGGCGCCGCCACCGGCTCGGCCGCCCTCGAGCTGGCCTACGGCGGCCTCGAGGCGACGGCGCGCGGCGACCTCGTGCTCGCCGTGGCGGGCGCTCCCGTGCCGATCACGGTCACCGGGCCCGCCGGCCCGCGCCCTGCCGTGGTGGGCGCCGCGTTCGCGCTCGACGACGGCGACGTGCTCACCGTGGGGGCGCCTCCCCGGGGCGTCTACTCGTACCTCGCCGTCCGCGGCGGCTGGGAGGCCGAGCCGGTGCTCGACAGCGTCTCGGGCGACGTGCTCGCCGGGCTCGGCCCGCAGCGGGTGCGCCCCGGCGACGAGCTCGCGGTGGGCCGCGCCTGGGCCGAGAGCGTCGCCGCGGCGGCGCCCGACGTGCAGCGCACGGTCTCGGCGCCCGACGAGGTGACCTTCCTCGACGTCGTGCTCGGGCCGCGGGACGACTGGTTCACGCCCGAGGCCGTCGAGCTGCTGACCGAGCAGCGCTTCACCGTCACGGCGCAGTCGAACCGCATCGGCCTGCGGCTCGAGGGCGAGCGGCCCCTCGAGCGCCTCGTCGCCGACGGGCTGCCCGCCGAGCTGCCGAGCGAGGCGACCGTGTCGGGGGCCCTGCAGGTGCCGCCCTCCGGCCACCCCGTGCTCTTCATGGCCGACCACCCGGTGACGGGCGGCTACCCGGTCGTCGCGTGCGTCGTGGGCGACCAGCTCGACCGGGCCGCCCAGGTGCCGATCGGTGCCCGCGTGCGGTTCCGGGTGGTGCCCGGGCCCGACCTCGGGCGGGGCCGCCGCGGCGACCGGCAGGACGACCACCTCGACGAGCGCCTCGCGGCCGAGCGGGGGACGGAACGGTGATCAAGCTCCTCATCGCCGAGCGCGGCGAGGTCGCCGTGCGCATCGCCCGCGCCTGCGCCGACCTCCAGCTGCCCTCGGTCGCTGTCTACACGGCCGACGACGCCGCCGCCCTGCACGTGCGCGCGGCCGACGAGGCCTGGGCGCTCGAGCCCGTCGACGCGCTCGACGCCGGCTCGGCGGTCGACGCCGCCCCGGCCGTCGGCCCCGGCGGCGGCTCGCCCGGCGGCGGCACCGCCGTCGGCACGCCCCCGGTCGGTCGCCCCGACGCCTACCGCGACATGCAGGCGATGCTCGACGCCGCCGTGCGCAGCGGCGCCGACGCGGTGCACCCGGGCGCGGGCCCGCTCTCCGAGAGCGCCGAGTTCGCGCGCCGCGTCGTCGCCGCCGGGCTCACCTGGGTCGGCCCGGACCCGGCGACGATGGAGGTGCTCGGCGACAAGATCGCCGCGCGCGCCCTCGCCGACTCGGTCGGCGCCCCGCTCGTCGTGGGCACCTCCGGGCCGGTCCGGCGGCCCGACCAGGCCGTCGCGTTCGCCCAGCGCCACGGGCTCCCGATCGCCCTCAAGGCGGCGAACGGGGGAGGCGGCCTGGGGCTCCGCGTCGCGCGTCGCCTCGACGAGGTGGCCGACCTGCACGACAGCGCGGTGCGCGAGGCCGTCGCCGTCTTCGGCCGCGGGGAGTGCTTCGTCGAGCAGTACCTCGACCGGCCCCGGCACGTCGAGGCCCAGGTGCTCGGCGACGGCGAGGGCGGGGTCGTCGTCGTCGGCACGCGCGAGTGCTCGGTGCAGCGCCGGCACCAGAAGCTCCTCGCCGAGGCCCCGGCGCCCTTCCTCACCGACGAGCAGCTGGCCGTCGTCGTCGACGTCAGCACGGCCGTCTGCGGGGCCGTCTCGTACCGCGGCGCCGGCACCGTGGAGTTCCTCGTCTCGCAGTCCGGCCAGGTGTCCTTCCTGGAGGTCGGCACGGCGCTGTCCGTCGAGCACGCCGTCACCGAGCTGACGACCGGGGTCGACCTCGTCCGGCAGCAGCTGCTGCTCGCCGACGGGCGGCCCCTCGAGGTCGCCGCGGCCCCGCCGGTGCTCGGGCACGCCCTCTCGTTCCGCGTCACGGCGGAGGACCCGGGCCGCGGCTTCCTGCCGGCTCCGGCCCCGGTCGCCCGTCTCGAGTTCCCCGGCGGGCCGGGCGTCCGCGTCGACGCCGGCGTGGCCCCCGGCGACGACGTCCCGCCCGGCCGCGACTCGCTGCTGATGACCCTCTCGGTCTGGGGCCGCGACCGCGACGAGGCGGTGCGCCGCTCCCGACGCGCCCTCGACGACCTCGTCGTCGACGGCCCCGCGACCTCCGCGCCCTTCCACCGCCGCCTCCTCGACGACCCCGCCTTCGCCCCGCCCGGCGACGAGGCCCCGACCGTGCACACCCGCTGGATCGAGACGGAGTGCCCCTGGCTCGACGGCCTCGCGGTCCGGACGCCGGAGGCGCGGGCCACGCCCGTCGTCCTGCGCACCTGGGTCGAGGTGGCGGGCCGCCGCGTCCCCGTCGTGCTGCCCGCCGAGCTGGCCGACGTCGAGGTCGTGGCCGCGATGGTCGCCGCCGTCGTCGGCGAGGACGACCCCGTCGACCGCCCCGACGACGGGGGACACGTCACGGCCCCGTAAGCTGGGAGAGCGCCCAGAGCCGAGCGCGTGCCCGCACCGTCCCCCGCACCACCGGAGCCGCCGCCATGTCCTCTCCCGTCTCGTCGTCGTCCGCGCCCACGGGCGCGCCGGCACCCCGCTCCGGCGTCGCCGGACGCCTCGACTCCTGGTTCGAGGTCACGGCCCGCGGCTCCAGCTGGGCCCGCGAGATCCGCGGCGGCGTCGTCACCTTCGTGACGATGGCGTACATCGTCATCCTCAACCCGCTGATCCTCGGCGGCTTCAGCGCCGACCAGGCCGCGCAGGACGTCGCGGGCGGCTGGCTGCAGAACGCCCAGGTGGGCGCCGTCACCGCCCTCACCGCGGGCGTCATGACCATCCTCTTCGGGGCGGTGGCGCGCCTCCCGTTCGCCTTCGCGGCCGGCCTCGGCATCAACTCGTTCCTCGCGGTCACCGTCGTGCAGGACGTCACCTGGCCCGAGGCGATGGGCCTCGTCGTCATCAACGGCCTCGTGATCACGATCCTCGCCGTCACCGGCCTCCGCGGCCTGATCTTCAACGCCGTCCCCGCCGCGCTGAAGACGGCGATCACGGTCGGGATCGGCCTCTTCATCGCGTTCATCGGGCTCGTCGACTCCGGCTTCGTCCGCACCAGCGGCTCCGCGTCGCCGCCCCTGCAGCTCGGCTCCGCCGGCTCCGTCGCGACGCTGCCGACCATCACCTTCGTCATCGGGCTCGTCGTGATCGGCGTGCTGATGGCCCGCCGCGTGCGCGGGGCGATCTTCATCGGCATCGTGGCCACCACGGTCATCGCGATCGTGCTGCAGGCGATCTTCCAGGTGCCGACGTCGAACGGGCAGAACCTCGACGACTGGAACCTCAACGCCCCCGTCATGCCGACCCAGATCGTGGCCCTGCCCGACCTGTCGCTCATCGGCGACATCAGCTTCGGCGCCTTCGCCCGCATCGGCGTCCTCTCGGCCGTGATGCTGGTCTTCACGCTGGTCTTCACGAACTTCTTCGACGCGATGGGCACGATGACCGGCCTCGCCAAGGCCTCCGACGTCGCCCGCCCCGACGGCACCTTCCCCCGCCTGAAGAGCGCGCTCGTCATCGAGGGCGTCGGCGCGATCGCCGGCGGGGCCACCAGCTCGTCGTCGAACACGGTCTTCGTCGAGTCGGCCTCGGGCATCGGCGAGGGCGCCCGCACCGGCGCGGCCTCGGTCGTCACCGGCCTGCTCTTCGTGCTCGCCATGTTCTTCACGCCGCTGACGCAGGTCGTGCCGCTCGAGGTGGCCGCCTCCGCGCTCGTCATCGTGGGCGCGCTGATGGTCTCGCAGATCAAGGACGTCGACTGGACCGACTTCTCCGTCGCCCTGCCGGTCTTCCTCACCATCATCACCATGCCGCTGACCTACTCGATCGCCAACGGCATCGGCGTCGGCTTCATCAGCTGGGTGATCGTCCGGGCCGCCTCCGGCAAGGCGCGCGAGATCAGCCCGCTGCTCTGGATCGTGTCGCTGGGGTTCCTCGTCTACTTCGTGCGCGGCCCGATCGAGGCCCTGGTCGGCTGAGCGGGGCGGCGGTACGGTGGGCGGCACGCGGCGGCGACGACGCTGCCGCCCCTGACCGAGGAGGCGCACCGTGCCCCGCATCACCCCCGTGCTCTGGTTCGACGGCGAGGCCGAGGCCGCCGCGACGTTCTACGTCTCGCTCTTCCCCGGTTCCCGTGTCACCGACGTCTCCCGGTACCCCGACGACTTCCCCGACCCGGCCCTCGCCGGCCAGGCGCTCGTGGTCGAGTTCGAGCTCGACGGCCAGGGCTTCCAGGGGCTGAACGGCGGGCCGGGGCACGCCCCCTCCGACGCCGTGTCGTTCTCGGTGCCGGTCTCCGACCAGCCCGAGCTCGACCGCCTGTGGGACGCCCTCGTCGCCGACGGCGGCGAGGAGGGCCGCTGCGGCTGGCTCACCGACCGCTGGGGCTTCTCCTGGCAGATCGTCCCGAGCGCCCTCGGCGAGACCCTCGGCGGCCCGGACCCGGAGGGGGCGGCCCGGGCCATGGCGGCCATGATGGGCATGGGCCGGCTCGTGGTCGACGACCTGCGAGCCGCCTACGCGGGCACCTGACCCGACCCGCGCCTCCCCGGGGCTACCAGTCGTGGACGGTGCCGTCGGCCAGTCGGTTGTACGGCAGGTACGCCTTCTCGTACGGGTACTTCCCGGCCTCGTCGACGTCGAGCTCGACGCCGAGCCCCGGCTGCTCGCCCGGGTGCAGCATGCCGCCCTCGAACGTGAACGACTGCCGGAAGACGCTGTCCGTCCGCGAGCCGTGCTGCATGTACTCCTGGATCCCGAAGTTGTGGATCGACAGCCCGAGGTGCATCGCCGCCGCCATGCCCACCGGCGAGATGTCGGTCGGGCCGTGCATGCCCGACCGGATCTGGTACTGCGCGGCGTACTCGAGCACCCGCTTGAGGTGCGTGATGCCGCCGGTGTGGGTGACGGCGCTCCGCACGTAGTCGATCAGCTGCTCGCGGATGATCTGCTGGTAGTCCCAGACGGTGTTGAAGATCTCGCCGATCGCGAGCGGCGTGGTCGTGTGCTGCCGCACGAGGCGCAGGGCCTCGGGGTTCTCGGCGGGCGTGACGTCCTCGAGCCAGAAGAGGTCGTAGGGCTCGAGGCTCTTGCCGAGCGACGCGGCCTGGATCGGCGTCATGCGGTGGTGGCCGTCGTGCAGGAGGGGGATCTCCGGCCCGAACTCGGCGCGCACGGCCTCGAAGACGGTGGGCACGTGGCGCAGGTACGAGCGGGTGTCCCAGTCCTCCTCGTTCGGCAGGGCTCCGCGCTGGGCCGGCTCGTGGTCGTAGCGCACCCCGGCGTTGGCGTCGAAGGTCGCGTTCGAGGCGATGCCGTAGATCGACGTGAGCCCGGGCACGCCGGTCTGCACGCGGATCGCGCGGTAGCCCTGCTCCTGGTGCTCGCGCACGCTGTCGAACAGCTCGGGGAGGTCCATGCCGGAGGCGTGGCCGTAGGCGAGCAGGCCGGTGCGGGAGGCGCCCCCGAGCAGCTGGTAGAGCGGCATGCCGGCGACCTTCGCCTTGATGTCCCAGAGGGCGACGTCGACGGCGGCGATCGCGGCCATCGTGACGGGGCCGCGCCGCCAGTAGGCGCTCCGGTAGAGGAACTGCCAGGTGTCCTCGATGCGGGCTGCGTCCCGGCCGAGGAGGAGCGGCACGACGTGCTCGGAGAGGTAGGCGACGACCGCGAGCTCGCGGCCGTTGAGGGTGGCGTCGCCGAGGCCGGTGACCCCGTCGTCGGTCGTGAGCTTGAGGGTCACGAAGTTGCGGTCGGGGCTGGTGACGACCACCTCGGCCTTGTCGATCTTCATGCGGGGCGACTCCTTCGTCGGCGGGCGTGGTGCCACCGAGTCTGGCAGGCCGCCCGGCCGGGCGTCAGCCCGCTCGGCCCTTCGGCGGCGCGGTCGGCACGGGCGGGGTGGGCGGAGACGGCGGCGTGGGCGGTGCGGACACCGCGGGTGCCGCGCCGCGGGCGGCGGCGTCGGCCTCCCGCGCGAGCAGCGTCGCCCCCGCCACGGCGGCCGGCATCACGAGCACGGCCCCGAACGGCACGAGGAACGAGAGCCAGGTGACGGTGCCGAACCCCAGCGTGTGCGCCCGTCGGAGGCCCAGCGCCCGCCTCCGCTCGCGGAGGGTCCGGCCGCGGGCGTCGAACGCGAAGCCGGTCAGCTCGACGGTGAGGAACCACCCGCCGGTCACGGCGGCCAGCACCGGCACGACCGTCTGCCCGACGACGGGCACGAAGCCGCCGACGAAGAGGAGGAGGCCGATCGAGGCGGTCGCGAGCAGCAGCCGCAGCGAGTCGCCGACGCTCTTCGCGAGCCCCCGCCAGAACCCGGTGCCGAGGTCGGCCGGGGCGTCGCCCTCGCGGCGCTCGACGTGCCGCCAGATCCTCTCGTAGAACGGGTCTCCCACCAGCAGGGTCACGGCGGTGAAGGTGAACACGGCGAGCAGCACGGCGAGGGCCGCCACGGCGAGGCCGATGACGAGGCGGACGACCTGGGCCTCCCACTCGGGCCACGAGTCGGCGAACGGGGTGAGCGCCACGGCGACGTCGTCGGCGTAGCCGTTGACGAGCACGAGCAGCCCGACGAAGACGAGGCCGACGATCACGGCGGGGACGGCACCGAGCAGCATGAGGCGCGGCGACGTGCCCCAGAGGCGCAGCCCGCGGCCGAGCAGAGCCGCGCCCGACCCGAACTCGCGCACGACCGACATGGGCCGAGTGTACCGGGCGTCGCCGACGCGGGCCGGGTCGGTCGGGTCGGTCGGGGGCCGGTCGCGGACCGGTCGCGGGTCAGAGCACCTCGAGCGGTACGGCCGCGGTCGGGGCGGGGAAGGCCCGCTCGAGCTGCACGAACGCCTGGTCGTCGAGGTCGACGTCGAGCGCCGCCGCGTTCTCGCGGGTGTGGGCGGCGCTGCCGGCCTTCACGGCGACGCAGACGTCCGGGGCGAGGCGCAGCACCCAGGCGAGCGCCAGCTGGGCCGGCGTCACGCCGAGGTCGTGGGCGACCGACACGACGACCGGGTGGTCGAGCAGCTCGCCGTGGTCGACGGGGGAGTACGCCATCAGCGGCACGCCGTCGGCGCGCAGCCGGGGCAGCAGGTCGAACTCGGGGCCGCGGCGGGCGAGGTTGTAGAGCACCTGGTCGGTCTGGGGGCCGGAGGCGCGGGCCGGGCCGCCGGAGCCGGTCGCCACGGCCAGGTCGTCCAGGTCGTCGACGTCGAAGTTGCTGACGCCCCAGGCGCCGATGGCGCCCTCCTCGACCAGTGCCTCCATCGCCTCCACCGTGTCGGAGAGGGGGTGGCCGCCCCGCCAGTGCAGCAGGTAGAGGTCGAGACGGTCGGTGCCGAGGCGTCGGAGGCTCGCGTGGCAGGCGTCGACGGTGCCGCGGCGGCTGGCGTTGCCCGGCAGCACCTTGCTGACCAGGAAGACCTCGTCGCGGCGGCCGGCGATCGCCTCGCCGACGAGGGCCTCCGCGGCCCCGTCGCCGTACATCTCAGCGGTGTCGACGAGCGTGAGGCCGAGGTCGAGCCCGGTGCGGAGGGCCTCCAGCTCGGCGGCGCGGCGGCGCGGGTCGTCGCCGAGGTACCAGGTGCCCTGGCCGAGGGCGGGGGCGGTGCGGCCGTCGGGGAAGGTCACGGTGGGCGGGGCGGTCGTGGTCACCCGACCAGTCTGCGCCGGGAACACGCGGGCGGGCCGGGCGGTTGGCCCTCCGCGTGCAGACGACAGAACGAGCCCAGCCCGCCACCGGCAGCGTCCCCCGCCCCCGCGCCTCTCGGCGGCCCGGCGGCCGCGGTGGCGGAGGGTCGGCGGGGCTGGTCGTGTACGCCCTCACGCTGCTCGTGCTCGTCGCGAGCGGCTCGGCCCCGTCGCCGCTCTACCCGATCTACCAGGAGGAGTGGTCGCTCTCGCCGCTCGCGCTGACGGTGGTCTTCGCGGTCTACGTCGCGGGCCTGCTGGCGACCCTGCTCACCGCGGGCCGGCTCTCCGACCACGTCGGGCGTCGGCCCCTCGTGCTGGCCGGCCTCGCGGTCTCCGTGTCGGCGATGCTCGTCTTCTCCGTGGCCACGGGCGACCTGGCGCTCGTCGTCGCCCGTGTGCTCCAGGGCCTCGCCATCGGCCTCGCGACCGGGGCCCTCGGCGCCGGCATGATCGACCACCAGCCGGCCTCCCGCCCCGCCCTCGCGGCCTTCCTCAACGGCGTGACCCCGCCGGTCGCGCTCACCGTCGGGGCGCTGACCAGCGGGCTCCTCGTCGAGTTCGGGCCGCTGCCCGAGCGCCTCGTCTTCCTCGTACTGGCGGCCGCGATGGTGGCGTGCGGGGTCGCGGTGGCGTTCGTCCCCGAGCGCGTGCCCCGCGCCTCCGGGGCCCTGCGGTCGCTCGTGCCCACCGTCACGGTGCCGGGGGAGGCGCGACGCATCTTCGTCGCGGTCGTCGGCTGCATGATCGCGAGCTGGGGCCTCGGCGGCATGTTCCTCGCCTTCGCGGGCACGATCCTGCGGACGACCTTCGACGTGTCGAGCCCGGCCCTGACCGGGGCCGCGATCGCGCTCTTCACCGGCTCGGGGGCGCTGACGGGGCTCGCCATCCAGCGCGTCGACGCCGCGAAGGCGCTGCGCGTCGGGGTCGTGGCCCTCGTCGTCGGGCCGATCGGCATCGTCGCGGCGCTCTGGACGGCCTCCGTGCCGTTGTTCGTCGTGGCGGCCGTGGTCGGCGGCGTCGGGTTCGGCGCGGGGTTCCAGGCGGCGCTGCGGCTCGTGCTCGTGGAGGCGCCCGTCGACGCGAGGGCCGGCGTGCTGTCGAGCGTCTACGTGGCGAGCTACCTGGCGTTCGGCGTGCCGAGCGTGCTCGCCGGCGTGTTCGTCCCCGTCGACGGGCTCGACGCCGTGCTCAGTGCGTACGGGGCCTTCGTCGTCCTCGCCGCCGTGGTCGCGGCGGTGCTGCAGCGCGTGGCCCGTCGCGCCCGCCTCGCCGAGCTGCGGGCGGACGCCGTCGACGCCGAGCACCGGCGGCGCGGGGCCGGGGCCGGGGCCGGGCAGGCGTAGGCAGGCCCCGCGGTCTCTCCCCAGGGCGGCTGAGGGGCGTCCCTCCACACCGGGGCGCCGCGCGGGTGGTCCCCAGGGCGCGCGCCGGCCACCGCCTCCCTCGGCTCCGGGCCGCCACGGTGGTCGGCATGACCCCCACCGAGAGAACCGTCCCCCGCCTGCCCGACCGCGACTCCGCCACCACCCTGGAGGAGTGGGCTGCCGTCGTCTGCGACGAGCCCTGCGACGAGGACCTGCTCTACGTCGTCCTCGTCGACGTGGCGCGCGAGCCCTGCCAGAGCGTGCTGCGCCTCCGCGGCCAGCCCCGCCTCCCGTACGGCCGCGACGTCGACGTGCTCGAGCGGCTGCTCCGCGACCAGGCGTCGGCCTGTCGCGCGCGCGGCCTGGCGCTGGTCTGGCAGCGGGCCCTCGAGTCCGACCTCGACGACCTCGCCGTCTCGACCTGGGCCCGCGGGGTCTCCGATCGCCTGGCGTCGGGCGGGCTGCGGCTGCACGGTCAGGTGCACCGGTCGCCGTCGGGGTTCGCCCCGGCCCGCCCGCTCAGCGGCGAGCTGGCCGAGCACGTGCTGCCCGACGGCATGGCCGGCCTGCTGCCCGACCAGCGGCCGGTGATGATGCGCAACCCCCACCACTGAGCGGCGGCCCGACCACCAGCGCTGCTCGGCCACGGACACGAGGAGGCGCGACCCGGCCGGGTGCCGGGTCGCGCCTCCTCGAGCGGGCCGCGAGGGCCCGTGTGCGGCTAGGCCGCTTCCCAGGTGGCGTGCACCACCGCGCGCGCCAGGGTGTGGTCGCGGATCGTGAAGGCCAGCAGCGTGGGAGTGGCGCCGGCGTCGACGCCCGTCGTCTCGACGTCGAGCGCGTGCACGGCGACGAAGTAGCGGTGCGGCCCGTGGCCCTGCGGCGGTGCCGCGCCGAGGAAGCGGCGGAGGCCCGCGTCGTTCGGCAGCTGGTAGGCGCCCTCGGGCAGTCCCGAGCCGTCGTCGTCACCGGCCCCGGAGGGCAGCGAGGTCGTCGTCGCGGGCAGGTCGGCCACCGCCCAGTGCCAGAAGCCGGCCGCCGTCGGGGCATCGGGGTCGTACACCGTCACCGCGTAGCCCTTCGTGCCCTCGGGGGCGCCCGACCACGAGAGCTGCGGGCTGACGTCCTCGCCGCCCGCGCCGAAGATGCCGCTCACCTGCGGCGTCGACAGCACGCCGCCGTCGACCAGGTCGGTGCTCGTCAGCGTGAACGACGGCACCTCCGAGATGCTGTCGTAGGGGTTCGTGCGCGGGTCGCTCATTCTTCTCCTCCTGCCGCGGCGTCGAGCCGCTGGATCTCGTCGGCCGACAGCTTGACCGTGGCCGCCGTCGCCGAGTCCATGATGGTCTGCGGTCGTCGCGAGCCGGGGATCGGCACGACGAGCTCGCTCTTCGAGAGCTCCCAGGCGAGCGTCAGCACCTGGGGGCTGAGGCGCCGCGCGTTCGCGATCTCCGCGAAGACGGCGTGCTTCGAGCCGAGCTCGGCCGCGTCGGTGATGCCGCCGAGGGGGCTCCACGGCAGGAAGGCGATGCCCATCTCGTCGCAGAGGGCCAGCTCGACCTCGCTCGACCGGAAGGCCGGCGAGTACTGGTTCTGCACCGACACGAGACGGCCGTCCAGCACCTCGTTCGCGAGGCGGATCTGGTCGACGTCGGCGTTCGAGATGCCCGCCATGCGGATCACGCCCTCGTCGAGCAGCTCCGCCAGGGCGCCGATCGAGTCCGCGTACGGCACGGCCGGGTCCGGTCGGTGGAACTGGTAGAGGCCGATGGTCTCGACGCCGAGGCGCTGCGCGGACGCGCGTGCCGCCTCCTTCAGGTAGGCCGGGTCGCCGTTCTGCGACCAGTCGCCGGCCCCGGGGCGGAGGTGGCCGCCCTTGGTCGCGACGAGCACGTCCGACGTGTCGCCGTGGTAGCTCGCGAGCGCCCGGGCGACGAGCGACTCGTTGTGGCCGACCTCGTGCGCGCCGGGCTGGTGGTAGGCGTCAGCGGTGTCGATCAGGGTGATGCCCTGCTCGAGGGCGGCGTGGATCGTCGCCACCGCCTGCTTCTCCTCCGGCCGGCCCTCGATCGACAGGGGCATCGCCCCGAGGCCGATCGCGCTGACGGTGACGTCTCCGATGGTCCGTGTCCTCATGCTGTTCTCCTGTTCACCACGCGTAGTCCTCGGGCGCCGTGCGGTGCCCGGGGAAGATCTCGTCGAGACGCCCGAGGGCGTCGTCGTCGAGTCGGATGTCGACGGCCGCGACGGCCGACTCGAGCTGCTCCATCGTGCGCGGGCCGGTGATGGGCCCGGTGACACCCGGCTGGTGCAGCAGCCACGCCAGGGCGAGCTCGCCCGGGGCGTGGCCGAGGTCGTCGGCCAGGGCCTCGTAGCGCTCGAGCTGCTCGCGGTGCTCGGCCACGTACTCGGCCGCCCGGCCCTCGAGGCGCCGGACGCCCTGGTCGGCCTTCCGGACGACTCCGCCCAGCAGGCCGCCGTTCAGGGGCGACCACGGGATCATGCCCAGGCCGTAGGCGCGGGCCGCCGGCAGGGTCTCACGCTCGACGTCGCGGACGATGAGGTTGTAGATCGACTGCTCGCTGACGAGGCCGGTGAAGTGCCGGGCCTTCGCCGCCTCCTGCGCCTGCGCGATGTGCCAGCCGGCGAAGTTGCTGCTGCCGGCGTAGAGCACCTTGCCCTGCTGCACGGCCACCTCCATCGCCTGCCAGATCTCCTCCCACGGCGTCTCCCGGTCCACGTGGTGGAACTGGTAGAGGTCGATGTGGTCGGTCTGCAGCCGCGTGAGGCTCTCGTCCAGCGCCCGCCGGATGTTCAGCGCGCTGAGCTTCCCGCCGTTCGGCCAGTCGCTCATGTCGCCGTAGAGCTTGGTGGCGAGCACCGTCTTCTCGCGGCGGCCGCCGCCGCCGGCGAACCAGCGGCCGATGATCTGCTCGGTGACGCCCTCGCCCTTCTGCCAGCCGTAGACGTTCGCCGTGTCGAAGAAGTTGACGCCCAGGTCGTGGGCGCGGTCCATGATCGCGTGGGAGTCGGCCTCGGAGGTCTGCGGCCCGAAGTTCATCGTGCCGAGCACCGCCCTCGAGACGGACAGCCCCGTGCGTCCCAGATGTGTGTAGTCCATGGCTCCTGGCTACGCCCTCGGGCCGGTGACCGCTCACAGCTGGTGCCTGATCCCCACCTGCGCCGGCCCGCGGGCCCGCTGACCCCCGCGTGCCCAGGCGCTTGGCAGGCGGCACGGCGGGCCCTGCCAGCCCGACCGCCTACCGTCGGGGCATGTCGACCCGCAGCACCACCGCCTCCGGCACCCGACGCGCCCGGGCCCGCGACCGCTACGTCGCGGCCAGGGCCCGCCTCGACGCGTGGCCGCGCCTCCGCGTCGCCTACAAGGTGCTCGTCGCGCTCGTGGGCCTCCTCGTCGTGGCCCTCGGGCTCGTGCTCGTCCCGCTGCCCGGCCCGGGGTGGTTGATCGTCTTCGTCGGGGTGGCCGTGCTCGGCACGGAGTTCCCCGCGGCCCACCGGGTCACGCAGGCCGTGCGACGGCTCGGCCGCCGGCTGCACCTGCGCTGGCGGGCCTGGCGCGTCGCCCGCTCCGCCCGGGCCGCCTGACGCACCGCGCAGGCTGCGCGCCCGTCCGTCCAGCCGACGCACGAGAGGGGCCCCCTGCCTGAGCAGGGGGCCCCTCGTCGTCGGCGTGGCTAGTGCTGAGCGACGTACGCGACGGGCTCGGGCAGGCCGGCCTGGGCGCGGATGCTCCGCGAGAGCCGCTCGATCGCGGTGAGCGCCGCGACGACGTCGTCGGCCGTCACGGGGAAGGGCATCGAGTGGATCGTCTCCGACTCGACCGTGGCGGCCTCCGCCACGGCGCGGAGCTCGTCGTGGTCGTCGACGGAGAGCCCGATCTCGGTGAGGGTGTTGGGCAGGCCGACGCGGGTGGTGAAGACGACGAACTCCTCGATCTCCTGACGGGGAGCGCCCTCCAGCACGAGCTGCGTCATCGAGCCGACGTTGACCTTCTGCCCGTGGGTGAGGCCGTGCGTCTGCGGAGCCGCGGTCAGCCCGTTGTGGATCGCGTGGGCGGCGGCGAGGCCCCCCGACTCGAAGCCGAGGCCCGAGAGGAGCGTGTTCGCCTCGACGAGGTCCTCCAGGGCCGGCGTGACGACGTGGTCGCGCACCGCCTCGAGGGCCGAGAACGCGTTCTCGTGGATGATCTCCCACGACAGCTGGGCCAGCGCCACGCCCGTCTTCGTCGCCAGGCCGCCCGCCATGGTCGTGGCGTGGGCCCGCGACGAGGCCCGCGCCTCCAGCCAGGTCGCCAGGGCGTCGCCGATGCCGGCGACCAGGAACTTCTCCGGGGCGTTCGCGACGAGCTGGGTGTCCACGAGCACGAGGTCCGGGTTCCGGGGGAAGAAGCGGTACTCGAGGAACTCGCCCTCCTCCGAGTACACGACGGCGAGGGCGGAGGTCGGGGCGTCGGTCGAGGCGACCGTGGGCACGCTCACCCACCGGACGCCGGCGAGGTGGCCCGCCGCCTTCGCCGCGTCGATGGCGCTGCCGCCCCCGATGCCGACGACGACGTCGGCCTCGGTCGACCGGATCTGCCCGGCGAGCTCGTCGATGGCGGCCGGGGTCGCGAACCGGCCGAAGCCGACCCTCTCGACGCGCAGCTCCGAGCCGCCGAAGCTCGTCTCGACGGCGTCGCCGACGAGTCCCCAGACGACGTCGTCGGAGACGATCAGGGGCGACGAGCCGATGGCGGCGACGAACTCGCCGAGGCGGGTGATCGCGTCCTTCCCCTGGACGTAGCGGGCGGGGCTCATGACGGTGCGGACCGGTGTGGTCATCGTGTCTTCCTCTCTCGACGGGGTCGCGCCCGACGGTACGCGGCGGCTCTGGACGGCCCCTGGCGACGCCCAGCCGCCTCCCGGCGGGCCGGGACCCGCGGTTCAGGCCCCTCCCGGTAAAGTCCGTCAGGTGACGCCCAGCCCCGCCTCCGCGACCCCGTACGAGGTGCTCGGCGTGCCCGCCGGCGTCAGCGACGACGAGCTCCGCCGCGCCTACCGCCGCCTCGCGCGCGAGACGCACCCCGACCTCGGCGGCAGCGCGGCGGCCTTCCGCTCCCTCCAGCTCGCCTGGGAGCAGGTCGGGACTCCGGAGGCGCGGGCCGCCTACGACCGCCGCCGCGGCCCCGCCACGTCAGGGTCCCGCGCCCCGGGGCCCGGCACCGCCGGCGGCGCCCCGTTCAGCTGGGCCCCTCCGGCCCGCGACGCTCCGCGCACGGGCTCCCAGCCGCGTGCCCGCGTGCACGGCCACCCCGGAGGCGCCAACCGCGAGCGGTACCTCGACCTCATGCGGGAGTGGGTCGGTCGCGGCGTGCCCCTCGACGACCCCTACGACGAGCAGCTCGTCCGCACCGCCCCGCCCGAGATCCGCCACGTCCTGGCGGACGCGCTCGCCGAGGAGGCGACCGTGGCCGTGGTCACCGGCCTGGGCATCGGCTACACGATCTGGAGCGACGTCGACGCCGGCGACGAGGGCAAGCTCGACCACGTCGTGCTCGGCCCGTCGGGCCTGTTCGCCGTCCAGTCGTCCGACTGGGGGAGCGAGCTCGTCGTCTCCCGGGGCGAGCTGGTCGGCAGCGGCGTGCCCGAGCACGAGCAGCCCGTGCGCGACCTCACCCGCCAGGCCCGCGCCGTGCGACGTGCCACGCGCGTCTCGTTCACGCACCAGCTGATCGTGGTGCCCGACGACGACTTCCCGCCGGCCCTCGAGCAGGTCGGCCGCGGTCGACGCGGCTCCACCTGGGTGCTGCGTCGGTCGCTGCTGGCGCACGTCCTGACGTACGGGCCCGAGCTCGGCGACCGGACCTCGATCAGCGACGTCTTCGAGGTGCGCGAGCGACTGCAGCAGTCCATCCGCTTCGTCTAGGCCGTGGCGGCCGCCCGATCGTTCCACGGAACGCCCGGCTGACGCGTCGACCAGCGGCCCTGGCCCGGCCCCGGGCGGCGACCTCGTCGTCCCCGCCCCGGGCGGGAGGGTGGGGGATGGTCCGACATCGGGTTCCGGACCAGCCCCCGGGTTCTCGTTCGGAGCCTCCGCCGGATCGGATGGGTCGTGCCCGCCACCTCGCCGGGTCCGCTCCCGGCGGCGTGTGGCAAGCTCGCGGGGTGACCATCCACGGAGCCGCTGACGGCTGGGTCGAGACCTCCGACGGCCGACGTTTCTGGGGCCGAGCGGGCGCCGCCGGCCTGCTCGTCGTCGACGCCGACGACCGCGTCCTCCTGCAGCACCGCGTCGAGTGGAGCCACCACGGCGGCACCTGGGGTCTGCCGGGCGGCGCCCGCCAGTTCGACGAGACCGCGGTCGAGGGCGCCCTCCGCGAGAGCGGCGAGGAGGCCGCCGTGCCCGGCGACGCCCTGCGGCTCGTGTTCGAGTCCGTGCTCGAGGTGCCGCCGTGGTCGTACACGACCGTCGTGGCCCGGGTCGAGCGGCCGTTCGAGGCCGTGATCTCCGACGCGGAGAGCATCGAGCTCGCCTGGGTGCCCCGCGCCGACGTCGCGGCCCTGCCGCTGCACCCCGGCTTCGCGGCGTCCTGGCCGGGGCTCGAGGCCCAGCTCGACCTCGCCCCGCACCTCGTCGTCGACGCGGCCAACGTCGTGGGCTCTCGCCCGGACGGCTGGTGGCGCGACCGTGCCGGGGCCGCCACGCGCCTCCTCGGGGCGCTCTCGGCCGCGGCCCGCACGGGCCTGCCGGCCGACCTCGTGCTGGCGGAGCCCCCGACCGGGGCGGGCGCCGCGACCTCCTGGTGGCCGCACGTCACCGTCGTCCTCGAGGGGGAGGCGCGGGGCGCGGCGGAGACCGCCGACGGCCCCGAGGCCCGCACCTCGGGCACCGCGGCCCACCCCGTCACGGTCGTGCGGGCGCCCGCCGACGGCGACGCCGCGATCGTCGAGGTCGTCGACCGCCTGCGCACCGGCGGCGGACAGGTCGTCGTCGTGACGGCCGACCGCGAGCTCGGCGACAGGGTACGGGCCCGGGGGGCCGACGTGGTGGGCCCGGGCCGCCTGCTCGCGGCCCTCGACGCGCTGCCCGCGAGCTGAGGCGCCGGCGGCGCCGCACGCGACCCACCGCACGCCGCCCACCGAACGCCGCTCACCGCTCACCGCACGCCGCACACGCCGACGCGACGCCGTGGTCGCCCCGGAGGGCGACCACGGCGTCGCGCCGGCGGTGCCGCACGGGTCAGGCCGCGGGGCCGTCCCCGAGGGTGACCGTGGCGGTCTGCGAGGCGCCCGTCGCGTCGGTCCAGGTGACCGTCACGCGGTCTCCCGAGGCGTGCGCCGTCACCGCCGCGGTCAGGGCCTGGGCCGTGGTCACGGGCGTGCCGTCGAGGGCCGTCACCACGTCGCCGGCGACGAGGCCCGCCGACTCCGCCGCGCTCCCGTCGACCGTGCCGGCGATCGGCACGCCGGCGACGCCGCCCGTGGCGGTGCTGGCGATCTCGGCGCCGAGGAAGGCGGGGAGGCCGATCTGCACGGTCGAGCTCGATGTGCCGGACTCGATCTGGCGCGCGATGTCGAGCGCGTCGTCGATCGGGATCGCGTAGCCCGTGATCGGGGTGGTCCCCGAGGAGGCGGCGGTCACGATGCCGACGACGTCGCCGGAGGCGTCGCGGAGGGGCCCGCCGGAGTCGCCCGAGACGACGTCCGACCGGAGCTCGATGAGCCCGGTCAGCGACTCCGTCCCCGTGCCCGACTCGCTCTGGACCTGGATCGACTCGTCGGTCGACAGGACGGTGCCCGTCGCCGTCACGAGGTCTCCGGTGCCGCCCGCGTTGCCCGTCGAGTGCACGGCGTCGCCCACGGCGACGTCGCCCGAGTCGTCGAACGTCACGGGGGTGAGCCCGCTCGCGTCGCGCAGCTGGAGCACGGCGACGTCGTTCGTCGCGTCGGTGCCGACGACGTCGGCCGTGTACGTCCGCCCGGAGGCCTCGTCGGTCACCTGGATGCTCGTCGACCCCTGCACGACGTGGTTGTTGGTCAGCACGAGCCCGTTCGCCGTGAGGACCATGCCCGTGCCGGCCGACTTGTACGACTCGTCGTAGTTCAGCGTCGAGACGATGGTGACCACGCCCGCGGTCTCCGCCTCCGTCGCGGGCACGGCCGACGACTCGGTCGTGCCCGTCCCGCCCTGTGTCCCGTCGCCCGGCAGCGCGCTGCCGGTGCCGCCCTGAGCGCTCCCCGAGCCGCCCGTGCTGCCCGAGCGGGGGCCGAGCAGCTGCGGAGCGAGCTCGAGCGCCTGCCGCTGGGCCGCCGCGGAGGCCGCGGCGGCCTCGCCGGCCGTGCGGCCGACGGCCCAGGCTCCCGCACCGGCGCCGCCGGCCACGAGCACGACCGCGGCGGCGGCCCCGGTCAGCGCGAGCCAGCGCCGCGAGCGTCGACGGCCCGCCGCGGCGACGGGCGACGCGCCCGGCCCGGCGAAGGTGGGCGGGACGGCCGAGCCGGGAGCCGCGTCGTACGACTGGTGCCCGTCGTCGGCCACGGGGCGGGCCGCGGAGACGTACCGGGCGTCCGACGAGCCCGTGACGTGGGGGAGGACGTGGGCGGTCGGCGAGCCGTCGCCGGCGGCCGACGGCGTCGGGGCGGGCTGTGTCGTCGGGGCGGGCTGGCGGACGTCGTCCGTGACGGCGTCGGTGCGGGCGTTCTCGTCGCGCTCGGGGTGGTCCATGGGGTGCCTCCTGTGGCTGTCGTGGTGACGTGCCCCCATCAGACGTCGGCACCCTGTCCGTTCCCGATGACGAGTCCATGAACGCGTCGGGAGTCGCATGAGGAGGAGCCGTGAAGGGCGTCGCCCTCGGACGCCCCGTCGCCCCCGGGCGGCCTCCGAGGGCGGATCCGGTTCCCGTCGGCGGTCCGAGTTCCTATACGCTGGGACGCCGAAGGAGGTCCACGATGGCAGAGCCCGACAACAACGTCCCCGGCACGCACGACGGTGACGACGTTCACACCCGTGCTCACCAGGGCCACGCGTCCGACCCGGCACCGTCGGGGGTCGACACGACCCTCAGCTTCAACGAGGAGTTCCAGGCGCAGCTCGCCGCCCTCGAGGGCGGCGTCTCCACCGACGAGCGCGAGGCCGTCACGGCCCTCCCCTCCGGGTCCGCCCTCCTCGTGGTCCGCCGCGGCCCCAACATCGGCGCCCGGTTCCTCCTCGACTCCGACGTCACCGTGGCCGGTCGCCACCCCGACGCGGGCATCTTCCTCGACGACGTGACGGTCAGCCGCAAGCACGCGGAGTTCCGCCGCTCGGGCACGACGTTCACCGTCCGTGACCTCGGCTCGCTGAACGGCACGTACTTCGACGGCACCCGCATCGACGAGGCCCTGCTCAGCGACGGCGCCGAGGTGCAGGTCGGCAAGTTCCGTCTGACCTTCTACGCCTCGCGCGTCGACCTCGCCAAGCTGGCGATCGGGTAGTGCCCCGCTCCTCCGCCGCTCGCTCCGCCGAGTCGGGTCCCGTCGACCTGCTCACCATCGGCCAGGTGCTCGCGCGGCTCAAGTCGGAGTTCCCCGACCTCAGCAACAGCAAGCTGCGCTTCCTGGAGGAGCGCCAGCTCGTCACGCCGGTGCGCACGCCCTCCGGCTACCGCAAGTTCTCGCCGGCCGACGTCGAGCGCCTGCGCTTCATCCTCGGCCTGCAGCGCGATCACTACCTGCCGCTCAAGGTCATCCGCCAGCACCTCGACGACCTCGACGCCGGCCGCCCCACCTCGCTGCCCACCGGCTCGGCCCCCGTGTCGATCGTGTCGCACCCCCGCCGCGTCACGCGCGACGAGCTGCTCGACCGGACCGGCGCCTCCGCGGGCCTCCTCGACGACGCGATCAGCGCCTCCCTCGTGGCCCCGTCCGACGTGTACGGCGACGACGCCGTGACGATGCTCTCCGCCCTCGTCGAGCTGTCGCGGTCGGGCATCGAGCCGAGGCACCTCCGGGGCGTCCGATCCTCCGTCGAACGCGACCTGGGCCTCGTCGAGAACGCGCTCTCGTCGGTCGCTCGTCGCCGCGACGCCGCCGGCCGTGCCCGTGTCGCCGAGCTCTCGCGCGAGATCACCGAGCAGCTCGACGTCGTCCGCGGCGCGCTGCTCCGCACCGCCCTCGAGCGCCTCGACACGTAGACGGCGGGGCGGCGGAGGAATATCCTCGACACGCCGACTGCTCCGGGCGGATGTCGCCTCGTCCGACGCCTCGTGTGGGTACCTTGGGTCTTGGTCAAACCATCAACCCGATGTTGAACGTTACGGGTCTGGACGAAGAACAGTGGAAGGCAGCTGCATGAGTGAGTCAGGGTCCCCCGAGGATTCCCGCTACGAGCTGGGACTCCTGTTCACGGACGGCCTGCCCGAGCTCGACTCCGACAGCGGCTACCGCGGCACCGTCGCCGCCCGCGCCGCCGGGATCAGCTACCGCCAGCTCGACTACTGGGCCCGCACCGGGCTCGTCGAGCCCACCATCCGCGGCGCCGCCGGCTCCGGCTCGCAGCGCCTCTACGGCTTCCGCGACATCCTCGTGCTCAAGCTCGTGAAGCGCCTCCTCGACACGGGCATCTCGCTGCAGCAGATCCGGACGGCCGTGAACCAGCTCCGCGAGTCCGGGGTCAACGACCTCGCGCAGACCACGCTGATGAGCGACGGCGCCAGCGTCTACCTCTGCACGTCCGACGACGAGGTCATCGACCTCGTCAGCCGCGGCCAGGGCGTCTTCGGCATCGCCGTGGGCAAGGTCCTCCGCGAGGTGGAGACCAGCCTCGTCGAGCTCGACAGCACGCCCGCCGCCGACCCCTCCGACGAGCTCGCGGCGCGTCGCGGCACCCGCGCCAGCTGACCGGCCCGCCGGCCTCCACGTCGAGACGGCCCCCTCGTCACCGTGAGGTGCGAGGGGGCCGTCGTCGTGGAGGGGCGCCGTCGATCAGCGGGCCGCGGGCTCCGCGTAGTCGCCGATCTTCGCCGTGCGCATGATGCGCTCGAGCAGCTGGTCGAAGTTGCGGGCCATCTCCTGGGCGCTCTCGCCGGGCCACGCGTGGAGCGGCTTCGCGGCGCCCTGGGCCTGCTGCAGGGAGGTGCGCTCCGGCAGCTGGGGGCTCAGCACGAGGGGGCCGAACATGTCGCGGAGCTCCTTGATGCGGAACTGGTGCTCGATGGACTGCACGCGCGCGCGGTTGACGATGATGCCGAGGGGCTGGAGGCGCGGTGACAGCCCGCGACGGATCTCCTCGATGGCCCGGAGCGCGCGGTCGGCCGCGGCCACGCTGAACAGGCCGGGCTCGGTCACGACGGTGACGCGGTCGGACGCGGCCCAGGCGGTGCGGGTGAGCGCGTTGAGCGACGGGGCACAGTCGATCAGGACGAGGTCGTAGTCGGCCTCGACGTTCGCCAGGGCCTCCTCGAGCTTCCAGATGTCGCGGATCGACGGGTGCGGGCCGTCGAAGTTGATCGCCGACGGGCTGCCGATCATGACGTCGATCTTGCCCTGGCGGCCCTTGGTCCAGCCGCTCGGCGCGATCGCGGCGCGGACGGTCTTCTCCTTGGGGGAGGCGAGGACGTCGGCCACGTTGAGGTGGCCCGCGACGGTGATGTCGAGGCCCGTCGAGACGTCGGACTGCGGGTCGAGGTCGACCACCAGGGTACGGAGGCCCTTGGCGAAGGCCGCCGACGTGAGCCCGAGCGTCACGGTCGTCTTGCCGACGCCGCCCTTGAGAGAACTGACGCTGAGTACATGCACGACCACGACGATACCGTCCCCGGCGTCGAGACGCCTGCACGTCGTCCGCGCGGCACGCGGCGGGTGGACGCGCGGAGGGGGCGCGGCATGGTGGAGTAGGGGGGTGACCGTCAGAACCATCCGCCTCTTCGGCGACCCCGTCCTCCGTTCCCCGGCCGACCCCGTCGTCGTCGGCGACCCCCGGCTCGACTCCCTCGTCGCCGACCTCCTCGACACCGTGCGGGAGCCGGGGCGCGCCGGCGTGGCCGCGCCCCAGATCGGGGTCGACCTGCGCGCCTTCAGCTACAACGTCGACGGAGAGGTCGGCTACGTGCTCAACCCCGTGGTCGTCGAGGCCTCCGGCGAGCGGGAGCTCGTCGACGAGGGCTGCCTCTCGGTGCCCGGCTTCTGGTTCCCCACCCCGCGGTGGTCGTACGCCCGGGTCGAGGGGGTCGACCTCGCCGGCGACCGCGTGGTGCTGGAGGGCACGGGCCTGATGGCCCAGGCGCTGCAGCACGAGACGGACCACCTGGCCGGCACCCTCTACGTGATGACCCTGGAGCCCGAGACGAAGCGCGATGCGATGCGCCAGATCCGGGCCAGCGACTGGTGGCGCGCGTAGGGCGGATGCACCCCGCACGGGGCGTTCCGGTCCGCGGGCACCGCCACCTACAGTGGGGCCGGGGGCGACGACGTCCAGGATCAGGGAGCCTGTCATGAGGTCTGCGAACAACAGCGGGAACGCACGGAAGACGGCACGCGGTCGGGTGATCGCTGCCTGGGTGGCGGGGGCGGCCCTGGCGGTGCCCCTCGTGCTCGTCCCGGAGGTGGCTGTCGTCAGCCCGGCCAGCGCCGCGGTCCCGGTCGAGGTCGAGTCGCCGGACTTCGCGTCGGAGGCCTACGGGGATCCGTGGGACTACTCCAACGCCGAGGACCAGAACACCGACCTGACCAACTCCCCGTCCCTGTCGGTCTCCGGGGGCCGGATGTCGATCGCGATCCGTCCGGGGACCACGTTCCAGCCCGTCGCCAGCGTCGCCGGGTCGCTCCCCTACGGCCGCGACGGCGCGGTCGCCCCCGTCGACTCGTCCCGGTACCGGCACCTGTCCTTCCGGATGGACCAGCCCGCCCGGGGCATCGGCGCCGTGTACTGGTTCACCTGCCGATCGCTCTCGGCCGCGTGCGGAGGTGGCCTCACCTTCCCGCTCGTGCCCGGCGACCACGTGTACGACGTCCGTCTCGACGCGTCGTCGGTCCTCGCGGCGAAGGTGCCGTGGACGTCGACGAAGGTGACGGGACTCGTGGTGCAGCCCGTCGTGCTCCCCGACGGCGCCGCCACCGTCTCCGCGTCGTTCGACTGGATGCGGCTGTTCGCGCCCGAGAGGCCGCACGGGAGCCTCCCGCCCGGCGCCTGGCCCGACGTCACCATCGACCCCATCCCGATCCCCGTGGTCGACAGCCCGGTCCCGTCCGAGGGACAGGACCTCGCCAGTGCCCAGCGCGGGGCGCCGTGGACGTTCACGTCCGCGGTCCCGGGCGTGCGGGTCGTCAACGCCGGCGTGTCGGGCTACGGCACCCGGGGGATGACGGCCACGAACGGGTCTCCGGTGCGGAACGACCCGCAGGTGCTCTTCCCGGTCTCGCCGTTCGACGCGTCGCGCTTCCACCACCTGAGCTTCGACCTCACCTACGACGAGCCGTTCTCGCTGGAGGAGACCCCTGGCGGGGGCAAGATGGCCCGGGTCATCTGGAACACCGCCTCGACGACCACTCCCCAGGTCAGCGACGACATCCTCACGTGGTCGCGGGCCAACGGGAGGACCGTCTCGCTCGACCTCGCCGCCGGTGACGTCACGGACCCGGAGTCCGGCGGGCCGCGGGTGGGCTGGGCCGGTCAGACGGTGACGTCGCTCCGGTTCGATCCGAACGAGGACCCGGGCGCGGCGACGTGGAACCTGCGGTCCTTCTCGCTGCGCGCCGATCCCGAGGCACGGCAGGCGACGACCGTGCGGTTCCACGACGCGGCGTGGGTGCCGGGCACGACGGCCGACGTCAAGGTCGGCACGGGTGCGCCGGGGACGCCCTACGAGACGATCGCGTCCGGGGTCGCGGTCGCGCAGGGCGTCAACTCGGTCCCGTTCGACCTCGGCAGTCGCCCCCAGGGGTCGTACCGCGTCGAGGTCGTCCTCCGGCACCCCGCCGGTGGGGGAGCCCTCGCCTTCTCCCGGACGGCGGTGACGATGCTCCGGGACGTCGCTCGCGATCCGCGCGGCAGCGTCGACCAGATCGTCCGAGGGCCCGGCGGAGCGACCCTGCGGGGCTGGGCTCACGACCCCGACACGACCCAGCCCGTGCAGGTGCGTCTGACGGACGGTCGCGGCGGTGGTCTCCTCACGACGGTCACGACCGGGCAGCCCCGCCCGGACGTCCAACGGTCCGTGCCGGGAGCGCCGCTCGGGACGGGGTGGACCGCCACCGTGGCCCTCGCCTCCGGACGGCACAGCGTGTGCGCTGTGGCGGTCGACGTCGGGCCGGGCCAGGACGTCGACCTGGGCTGCCGTGACGTGGACGTCACCTCGGCTCCCGTGGGTGCCCTCGACACGGTCGTGCGCATCCCCGGGGGACTCCGGGCCGAGGGCTGGGCGCTCGACCCGGACGCGGCTGATCCCATCGCGGTGCACCTGTACGCGGGCGCGAAGGGCGTGCAGGGCACCGCCGACCGCCCACGCCCCGACGTCGCACGCTCGTGGCCGTCCTACGGCGAGGCCCACGGCTACCGCGTGGACATGGCCAGGGGGGCCGGGACGTACCAGGCGTGCACCTACGGCATCGACACGGCCGGAGGGACCAACACCGCCCTCGGCTGCCGCACGGTGACCCTCGACCCACGCCCGCTCGGGGCGTTCGACACGGCCGTCCGCTCGGGCGACCAGGTGACCGTACGGGGCTGGGCGCTCGACCCCGACACGGCGCGCTCGATCGACGTGCACGTCTACGTCGACGGCCGCGCCGCCGGGACGACCTCCGCGTCGGTTCAGCGAACCGACATCGCTCGCGCCTACCCGGAGTGGGGCGGCGCGCACGGCTTCGAGCGGACCGTCACGGCACGGCCTGGATCGACGGTGTGCGTCTACGCGATCGACGACGCGGGAGGAGAGAACCCGACGCTGTCCTGTCGGGCGGTCTGAGGAGCCTCGGCGGGGGAGTGCGCCGGGGTCACCGGCCCCGGCGCCCCGTCGGGGCGTCCGGGACGGTGCGCACGGACTCCGTGGTCGGGAAGACCGTGTAGAGGTCGGCGATCTCCTGGGCGAAGTCGCGCACGACCACCGCGCGCTTGACGCTCATCTTCGGCGTCAGGTGGCCCGCGGCCTCGGTGAGCTCCACCGGCAGCACCACGAACTTGCGGATCGACTCGGCCCTCGAGACGGCGTCGTTCGCCACGTCGACGGCCCGCTGCACCTCGGCGAGCACCTTGGGGTGCCGGGCGGCCTCGGCCAGCGGCATGTCCGCCGCCTCGCCCGCGTTGTTGAGCCAGACGGGCAGCATCTCGGCGTCGAGGGTCACGAGGGCGCTGACGAACGGCTTCTGGTCGCCGACGACGACGACCTGACCGACGAGCGGGTTCGCCCGGATCGGGTCCTCGAGGGCCGCCGGGGCGACGTTCTTCCCGCCCGCGGTGACGATGATCTCCTTCTTGCGACCCGTGATGGTCAGGTACCCCTCGTCGTCGAGGCTGCCGAGGTCGCCCGTGCGGAACCAGCCGTCGCGCAGCACCTCGGCGGTCGCCGCCTCGTCGCGCCAGTAGCCGGCGAAGACGTTCTCGCCGCGCACGAGCACCTCCCCGTCGTCGTCGATGCGGACGGAGACCCCCGGCAGCGCCGGGCCGACCGTGCCGATCTTGAAGCGCGAGACGAGGTTGACCGTCGCCGGGGCCGTCGTCTCGGTGAGGCCGTAGCCCTCGAGCACCCGGATGTCGAGGCTGCGGAAGAAGTGTCCGAGGCGCGTGCCGAGCGGGGCGGAGCCGGAGACCGCGTACCGGATCCGGCCGCCCATCGCCTTCTTGAGCTTGCTGTAGACGAGCCGGTCGAACAGGGCGAAGCGGAGCTTGAGGCCGAGGGGCACCTCGCCGGCGTCGAGCGCCTTGCTGTGGGCCACCGCGACGGCCGCGGCCCGCCGGAACACCCCGCCCTTCCCGCCGGCCTCCGCCTTCTGCTCCGCCGAGTTGTAGACCTTCTCGAAGACCCGCGGCACGGCGAGGAGGAAGGTGGGCCGGAACGACGCGAGGGAGGGGAGCAGCTGCTTCGTGTCGGCCTGGTGCCCGACCTTGACCCCCGCGTGCACGGAGAGGACGGCGATGAAGCGCGCGAAGACGTGGGCGGTGGTGACGAACAGCAGGGTCGACGACCCGGGTGCGACGACCTCGCCCATGGCGACGGCGGCGTTGCGGCTCGTCTCGACGAAGTTCCCGTGGGTCAGCACGCAGCCCTTGGGTCGGCCCGTCGTCCCCGACGTGTAGATGATGGTCGCGACGTCCGCCGCGGTGGCCAGGCGTCGCCTCCGCTCGATCTCTTCGTCGGGCACGCCCCCACCCGACGCCGCGAGCTTCTCGAGGTCGCCGAGGTCGATCTGCCAGACGTGCCGCACGTCGGGCAGCTCGGGGTGGACCTCGTCGAACTTGGCGAAGTGGTCGGCGGTCTCGACGATCACCGCGGTGGCCCCGGAGTCGCTGAGGTTCCAGTGGACCTGGCTCGGCGCGCTCGTCTCGTAGACGGGCACGAGCAGGGCGCCCGCGAACCACGTCGCGAAGTCGACCAGCGTCCACTCGTAGCGCGTGCGGCACATCAGCCCGATCTTCTCGCCGGGCTCGACGCCCGCGGCGACCAGGCCCTTCGCGAGGGCCCGGACCTGGGCGAGGAAGTCGCCCGCGGTGACGTCACGCCAGCCGCCGACGCCGTCGGGGACGGCGAAGAGGGCAGCGTCGGGGGTGAGGGCCGCTCGCTCGACCAGGAGGTCGGTGGCGTTGGCGGCGGGGTCCGGCTCGACGGCCAGGGGGGTGGTGTGCTCGTTCACGGCAGCTCCTTCGGTACCGAACGACGGTCCCCTCACCCTAGCCGGACCGGCCCGTCCGGTGGCGAGCCCGCGGGCGGGGCGAGGCTAGACTCCCTGTTCGTGCAGGCAATCGGAATCGACATCGGTGGTACGAAGATCGCGGGTGGCGTCGTCACCGAACTCGGGGAGATCGTCGAGGAGCGTCGCGTGCCGACCCCGGCCGGCGACTCCGCCGCCATCGTGGACGCCGTGGTCGAGATGATCACCGCCCTCCGCGCCGCCCACCCCGACGTGGTCGCGGCGGGCGTCGCCGCCCCCGGCTTCATCGACGCCTCGCAGTCCACCGTCTACTACACGCCGAACATCGCGTGGCGGAACGAGCCCCTGCGCGCCCGTCTGGCGGAGCGCATCGACCTCCCGATCACGATCGACAACGACGCGAACGCCGCGGGCTGGGCCGAGTTCCGGTTCGGCGCCGGGCGCCTCGCCAGCGACATGACCATGCTCACCATCGGCACCGGCGTCGGCGGGGCGGTCGTCGCCCAGGACCGCCTCATGCGCGGCGGCTTCGGCACGGGCGGCGAGCTCGGCCACATGCGCATCGTCCCCGACGGGCTGCCCTGCGGCTGCGGGGCCCGCGGCTGCATCGAGCAGTACGGCTCGGGGCGGGCCCTCCTGCGGATGGCCGGCGAGGTCGCCGACCAGGGAGGGGTCGGCAGCGCCCTCGCCGAGGTCCGCACGCGCAAGGGCGAGCTGACCGGCCACGACGTCAGCGACCTGCTCACGGCGGGGGACCCGGGCGCCCTCGAGGCCCTCCGCCAGCTCGGCACCTGGCTGGGCCAGGCCGCGGCGTCGCTGAGCGCCATCCTCGACCCCCAGGTCTTCGTCTTCGGCGGAGGCGTCGCCCAGGCCGGCGAGCTGCTGCTCGCCCCCGTCCGCGCTGCCTACCTCGAGCACCTGCCGGCGCGCGGGTACCACCCCGAGCCCGAGTTCGTCATCGCCGAGCTCGTCAACGACGCGGGCGTCGTCGGCGCCGCCGACCTCGCGCGGGTGCACGCCGCGAGCCGCTAGGCTCCGACCGCTCAGAGAAGAGAGGCTCCGCCCGATGCTGTACTGGTTCCTCAAGACGTTCGTGGCGAGCCCGCTCGTCCTCACCGTCTTCCGCCCGTGGGTGCGCGGCCTCGAGAACGTGCCCGCGACCGGTGCCGTCATCTTCGCGAGCAACCACCTGTCGTTCGTCGACTCGATCTTCCTTCCCCTGGCCCTCGAGCGCCGCATCTCCTTCCTCGCCAAGAGCGACTACTTCACGGGGCGCGGCGTCAAGGGCTGGGCCATGCGGCTCTTCTTCACCGCGACCGGCCAGCTCTCCATCGACCGCTCGGGGGGCAAGGCGTCGGAGGCGTCGCTCGCGACGGGCCTGGCGGTCCTGGCGCGGGGCGAGCAGCTGGGCATCTACCCCGAGGGCACGCGCAGCCCCGACGGCCGCCTCTACCGGGGCCGCACCGGCGTCGCCCGGATGATCCTCGAGGGGCACGTGCCGGTCGTGCCGGTCGCCATGATCGACACCGAGAAAGTGATGCAGACCGGCACGAAGATCCCGAAGATCCGCCGCGTCGGGGTCGTCTTCGGCGAGCCGCTCGACTTCAGCCGGTTCGAGGGCATGGAGGGCGACCGGTTCATCCTCCGGTCCATCACGGACGAGATCATGTACGAGCTGGCGGCCCTGAGCGGCCAGGAGTACGCCGACGTGTACGCCTCCTCGGTCAAGGAGAAGCGCGCGGCCCTTTCGCGATAAGCTCGCTCGTCGGAACCGACTGGCTCCGCCCCGCCGAGACGCAAGGACGACCGTGGTCCAGCCCCCTGAACCGTTCGCAGCCATCGCCGACGCCGACGTGCTCGAGGGCCTCGACCGCTGGCGCACCCTGCCGATCAAGCAGCAGCCCCGCTGGCCCGACGGCGCGGCCGTCGAGGCCGCCTCGGCCGAGCTCGCCACGCTGCCGCCCCTCGTCTTCGCCGGCGAGGTCGACACCCTCCGCGAGCGCCTCGCGGCGGCGGCGCAGGGGCGGGCGTTCCTGCTGCAGGGCGGCGACTGTGCCGAGACCTTCGCCGGGGCCACGGCCGACCAGATCCGAGACCGGGTCAAGACCATCCTCCAGATGGCGGTCGTGCTGACCTACGGCGCCTCGATGCCCGTCATCAAGATGGGCCGCATGGCCGGCCAGTTCGCCAAGCCCCGCTCGAGCGACGACGAGACCCGTGACGGCGTGACCCTGCCCGCGTACCGCGGAGACATCGTCAACGGCTACGACTTCACGCCCGAGTCCCGGCGCGCCGACCCGGCACGCCTCGTGAAGGGGTACCACACCTCCGCGTCCACCATCAACCTCATCCGGGCCTTCACGCAGGGCGGCTTCGCCGACCTCCGCCAGGTGCACAGCTGGAACAAGGGCTTCGCCCGGAACCCCGCCAACGCCCAGTACGAGAACCTCGCCCGTGAGATCGACAAGGCCATCCG
This sequence comes from Frigoribacterium sp. CFBP 13707, assembly GCF_014842245.1. Taxonomy (NCBI): domain Bacteria; kingdom Bacillati; phylum Actinomycetota; class Actinomycetes; order Micrococcales; family Microbacteriaceae; genus Frigoribacterium; species Frigoribacterium sp. CFBP 13707. The sequence continues at coordinate 167,048 of NZ_JACYVL010000003.1, forward strand.
CTTCATGGAGGCCGCCGGGGCCGACTTCGACGAGCTCAAGCGCGTCGAGTTCTACACCAGCCACGAGGGCCTGCTGATGGACTACGAGCGCCCCATGACGCGCATCGACAGTCGCACGGGCACGCCCTACGTCCTCTCGTCGCACTTCGTCTGGATCGGTGAGCGGACGCGCGACCTCGACGGTGCCCACGTCGACTTCCTCTCCCGGGTGCGCAACCCCATCGGCGTCAAGCTCGGCCCGAGCACGACCCCCGACGACATGCTGCGGCTGATCGACGTGCTCGACCCCGACCGCGAGCCCGGCCGCCTGACCTTCATCACGCGCATGGGCGCGGGCAAGATCCGCGACGCCCTGCCGCCCCTCCTCGAGGCCATCACGGCCGCCGACGCCACGCCGCTCTGGGTCAGCGACCCGATGCACGGCAACGGCCTCACGACGCCGACGGGCTACAAGACGCGTCGGTTCGAGGAGATCATGGACGAGGTCAAGGGCTTCTTCGAGTCGCACCGTGCCGCGGGCACCCACCCCGGCGGCATCCACATCGAGCTGACCGGCGACGACGTGACCGAGTGCCTCGGCGGGTCCGAGCACATCGACGAGGCCACCCTGGCGACGCGGTACGAGTCGCTCTGCGACCCGCGGCTCAACCACATGCAGTCGCTCGAGCTCGCGTTCCTCGTCGCGGAGGAGCTGGCGGCCGTCTGACCCGCGCCTCCCGCATCCCCCTGCGCCTGACGCCCCGTCCTCCTCGAGAGGGCGGGGCGTCAGGCGTCGGGGGCGAGCTACTCGACCCGGTAGCTCAGGGTGACGGTGGAGCCGCGAGAGGCGGTGCCGCCCGCGGCGGGGTCCGTCGCGGTGACGGTGAGGCGCGCCTCCCAGTCGAAGAAGGCGCAGGTGAAGTTCGTGCACTTGTCGTAGGTCACGCGGAGGCCGAGGGCACGCAGGTCGGCCACGGCGTCGTCGATGGTCTTGCCCGTGACGTCCGGGACGGTGACCGGTGCCGGCCCCTTCGAGACGACGAGGTCGATCGAGGCGCCGGGGACGACGGCGCCCTCGCCCTGGGCCGCGCTGCGGATGACCGAGCCGGAGGCGACGGTGTCGCTGAACTCGGTGCCCGCCTCGACCCCGGTCAGCGACACGGCGGCGAGGGCCGCCTGGGCATCAGCCAGCGGCTGGCCGCTGACGTCCGGGACGGCGCCGGCGGAGACCGTGAGGGTCACCGGCTGCTGATCGCCGTACTGCGGGGCGGCGGCGAGATCGACGGGCGCGCCGGCGGCGTCCACGCCGCTGACGGCGAGCACGGTGCCCTCCGGGGCGGAGTCGTCGAACTGCCGGGCGGACTCCTGGACGGTGAACTGCCCGAGGGCGGAGCGGGCGTCGTCCTCGGACAGTCCGACGACCACGGGGAAGTCCAGCTGCTCGGGGCCCTGCGAGACGAGGAGCGTGACGGGGCGGTCCCGCGTGATGCGCGAGGCGGCCGACGGATCGGTCCCCGTGACCTGGCCCGCCGGGACGGTGGGGGAGAAGTCGGGCCGCTGGTCGCCCGCCACGGTGAGGCCCGCGGCCTCCAGGGCGCTCGTCGCCGTGGCCGGGTCCTGGCCGGCGACGTCCGGGACGGCGACCTGCGCGCCGGGTCCGGCGCTGAACCACCAGCCGGCGCCGCCGGCCAGCAGGGCGAGCACGACGACGAGAGAGAGCCACACGGCGCCCCGGCGACGACGACGGGCAGCCACCGCGGCGAGCTTGTCGACGTTGGCGGCCTGCGGGGGCGGGACGGGCCCTGTCCGGTGGCGCGCCCGAGGGAGGACGTGCGTCTCGCCCGTCGCACCGTGGGGGAGCACGGACGTCGCCGAGGTCGGCGACGTCGCGGGGGCGGGCGGCAGCACCATCGTGCGCTGCGGGGGCCTCGCGCCCGCCGGGTCGGCCAACGCCCGCTGCACGTCGACGAGCTGCTCGAGCAGCGCGCGGGCGTCGCGGGGGCGGTGCTCGGGGTCACGGGCCGTGGCCCAGAGCACGAGCTCGTCGAGCTCCACCGGCACGCCCGGTGCGACGAGGCTCGGTGCGGGCACCGTGTCGTTGGCGTGCTGGTAGGCGATCTGCATCGGCTGCTCGCCCTTGTAGGGCTGCTCGCCGGTGAGCATCTCGTAGAGCATGATGCCGAGGGCGTAGATGTCGCTGCGGGTGTCGGCGATGCCGCGCGTGACCAGCTCGGGCGACAGGTACGCGATCGTCCCGAGCAGGGCCGCACCGGTGGCGGTGTTCGCGGTGGCGGCGCGAGCGAGCCCGAAGTCGCCGATCTTGATGCGGCCGTCGTCGGCCAGCAGCACGTTCTCGGGCTTGAGGTCGCGGTGCACGATGCCGGCGCGGTGCGCGGCGGCGAGGCCGGCCAGCACCGCCTCGAGGATGTCCATCGCCTGCTCGCTCGTGAGCACGGAGTGGTCCTGGAGCAGTTCGCGCAGCGTGATGCCCGGCAGGTACTCCATGACGAGGTACGCGCTGTCGTCGTCCTGCCCCTGGTCGAAGACGTTGACCACGTTGGGGTGGGCGAGCCGGGCGGCCGAGCGGGCCTCCTGGATGAAGCGCTCCTTGAAGGAGGCGTCGTCGGCGAGGTGGCCGTGCATGATCTTGATCGCGACGCGACGTTCGAGCCGCAGGTCGGTGGCGAGGTACACGGTGGCCATGCCGCCCCGGGCGATGCGTGAGCGGACCTGGTAACGATCGTCGATGAGACGGCCGATCATCGGGTCAGTCTGGTTCACGCTCACCCCGCAGATTCTACGGACTCGCCCGGCGCGGGCAGCGCGGACTCACCGGCGGGGCAGCAAGAACGCGCGCGTCGGCGGGGCTCAGCCCAGGGTCGCGAGCCAGGAGGCGGCGGGCCCCTCCCACTTGGCGTACGCGGTCGGGTGCGCCGAGAGCTGGACGGCCTGGGCCGCGGCGGTGAGCGACATGCCCGACCAGCCCTTCACGTCGAGGAGGCCCCGGGTCTTGCCGACGTTGGGGTTGGTGCGGCCGCCGAAGAAGAGCTTGGTCGCGTGGACGGGGTCGGTCAGCTGCGCGACCGTGCCCCACCCCGTGCTGGGTCGCTGCTGGTAGAGGCCCACCGAGTCGCGGTCGCCCCAGTCGATGTTCCGGAGGCTCGACTCCTGCGCCGCCGCGGCCAGGGCGACGACGATCGCGCGGTCGCCCACGCCCAGCTCCCGGCCGACGCGGATGATCGTGCGGGCGTTGCCCTGCTGCTCGGCGGTGAGGGCGGTGCCGACCGTGAGGGGCGTCGCCGACGTGGCGACGACGGTCGTCGCGGGCGCCGACGTCGTGCCGCTCGCCGTGCTGCTCGTGGAGGGGATCGTCAGCGCGTGCTGGTGAAGCTGAGGCGGTTTGCGGCCAGGAGCGCCTTCGTGCTGACGCCCGTCCGGGCCGCGATCGACGCCACGGTGTCGCCCGACCGGATGATGTACGACGAGGAGCCCGTCGACGCGGCGGGCGGCGTCGAGGTGGTCGGCGCCGGCGTGCTGCGTGCGGGGGCGGCGGCACCGGGCAGGGCGAGCTGCTGGCCGGGGTAGATGATGCTCGACCAGGAGAGCCCGTTCGCCTGCAGGAGCGCGCTCGTGCTGACGCCGTGGGCTCCCGCGATGGAGCTGAGGGTGTCGCCGCGGGCGATCGTGTAGCGGGTCGGTGACGAGGAGGCGCGGGTGCTGCTCACGGGGACGCTGGGGGCCGCGACGGCGCCGGCCACCAGGCTCAGCGTCTGCCCGGGGAAGATGGTCGACTTCCAGCTCAGGCCGTTGAGCGCGAGGACGCTGGCCGTGCTGAGGCCGAACGAGCCCGCGATGCTGGCGACGGTGTCGCCGGACTTCACGGTGTAGCTCGACGGGGCGGTCGCGGCCGCGGTCTGGACCACCGCCTCCTGCGCTGCCTCGGCCACCGGGGGAGTCGTCGGCAGCGTGGGGCGGGGGGTCGCGTGAGGCTCCTTCACGGGGCGCGGCGCGTGGTCGACCGAGGCGACGGGGCCGGTGAGCCCGAGGGCCATCGAGCCCGCGAGCACGATCGGGACGGTGTTGAGCATCGAGCGGGCGACCCTGCTCATCGCCCGGCCGTCGTCGGGCACGAGCGCGGGCCGCGCGAAGGCCGTGCCCGCCGTGGTCGTGGCGGCGGCGGTCGTGCCGGTCGGGGCGTTGTCGTTCATGAGGTGATCCTCGGCTCGGGGAGTCCGACACGGCCGTGGCCTGGCCCCCGGCGACATGTCTCGATCGCACCAAGCTGACACAGAAGGAGAACCAAGTCAATCAGTGTGACGGGAGTGACGGATGTGACTCGGCGCGCGCGACGTTCCCCTCCGCGGCTCGGCCGTGGCAAGGTTGTGACGTGACAGATCTCTCCCAGAAGCCCTGGTTCGCCGACGCCGAGTGGCTGACCGTCCCCGACCTCGTCGAGATGCTCGGCGTCAGCGTCAGCCGCGTGCACCGCCTCGTCGAGGAGCACGTGCTGCTCGCGACCAAGGTCGGCGGCGTCACGAAGGTCCCCGCGGTCTTCGTCGTCGACGGCGAGCCGATGCACGAGCTGCGCGGCACCGCGACCGTCCTCGCCGACAACGGCTTCACCGACGACGAGGCGATCGACTGGATGCTCTCCGTCGAGGAGTCGCTCGGCACCAGCCCGGTCGACGCACTGCGCGCCGGCCGGAAGGCCGAGGTGCGGCGCGTCGCCCAGAGCCTGCTCTAGCGCGGCCGCGCCCGGCTGGCGGGCCCTCCCGGTCGGCGACGGACGCTCAGTAGTCGCGGCGGGTGACCGTCTCCGCGAGACGTGCCAGCTGCGACCGGGCGGACGGCGCCAGGTCGGCGCGGTCGAGGGCCTGCAGGGCCCGCTCCACCTGGTCCGAGATCGATCGCTCCACCGCGTCGACCGCCCCGCTCTCGCGGAGCGTGGCCTGCAGCACGCCGATCTGGTCGTCGTCGAGGTCGGGGTCGCCGAGCAGCTCGTCGAGCAGCCGCACCGCCGACGACGGCAGCTCGCGCCGTGCGGTCGCCACCAGGACGGTGCGCTTGCCCTCGCGGAGGTCGTCCCCGGCGGGCTTCCCGGTGACGGCGGGGTCTCCGAACACGCCCAGCATGTCGTCCCGCAGCTGGTAGGCGATGCCGAGCGGCAGGCCGAAGGCGCGCAGGCCCGCGAGGGCCTCGTCGCTCCCGCCGGCCATGGCGGCGCCGATCGTGAGGGGCGCCTCCACGCTGTACTTGGCCGACTTGTAGACGATGACGCGCTGGGCGCGCGGCAGGAGCTCCGCGTCGGGCACGCTCCGCCACGCGCCCTCCTCGAGGATGTCCAGGTACTGGCCGACCGTCACCTCCGTCCGCATCCGGTTGAACTCGCGGCGAGCCGAGCGTGCAGCGTCGCGGGAGGCGAGGGAGTCGAGGGCGGCGCTCACCTGCTCGTCGCTCCAGGCGAGCAGCAGGTCGCCCATCAGCAGGGCGCCGGAGGTGCCGAACGCCCCCGGCGACCCGAGCCACGCGCCGTCGCGGTGCAGGGCCTCGAACCGGCGGTGCGCCGCGGGCAGCCCGCGCCGGGTGTCGGAGTTGTCCATGATGTCGTCGTGGACGAGGGCGGCGGCGTGGAAGAACTCCAGGCCGACGGAGGCGGCCATCACGGCGTCGAGGGAGCGCTCGTCGACACTGCGGGCGAGCGGGTCGAAGCCCACGTCGAGCCCGGCGACCGACTGCCACCCCCAGTAGCAGAACAGCGCGCGGAACCGCTTGCCGCCCCGGAGCAGATCGCTCGAGAAGAGGGCGAACGGGTCGAGGTCCGGAGCGATGCTCCGGAGCGCAGGACGCTGCCCCTCGAGGAACGCGTCGATGCGCTCTTGGACGACGTCCACTAACCGCGTACTCTCAGCCACGCGCCTAGCCTAGCCACAGGGGCCAGGCATACACTCGCACGTACCGATCGCGCCGATCCCGAGGCCGAGGGGCCTGTGTTCGAAGGGAACAACACCATGCCGCTTTCCGAGCAGGAGCAGCGCCTCCTCGAAGAGATGGAGCGGAGCCTCTACAGCAACGACTCCGACTTCGTGGCGACGGTCGGCGGCCGCGGCCGTCCCAACTACACGATGGTCGTCGTGGGCGTCCTCGCAGCTCTGGTCGGCATCGCCGTCATCGTCACCGGCGTCATCCTCCGCACCCCGCCGATCGGGCCGCTCGTCGGCGTCCTGGGCTTCGTCATCCTCGTCGCCGGCGCGCTGTTCGCGATCGCACCTCCTCGCCGCAGGGGCGCGCCCGCCCCGGCCCCCACGACCTCGGCTCGTCCGTCGGCGGCTCGCCCGCAGCGCGGCGGTGGCGGCAGCATGATGGACCGCTTCTCTGACCGCTGGGACCGTCGACAGGACGGCGACCGGCGGTAACGCCCCACCCGCGCACGCGGCGCACCACGACCTCAGGGGTCGGCCTCCGGGCCGGCCCCTTCGTCGTGTCCGGGGGCGTCGTCGCGCGCGTCGCCTCCGGCCACGGGTCTCCACGTCGCGTCCACCCCGCCTCCACTTCGCTCCACCGACGCCTGCGGCGGGCGGGCCCGCGGCCGCTCGAGGGCTCCCGGCCCGCCGCCGCGCCCAGGGCACGCCCGATGTCCTCCACTCTCGTGACCCCCGAACTGGAGCGGATCGAAGGGGGTGACCCGCGCCTCCGGGGCCGTTTCTCGTTGCTGAGTGGTGCGTTGTGGAGTAAAGTGGAGGCACGTGCCACCGGGTGCGGGGGCGAAGGGGGAGAGGGCATGTTCCTCGGCACCTATTCGCCCAAGCTCGACGAGAAGGGCCGCATCATCCTCCCCGCGAAGTTCCGTGACGAGCTGGCCTCCGGCCTCGTCATGACCCGGGGCCAGGAGCGTTGCGTCTACGTCTTCAGCCAGGCCGAGTTCGAGAGCATGCACGACCGCATCCGACAGGCACCGATCACGAGCAAGGAGGGCCGCGACTACATGCGCCTCTTCCTCTCCGGTGCCAGCGACGAGGTCCCCGACAAGCAGGGCCGCGTCACCGTCCCCGCGCAGCTGCGCGACTACGCCGGCCTCGGCCGTGAGCTCACCGTGATCGGCGCGGGCAACCGTGCCGAGATCTGGGCCACCGAGGCGTGGGACGCCTACTACGAGGCCCAGGAGGCCGCGTTCGCCAACACCACGGAGGAGGTGATCCCCGGCCTCTTCTAGTTCCTCGAGTCTGACTCCCAGCCGTCCGCCCTGGCGCACCTTCCCCGGTGCCAGGTCGTGAGGGATGGGGATCAGGCCCCGGGAGCCCGAGACCGTCGTCGCCATGGCAGAACAGATCCACACCCCCGTCCTCCTCGAGCGCACCCTCGAGCTCCTCGCCCCCGCCCTGTCTCGCCCCGGCGCCGTCGTCGTCGACGCGACCCTCGGCATGGGCGGGCACAGCGAGGCGATGCTGCAGAGGTTCCCCGAGCTGACCGTCGTCGGCCTCGACCGCGACACCGAGGCGCTGGCCATCGCGGGGGAGCGGCTCGCCGGCTTCGGCGGGCGGGCGCGCCTCGTCCACACCCGCTACGACGGGGTGGCCGACGCCCTCGACGGCCTCGGCTACGACACCGTCGACGCCGTCCTCTTCGACCTCGGCGTCTCGTCCCTCCAGCTCGACCGGGTCGAGCGCGGCTTCTCCTACTCCAAGGACGCCCCGCTCGACATGCGCATGGACCCGACCGCCCCGGTGACGGCCGAGCGGATCCTCGCGGAGTACCCCGAGTCCGAGCTGCGGCGCATCTTCTACCAGTACGGAGAAGAGAAGCTGGCCCCGCGCTACGCCCGCCGCATCGTCGAGCAGCGCCTCGAGGCGCCGCTCGTCCGCAGCGGCCAGCTGGTCGACCTCCTCATCGCGGCGACGCCCATGGCCCTGCAGCGGGCCGGTCACCCGGCCAAGCGCGTGTTCCAGGCGCTGCGCATCGAGGTCAACGGCGAGCTGGCCTCGCTCGAGGCCGCGGTGCCGGCGGCCCTCGACCGCCTGGCCGAGGCCGGGCGCATCGTCGTCCTCGCGTACCAGTCGCTCGAGGACCGCTTCGTCAAGCGCGAGCTCGCGGCCCGGACGACGTCGACGGCCCCCCAGGGGCTGCCTGTCGAGCTGCCCGAGCACCGCCCCGAGTTCAAGCTCCTCGTGCGGGGTGCCGAGCTGGCCACCGACGCCGAGATCGACGAGAACCCCCGAGCACGACCCGTGCGGCTCCGCGCCGCCGAACGAATCCGGAGAGCAGCATGAGCACCGCGGCCGTCAGCCCGATCCCGCAGCCCGCCCGCGCCCCCCGCCGGGCTCCGGTCGAGATCGTCACCACCCGGGCGCAGCGCCGGGCCCGCCCGCGCATCGCCTACGCGCTCGTGGCCACGGCGGCGCTCTTCGTCCTGCTGCTCGGGCAGCTCGCCATCAGCATCGCCCTGAGCGACGGCGCCTACACGATCTCCGACCTGCAGGCCGAGAAGTCCGAGCTGACCCGCGACCAGCAGAAGTACTCCGAGCAGCTCGACGTGCTGTCGTCGCCGCAGAACGTGGCGAACAACGCCGAGCGCCTCGGCATGGTGCGCAACTCGAACCCGGTCTACCTCGACCCGGCGACCGGTGCGGTGCACGGCGTCCCCGCCCCCGCCGACGGCGCGGCGGACGGCACCGACAACCTCATCCCGAACACGCTGCTCGACGGCGTCCCGCTCGTCACCCAGCCGCCGGCGGGTGCCCCCGCCGAGGCCGCCGCCGGTTCGTCGACGGCCGACCCGGCCGACGCCACGGGCGCCGCAGCGGCTCCCGCCGCCGACTCCGCCGCGCCGGGCGCGGCGGGCGCGCAGAACGCCGATGCGTCGGTAGCCTCGGCCCCGAACCAGCTGGCGGCTCCCGAGACCCGCTAGCGGCGCGCCCGCGAGGGCGTGCCGGACGACGACAGCGGTGGGTGCACGACGGCCCGTCCGCGGTGAGGAACCTCTCGTGAACCCTGCTCCCCGCACCGGCGGCCGTCGCGGCCGACCGCACAGCGAGCTCCGCAGCCGCCGACTCCGCGCGACCCTGGCGATGGCCGTGGTGATCGCGCTGGTCGGCGTCTTCGTGGTCCGGCTGGCCGACATCCAGATCGTCCAGGCCTCCGAGCTGAACGCCCAGTCGCTGAACAAGCGCGAGATCCGTCAGGTCACCTACGGCGACCGGGGCGACATCGTCTCCTCCGACGGCACCGTCCTCGCGGGCAGCGTCACCCGCTACAACATCACGGCCGCGCCGGCCTTCGCCGAGGACGTCACGGTCACGGAGACCGCGGCCGACGGGACGACCTCCAAGCAGCCCCTCACCGTCGAGCAGGTGCTGGCGCGCGTCGCCGACATCACCGGCGGCGACGAGGCCGCGATGCAGAAGAGCATCTCCGACGACCCCGAGGCGAACTTCGCCTACCTGGTGAAGGGCGTCGACGTCGACGCCTTCCGCGCGGTCCGTGACCTGAAGAACAGCGGCGTCTCGTGGCTCTACTACGAGCGCCAGTCGGCCCGCTCGTACCCGAACGGCTCCGTCGCCGGCAACCTCACCGGCTTCATCGGCACGGACGGCCCCCAGGCGGGGCTCGAGCTGAGCGCCGACCAGTGCCTGGCCGGCACCGACGGCCTCCAGACCTACGAGCGCGGCGCGGACGGCGTGCAGCTGCCCGGCAGCACGGTGACCACGCAGGAGGCGGCCCCCGGCGGCACCCTGGCGCTCACCATCGACTCCGACCTCCAGTACATGGCGCAGCAGGCCGTCGCCGAGCAGGCCCAGGCGATCGGCGCGGAGTCGGCCACGGCGGTCGTCCAGGAGGTCAAGACGGGCAAGCTGCTCGCCGTGGCCGACTGGCCCGCGGTCGACCCCAACGACGTGAACCTCACGAAGGACGTCGCGGACCTCGGCTCGAAGGCGTTCACGTCGTCCTACGAGCCCGGCTCCACCTTCAAGGCGATGACGGCCGCGATGCTCCTCGACTCCGGCAAGGCCGCTCCCACCAGCCGGGTGACCGTGCCCTACTCGCGCACCTTCCCGTGGGGCGGCGAGATCCACGACGCGACCTTCCACCCCACCGAGCAGCTGACCCTCACGGGCGTGCTCCGCGACTCCTCGAACGTCGGCATCTCGCTGCTCGGCCAGAACCTGTCGGCGGAGCAGCGCCGTGACTACATGGTGAAGTTCGGCCTGAACGAGCCCACCGCCGTGGGCTTCCTCGGCGAGCCGACCTCGGGCGTCCGACCCGCCTCCGACTGGGACCAGCAGACGAGCATCAACACGATGTTCGGCCAGGGCGTCCAGACGACGGCCGTGCACGTCGCGGGCATCTTCCAGACCCTGGGCAACCACGGCCTGCGCCTCCCCACCTCCCTCGTCGAGGGCTGCACCGCTCCCGACGGCACCGTGACGATGGCCCCGAGCACCGAGGGCGTCCAGGCGGTCTCTCCCGCCGCGGCCGACTCGACCGTGAACATGATCGAGAAGGTCGTCAGCGACGGCGACCTCAAGGACGTCCTCACCATCCCCGGCTACCGCGTCGGCGCCAAGACCGGCACCGCCGAGGTCGCGAAGTCCGACGGCACGGGGTACGGCTCCGACCGCATCGTCTCGGTCGCCGGCCTCGCCCCCGCGGAGGACCCGCAGTACGTCGTCGTCGTGACGTTCACCAAGCCCAGTACCATCAAGACGTCGGCTGCTGCGGCTCCGACCTTCAACAAGATCATGTCCCAGGTCCTCGAGATGTACCGCGTCCCTCCGTCGACGGAGCCCGCACCGGTCATCCCCCAGTCCTGGTGAGAGAAGAGGATTCTTTGAACGCCCGGATCCCCCCGGTCCTCCGACCGGAACATCCGTCCGCGAGGTCGCTCGGCCAGCTGGTCAGCGAGTTCGGACTCGAGCACGACGGCTCCCTCGACGGCGTCGAGGTGACCGGCGTGACGCTGAGCACCGGCGACCTGCACCCGGGCGACCTCTACGTCGGCGTGCCCGGCGAGCACCGGCACGGCGCCGAGTTCGCCGCCCAGGCCCGCGACGGCGGCGCCGTCGCCCTGATGACCGACCGCCGCGGCCTCGAGATCGCGCGCGACGTCGGGCTCCCGGTCGTGCTCGTCGACTCGCCGCGTGCGGCCCTCGGCGACGTCTCCGCCTGGATCTACCGCACGGGCGAGGGCACCGACTCGCCCCTCCTCTTCGCCGTCACCGGCACCAACGGCAAGACCAGCACCTCCTACCTCCTCGAGGGCGTCCTCCGTCAGCTCGGCCTCGTGACGGGGCTGAGCAGCACCGCCGAGCGCCACATCGGCGACCTCACGGTCGTCAGCCGTCTCACGACCCCCGAGGCGAGCGAGATGCACGCCCTGCTGGCCCGCATGCGCGAGAGCGAGGTCCGCGCCGTCGCCGTCGAGGTCAGCGCCCAGGCGCTCAGCCGCAACCGGGTCGACGGTCTCGTCTTCGACGTGGCCGCGTTCACGAACCTCAGCCACGACCACCTCGACGACTACGCCGACATGGAGGAGTACTTCCAGGCGAAGCTGCCGCTCTTCCAGCCCGACCGTTCGCGCCGCGCGGTCATCTCGCTCGACTCCCCGTGGGGGCAGCGCGTCGTCGACAGCGCGCGCGTGCCGCTGACCACGATCACGATCCTCCCCGAGGTCGAGGCCGACTGGCGCGTCGAGATCCTCGACGAGCAGGCCGCGTGGACGGAGTTCCGCCTCACCGGCCCCGAGTCCCGCGAGCTCGTCACCCGGGTGCCGCTGATCGGCTGGCACATGGTCGCCAACGCGGCCCTCGCGCTCGTCATGCTGGTCGAGGCCGGCTTCGAGCTCGGTGCCATCGAGCAGGCCCTCGCGGCCGACGACGGCATCGTGGCGTACCTGCCCGGCCGCACCGAGCGCGTCTCCGGCGACCGGGGCCCGAGCGTCTACGTCGACTTCGGGCACAGCCCCGACGCGTTCCTCACCACGCTCGCGGCGGTGCGCCGGTTCACCCCCGGCAAGGTCATCATGCTGTTCGGCGCCGACGGCGACCGTGACAAGACCAAGCGGGCCGAGATGGCGCGCGTGGCGGCGGCGGGCTCCGACGTCCTCGTCGTCACCGACCACCACCCCCGCTTCGAGGACCCGCAGGCGATCCGCACGACGCTCGTCGAGGCCGCCCGGGCCGCCTTCCCGGAGCACGAGATCCACGAGGTCAGCCCGCCCGAGGCCGCGATCCGCACCGCCGTCGGCCTGGCCGACGAGGGCGACTCGATCCTCTGGGCCGGGCCCGGCCACCAGGACTACCGCGACATCCGGGGCGAGCGCACGCCGTACTCGGCGCGCGACGAGGCGCGAGCGGCGCTGCGAGAGGCCGGGTGGGCCGAGTGATCGCCCTCACCGTCGCCGAGGTCGTCGAGATCACGGGCGGCTCCCTCGCCCCCGGGCAGGAGTCGCGGGCCGAGCAGGTCGTGTCAGGCTCGGTCGAGACCGACTCCCGTCTGGTCCAGCCCGGCTCGGTCTTCGTCGCCCTGCGCGGCGAGGTCACCGACGGCCGCCTGTTCGTCGGGTCCGCCGTCGAGCGCGGCGCCGCCCTCGTCGTCGCCGAGGCTGCCGTCGACGTGGACGTGCCCGTCGTCGTGGTCGACGACGGCGTCACGGCGCTCTCCCGCCTGGCCGCCGCGGTCGTCGAGCGGGTCCGCCGCCGCGGCGCCCTGCGCGTCGTCGGCGTGACGGGCTCGAACGGCAAGACGAGCACGAAGAACATGCTCCGCGCCGTCCTCGGCGACGTCGCCGCGACGGTCGCTCCCCAGGGCTCGTTCAACAACCACGTCGGTGCGCCGATCTCGATGCTCCGCATCGACGACGACACCGAGTACCTCGTCGTCGAGATGGGGGCCTCCGGCCCGGGCGAGATCGCCCGCCTCGTCGAGATCGCCCGCCCCGACACCGGCGTCGTGCTGAAGGTCGGCCTCGCCCACGCCGGCGGCTTCGGCGGCATCGAGGGCACCCGCGCCGCGAAGTCCGAGATGGTGACCGACCTCCCCGAGACCGGGACGGCCATCCTCAACGCCGACGACGACCGCGTCGCCGGGATGGCGTCCGTCACGGCCGCGCGCGTGGTGACCTTCGGGCTCTCCTCGTCGGCGCACTACCGTGCCTCCGACGTCGACGTGACGGCCGAGGGCACCTCCTTCACCTTCGCCCACGGCGACCTGACCCGACGGGTGTCGCTGCGCATCCTCGGCGAGCACCACGTCATGAACGCCCTCGCCGCCCTCGCGGTCGCGGGGGAGTGGGGCCTCGACCTCGACCGCGCCGCGACGGTGCTCGAGGGCGTCGCCCGCGCCGAGCGCTGGCGGATGGAGGTGCTCGACGGCGGCGACGGCGTCACCGTCGTCAACGACGCGTACAACGCGAGTCCCGACTCCGTGGCCGCCGCGCTCAAGACCCTCGTCCAGATCGTTCCCGAGGGCGGCCGCTCGATCGCCGTCCTCGGCGAGATGGCCGAGCTCGGCGACGCCGCGCGCGAGGAGCACGACCGTGTCGGTCGCCTCGTCGTGCGGCTCAACGTCAGCCAGGTCGTGGTGGTCGGCCACGCCGCCCGCCACATCTCGACCGCGGCCGGGCTCGAGGGCTCGTGGGACGGCGAGTCCGTCCTCGTCGACGACGTCGACGCCGCCTACGAGCTGCTCCGCGAGCAGCTGCGCCCGGGCGACGTCGTGCTCGTCAAGTCGTCGAAGTCGGCGGGCCTGCGCTTCCTCGGCGACCGCCTCGCGGGGGTGACCGAGTGATCGCGCTGCTGATCGCCGGCGGGTTCTCGCTGGTCTTCACCCTGCTCATGACGCCGCTGTTCATCCGGCTCTTCCACCGCCTCGGCTGGGGCCAGTTCATCCGCGACGACGGCCCGCAGTCGCACCACACCAAGCGCGGCACGGCGACCATGGGCGGCATCGTCCTCATCCTCGGCACCGTCATCGGCTACTTCCTGGGCCACCTGGTGGCGCGCGACGAGCTCACGCTCAGCGGGCTGCTGGTGCTGTTCATGATGGTGGGGCTCGGCACGGTCGGGTTCCTCGACGACTTCCTCAAGGTCCGCAACCAGCGGAGCCTCGGGCTCGGCGGCTGGGCGAAGATCGCCGGCCAGGTCGTGGTCGGGGCCGTCTTCGCCGTCCTCGCGCTGTCGTTCCCCAACGCGAACGGCCTGACCCCCGCCTCCACCGCGATCTCCGGCATCCGCGACATCTCGTGGCTCGACTTCATGGTGTTCGGCAGCGTGATCGGCGGAGGGCTCTTCCTCATCTGGGTCGTGCTCATCACCGTGAGCACCTCGAACGGCGTCAACGTGGCCGACGGCCTCGACGGCCTCGCGACGGGGTCGTCCATCCTCGCCATCGCGTCGTACATCTTCATCGGCTTCTGGCAGTTCAACCAGTCGTGCTTCAGCACGCGCCTCGACGAGACCACGCGGTCGGCCTGCTACACGGTGGCCAACCCGCTCGACCTCGCGGTCGTGGCGGCCGCGATCTGCGGCGGTCTCATCGGGTTCCTGTGGTGGAACACCTCGCCCGCGCAGATCTTCCTCGGCGACACCGGCTCGCTCGGCCTCGGCGGCGCGCTGGCCGCCCTCGCCATCCTCAGCCGCACCGAGCTGCTCCTCGTCCTGATCGGCGGCCTCTTCCTCGTCGTCACGGGCTCGGTGATCCTGCAACGCGCCTACTTCAAGATCACCAAGGGCAAACGGATCTTCCTGATGAGCCCCCTGCACCACCACTTCGAGCTCAAGGGGTGGGCCGAGGTCACGGTGGTCGTGCGTTTCTGGATCATCGCGGGCCTGTTCGTCGCGGCCGGCGTCGGCGTGTTCTACCTCGAGTGGATCTCGCGCACCTCGTGAGCGACGCGACCCTCGACCCCGCCCTGGCCGCGCGCCTCGACGGCCTGAGCAGCTGGCACGCCGACTGGCGGGGCCTCCGCGTGCTCGTCCTCGGCCTCGGCGTGACCGGCTTCTCCGTGGCCGACACGCTCGCCGAGCTCGGCGCGCGCGTCGTCGTCCTGGCCCCGACCGTCGACGACGACCGGGCCGAGCTGCTGTCGCTCATCGGCGCCGAGCTGGTGCTCGACCCCGCGATGGAGGAGCCGCCGGCCGCCGTGGTCGAGCTCGCCCCGGAGCTCGTGGTCATCTCGCCCGGCTTCGCCCCGCACCACCCCCTCGCGCGCTGGGCGGCCTCCAGCGGCGCGGCCGTCTGGGGCGACGTCGAGCTCGCCTGGCGTCTGCGCGACAAGACGGGGCGCGTGGCCGACTGGCTGCTCGTCACCGGCACGAACGGCAAGACGACGACGACGCAGCTCGCCACCGCGATGGCGACCCAGGGCGGTCGCCGGGCCGCCGCGTGCGGCAACATCGGCGTGCCGGTGCTCGACGCCGTCCGCGACCCCGACGGGTTCGACGTCCTCGTCGTCGAGCTGTCGAGCCACCAGCTGCACCAGCTGCCGACCGCCGGCCCGGGCGCCCTCCGGCCCCGCGCCTCCGTCTGCCTCAACCTCGAGGACGACCACCTCGAGTGGCACGGGAGCGCCCGCGCCTACCGCGACGCCAAGGCCAAGGTCTACGAGAACACGGTCGTCGCCTGCGTCTACAACAAGGCCGACGACGCCACGCTGCGCATGGTCGAGGAGGCCGACGTCGAGGAGGGCTGCCGCGCGGTGGGCTTCGGGCTCTCCGCACCGGGCCCGAGCGACTTCGGGGTCGTCGCGGGCGACGACGACGCCGGCGTCCTCGTCGACCGGGCGTTCCTCGACGACCGGCGTCACCGGGCCCTCGAGCTCGCGACCACGACCGAGCTCGACGCGGTCGGCCTCGGCGCCGACCACCTCGTCGCCGACGTCCTCTCCGCCGCCGCCCTCGTGCGGGCCGTCGACGTCGACCCCGCGGCCGTCCGCGAGGCCGTGCTCGGCTTCCGCGTCGACCACCACCGCACGGAGCTCGTCGCCGAGGCCGGGGGCGTCCGCTTCGTCGACGACTCCAAGGCCACCAACCCGCACGCGGCCCGGGCCTCGCTGACGTCGGCGCCCTCGGTCGTCTGGGTCGTCGGCGGCACCTTCAAGGGAGTCGACCCGGCCCCGCTCGTCGCCGACGTCGCCGACCGCCTCCGTGCCGTCGTCGTGATCGGCGTCGACCGCGAGGTCGTGCTCGAGGCTCTCCGGCGACACGCGCCGGACGTCCCCGTGTTCGAGGTCGACGAGGCCGACACTGAGCGGGTGATGCCGACGGCGGTCCGCCTCGCGGCGGAGGCCTCGCTCCCGGGCGACACGGTGCTGCTGGCACCGGCCGCGGCGTCCTTCGACCAGTTCACCGACTACACGGCACGCGGCCGAGCCTGGGCCGCCGCCGTCCACGAGCACCTGAGGGGTGACGCCGATGGCCGACCTGCCGTCCAGCCTCCCGCGCCGGCGACCGACTGACGCGTCGCGTCCCCGCGCGGCGGCGCCGCGCACCCGGTCCGCCGCCCCGTCGGCCCCCGCCGCAGCCCCGCCGTCCGTCCGCTCCCCGGGCGCCCGCGGGGCTCGGGGGCACGGCGAGGGCGAGCACGGCGCGCACCCGCACGACGTGCGGCAAGCCGCCGCCGTCGTCGCGGTCAAGAAGCTCTTCGCCGCGGAGACCGGCTCGTTCTTCCTGATCCTCGGCACGACCCTCTTCATGGTCGTGCTGGGCCTCGTCATGGTCCTCTCCTCGTCGAGCGTCGAGCAGTACATCTCGTCGAAGCACACCTCCTTCTTCGGCGCCTTCATCCGCCAGGGCATGTACGCCGCGATCGGCGTGCCGCTCATGCTGATCGCTTCGCGCGTGCCGATCTGGTTCTGGAAGCGCTGGGCCTGGCACATCCTGCTGGCGGCCGTGGTCCTCCAGCTCCTGGTCTTCACCCCCCTCGGCTACGAGGTCGGCGGCAACCGGAACTGGATCGAGCTCGGCTCCTCCTTCAGTGCGCAGCCGTCCGAGGCGGTCAAGCTCGCCCTGGCCGTCTGGCTCGGCATGATCCTCAGCGTCAAACGCGACCTCCTCGACGACTGGAAGCACCTGGCGATCCCGCTCGTGCCCGTCGTCGGGGTGTCGGTGGGCCTCGTCATCCTCGGCGGCGACCTCGGCACGACGATGGTCATGCTCCTCCTGGTCTTCGCGGCCGTCTGGTTCGCCGGGGTGCGCCTCCGCTTCCTCGCCGTGCCCGTGCTCTTCCTGCTCGCCGTGGTGCCGATCATCGCTTCGGGCTCCGACTCCCGCAACGAGCGGATCGCCGCGTGGATGTCCGGCTGCACCGACTCGAGCGACTACCAGGCCGCCTGCTGGCAGTCGCTGCACGGCACCTGGGCCCTGGCCTCCGGCGGCCTGTTCGGCGTCGGCCTCGGCAACTCGAAATCGAAGTGGTCGTGGCTGCCGGAGGCCGACAACGACTTCATCTTCGCCATCGTCGGTGAAGAGCTCGGTCTCATCGGGGCGATCGTCGTCCTCGCGCTCTTCGTCGTGCTCGCCGTCGGGTTCGTCAAGATCATCCGCCGCACGAACGACCCGTTCGTGCGGGTCGTCACGGGTGCGGTCACGGCGTGGATCATCGGCCAGGCCCTGATCAACATCGCGGTCGTCCTCGGGCTGCTGCCCGTGCTCGGCGTCCCCCTGCCGCTCATCTCCGCCGGGGGCTCGGCGCTCATCGTCACCCTCGCCGCCATCGGCGTGGTGCTGTCGTTCGCCCGCCGTCCGGAGGACCCGACCGTGCCCATGCCGCCCGTCGGGCAGCGGGTAGGGTCTCTCCGATGACCACGTACCTCCTCGCCGGCGGCGGCACCGCCGGGCACGTCAACCCGCTCCTGGCCGTGGCCGACCGTCTGCGGCGCCGTGAGCCCACCGCGACGATCCTCGTCCTCGGCACCGCAGAGGGGCTCGAGGCCCGGCTCGTCCCGCAGCGGGGCTACGAGCTGCTCACCGTGCCGCGGCTCCCCTTCCCGCGACGCCCCTCCCGGGCGGCGCTCGGCTTCCCGGGGGCGCTCAAGGGCGCCGTCGACGGCGTCCGTCGCCTGCTCCGCGAGCACGCGGTCGACGTCGTGGTCGGCTTCGGCGGCTACGCCTCGGCACCCGCCTACGTCGCCGCGCGTCGCGAGCACGTCCCGCTCGTCGTCCACGAGGCGAACGCGAAGCCCGGCATGGCGAACGTGCTGGGCTCGTTCCTCACGCCCCACGTCGGCGTCGTCTTCCGGTCGACGAAGCTCCGAGGGGCACGTCGCGTCGGCATGCCGCTCCGCGACGAGATCGAGACGCTCGACCGCCGAGCACGACGTCAGGAGGCGCTGGCCGAGTTCGGCCTCGACCCCGCGCTGCCCACGGTGCTGGTCACCGGCGGCTCCAGCGGAGCCCGTCGCCTCAACGAGACGGTCGCGCGGTCCGCCGCCAGCATCGTCGGCGCCGGCTGGCAGGTGCTCCACATCACCGGCGAGAAGTCCGACCTCCGGTCGACCGGGCTGGCCGGGCACCACCTGCTCCGCTACTGCGACCGCATGGACCTCGCCCTGGCGGCCGCGGACTTCGTCGTGTCGCGGTCGGGCTCGGCGACCGTCAGCGAGCTCACCGCGCTCGGCCTGCCCTCCGTCCTGGTGCCGTACCCCGTCGGCAACGGCGAGCAGCGCTTCAACGCCACCGACGTCGTCGAGGCGGGCGGCGCCCTGCTGGTGGCCGACGCCGACTTCACGCCGGAGTGGGTCGACCGGGAGCTCGTGCGCCTGCTGCTCGACCGCGCCGCGATCGCCGACATGGCGGTCCGCGCGGCCACGGTGGGGGTGCTGGACGGGACCGACCGCACGGTCGACCTCGTCCTCGACGCCGTCGACCGCGCCTCCTCGTCGTCCCGCCCCGCCGCCCACGCGCGCGGCCGATCGACGGCGACCCCGACCAGCCCCTCCGAGACGGACGCCGAGAACGCATGATCAAGCCAGACCTCCAGCAGCAGATCCCCTCCGACCTCGGGGCCGTCCACTTCGTCGGCATCGGCGGCTCGGGCATGAGCGGCATCGCCCGGGTGTTCCTGGCCGCGGGCCACCGCGTCACCGGCTCCGACATCCGCGAGTCGGCGTCGGTCTCGGCCCTGCGCGAGCTCGGCGCCGAGATCGCGATCGGCCACGACGCCGCGAACGTCGGCGACGCGGACACCCTCGTCGTCACCGGCGCCCTCTGGCAGGACAACCCGGAGTACCAGCGGGCCCTCGCCGACGGCGTGCCCGTGCTGCACCGGTCGCAGGCCCTCGCCTCCCTGATCGGCGGCCAGCGCCTGGTCTCGGTCGCCGGCGCGCACGGCAAGACGACCTCGACCGGGATGATCGTGACGGCGCTGCTCTCCGCCGGGCGCGACCCCAGCTTCGTCAACGGCGGCGTCATCCAGTCGCTCGGCGTGAGCGCCGCCGGCGGCTCGGAGGAGCTGGTGGTCGTCGAGGCCGACGAGTCCGACGGCTCCTTCCTGCTCTACGACACGGCGATCGCGCTGGTCACCAACGTCGACGCCGACCACCTCGACCACTACGGGTCGCACGAGGCGTTCGACCGGGCCTTCGTCGAGTTCGCGGGCGCCGCCTCCGAGCTCGTCGTCATCTCGAGCGACGACGCGGGCGCCCGGCGGGTCACGGAGGCGCTCGACCACCCGCGGGTCGTGACCTTCGGGCTCGACGGGTCGGCGGACGTCCGCATCACCGACGTCGCGTCGAGCGGGCCGGTGTCGTTCACGCTCCACCACGACGGCCGCAGCCTGCCCGTCCAGCTGCGCGTGCCGGGCCACCACAACGCGGTGAACGCGGCCGGCGCCTTCGCGGTGCTCGTGGGCCTCGGCGTCGAGGCCGAGGCCGCCGTCCGCGGGCTCGAGGCCTTCGGCGGCACCGAGCGACGCTTCGAGCTGCACGGCACCGTGCGGGGCGTCAGCGTCTACGACGACTACGCCCACCACCCGACCGAGGTCGCCGCGGCGCTGCAGGCCGCCCGGTCGGTCGTGGGGGAGGGGCGCCTGATCGCCGTGCACCAGCCGCACCTGTACAGCCGAACGCGGATGATGGCCGGCGAGTTCGCCGAGACCTACGAGCGCCTGGCCGACCACACGATCGTCCTCGACGTCTACGGGGCCCGTGAGGACCCTGAGCCCGGCGTCACCGGCGCGCTCGTCTCGGGGGCCTTCCGCGACCCCGAGCGCGTCGACTTCGTGCCGGACTGGCAGTCCGCGGCGGTCCGCACGGCGGAGGTCGCTCGGGAGGGCGACTTCGTCATCACGCTCGGCTGCGGCGACGTCTACCGCATCGTGCCCCAGCTGCTCGGCGCGCTCGACGCCGCCACCGCCCCCGACCCGTCGACCGCGGAGGAGACCGGAGCGTGAAGCGCCCCGAGGGCTTCGAGCCGCCCCCGGAGCCCGCCCCCGAGCCGCCGGCGGACGGCCACGGCCGACCGTCCCTCGCCGACCGGCTGGCGCGGCGCCGCCGCGGCGCGGAGACGTCGGCGTCGGCCCCCGGGGCCTCGGACGACGTCGACACGGGCCCCGTGTCCGTCGTCACCGGGCCTCCCCGCGCCTCCCGCTCGGCCCGCATCGGCCGACCTGCGGCCGCCGGCCCTGCGGCCGCCGGCCCTGCGGCCGCCGGCCCTGCGGCGGCGCGCCCCGAGGTCGCTCGGCCTGCGGACGCCCGCCCGGCGGACGGTCGCCCCGAGGCCGTGCGCCCGGCCGAGCCCCCGCGCATCGGGCCGGCCGACACGACGGCGGCCGCCGCACGCGAGAGAGCCGCGGAGGCGCGTCGTGCGGCCCGGCGGGCGTCGCGTCAGCGTCGCCGCGTCGAGAAGTCCGAGGTGCGTCGCTTCACGCGCCGCTCGCGCCATCGGCGGGCCACCTGGACCGCCGTCGGCGCGGTCGTCGTCGTCCTCGTGGCGTCGGTGACCGTGGCCGTCTTCTCACCGCTCCTCTCCCTGCAGGAGATCCGGGTGGAGGGCACGAGCCGCGTCGACGCGAGCGCCGTGACGGCCGCCGTGGACGACCAGCTCGGCACGCCCCTGGCCCTCGTCGACTTCGACCGCATCACCGGCGAGCTGGAGCAGTTCCCCCTCATCGCGAGCTACGTCACCGAGACCGCCCCGCCCCACACCCTCGTCATCCGCGTGACCGAGCGCCAGCCGATCGCCACGGTGGCGACGGCCGACGGCGTCGACCTGGTCGACCCCGCGGGCATCGTCGTGCAGCGCCTCGACGGTCGTCAGGACGGCGTGCCGCAGGTCGACGTCGGCGGCGCGCCCCTCGACGGCACGGCCTTCCGGTCGGCGGCGGAGGTGCTCCTCGCCCTGCCGCTCACGCTCCGCAGCACCGTCGACACGGTCACGGCGTCGACGGCCGACGACGTCACGCTCGCCCTCACCTCGGGGGAGCAGGTCGTCTGGGGCAGCGCCGAGCACTCGGAGAAGAAGGCGCAGGTGCTCGCCGGCCTCGTCGCCGACCAGGCGAAGCGCGACCCGGCGGCCTCGGTCGAGTACGACGTCTCAGCGCCCGACAACGGCATCATCCGCACTCGCTGAGACCGGCCTTCGCGACACGCCCGTCTCGGAGTGGTCGGCGGTGAGGCGCGACCCATACCTTGTGACTGACCCACTCGAATACAATGTACAACCTTGACCTTCAATCACAGAGTTAAGGTTCCAGCGGAGGCCCGGACGTGACAACGAACCACAACTACCTAGCCGTGATCAAGGTCGTCGGTGTCGGCGGCGGTGGCGTCAACGCCGTCAACCGCATGATCGAGCTCGGGCTCCGCGGAGTCGAGTTCATCGCCATCAACACCGACGCCCAGGCGCTCCTGCTCAGCGACGCCGACGTCAAGCTCGACGTCGGCCGCGAGCTCACCCGGGGCCTCGGCGCCGGCGCCGACCCCGAGGTCGGCCGCCGTGCGGCGGAGGACCACGCGGAGGAGATCGAGGAGGCCCTGGCCGGGGCCGACATGGTCTTCGTCACGGCCGGCGAGGGCGGCGGCACGGGCACCGGCGGCGCACCCGTCGTGGCCCGGATCGCGAAGTCGATCGGCGCGCTCACGATCGGCGTCGTCACGAAGCCCTTCGGCTTCGAGGGCAAGCGTCGTCAGGCGCAGGCCGAGGCGGGCGTCGCAGCCCTGAAGGACGAGGTCGACACCCTCATCGTCGTCCCGAACGACCGCCTCCTCGAGATCTCCGAGCGCGGCATCTCCATGGTGGAGGCCTTCGGCACCGCCGACCAGGTCCTCCTCGCCGGCGTCCAGGGCATCACCGACCTGATCACGACCCCCGGCCTCATCAACCTCGACTTCGCCGACGTCAAGTCGGTCATGCAGGGGGCGGGCTCCGCGCTGATGGGCATCGGCTCGTCGCGCGGTGCCGACCGGGCCATCAAGGCGGCCGAGCTGGCCGTCGCCTCGCCGCTGCTCGAGGCCAGCATCGACGGTGCACACGGCGTGCTGCTCTCCATCCAGGGCGGCTCGAACCTCGGCATCTTCGAGATCAACGACGCGGCTCGCCTGGTGCAGGAGGCCGTCCACTCCGAGGCCAACATCATCTTCGGCGCCGTCATCGACGACACCCTCGGCGACGAGGTCCGCGTGACGGTCATCGCCGCGGGCTTCGACGGCGGAGAGCCCCAGGCCAAGTCGAAGGAGCGTCGCTCGAGCTTCGTCGAGTCGGAGGGCTCCTCGTCCGCCGCGGTGCCCGGCGTCTCGGCCATCGCCGACAGCGGTGCCGGCTCGGACTCGCACTCGTGGCGTCGTCCGGAGGAGCCCGCGGCCACCCGCGCCTCCGACCCCGCCTTCGACGACGGCGACGACGACCTCGACGTCCCCGACTTCCTGAAGTAGTGACGGGCGACCCCCTCGGCGGAGGCGACACGGGCGAGCGACTCGCCCGTGTCGCCTCCGGCGTCTCCGACGCGGCTCGGGCGGCCGGACGCGACCCGGCCTCGGTCACGACGATCGTCGTGACCAAGTTCCACCCCGCGTCGCTCGTGCGTGAGCTCCACGCGCTCAGCGTCCGTGACGTCGGGGAGAACCGACACCAGGAGGCGCAGGCCAAGTCGGCGGAGACGGCCGACCTCGAGGGCCTCCGCTGGCACTTCGTCGGCCAGCTGCAGTCGAAGAAGGCCCGCCAGGCACGGCGCTACGCCTCGGCGGTCCACTCCCTCGACCGCGCCAGCGTCGTCGACGCGCTCGGGTCGGACGACGGGACGTGGGTGGACGGCTTCGTGCAGGTGAACCTCACCGACGACCCCGGCCGCGGGGGCGTCGCCGAGGCGGAGGTGGACGCGCTCGTCGAGCGGGTCCTCGCGACCCCGGGCCTGCGGCTCCGGGGCGTCATGGCCGTCGCGCCCCTCGACGCACCGGCCCGCCCGGCCTTCGAGCGCCTCCGGCTCGTCTCGGAGCGGGTCCGGGCCGTGGCGCCCGACGCCGACCAGATCTCGGCCGGGATGTCGCAGGACTTCGCCGACGCGATCGCCGAGGGCGCGACACACCTCCGCATCGGCACGGCAATCACGGGTTCTCGGCCCGACGCTGGTTAATGTCGGTCTAGACGATCCACGATCCGGAGGACACCCCCATGGCCAACCCCCTGCGCAAGACGATGGTCTACCTGGGCCTCGCCGACGAAGAGCTCGAGTACGACGAGCAGCCAGCCCAGCAGGCCGCTGCCCAGCCTGCCGCACGGTCGGCCGCGCCCGCCGCCGCGCCGTCGCCCGTCGCCCCCGTCGCCGTGCCGGCCGCCGCCTCCGCCCCGACCCCCACTCGCGCCCCCGTGACGCCGCTCCGCCGCGCCACGACCCCGACCACGAAGAACACGGTGCCCCACGACATGAACGAGATCCTCACCGTCCACCCCCGGGAGTACAAGGACGCCCAGGCGATCGCCGAGAGCTTCCGCGACGGCATCCCCGTGATCATCAACCTCTCCCAGATGACGGAGGCCGACGCTCGTCGCCTCGTCGACTTCGCCAGCGGCCTCTCGCAGGGGCTCTTCGGCAAGATCGAGCGCGTCACGAACAAGGTGTTCCTGCTGTCGCCCGCCCACATCGCAGTGAGCGGTGAGCAGGCTGAGGTAGAGTCCGACATCGAGGCGTCGTTCTTCTCGCAGTCCTGACCGGGTGCGGCCGAGCCGCCGTCCGCCCCCCTCCCGCGGCCTCCGCCGCGCCGACTCGTGCGAGCTGATGACACCCCCATGATCGTCTCCCTGATCTCCTCGATCGTGTACTACGCGCTCCTGGTCTTCTTCCTGCTCATGTGGTCGAGGTTCGTCTTCGACCTCGCCCAGTCGTTCAGCCGGGGCTGGCGGCCCCGGGGGGCCGTGCTCGTGCTCGCCGAGGTGACCTACACGGTCACCGACCCGCCGATCAAGGCCGTCCGCAAGGTCCTGCCCCCGGTCCGGCTCGGCTCGGTCGCGCTCGACTTCGGCTGGAGCCTCATCATGCTGGCGGTCGTCGTCCTGATGGGCGTCTTCGCCCGCATCTGACACGGCGCCGCGCGCGACGCCCGTCGTCGCCGCCCGAGAGGGTAGGCTCTCCGCGGGGCCTCGGTGCCCCTCCCCGTCCCGACGGGCGATCGTTCGCTACGGTGTAGTGCACGACCCAGACCACGATCACACGATCCAACAGATTCACGAGGTGACGGCAATGGCTTTGACGCCGGAAGACGTAGTCAACAAGCGGTTCCAGCCGACCAAGTTCCGCGAGGGCTACGACCAGGACGAGGTCGACGACTTCCTGGACGAGGTCGTCGCCGAGCTCCGGCGCCTGGGCGCGGAGAACGACGAGCTGCGCCAGCGCCTCGCCTCGGCGGAGTCCGCCGCCGGCGACGGTCAGCGTGACGCCGCCGTCGCGGCCCCGGTCGCCAGCGCTCCGGCCCCCGCGTCGGTGCCCGAGCCGGCGTCCGCGCCCGAGCCGGTCCTCGAGAAGGCCGAGCCGGTGGCAGCCCCGGAGCCCGTCGCTCCGGTCGCCGCGGCTCCCGCCGCCGTCACGCCCGTCCCGGCCTTCGCCGGCCCGTCGGCCGACGAGACCGAGAGCACCAACAGCCTGCTCCAGCTGGCACGTCGCCTCCACGAGGAGCACGTCCGCGAAGGCGCGGAGAAGCGCGACGCGCTCATCGCCGAGGGGCAGTCGACCGCCGCCCGTGTCGTGGCCGAGGCCGAGGCGCGCTCCGCGGAGCTCGTCGGCGACGCCGAGAACCGCTCGCGGGAGGTCGTCGCCGACGCGGAGGCCCGTTCGCGGGAGGTCGTGGGCGAGGCCGAGACCAAGCGCCGCGAGGTCCTCGAGCAGCTGAACGGCGAGCGCACGGGCCTGGAGCGTCGCATCGACGACCTCCGCACCTTCGAGCGCGACTACCGCCAGAAGCTGAAGAGCTACATCGAGGGCCAGCTGCACGAGCTCGACGGCGAGGGCGCCTCTGAGCCCCAGCCCGCCAGCGCGCAGGGCTTCGGCTCCAACTAGGGTCTTGGCACCTCGAGATCCCGCTGCGAAGGTCAGCGTCCGCGTCATCGCGGCGCTGGCCTTCGTCGCTGTCGTGGCCTACGCCCTCGACCAGGGCACCAAGCACCTCGTCACGCGTGACCTCGTCGAGGGCCGGGCGGTCGACGTGCTCGGCTCCTTCTTCCAGCTCCTCTTCGTCAAGAACCCCGGCGCGGCGTTCTCCCTGGCCAGCGGCACGACGTGGGTCTTCTCCCTCGCCGCCTCGGCCGTCGTCGTCGCCATCGTCGTCTTCGCGAAGCGCATCAGGTCGGTGGCCTGGGCGATCATGTTGGGCATGCTGCTCGGCGGCACCCTCGGCAACCTCACCGACCGGCTCTTCCGGGAGCCGTCGTTCGGGCAGGGGCACGTCGTCGACTTCCTGTACTTCCCGAAGCTGCTGCCGGCGATCTTCAACGTCGCCGACATCTTCATCGTCTCCAGCATGGGCCTCCTCGTCCTCCTGACGCTGCTCGGCGTCGGCCTCGACGGCAGCCGGACGCCGCGCGGGGGCCACACCGAGGCCGACGACCGCGCCGTCGAGGGCCAGGCCACCGCCTCCCCGGGCGACGCCGACGTCGCGGCCACCCCGACGACGGAGCCCCGATGAGCGAGCAGCGGTCCCTGCCCGTCCCCGACGGCCTCGCGGGTGAGCGCGTCGACGCCGCCCTCGCCAAGCTCCTCGGCTTCAGCCGGACCTTCGCCGCCGAGGTCGCCTCGAGCGGCGGCGTGGAGGTGGACGGCCGCACCGTCGGCAAGTCCGACCGCCTCGAGGCCGGCGCGTGGCTCGAGGTCTCGTGGGCCCCGAAGGAGGCGCCGTCCGTCGTCCCGGTCGACGTGCCCGGGCTCGGCATCGTGCACGACGACGACGAGATCGTCGTCGTCGACAAGCCCGTGGGCGTCGCCGCGCACCCGTCCGTGGGCTGGACGGGGCCGACCGTGCTGGGCGGCCTCGCCGCCGCGGGCTTCACCGTGGCCACCTCGGGCGCGGCCGAGCGTGCGGGCATCGTCCACCGCCTCGACGTCGGCACGAGCGGGCTCATGGTCGTCGCGAAGACCGAACGCGCCTACGCCGAGCTGAAGCAGGCGTTCCGCGAACGCACCGTGGAGAAGATCTACAACGCGGTCGTGCAGGGGCACCCCGACCCCCTGACCGGCACGGTCGACGCGCCCATCGGGCGTCACCCGTCGTCGGACTGGAAGTTCGCCGTCGTGGTCGACGGCAAGCCGTCGGTCACCCACTACGAGACCGTGGAGGCCTTCCCCTCCGCGTCCCTCCTCGAGATCCACCTCGAGACAGGTCGCACGCACCAGATCCGCGTCCACATGGCCGCCCAGCGGCACCCCTGCGTCGGCGACGCCACCTACGGGGCGGACCCGACGCTCTCCGCCAAGCTCGGCCTCACGCGGCAGTGGCTGCACGCCGTCCAGCTCGGGTTCCGGCACCCCGGCACGGGTGGGCCCGTGGTCTACCGGTCGACCTACCCGGCCGACCTGCAGCACGCGCTCGATGTCCTCCGTGCCGGTTAGGCTGTTCCTCCAGTAGTCAGGAACACCAGGAGACGGGGAGCCGAGTGGCCTCGAACGAAGACTCATTCGTCCATCTGCACGTGCACAGCGAGTACTCGATGCTCGACGGGGCGGCGAGGGTCAAGCCGCTCATCACGGAGGCCGCGGCCCAGGGCATGCCGGCCGTCGCGGTCACCGACCACGGCAACGTGTTCGGGGCGTACGACTTCTGGAAGACCGCGACCGAGGCGGGCGTGAAGCCGATCATCGGCACCGAGGCCTACATCACGCCCGGCACGCACCGCGGCGACAAGACGCGCGTGCGCTGGGGCGACGGCGGGCGTGACGACGTCTCCGGCGCCGGTGCGTACACGCACATGACGTTGCTCTCCGAGAACACGACCGGCATGCACAACCTGTTCCGGCTGTCGTCCCGGGCATCGCTCGAGGGCTACTACTTCAAGCCGCGCATGGACCGCGAGCTGCTCTCCCAGTACTCCGAGGGCCTCATCGCGACGACGGGCTGCCCGAGCGGCGAGGTGCAGACGCGCCTCCGCCTCGGCCAGTACGACGAGGCGGTGAAGGCCGCGGCTGACTTCCGCGACATCTTCGGCCGCGAGAACTACTTCGCCGAGATCATGGACCACGGCCTCGGCATCGAGCGGCAGATCATGGGCGACCTGCTGCGCCTCGCGAAGGACCTCGGTCTGCCCCTCGTCGCCACGAACGACCTGCACTACACGCACGAGCACGACGCGACCAGCCACGCCGCGCTGCTCTGCGTCCAGTCCGGCTCGACGCTGAACGACCCCAACCGCTTCAAGTTCGACGCCGACGAGTTCTACCTGAAGTCCGCGAAGCAGATGCGCCACCTCTTCCGCGACCACCCGGAGGCCTGTGACAACACCCTGCTCATCGCCGAGCGGTGCGACGTCCAGTTCAACACCTCGGCGAACTACATGCCGAGGTACCCCGTGCCGGAGGGCGAGACCGAAGAGACCTGGTTCATCAAGGAGGTCGAGAAGGGCCTGGTGTACCGCTACCCCGCGGGCATCCCCGACGACGTGCGCAAGCAGGCCGAGTACGAGATCGGCGTCATCACGGGCATGGGGTTCCCCGGGTACTTCCTCGTCGTCGCCGACTTCATCAACTGGTCCAAGGAGAACGGCATCCGGGTGGGCCCCGGCCGCGGGTCGGGCGCCGGCTCGATGGCCGCCTACGCCATGCGCATCACCGACCTCGACCCGCTCCGTCACGGCCTCATCTTCGAGCGCTTCCTCAACCCGGACCGCGTCTCGATGCCCGACTTCGACGTCGACTTCGACGACCGTCGCCGGGGCGAGGTCATCCAGTACGTGACGGAGAAGTACGGCGACGAGCGCGTCGCGCAGATCGTCACCTACGGAACGATCAAGGCGAAGCAGGCCCTGAAAGACAGCAGTCGAGTGCTCGGCTTCCCCTTCGGCATGGGCGAGAAGCTCACCAAGGCGATGCCGCCCGCCGTCATGGGCAAGGACATCCCGCTCACGGGGATCTTCGACAAGCAGCACGACCGCTACAAGGAGGCGGGCGACATCCGGACGGTCGTGGAGACCGACCCCGAGGCCCGCACGGTCTTCGACACCGCGCTGGGGCTCGAGGGGCTGAAGCGCCAGTGGGGCGTGCACGCCGCGGGCGTCATCATGTCGAGCGACCCGCTGATCGACATCATCCCGATCATGAAGCGCGAGCAGGACGGCCAGATCGTCACGCAGTTCGACTACCCGGCCTGTGAGTCGCTCGGGCTGATCAAGATGGACTTCCTGGGGCTGCGCAACCTCACGATCATCAACGACGCCCTCGACAACATCCGGACGAACCGCGGCTTCGACCTCGTCCTGGAGGACCTCGAGCTCGACGACCGCGCGGCCTACGACCTCCTGGGCCGCGGCGACACGCTCGGCGTGTTCCAGCTCGACGGCGGCCCCATGCGGGGGCTGCTCCGGCTGATGAAGCCCGACAACTTCGAGGACATCTCGGCCGTCATCGCGCTCTACCGCCCGGGGCCCATGGGCGCGAACTCGCACACCAACTACGCGCTGCGGAAGAACGGCGCGCAGGAGATCACACCGATCCACCCCGAGCTCGAGGAGCCCCTGAAGGAGATCCTCTCGACGAGCTACGGCCTGATCATCTACCAGGAGCAGGTGATGGCGATCGCGCAGAAGGTCGCCGGGTTCTCCCTCGGCCAGGCGGACATCCTCCGCCGCGCGATGGGCAAGAAGAAGAAGTCGGAGCTCGACAAGCAGTACGCCGGGTTCGAGCAGGGCATGTTCGACAACGGCTTCTCGCCCGACGCCGTGAAGATGCTCTGGGACATCCTGCTGCCGTTCTCCGACTACGCCTTCAACAAGGCCCACTCGGCGGCCTACGGCGTCGTCTCGTACTGGACGGCCTACCTCAAGGCGCACTACCCCGCCGAGTACATGGCCGCCCTGCTCACCTCGACCGGCGACTCCCGCGACAAGCTCGGCCTGTACCTCAACGAGTGCCGACGCATGGGCATCAAGGTGCTGCCTCCCGACGTCAACGAGTCGATCGGGTTCTTCGCCGCCGTCGGCGACGACATCCGCTTCGGCATGGGCGCCGTCCGCAACGTCGGCTTCAACGTCGTCGACCACGTCATCGCAGCGCGGCAGAAGGAGGGCGCCTTCTCGTCGTTCCACGACTTCCTGCGCAAGGTCCCGCTGCCCGTCGCGAACAAGCGCACGGTGGAGTCCCTCGTCAAGGCCGGGGCCTTCGACAGCCTCGGGTCGACCCGCCGCGCGCTCGTCGAGATCCACGAGTCCGCGGTCGAGGCCGCCGTCAGCGAGAAGCGGGCCGAGGCGAACGGCCAGGTCGGCTTCGACTTCGACTCCCTGTGGGACGAGCCGCAGGACGTGCAGCACGTGCCCGAGCGCCCGGAGTGGACCAAGCGCGACAAGCTCGCCTTCGAGCGCGACATGCTCGGCCTCTACGTCTCGGACCACCCCCTCGCCGGCCTGGAGCTGCCGCTGGCCAAGCACGCCAGCACCACCGTCACCGACGTGCTGTCGAGCGACCCCGCCACGATCGACGGCGAGACCGTGACCATCGCAGGGCTCATCACGAGCGTCCAGCACCGCGTGGCCCGCAACTCCGGCAACCCGTACGGCATCATCACCGTCGAGGACTTCGGCGGCGAGATCTCCGCGATGTTCCTCGGCAAGACGTACCAGGAGTTCGGGCCGTCGTTGGTCGGCGACTCGATCATCGTGCTCAAGGGCCGCGTGAGCGTGCGTGACGACGGCATGAACATGCACGCGGCGAGCATGTTCACGCCGGATCTCGGGGTGGGCGTGAACCAGGGCCCGCTCGTCCTGCAGATGCCCGAGCACCGGGCCACGACCGACACCGTGACGGAGCTCGCGGCCGTCCTCGGTCGGCACTCCGGCTCGACCGAGGTCCGCCTCCGCCTGGTGAAGGGCGACCTCGCCCGCATGTTCGAGATCCCGATGCCGGTCGACGTGACCGCCGACCTGTTCGGCGAGCTGAAGAGCCTCCTCGGCCCCGGCTGCCTGGTCTAGCTCCGGCTACTCGTCCAGGTGCAGGGGCCGCAGGTACCGGCGGTCGTGGTAGAGCAGGGCGTCGTCGTCCACCCCGACGTCGCCCTGCTCCACCTGGACGACGACGACGGCGTTGGCGGCGACGGGGAAGCGCTCGACGACCCGGCCCGACATCCAGGCCGTCACCCCGCGGAGCAGGGGCAGCCCGTGAGGTCCCTCCTCCCAGTGGTCGCCGACGAAGCGCTCGGCGGCGGGGCCGGCCATCTTCGCCGCCAGGTCGCGGTTGCGCAGCCCCAGGAGGTGGACGATGACGTGGTCCGTCTCCGCGACGGCGGGCCAGGAGCTCGCGGTCCGCGCCATGTTGAAGGTCGCGAGGGGCGGCACCGCGGCGAGGGAGGCCAGCGACGTCGCGGTGAAGCCGACGGGCGAGCCGCCCGCGTCGCGCGCGGTGACGATGGCCACCCCGGCGGCGTGTCGACGGAACGCCTGCTTGAAGGCGTCGAGGTCGTGCGAGACGGGGGGCTCGGGGACGGGCTGGTCGGTCATGGGCGAGGTCCTCCTGCGGGTCTGCCCGGGCCGGGCCACCGCCGTGCGCGGGTGACTAGGCTGGCCGGGCCATGATCCAGACCACAGACCTCCGGGGCCTCGAGCCTACCCACGCCGACCTCCTCGCCCTCGTGCCCCGCTCGCACGTCGACGTCAGCGCCGCCGCCGAGTCGGCGGCGCAGCTCGTCCTCGACGTCCGCGAGCGGGGGGCCGCCGCGCTCCGCGACCAGGCCCAGCGGTTCGACGGCGTCCGCACCGAGCAGCTCCGGGTGCCCGTCGAGGCGGTCCGCGCCGCGGTCGACGCGCTCGACCCGCTCGTCCGCGCCGCCCTCGAGGAGTCGATCGTCCGCGTGACCGAGGCCAGCCGGGCCCAGGTGCCGTCCGGCAGCGTCACCCGCCCCGCCGACGGCGCGGTCATCGAGCAGCGCTGGCAGCCGGTCGACCGCGCCGGGGTCTACGTGCCCGGCGGCAAGGCCGTCTACCCGTCGAGCGTCGTCATGAACGTCGTCCCCGCCCAGGTCGCCGGCGTGCGGTCGATCGCCCTGGTCTCGCCGGCGCAGCGCGAGCACGGGGGAGGGGTGCACCCCGTCATCCTCGGGGCAGCCGGGCTCCTCGGCATCGACGAGGTCTACGCCGTCGGCGGGGCCGGCGCCGTCGGGGCCCTCGCCTACGGCGTGCCCGAGATCGGCCTCGAGCCGGTCCAGGTCATCACGGGGCCGGGCAACAACTTCGTCGCGGCGGCCAAGCAGCACGTCCGTGGGCAGGTCGGGATCGACGCGGTCGCGGGCGCCACCGAGATCCTCGTGATCGCCGACTCCAGCGCCGACGCCACGCTCGTCGCGGTCGACCTCATCAGCCAGGCCGAGCACGACGAGGTGGCCTCCGCCGTGCTCGTCACCGACTCGCCCGAGCTGGCCGACGCGGTCGTGGCGGAGCTCGAGCGCCTCGTCCCGCGCACCCTCAGCGCCGACCGGGTGCAGACCGCCCTCGACGGCCGCCAGTCGGCCATCGTCCTCGTCGACGACATGACCGCCGCGACCGACTTCAGCAACGCGTACGGGCCCGAGCACCTCGAGATCCAGACGGCCGACGACGACGCCGTCCTGGCGCGCATCACGAGCGCCGGGGCCGTCTTCGTCGGCGCGAGCACGCCCGTCAGCCTCGGCGACTACCTCGCGGGCTCGAACCACGTCCTCCCGACCAGCGGCCAGTCCCGCTTCTCGTCCGGCCTCGGCGCCTACACGTTCCTGCGGCCCCAGCAGATCGTCCGCTACGAGCCGCACGCCCTCGCCGAGGTCGCCGACCGGCTCGTCGCCCTGTCGCGGGCGGAGCTCCTGCCGGCGCACGGCGAGGCCGTCGCGGCGCGCCTCTCGCGGCCCTAGGGCCGTCACCGCCCTCGCCGTCGCCCCGCCGTCGGCCGTCCCCGCTGCCAGTACGCTGAGGGCACCATGTTCTGCCCCTTCTGCCGCCACCCCGATTCCCGCGTCGTCGACTCGCGCACGAGCGACGACGGCACCTCGATCCGCCGCCGACGCCAGTGCCCGAACTGCGGTCGACGGTTCAGCACCACCGAGACGGCGAGCCTGAACGTCGTCAAGCGCAACGGCGTGCTCGAGTCCTTCAGCCGGGAGAAGATCATCTCGGGCGTGCGGAAGGCCTGCCAGGGGCGACCGGTGACCGACGGCGACCTCGCCTTGCTGGCCCAGAAGGTGGAGGAGGCCGTCCGGGCCTCCGGCACGTCCCAGATCGAGGCGAACGACATCGGCCTCGCCATCCTGCCGCCGCTGCGCGAGCTCGACGAGGTCGCGTACCTCCGGTTCGCGAGCGTCTACCAGGCGTTCGACTCCCTCGACGACTTCGAGGCGTCGATCTCGCAGCTCCGGTCCGAGCACGCCTCGCGTCCGCGTCCGGCCCGGTCGGTGGACGAATGAGGACGCCGTACCGGGTCCTCTTCGACGTGGTGTTCGCGCGCATGGACCCGGAGGACGCCCACCACCTCGCCTTCCGCGTCATCCGTGCCGTGCCGCGCCTCGGCCTCGCGCCCGTGGTGCGGCGGTTCACGGCTCCCCACCCCTCGCTCGCCGTCGAGGCGCTCGGGCTCCGGTTCGCGTCGCCGTTCGGCGTGGCGGCCGGCTTCGACAAGGACGCGCGGGGCATCGCCGGCCTCGGTGCCCTGGGCTTCGGCCACGTGGAGGTCGGCACGATCACCGCGCGGGCACAGCCCGGCAACGAGCGCCCGCGTCTCTTCCGGCTCGTGCCCGACGAGGCGGTCGTCAACCGCATGGGCTTCAACAACGGAGGCGCGGAGCAGGCCGCCGAGGAGCTCACGCGGGCCCGCCGTGCCGCCGTCCGCCCCGTCGTGGGCGTCAACATCGGCAAGAGCCGGGTGGTCGACGTCGACGACGCCGTCGACGACTACCTGGTCAGCACGCGCCTCCTCGCGCCCCTGGCCGACTACCTCGCCGTGAACGTCAGCTCGCCGAACACGCCCGGCCTCCGCGGCCTCCAGGAGCTCGACCGGCTCTCGCCGCTGCTCAGCGCCGTGCGCGACGCCGCGGGCCGGACGCCGGTCCTCGTCAAGATCGCCCCGGACCTCGACGACGACGGCGTCCGTCGCATCGGCGGGCTCGTCACCGAGCTCGGGCTCGCCGGCGTCATCGCCACCAACACGACCCTGTCCCGCGAGGGGCTCACGACGCCGGCGTCCGTGGTCGAGGCCGCGGGCGCCGGGGGAGTCTCCGGCGCGCCGCTGGCGGCGCGGTCCCTGGAGGTGCTCCGCCTGCTCCGCGAGGTGCTCCCCGCCGAGGTCTGCGTCATCTCGGTCGGCGGCGTCAGCACGGCGCGCGACGTGGCCGACCGCCTCCGGGCCGGTGCGACCCTCGTGCAGGGCTACACGGCGTTCCTGTACCGCGGTCCGCTCTGGGCCCGCCAGGTCAACCGCGGCCTCCGGGCGTTCCGACGCCGAGGCTGACGCGGGGGCGCCCGCCCCGGCGACACGACGACGCCCCGCTCCTCGAGAGGAACGGGGCGTCGTCGTGGTCCAGGCGCCCCCGAGGAGGCCCGGGCCCGTCTCAGAGGACGGGGAACTCCCGGCGCTTCACCTGCGGCTTCGGCAGGCGCATGGGCTTGAGCTGCATGCAGCGCATCGCGGCGTACCAGCGGTTGCCCTTCTGGACGGCGTCGGCGCCGAACTTCGCCGTGAGCTTCTTCGTGACCAGGTGGCCGGCGACGAGGCAGTCGACGATCGCGACGATGAAGAAGCCCCAGAGGACGAACAGGGTGGCCGCCTGGACGGCGGTGACGTTGACGAGGCTCATCACGATGACGAGCACCATGAGCGGGATCATCGCCTCGCCGACGCTGTACCTGGCGTCCACGTAGTCGCGGATGAAGCGGCGCTGCGGCCCCTTGTCGCGGACGGGGAGGAACTTCTCCTCGCCGTTGGCGAGGCCGATCCGGGCCCGGTCGCGCTGCTCGGCCAGGCGGGCCCGCTGGGCCTTCTGCGCCTCCTTGCCCTTCGCCACGAGGGGGCGGACGTTGGCCTGCTCCCGCTCGCGACGCGACGGGGTGGGGCGGCCCTTGCCCGCCGTCGTCGACTCGGGGTCGGCGACCTGCGTCGTCGTGATGGTCTTGTCTGATGCCTTCGCCACGGTGTCCTCGGGTCTCGTCGAGTTCCTAAGATTACCTGCATGACCGTCTCGCAGCATCCCGTCTCCCCGACCGACCCCCGCACTGTCAGCGAACTCGCGGAGGCCGTGCAGGGCGGCCTGCCCCGGACCATCGCCGACCTGAGCTCGCTCGTGCGGATCCCCTCGGTCTCGTGGGACGCCTACGACCCGTCGCACGTCGCCGCCAGCGCCGACGCCGTCGCCGAGCTCGTGCGGAGCACCGGCCTCTTCGACGAGGTCCGCGTCAGCAGTGCTCCGATCGGCGACTCCGGCACCACGGGGCAGCCCGCCGTCCTGGCCCGTCGTGCGGCGCGCGAGGGCAAGCCGACCGTCCTGCTCTACGCGCACCACGACGTCCAGCCCCAGGGCGACGACGCGGACTGGGAGACCCCTCCCTTCGAGCCCACCCTCAAGGGCGACCGGCTGTACGGGCGGGGCGCCTCCGACGACAAGGCCGGGGTCATGACCCACGTCGCCGCGCTCCGGGCCGTCCACGAGGTGCTCGGCGACGACCTCGGGGTCGGCGTCGCCCTCTTCATCGAGGGCGAGGAGGAGTTCGGCTCCCGCTCGTTCGCCGACTTCCTCCGTCAGCACCACGACGACCTCGAGGCGGACGTCATCGTCGTGGCCGACTCCGACAACTGGAGCACGACGGTCCCGGCCATCACGGTCGGCCTCCGCGGCAACGTGACCTTCCGCCTCACCGTCCGCACGCTGGCCCATGCCTCGCACTCCGGGATGCTGGGAGGCGCGGTGCCGGACGCCATGATGGCCATGGTCCGCCTCCTGGGCACGTTCCACGACGAGGTCGGCAGCGTCGCGGTCGCGGGCCTGGAGAGCCGCGACGCGGACCACCCGGAGCAGACCGAGGAGACCCTGCGCGAGGAGTCCGGCCTGCTCGACGGCGTCGCCCCGATCGGCACGGGCCCCCTCCTCAGCCGCGTCTGGTCGCAGCCCTCGATCACCGTCACCGGCATCGACGCCCCGTCGGTGGCGAACGCGTCGAACACGCTCCTGCCCGAGGTCTCCGTCCGCGTCAGCGCGCGCATCGCCCCCGGGCAGACGGCGAACTCCGCCTACGAGGCGCTCGAGGCGCACGTGCTGGCGCACGCCCCGTTCGGCGCCCACGTCGAGGTCACCGACGTCGACAAGGGCGACCCCTTCCTGGTCGACACCACCGGCTGGGCCATCGCCGACGCGACCGTGGCGATGACCGAGGGCTGGGGCGAGGCGCCGCTCCAGACCGGCATCGGCGGCTCCATCCCCTTCATCGCCGACCTCGTGCGGACCTTCCCCGCCGCGCAGATCCTCGTGACCGGCGTGGAGGACCCCGACACGCGCGCCCACAGCCCGAACGAGTCGCAGCACCTCGGCGTGCTGCACCGGGCCGTCCTCAGCGAGGCCATCCTGCTCGCGCGCCTCGACGCCCGGGGCTGAGGCCCGCCTCCCTGCTCGTCCGCCGTACGAGGAACAAAAGCGGGGGAGTGCTGCTTACACTGGTCGACGACGAGTGTCCGACACTCCCACCGCCCGAACGGAGACACCATGACCGACACCGCGACCACCGCCCCCGTCGAGACGGCCAGCACGGCCGAGGCCGCCGCCCACGGCGTGCAGCTGACCTCCACCGCGGCCGACAAGGTCCGCAGCCTCCTGATGCAGGAGGGGCGCGACGACCTGCGCCTCCGGGTCGCCGTCCAGCCCGGCGGCTGCTCGGGGCTCATCTACCAGCTGTACTTCGACGAGCGACTGCTCGAGAACGACGCGACCGTCGACTACGACGGCGTCGAGGTCGTCGTCGACAAGATGAGCGTGCCCTACCTCGACGGTGCCGCCATCGACTTCGAGGACACCATCCAGAAGCAGGGCTTCACGATCGACAACCCCAACGCCCAGGGCAGCTGCGCCTGCGGCGACAGCTTCCACTAGGTCGCTCCCGCCCGACCGGGCTGCCGGTCCGGGCCACCATCAGCACCGCGGTCCCGGGGATCGCCTCGTCAGGGGCGGTCCCCGTCGTCGTCCGTGAGCAGGGCTCCCGTCTCGATGTCGAACGAACGGCGTGCTGCGTTCGATCGACGGTGCAACCTGCGAGTAGGCTAGGGAAGTCCCGTCCTAGACTGGGAGATCCCCCTTGCTGTCGTGTCATCCGAGAGGTAACAGTGCGTTCTAACCGCCGTCTTCGTTGGGCCGCCATCCCCGTGGCCGCCGTCATGGCCCTGGTCTTGGCAGGCTGCACGACCGACCAGCTCCAGGGGTGGCTGCCCACCACCGCGGGCACCACCAACCACGTCGACAGCATCATCGGCCTCTGGGTCACGTCGTGGATCGTGCTGCTCATCGTCGGTCTCATCGTCTGGGGCCTCGTCATCTGGGCGTGCATCGCCTACCGCCGTCGGAAGGGCCAGACCGGCCTCCCGGTCCAGCTGCGCTACAACATGCCGATCGAGATCTTCTACACGGTCGTGCCCCTGATCCTCGTGCTCGGCTTCTTCGCCTTCACGGCCCGCGACCAGGCCGCCATCGAGGCGCCGACCGCCAGCCCCGACGTGAAGATCGACGTCTACGCCAAGCGCTGGGCGTGGGACTTCAACTACATCGACCAGCAGAACGACGAGGACAGCGTCTACTACCAGGGCATCCAGGCCCAGGAGCTCGGCGACGGCAACATCGACGAGAGCCAGCTGCCCGTTCTGTACCTCCCCGTCGGCAAGTCGGTCGAGATCGACCTCAACTCGCGCGACGTGGCCCACTCCTTCTGGGTCGTCGACTTCCTCTACAAGAAGGACACGATCCCCGGCAAGACGAACTACATGTACTTCACGCCGGAGAAGGAAGGCACCTTCACCGGCAAGTGCGCCGAGCTCTGCGGTGAGTACCACTCGCTGATGCTCTTCAACGTCAAGGTCGTGTCGCAGTCCGAGTACGACGACTACCTCGCGACCCTCGCGCAGCAGGGCAACACCGGCCTGCTGGGCGACCAGTACAACACCAACACCAACGAGCCGAACAACGAGGCGCCCGTCGCCGCCGGCTCCGACGAGAAGTAAGGGCACGGTTCGATGACAGCCACCGCCACGCGTCCCACCACCGGTGGGACGTCCTCAGGTCAGGACTTCGGGGCCTCCAAGGTCGGCCGCAAGGGCAACGTCGTCGTGAGCTGGCTCACGTCGACCGACCACAAGACGATCGGGTACATGTACCTGATCGCGTCGTTCCTCTTCTTCTGCCTCGGCGGCGTGATGGCGCTGATCATCCGTGCGCAGCTGTTCGCGCCGGGCCTCGAGGTCGTCGCGACGAAGGAGCAGTACAACCAGCTCTTCACCATGCACGGCACGATCATGCTGCTGATGTTCGCGACGCCCCTGTTCTCCGGCTTCGCCAACGTGCTCATGCCGCTGCAGATCGGTGCCCCCGACGTCGCCTTCCCGCGGCTCAACGGCTTCGCCTTCTGGCTCTACCTCTTCGGCTCGCTCATCGCGGTGGCCGGCTTCCTCACCCCGCAGGGCGCGGCCTCGTTCGGGTGGTTCGCGTACGCACCGCTGTCCGACACCACGTTCTCACCAGGGCTCGGCGGCAACCTGTGGGTCTTCGGCCTCGGCATGACGGGCTTCAGCACGATCCTCGGCTCGGTCAACTTCATCACGACCATCGTGACCATGCGTGCGCCCGGCATGACGATGTGGCGCATGCCGATCTTCACCTGGAACACGCTGATCACCTCGATCCTCGTGATCATGGCCTTCCCCGTCCTGGCGGCGGCCCTGTTCGGCCTCGGCTTCGACCGGGTGTTCGACGCCCAGGTCTTCAACCCGGCCAACGGCGGCGCCATCCTCTGGCAGCACCTCTTCTGGTTCTTCGGCCACCCCGAGGTCTACATCATCGCCCTGCCGTTCTTCGGCATCATCAGCGAGGTCCTGCCGGTCTTCAGCCGCAAGCCGATCTTCGGCTACAAGACCCTCGTCTACGCGACGATCTCGATCGCGGCCCTGTCCGTCACCGTGTGGGCTCACCACATGTACGTGACCGGTTCGGTGCTGCTGCCGTTCTTCTCGCTGATGACGATGCTCATCGCAGTCCCCACGGGCGTGAAGATCTTCAACTGGATCGGGACGATGTGGCGCGGTTCCGTCACCTTCGAGACCCCGATGCTCTGGGCGATCGGCTTCCTCATCACGTTCACCTTCGGTGGGCTGACGGGCGTCATCCTCGCCTCGCCCCCGCTCGACTTCCACGTCTCCGACACGTATTTCGTCGTGGCGCACTTCCACTACGTGGTGTTCGGCACCGTCGTCTTCGCGATGTTCTCCGGCTTCTACTTCTGGTGGCCGAAGTGGACGGGCAAGATGCTCAACGAGCGTCTCGGCAAGATCCACTTCTGGATGCTGTTCGTCGGCTTCCACACCACGTTCCTCATCCAGCACTGGCTCGGCGTCATGGGCATGCCCCGTCGCTACGCGACGTACCAGCCCGAGGACCACTTCACCTGGATGAACCAGCTCTCGACGATCGGCTCGATGCTGCTCGGCATCTCGATCCTGCCGTTCCTGTACAACGTGTACATCACGGCTCGTCGGGCGCCCAAGGTCGAGGTGAACGACCCCTGGGGCTACTCCCGCTCCCTCGAGTGGGCCACGTCCTGCCCGCCGCCTCGCCACAACTTCACGTCGATCCCGCGCATCCGGTCGGAGTCGCCGGCGTTCGACCTGAACCACCCCGAGGCCGGCCTCCCCGTCGGCATCGGCCCGGCGAAGGACGCCCCGGATGCCCCGACGTACGACGCTTCCAGCGACAAGGTGAAGTAGGACCCCGATGAAGACCAACGCCACGCTGTTCTGGATCCTCGCGATCTTCTTCTTCGCCCTCTGCGCCGTGTACACGGTGTGGAACATCATCGACGTCAACCGCGTCGAGTGGGCCGGCACCATGGGCATCGGCCTCGCTGGCGCCCTGGGTGTGTTCCTCGCCTTCTACATGGGTCGCTCGCACGCCGCCCAGGGCGGTGAGCTGCCCGAGGACCGTCTCGACGCCAACATCGACGACGGCGACCCCGAGCTCGGGCACTTCAGCCCGTGGTCGTGGTGGCCCATCCTGCTGGCCTTCTCGTGCGGCCTGGTCTTCCTGGCCTTGGCGGTCGGCATGTGGATCATCTACATCGGCGGTGCGCTGATCGCAGTGTCGCTGGTCGGTTGGGTCTACGAGTACTACCGCGGCAACTTCGCCCACTAGTCCCTCAGCACGACCACGCCGACGGCGCTCACCCTCTCCGGGTGGGCGCCGTCGTCGTCGTGTGCCCAGACGTTCTCAGGGTCGGCAGCGGGGGCGTGCGACAGGCTCTGAACCCCTGACCATGGGGTGGAGCCGTCTCGCCTACCGCCTGAGCCCCGTCGGTGCCCTGGTGGAGGGCACACGGTCACTGTGGCCGCTCAGGATGACCGCTGACGCCGTGTGCGGGCCCGTTGCCTGTCGACACTTCGAGCCCGACCCGCTCCTCGGGCCCCTCCATGGGTGTGCTTCTGGGCGTGCGAGGGCTGAGCGGTCCAGGGGTGCCGTTGTTGCAGGGGTGAGGAGAGTTCCCGTCATCGCGGGCGCGTCACCGTTGACCCGCCGGGAGGGACGTGGACCCGCCGAAGGGACCGGGGGGCAACACAGGACCACCCTCACGCAGATGGTCCGGCCCCGTCGACTGGGAAAGAGGGGGCTCCCCGGTCTGCCTGCGCCGACGCTGCGCCGGGCAACGCACCGGGCCGGGCCGGACCGAGCCGGTCTCGGCCCCGACCCGGCCCGGTCCGTAGGCGTCGTGGCTGCTCTCCTGGTCAGGAACGCCGGAGGGCCCGTGTTGCAGGACTGCAGGACCACGTGACCGCTGAGTCGGTGCCCACCCGGTGCACGACCGTCGCTGAATCGCGGGTGGGGCGGGTTCCCGTCATTACGGGCGCGTCAGCGTCGACCCGCCCTCAGGGACACGGACCCGCCGCGGTGACGAGGGGAAGGAACGATCCGGTGGCCGTTCTGCCGTCCGGCCCAGGGTCGAGCAGACCTCCGCAAGCCCGAGCAGGCCCGAGCAGGCTCGAGCAGGCCCGAGCAGGCCGAGCACGGCTGAGCAGGCCCGAGCAGGCCGAGCAGGGCTGAGCAGACCCGAGCAGACCCGAGCAGACCGAGCAGACCGAGCAGACCGAGCAGACCGAGCAGACCGAGCAGGCCTGGTCGTGCTGAAGGAGGCCTCGGCGGGACTGCAGAGGGCTAGGCGGGACTGGACGAGGCTCAGGCACAGACGCACAGGGGGCCCGAGCCGCGTGTTACCGGCCACGGGGCGCCCGTCGCCGGCTGCAGCAGACCCGTGGCGTTGCAGGCGTCACGGCGTCGGCATCACTGCCCGGTGGACCATGAACGACGAAGGGCCCGACTGCCGGAGCAGTCGGGCCCTTCTCGGTGGTGCAGGGATCAGTGCTGGTCGATCGACCGGCGCTCGTCACCGGAGGGGACGGCCTCGTGGTGCGAGGACTCGATCTCCGAGCGCTTCACCGGGGCGATGCGGTCCTCGAAGAAGAACGACGACACCGAGGCGCGGAGACGCTGCACGGGCGTGATCTGCCCGTTGGCGTTCGGACGGACCATGAGGGGCGCGTACTCGTTGAAGTTGAGCAGCTTCCAGCGCTCGTACTCGTCGAGCTGCTCGTGGACCTCGACGTACTCGCCACCGGGGAGGCGGACGATGCGCCCCGACTCGTAACCGTGGAGGGCGATCTCGCGGTCCTTCTTCTGGAGGGCGAGGCAGATCCTCTTCGTGATCATGAACGCGATGAACGGGCCGAGGATGAGGCAGGCCTGCACCGTGTGGATGACGTAGTTGAGGCTGAGGTGGAAGTGCGTCGCCATCAGGTCGGAGCTGGCGGCGGCCCAGAGGCTGGCGTAGACCACGATGCCGGCGGCACCGATGGCCGTGCGGGTCGGGGCGTTGCGCGGGCGGTCCAGGATGTGGTGCTCGCGCTTGTCGCCGGTGACCCAGGCCTCGAGGAACGGGTACAGCAGCACGGCCAGGATGAAGACGACCAGGACCGCGATGGGAGCCAGGATGTTCATCGAGACGGTGTAGCCGAACGCCACGAACTCCCAGCCCGGCGGCACGAGGCGCAGGGCGCCGTCCGCGAAGCCGATGTACCAGTCCGGCTGGGTGCCGGCGGAGACGGGGGAGGGGTCGTACGGGCCGTAGTTCCAGATCGGGTTGATCGTGAAGAGCGACGCGATGAGGACGAGGACACCGAAGACGATGAAGAAGAACCCACCGGCCTTCGCCGCGAAGACGGGCATGACAGGGACGCCGACGACGTTCTCGTTCGTCTTGCCGGGGCCCGCGAACTGCGTGTGCTTGTTGATGATGAGCAGCAGCAGGTGGACGCCGAGCAGGGCGATCAGGAGTGCGGGCAGCAGCATGATGTGCAGCGAGTAGAAGCGACCCACCATGTCGGTGCCGGGGAACTCGCCGCCGAAGAGGAGGTACGAGATCCAGACACCGATGACCGGGATGCCCTTGACCATGCCGTCGATGATCCGCGCTCCGTTGCCGGAGAGGAGGTCGTCGGGCAGGGAGTAGCCGGTGAAGCCCTCGGCCATGGCGAGGACCCAGAGGGTGAAGCCGACGACCCAGTTGATCTCGCGGGGCTTGCGGAACGCGCCCGTGAAGTACACGCGCAGCATGTGCAGCATGATCGAGGCCACGAAGAGCAGGGCCGCCCAGTGGTGGATCTGGCGGAACAGCAGACCACCGCGGATGTCGAACGAGATGTCGAGCGTCGACGCCATGGCGGCCGACATGTTGAGGCCCTTCAGCGGCACGTAGGAGCCGTTGTAGTTGACCTCAGCCATGGACGGCTGGAAGAAGAACGTCAGGAAGGTGCCCGACAGGAGGATCACCACGAACGAGTAGAGAGCCACCTCGCCCAGCATGAACGACCAGTGGTCGGGGAAGATCTTGCGACCGACCTCGCGGACGAGGCCCGACATGCTCGTGCGCTCGTCGATGTAGTTCGCCGTGGCGCCGAAGATCTTGTTCGTCCGGGTCGGCGCGAAGGCCGGCGCGGAGACTGTGGTGCCGTGCGACGACGGGGTCGTCGTGTCGGTACCCGGTGCAGGGGTGGTGGTGGTCACTTGGCGCGCTCCCAGAAGCTCGGGCCCACAGGTTCGTGGAAGTCGCTCTGCGCGACGAGGTACCCGTCGGCGTCCACGGCGATCGGCAGCTGCGGCAGCGGGCGCTTGGCCGGCCCGAAGATCACTTCGCAGTTGTTGGTCACGTCGAACGTCGACTGGTGGCAGGGGCAGAGCAGGTGGTGTGTCTGCTGCTCGTAGAGGGCCACGGGGCACCCCACGTGCGTGCAGATCTTGGAGTAGGCGACGATGCCGTCGTACTGCCAGTCCTCGCGTCCCTCGGGGATGTTGAGGTCCTCGGGCTTGAGACGCATGAGGAGGACTGCAGCCTTGGCTTTCTCCTCGAGCAGGTGCTCGGATTCGTTCAGGCTCTCGGGGATCACGTGGAAGACCGAGCCCAGGGTGACGTCCGAGGCCTTGATGCGAGCACCGGACGGGTCGCGGGTGAGGTGCATGCCCTCTTCCCACAACGTGTGACGGAGGACCTCGTTCGGGTCCTCAGCGGGAGCGAGGTCGCGGAACAGCACGACCGCGGGGAGCGGGGTGGCGACGAGCGCGCCGATGAGGCTGTTGCGGATCAGCGCACGGCGCCCGAAGCCGGACTCCTGGTTGCCCAGGGCGAAGACCTCGACGGCCTTCCCGCGCGTCTCGTCCGTGCCACGGGTGCTGTGACGCATCTCCGTGATCTCACGGGCGGGCATGAGGGTCTTCGACCAGTGGACGGCACCGATGCCGACGGACAGGAGCCCGAGAGCGATGCCGAGGCCGAGGAAGAGGTTGTTGAGCCTGACGGACCCCGAGTCGCCGGACGTGATCGGGAAGGCCACGTAGGCGCCGATGGCCGCGATGCTGCCGACGATCGAGAGGAAGAACCAGGTGCTGACCTGGCGCTCCGCGCGCTTCTCGGCCCGCGGGTCGATGTCGGTGACACGGTCGCGGTGCGGCGGCTCGCCCGGGTTCTCGAAGACGTCCGTCGTCAGGACGGCCGTGCCGGCCGAGACCCGTCGGGGCTCGTGCTTCTCGACAGCCGAGCCCGTCTCCGGGGCCTCGTCGTCGTGCTGTGCCATGGGTGCTGCCTTTCAGTGAAGTACGAGGAGGGCCGCTAGTTGGAGCGGGCCGTGAGCCAGATGGTCACGGCGACGATCGCTCCGAGGCCGAAGATCCAGATGAAGAGGCCCTCGGCCACCGGGCCGAGGCTGCCGAGCTCGAACCCGCCGGGCGACGGGTTCTTCTCCAGGTACTTGAGGTACGTGATGACGTCAGCCTTGTCCTGCGGGGAGAGGTTGAGGTCGTTGAAGACCGGCATGTTCTGCGGGCCGGTGAGCATGGCCTCGTAGATGTGGGCCTCGCTGACGCCCTTGAGCGAGGGCGCGTACTTGCCCTCCGTCAGGGCACCGCCGGCGCCGGCGACGTTGTGGCACATGGCGCAGTTGATGCGGAAGAGCTCGGCGCCGTTGGTGGTGTCGCCGTCCGCGGCGAGGTACTCCTCGTCGGGGATGGCGGGGCCGGGGGCCAGCGACGCGACGTAGGCCGCGAGGTCGGAGACCTGCTCGTCGGTGAACTGGACGGGCTTCTCCTCGGCCTGCGGGCCGTTGGCCGCCATCGGCATGCGACCCGTGCCGACCTGGAAGTCGACGGAGGCAGCGCCCACGCCGATCAGGCTGGGGCCGTCGCCGGTGCCGTCGGCCGACAGGCCGTGGCA
Organism: Frigoribacterium sp. CFBP 13707; assembly: GCF_014842245.1. Lineage (NCBI taxonomy): Bacteria > Bacillati > Actinomycetota > Actinomycetes > Micrococcales > Microbacteriaceae > Frigoribacterium > Frigoribacterium sp. CFBP 13707. The sequence goes on from NZ_JACYVL010000003.1 coordinate 211,645, forward strand.
GGTGGCGCAGTTGGACGCGAAGAGCTTCTGCCCCTCGTCGACGCTCTGCTGCGAGGCCGCTGCGGGGGCGGACTCCTCAGCGGTGGCGGTGGAGGAGAACAGCGCGTAGGCGCCGCCGGTCGTGAGCAGGCCCACGAGGAGGAGCGACGCCGTGGCGACGGGGCTGCGGCGGCCGGTCTTGGCGGTGCGTCGCGAGGAGGAGCTTCTGGTGAACATGCTGTGCGAACTTTCCGATGCCTATTTGAGGACGTAGACGACCATGAAGAGGCCGATCCACACCACGTCGACGAAGTGCCAGTAGTACGAGACCACGATGGCGGTCGTGGCCTCCTTGTGACCGAAGTTCTTGGCCGCGAACGCGCGACCGATGGTCAGGAGGAAGGCGATCAGCCCGCCGATGACATGGGCACCGTGGAACCCGGTCGTCATGTAGAACGCGGAGCCGTAGGCGCTCGAGCTGAGCGTCACGTGCTCGGAGATGAGGTGCGCGTACTCGAAGACCTGGAGGCAGATGAAGACCGCGCCCATGGAGTACGTCAGGAAGAACCACTCGACCATGCCCCAGCTGCCGACCTGGAAGAGGCGACCGGTGCGCCTGGCCTGCATGCGCTCGGCGGCGAAGACGCCGAACTGGCACGTGACCGACGAGAGCACCAGGGTGATGGTGTTCGTGAGCGCGAACGGGACGTCGAGCTTGGCCGTCTCGGCGGCCCAGAGACCGGGAGACGTGCTGCGCAGCGTGAAGTAGATCGCGAACAGGCCGGCGAAGAACATGACCTCGCTGCCGAGCCACACGATGGTGCCCACGGCGACCGTGCTCGGGCGGTTGACGACCGGCGCGCTGGAAGGCCTGGAGAGAGAGGTACTTGTCACGCCGTCCATTATGCCTGGTAAGTCGCCCTGGGTTTGCGCAGGAAACTCCGCGCCGGGAATTTCTGTTGACGACGAGCTACTTGGCGTGCTCCGGCCCGACGCTAGCCTGGGCACATGACCCACGAGCTCGCCTGGCCTGCCCTCATCGACGCCCTCCTGGCGCGTCGTGACCTCTCGATCACCGAGGCCACGTGGGCCATGGAGCAGGTCATGACGGGGGAGGCGACGCCGGCTCAGCTGGCGGCCTTCCTCGTGGCCCTACGGGCCAAGGGCGAGACCGTCGACGAGATCGTCGGGTTCCGTGACGCCGTCCTCGCGCACGCCGTGCCGCTGCCCGTGCCGTCCATGGCCGTCGACATCGTGGGCACCGGCGGCGACCGCTTCGGGACGGTCAACGTCTCGACGATGGCGTCGATCGTCGTCGCCGCGACGGGCGTGCCCGTCATCAAGCACGGCAACCGCGCCGCCAGCTCGTCGTCGGGGTCGTCGGACGTGCTGGCGGCGCTCGGCATCGACCTCACGCTGGGCGCGGAGCGCGTCGCGGAGGTGCTCGCCGACGCCGGGCTCACCTTCGCCTTCGCGGCGGCCTTCCACCCCGGCTTCGGGAACGCGGCGGCGGTCCGGCGCGAGATCGGCGTGCCGACCGTCTTCAACTTCCTCGGCCCGCTCGTCAACCCCGCCCGGCCCGAGGCCAGCGCCGTGGGGGTGGCCCAGCTCGACAAGGTGCCCCTGATCGTCGGCGTGTTCCAGACCCGAGGCGCGACCGCTCTCGTGTTCCGCGGCGACGACGGCCTGGACGAGCTGACCACGACCGGCCACAGCCACATCTGGGAGATCTCGACCGGATCGGTCACCGAGCACGACCTCGACCCCCTCGACCTCGGCATCCCGCGGGCCCGCATCGCGGACCTCGTCGGGGGGGACGCCGAGCACAACGCGGCGATCGCCCGACGCGTCCTCGCGGGGGAGACCGGGCCTGTCCGCGACATCGTCCTGCTCAACGCCGCGGCCGGCCTCGTCAGCTACCGGCTGGCGGCCGACCAGTCGGAACGCGACCGTCCGATCGTCGCCCGCTTCCGTGAGCAGCTGGCCGTGGCCCGCGCGGCGATCGACGGCGGCGCCGCCGCCGCCAAGCTCGACGAGTGGGTCGCAGCGACCCGACGGTCCTGACCCCCGGGTCCTGACCGGACCGTCTCGACCCGCCGAGCGCCGGGGTCGACGCCCCCGAGTACGGAAGAAGGGCCCGTTCCGAGGAACGGGCCCTTCTCCCTGCCGTCGACGCGTCAGCGCCGTGTCGTCAGCACCGTGTCGTCAGCACCGACGTCAGTTGACGTCCTCGTCGACCCAGTCGAAGGTCTTCGTGACGGCCTTCTTCCAGAGGCGGAGCGTGCGGTCGCGCTCGTCGGACTCGATGGCAGGAGTCCAGCGCTTGTCCTCCTGCCAGTTCGAGCGCAGGTCGTCGAGCGTCTCCCAGAAACCGACCGCGAGGCCCGCGGCGTACGCGGCGCCGAGGGCGGTGGTCTCGGCGACGACCGGACGCACCACGGGCACGTTCAGGATGTCGGCCTGGAACTGCATCAGGGCGTCGTTGCCGGTCATGCCGCCGTCGACCTTGAGCTCCGTGAGGTCGACGCCCGAGTCGGCGTTGACCGCGTCGAGCACCTCGCGGGTCTGGAAGGCGGTCGCCTCGAGCGCAGCACGGGCGATGTGGCCCTTGTTGACGTAGCGCGTGAGGCCGACGAGGGCACCACGGGCGTCCGAGCGCCAGTACGGGGCGAACAGGCCCGAGAACGCGGGCACGAAGTAGACGCCGCCGTTGTCGTCGACCGTCTTGGCGAGCTCCTCGACCTCGGGGGCCGAGCCGATGATGCCGAGGTTGTCGCGCAGCCACTGGATCAGCGAGCCGGTGACAGCGATGGAACCTTCGAGCGCGTAGTGCGGAGCCGCGTCGCCGAGCTTGTAGCCCAGCGTCGTGAGCAGCCCGTTCTTCGAGTGGACGATCTCCTCGCCCGTGTTGAAGATGAGGAAGTTGCCCGTGCCGTAGGTGTTCTTCGACTCGCCCTGGTCGAACGCCGCCTGGCCGAAGGTCGCGGCCTGCTGGTCGCCCAGGATGCCGGCGATCGGGACCTCGCGGAGGAGGCTGGAGGCCTCGACGGTGCCGTAGACCTCGGACGAGCTCTTGATCTCGGGGAGCATCGAGCGGGGGACGTCGAAGGCCTCGAGGATGTCGTCGCGCCACTCGAGCGTCTCGAGGTCCATGAACAGGGTGCGCGAGGCGTTGGTGACGTCGGTGACGTGCACGCCTCCGTCGGTGCCGCCGGTCAGGTTCCAGAGGACCCAGGTGTCGGTCGTGCCGAAGAGCAGGTCGCCGGCCTCGGCCTTCTCGCGGGCGCCCTCGACGTTCTCGAGGATCCAGACGACCTTGGTGCCCGAGAAGTAGGTCGCGAGCGGCAGGCCGACGATCGGCTTGAACCGCTCGACGCCGCCGTCCGCCGCGAGGCGGTCGACGATCGACTGGGTGCGGGTGTCCTGCCAGACGATGGCGTTGTAGACGGCCTTGCCGGTGGTCTTGTCCCACACGACGGCGGTCTCACGCTGGTTGGTGATGCCCACGGCCTTGATGTTGTGGCGCGTGATGTCGGCGCGTGACAGGGCCTGGCCGATGACCTCGCGGACGTTCTCCCAGATCTCGGCGGGGTCGTGCTCGACCCACCCGGCGCGCGGGAAGATCTGCTCGTGCTCCTTCTGGCCGGTGGCCACGATCGACCCGGAGTGGTCGAAGATGATGGCGCGGGTGCTGGTGGTGCCCTGGTCGATCGCCAGGATGTAGTCGTCGCTCACGGGTGGTTCTCCTTCGTCGTTGATGGTGTCGACCACGGCACGGCGGGTGCGCCTCGGGTGGGCACGGCCGTGCCGCGGTCAGCGGTGAGTCGGTGTGGGGGTCAGGCGGCCAGGGGCAGCAGCGCGCCCGAGACCACGGCGGCGAGGGCGCCGCCGACCAGGGGGCCGACCACGGGGACCCAGGCGTACGACCAGTCGCTCGAGCCCTTGCCCTTGATGGGCAGGAAGGCGTGGGCGATGCGCGGGCCGAGGTCACGGGCCGGGTTGATGGCGTAGCCGGTCGGGCCGCCTAGGGAGGCGCCGATCGCGATCACGAGGAAGGCGACGGGGATGGCGCCCAGCTCGGCCGGGGTGCCGCCGTTCGTGAAGCCGATGACCACGAACACGAAGGCGAACGTCGCGATGATCTCGGTGACGAGGTTCCAGCCGTAGTTGCGGATGGCCGGGCCGGTGGAGAAGACGCCGAGCTTGGCCGCGGGGTCGGGCTCCTCGTCGAAGTGGTTCTTGTACACGAGCCACACGAGGACGGCACCGATGACGGCTCCGATCATCTGGGCGGCCAGGTACACGAGGAACGCGACGAAGTCGATGTTGCCGAGGATCAGCTGCGCGAGGCTGACGGCCGGGTTGAGGGCCGCGCCGGAGGAGTACGACACCGTGACCGCGGCGAAGACCGCGAGCCCCCAGCCGAAGTTGACCATCAGCGTCCCGCCGTTGAAGCCCTTCGACTTCGTGAGGGCCACGTTGGCGACGACGCCGCCACCGAGCAGGATGAGCATGGCCGTGCCCACCACTTCAGAGAGAAAAATCAGTCCCAGGTCCACGTCGACCTTCCTTAGTCGTCGGGCGGGGTGCGACTGTGCACCACCGCGGTGAGCGTGTGGCCTCACCATAGACCCGGGCAACCCTCAGGAAGGTAGCCGAATCACCCGAGATGAACATATGTGCACGGAGCAGGTGCGCACGGCTCGGGGGGTAGCTTCTGACCAGGACGGTGCGAGCCTGCGCACCGCCGCCCGTTCCAGGGAGGAACTTCGATGAAGAAGCTCATCAACGATCCGAAGGACGTCGTCGAGGAGGCGGTGGCCGGCATGGGCCTCGCCCACCCGGGGCTCCTGCGGGTGTCTCACGACCCGACCTTCGTGACCCGCGCCTCCGGCCCGGTCAGCGGCAAGGTCGCGATCGTCAGCGGGGGAGGGAGCGGCCACGAGCCGCTGCACGCCGGCTTCGTCGGCCCGGGCATGCTGAGCGCCGCGGTGCCCGGCCCCGTCTTCACGTCGCCCACGCCCGACCCGGTCGTCGCGGCCACGCAGGCCGTCGACGGGGGAGCCGGCGTCCTCTACATCGTGAAGAACTACACCGGCGACGTCCTGAACTTCGAGACGGCCGCCGACCTCGCCGGGGCAGAGGGCGTCACCGTGGAGACGGTCGTCGTCGACGACGACGTCGCGGTCAAGGACTCCACCTACACGGCCGGCCGTCGCGGCGTCGCCGGAACGGTCGTCGTCGAGAAGACCGCCGGCGCGGCCGCCGAGCGCGGCGACAGCCTCGAGCAGGTCGCCGAGATCGCCCGCCGGACGAACGCCGCCACCCGCACGATGGGCGTCGCGCTCACCGCCGGCGTGGTGCCGCACGCGGGGGAGCCCAGCTTCACCCTCGCCGACGACGAGGTCGAGATCGGCATCGGCATCCACGGCGAACCCGGTCGCGAGCGCGTGCCGCTCGAGCCCGTCGACCGCATCGTCGACCGCCTGCTCGGCGCCGTCCTCGACGACCTGGGCACCGCCTCCGGCGACCGCGTCCTGCTGTTCGTCAACGGCATGGGCGGCACCCCGCTCGTCGAGCTCTACGTCGCCTTCCGCCGGGCGGCCGAGCTGCTCGCCGAGCGCGGCGTCGAGGTCGCCCGCACGCTCGTCGGCGACTACGTCACCTCGCTCGAGATGCAGGGCATGTCGATCACCGTGACCCGTCTCGACGACGAGCTGACCGAGCTCTGGGACGCTCCGGTCGAGACGGCCGCCCTCCGGTGGGGCCGGTGAGCCCGCTGCTCCGCCCCGCCGCCCCCCGCACCGCCGACCCCCGCACCGCACCCCCACGAGGAGGAGACGCATGACACTCGACGCGACCTGGACCCGCGCCTTCATCGAACGGACGGCCGACGTGGTGCGCGAGCAGCGCGCCGCGCTGGTCGAGCTGGACCGCGAGATCGGCGACGGCGACCACGGCGAGAACCTGGAGCGCGGCTTCTCGGCCGTGCGGGCCAAGCTCGGCCAGCAGCCGGAGGACGCCACGCCCGGCCAGCTGCTGAAGATGGTCGCCACGACCCTCATCTCCACCGTCGGGGGAGCCTCCGGCCCGCTGCTCGGCACGGCGTACCTCAAGGGGGCCGCGGCCCTCGGCGACGCGACCGAGCTCGACTCCGCGGCGGTCGTGGCCTTCCTCACGGCGGCACGGGACGGCGTCGTGCTGCGCGGCAAGGCCGAGGTGGGCGACAAGACGATGATCGACGCGTGGACGCCGGCCGTCGAGGCCGCCGGCCTCGCGGCGGGCGACGGGGCCGAGCCGGCCGCCGTGCTGCGTGCCGCCGCCGACGCCGCCGCGGAGGGCGCAGCGTCGACCGAGCCTCTCGTCGCCCGCAAGGGCCGGGCCAGCTACCTCGGCGAGCGGGCGGTGGGGCACCGCGACCCGGGGGCGCAGTCGTCGTCGCTCATCCTCGCCGCGGCCGCCGAGGCCGCCGCGACCCCCGCCGCCGCCGCGACCACCGGGGAGGCGTGACCGTGGCCGGCGTGGGCGTCGTCGTCGTCTCGCACAGCGCGGCGATCGCCGAGGGCACCGTCGAGCTCGCTCGCCAGATGGCGCCGACCACGACCCTCGTGGCCGCGGGCGGCACCGACGAGGGCGGCCTCGGCACGAGCTTCGACAAGATCTCCGCGGCGCTCTCGGCCGCCGACACGGGCCAGGGCGTCGTGGTGCTCTGCGACCTGGGCTCGGCGATCCTCACCACCGAGACCGCCGTCGACTTCCTCGACGACGACGAGGCCGCGCGGGTCGTGCTGGCCGACGCGCCCGTCGTCGAGGGCACCGTCGCCGCGGCCGTCTCGGCGGAGACCGGCGGCACGCTGCAGGAGGTCGCCGCGGCTGCCCGCACCGCCTCCGGGGTCGCCGACCCGCACCGGGACGAACGCGAGCTCCGCGGCGGCGACGCGGTCGAGCGCTCGGTCGTCCTCGTCAACGAGTCGGGGCTGCACGCCCGGCCGGCCGCCGACCTCGTCACGCACGCGTCGCGCTTCCAGGCCGACGTCACGGTGAACGGCGTCGACGCGAAGAGCCTCCTGCGCATCATGGGCCTCGGTCTCGGCAAGGGCTCGACGGTGGCGATCATGGCCACCGGCCCCGACGCGGCCCAGGCCGTCGACGACCTCGTGGCCCTGGTCGAGGGCGGCTTCGGCGAGGGCTGACCCGACCCGACGTCGCCACGCCACCACGACGGTGGCGCCGACGACGACGCCGACAGCGGGCGTCCCGGGCTCAGGCCCGGGGCGCCCGCCGTCGCACGTGGCGGGTGAGCAGGAGGTCGCCCGCGACGAGCACGTGCGCCAGCTCGAGCTCGCGGAGGTCGCCGGCGACCCCGGTCGTCGAGCGGGCGATGCGGGGGCCGACGCCGCCCTCCAGGGTCGGCGAGTGCGTGAGGAAGAGCTCGTCGACCTCGTCCGCGGCGACGAGGTCGCCGAAGAGGGTCGGCCCGCCCTCGCAGTGCAGCTGCCGGAGGCCCCGGGCGACCAGGGCCTCGCGCAGGAGACGCGGGTCGACGCGGTCGGGGCCGCACGCGACGACGTCGGCGACGCCTGCGAGGGCCCTCCGCGCCTCCGGGTCCGCCTGGTCGGTGGTGAGCACGACCGGGCGCACCGGCGCGTCGCGGAGGACGGGGCTGCCGGGGTCGAGCCGGAGCGTCGCGGAGACCAGCGCGAAGACGGGGTGGTCGGGCAGCCCGCGCCCGCGCCGCCACGCGACGGAGGCGTCGTCGAGGCGCATCGGGCCGTAGCCCTCGTCGCGCACCGTGCCCGCCCCGACCACCACGACGTCCGAGACGCGGCGCAGCAGGTCGAAGACCCTCTTGTCGGCCGGCCCGCCGAGGCTGCCCGAGAGGCCGTCCGCCGTGGACGAGCCGTCGAGCGTCGAGACGAAGTTCACGCGGAGGCGCGGCTCGTCGCGGTCGCCGGGGTCGATCATCGCCAGCAGCTGGTCGTCGTCGAGGTCGACGCCGGTCGGGTCGGGCGGCAGCAGGCGGCGGAGGGCGGCCGGGTCGGCGACCGGGTCGCGGGCGGGCTGGTCGGGCACGGGGGCTCCTAGACGTCGTGTCGGGCGAGCAGCGGGGCCCGCCACCCCAGGATGCCCTCGAGCATGCGGACGGCGTCCACCGCCGAGGGCACGTCGTGCATCCGCACGACGCGCGCGCCGAGCAGCACGCACGCGGTCGCCGCCGCCAGCGTGCCGGCCAGCCGGTCGGGCTTCTCGCGGTCGAGCATCTCGCCGATGAAGTCCTTGTTCGAGACGGCGGCCAGCACGGGGAAGCCGAGGGCCGCGACCTCGCCGAGGCGCCGGGTCAGCTCGAGGGTGTGCACGGTGGCCTTGTTGAGGTCGTGGCCGGGGTCGACGACGATCCTCTCCTCGGGCACCCCCCGGGCCAGCGCGAGGTCGACGCGCCGGGACAGGAGGTCGACGACCTCGCGCGCGACGTCGTCGTAGCGGGGGTGCGGCCACGCGGTGCGCGGCGGGGCGAGGCTGTGGGTCACCACGAGGGTCGCCTCGCTGTCGGCGACGACGTCGGCGAGACGCGGGTCGTGCAGGGCGGTCGTGTCGTTGACGACCGACGCACCGGCGCGGATCGCCGCGGCCGCGACCTCGGGGCGGAAGGTGTCGACCGACACGACCACGTCCGACTCGGCGACCAGCGCCTCCACCACCGGCAGGACGCGGTCGATCTCGTCGGCCGCCGAGAGCTCGGGCCCCGGCTTGAAGGGCACGCCCCCGACGTCGACCCAGTCGGCGCCCTGCCCCGCGGCGGCCACGGCGGCCGCGACCGCGCTGTCGAGGGCGAAGGTGCGCCCCTGGTCGAAGAACGAGTCGGGCGTCCGGTTGACGATCGCCATCACCGCGACCTGACGCGAGAAGTCGAACGTGCGACGGCCGATGCGGCGCACGGGCACCCGCAGCGGCACGGTGCCCAGCGCGGCCGGCCGCGGTGCCGGGTCAGCCACGGGGCGCCCCGATCAGCGCCATCGCCTCGGTGCGGGCGGCCGCGTCGCCGAGGCTGCCGCGGCTCGCCAGCGTCACGGTCGAGCTCTGCGTCTGACGCGGGCCCCGCGTCGTCACGCAGCCGTGGACAGCCTCGAGCACGACGAGCACGCCCGTGGGGGAGAGCCCCTCGTCGAAGGCGTCGGCGATCTCCTCGCCCAGCTTCTCCTGCAGCTGCGGCCGCGAGGCGAGGGCGTCGACGACGCGGGGCACGCTGCCGAGGCCGACGATCGAGGCGCCGGGGACGTACGCGACGTGGGCCACGCCGAGGAACGGCAGCAGGTGGTGCTCACAGACCGAGCGGAACTGCACGTCGCGCACGACGACCACCTCGCCGAGCTGGCCCGGCTCGGCCGGCACCGAGGAGGCACGGACGAGCTCGGTCGCGTCCGTCCCCGTCCCCGAGAAGAACTCCGCGTACGCCTCCGCGACGCGCCGGGGCGTGTCGTGGAGGCCCGGGCGCCCCGGGTCGTCGCCCACGGCCGCGAGGATCTCGAGCACGGCGGCCTCGATGCGGGGCCGGTCGACGGGGGAGTGGCTCATGCAGCCAGTGTCGCAGGCCCCCGGCCGGACGTCAGCCGGGCGTCCCCGGCCTCGACCGACGGGGCGGCCGGGGGCGGTCGACCGGCGGGGCGGTCAGCCGTCGGAGCCCGGGCGCGACTCGTGGTGGCGTCGGCCGTGGCTGCGCCGCGCCTCCTTCATCTCGGACTCGAAGAGGTGACGGCGCCCGCCGACGAGGTCCTCGCGGACGGCCGCCTCGCCCGCCCGGAGGGCGCTCCAGTAGCCGGCGTCGTAGTCCTCGACGAGCTGGAAGGTCCAGCGGCCCTTGACGACGTTGCGGCCCACCACGTCGCGCTCCAGCCGGTCGGCGTGCTCGTGGTGCCCCGCCTCGCGGAGGAGGTCCACGGCCTCGCCGAGCGCCAGGTCGGCGGTGCCGGTCAGCCGGTGGAAGCCGTAGAGCAGGCCCCGGGCGTGCTCCACGGCCTCGAGGGCCTCCGACAGCTTGCCGAGGGCCTCGACGGTGGCGTCGTCGACGCTGGCCGGGCGGACGTGCGCGTCGTCCGGTCCGTCGTCGGGCACGGGCGCGGGGGAGTCGCGGGTCGTCGCGTCGGGGGAGCCGGGGGTCACGGGGGCGGTCTCGTCGTCCATGACCCGACCCAACCACCGGGGCGGCGGGTAGCGTCCGCGGGGTGACGACGACCCCGGACCGCCCCGCCCGACGACGGCTGCTGCTGCCCGGCCAGTGGGGGCCCGCCTTCGACGACGGGGGAGAGGTGCTCGTCGTCGAGGCCCTCGACGAGTTCTCCCGCCGCCCGCTGCACCGGGCCAAGGCGCACCTCTGGCTCTCGGCGCTCCGTCACCGGGTCGCCGAGCTCGGCGACCGCGCGGAGCACGTCCGGGTCGACCGCCTCGCCGACGCCCTCGCCGGGCGCGGCGACCTCGAGGTGGTGGACCCGCCCAGCCGCCACCTCCGCGCGGTCGTGCGCGCCGCCTCCCCGGCGGTCGTCGTGCTGCCGAGCCGCGGCTTCGTCACCAGCGAGGCCGACTTCGCCGACTGGGTCGCCGCCCGCCCCGGCCGCCTCCTCATGGAGGACTTCTACGAGGCCGTCCGGAGGCGCGAGGGCTTCCTGATGGAGGGGCCCGCCCCGGTCGGTGGCCGGTTCAGCTACGACGACGAGAACCGCCACGCGCCTCCCCGCGGCGCGGCCGGCCTGGGCCTGCCCGACCCCGTCTGGCCCGTCGAGGACGAGATCGACGCCGAGGTACGCGAGCAGCTCGACGCCTGGCGCGACGCCGGCCTCGTGACGTTCGTGGGGGAGGACGACCGTCGCCGGTTCGCCGTCACGGCCGAGGAGGCGGAGGCGGCGCTCGAGGACTTCGTCGAGACGCGGCTCGGCGACTTCGGCCCCTTCGAGGACGCCATGCTGTCGGGCGACTGGACGATGGCGCACTCGCTGCTGAGCGTGCCGATGAACCTCGGCGTGCTCGACCCGCGCCACGTGGTCGAGCGGGTGCTGCGGGCGTTCGAGGGAGGCGCGCCGCTCACCAGCGTCGAGGGCTTCGTCCGACAGGTGGTCGGCTGGCGCGACTGGGTGTGGCACCTCTACTGGCACCTGGGGGAGTCGTACGTCGACGAGAACGACGCCCTGGGCGCCCGGGTGGAGCTGCCCGTGTGGTGGCGGGGTCTCGACTCGTCGGGGGTCGAGGCGGCCTGCCTGTCGGACGCGCTCGACGTCGTCTCGCGGCACGGCTGGACGCACCACATCCAGCGCCTGATGATCCTCGGCAACTGGTCGCTGCAGCGCGGTTACCGGCCCGACCAGCTCACCGAGTGGTTCACCGACGTCTTCGTCGACGGCACCGACTGGGTGATGCCCGCGAACATCGTCGGGATGTCGCAGCACGCCGACGGCGGAGTCGTCGCGACCAAGCCCTACGCGGCCGGCGGTCGCTACATCGACAAGATGAGCGACCACTGCGGCTCGTGCCGGTTCTCGCCGACCGTGCGGGTCGGCGACGACGCGTGCCCGTTCACCGCGGGCTACTGGGCGTTCCTGCACCGGGCCGAGCCGGCGCTCCGCGACAACGCCCGCATGCGGAACCCGCTGCGGCAGATGCGCGGGCTCGACGACCTCGAGGCCGTGGTCGCTCAGGAGGCGGCCCGCGAGATGCCGTGAGGGTCCCGGGGAGGGCCTGAGCGCTCCTCGTTCACGTTCGAGCTGACATAATGTGCATTATCGGTCACGCCGGGAGCGGCCGGTAGGGGCGGAGGTCGACGCCGTCGGGGCCGGCCTCTCGTCGGGCCTCGCTCAGCGACCGCCGCGCAGCACGTCGGCCACCGTGACGGCGAGGTCGACGGGCTCGACGGGGTCGGTCGTCGACTCCAGCTCGTCGAGGCTGAACCAGCGCGACTCCAGGATGTCGACCCGTTCGTCGTCGGTCCAGTCGTCGTCGACGACCTCGAAATGAGGCAGTCTCACGACGAAGAACTCGGCGTGCCCGTGCGTGTGGTCGGCGGCGTCCCAGGGCACCTCGAAGTCGTCGACCCTGACCACGGGGCCGACCTCGGCGACCACCTGGCCGGTCTCCTCGTGCAGCTCCCGGACCGCCGCCTCCTCGTGCGACTCCCCCGGGTCCACGCCGCCTCCTGGCGTGATCCAGCGGGCCGCGCCGCTCGTGTCGGGCGCCTTCGTCATCATGAGCAGCAGTCGATCGTGCTCGTCGAGGACGAGGAGGCGCGACGTCGGCCGGACGATCCGCTCGGTCACGAGGCGCCGCCTACGCGACGGGGACGAAGTCGGAGGTGTCGCCGACGAGGCGCGTGCGGTCGGCGGGCACCGGGTCGACCGCGGCCGAGGCGACCTCGGCGGCGAACTCGGCGACGTTGTAGAGCTTGCCGGCGCTCTCCTTGCGCGACGAGATGGCCCCGGGGTTCGAGCGCTCGAGCAGCGTCGCCGTGATGGTGCCCTCGATCATGTCGCCGGAGACCACGACGAACTCGACGCCGGCGGCCTCGAGCTGCGGCACCATCTCGAGCAGCGCGTCCTCCCCCGCACGCTTGCTGAGGGCCACGGGGAGGTACTCGGGCATCGTCTCGGTGGTGCGGATGAAGTGCGCCTGGTGGCTCGTCACGAAGACGACCCGCGAGCCCGGCTGCAGCAGGGGCAGCGCCGCGGTGAGGAGGGCGACCTGGGCGTCGCGGTTGAGCTTCAGCGCGTAGTCCTCGGCCATGCCGCTCTCCATGCCGCCGGAGGCGTTCATCACGAGGACGTCGAGGCCGCCGAGGCGCTCGGAGACCGTCGCGAACATCGCGTCGACGCTCTCCGGGTCGGTGAGGTCGGCGCCCACCGCGAAGGCGGTGCCGCCCGCGGCCTCGATCTTCTCGACGAGCTGCTGGGCGCGCTTCTCCTTGTTGCGGTAGTTCACGACGACCGACGCGCCGGCCTCGGCGAAGTAGCGCACCGTGTCGGCCCCGATGCCCCGGGACGAGCCGGTGACCAGGGCACGCGTGCCGGTGAGGGATCCTGCGGCGAGGGGGTTGGACACGGCGGGGGCTCCAGTCTGTGGGGCGGCACCGGCTCGGTCGCGGCGCCGGGGTGGCGGCTCGGGGTCGCCAGGCGACCCGTCCGAGCGTACCGCCCGACGGATGTCGGCGACGTGCGCTAGCGTCGAGGGAACGAAGGAGGCCGACGTGGACGTCGTCACCCAGTACGCGTGGATCATCTGGATCGCCCTGGTCCTGCTCTTCGTCGTGGTCGAGGTCACCACCCTCGAGCTGACCTTCCTCATGCTCGCGATCGGCAGCGTGGGCGGCCTGCTCGCCGACCTCTTCGGAGCACCGTGGTGGCTGCAGATCGTCGTGGCCGCCGTGCTCGCGGTGCTCCTCCTCTTCACCGTCCGGCCTCCCCTGCTCCGCGCCCTCGGCCGGGGCGGCGACCCGACGCCGAGCAACGTCGAGGCCCTCCTCGGCCTGCGCGGCACCGTCGTCGTCGCGCTCGGCCCCGACGCCGGGCAGGTCAAGCTCACCAACGGCGACACGTGGACGGCGCGCCTCCTGCCCACCGGCTCGGCGAAGGCGCCCGCCGGCGCCCTGCCCCCGGCCGTCCTCGACACCGGCAGCACCGTCGTCGTCACCGCCATCGAGGGGTCGACCGCCCTGGTCGTCCCCGCCTAGAAGGGACCCCGCATGGACTCCTCCGTCAGCGCCGGCACCATCGCGACGATCGTGGTCGTCGCGATCGTCGTCGTCCTCGTCCTGGTCGTGCTCTTCCGGGCCGTCCGCATCATCCCGCAGGCCAGCGCCGGCGTGGTGGAGAGGCTCGGCAAGTACCACAAGACCCTCCTCCCCGGGCTGAACCTCCTCGTGCCCTTCATCGACCGGGTCCGTCCCCTCATCGACATGCGCGAGCAGGTCGTCTCCTTCCCGCCGCAGCCGGTCATCACGGAGGACAACCTCGTCGTGTCGATCGACACGGTCGTCTACTTCCAGGTCACCGACGCCCGGGCCGCGACCTACGAGATCGCGAACTACCTCGGGGCGGTCGAGCAGCTCACGACGACCACGCTCCGCAACGTGGTCGGCGGCCTGAACCTCGAAGAGGCCCTGACGAGCCGCGACAACATCAACGGCCAGCTGCGCATCGTCCTCGACGAGGCGACCGGCAAGTGGGGCATCCGCGTCGGCCGCGTCGAGCTCAAGGCCATCGACCCGCCCGCCTCGATCCAGGACTCCATGGAGCAGCAGATGCGCGCCGAGCGGAGCCGCCGGGCCGCGATCCTGACCGCCGAGGGCACCAAGCAGTCGCAGATCCTCGAGGCCGAGGGCATGCGTCAGTCGGCCATCCTCCGCGCCGAGGGCGAGGCCAAGGCCCAGGTGCTCCGCGCCCAGGGCGAGGCGGAGGCCATCGACACCGTCTTCAACGCCATCCACCAGGGCGACCCCGACCCCAAGCTGCTCGCCTACCAGTACCTGCAGACCCTGCCGAAGCTGGCTGAGGGGTCAGCCAACAAGCTCTGGATCATCCCGAGCGAGCTGACCGAGGCGCTGTCGGGCATCGGCCAGGGCTTCTTCGCCCCGAAGAACCCGGACGCCCCCGGCTGGACGCCGAAGCCGACCACGAAGGTCTCGGAGATGTCGACCACCCCCGACCTCGCGACGACCGTCGACCTCGAGGCGGAGCCCGACCTCGGGTTCCCGACCGCGACCACGCCGGGCAGCACGAGCCGGTCAGAGACCGGCGCGACGGGCACCGGCTCGGGTTCGGGCACCGGCACGGCCGCGCCTGACGCCGTGACGCCCGACGAGGGCACCACGCCGCCGGCGGCCCCGGCCGCTCCGTAGTGGAGGCGGGCGGCGCTTCCGGCTGGTTCGGCCCGGCCGGGCCCCGGGTGCTCGCGCACCGCGGCCTCGCGGTCGACGCACCGGAGAACACGATGCTCGCGTTCGCCCGGGCCGTGGCGGCGGGTGCCGACTACGTCGAGACCGACGTGCACGCCACCCGCGACGATGTGGCCGTGGTCTGTCACGACGACGACCTCCGTCGCGTCGCCGGCCGGCCCGTGCGCGTCCGGGACCTCACCCTCGCCGAGCTGAGCCTGGTGCGCCTGCCCGACGACCAGGAGGTGCCGACGCTCGAGCAGGCCCTCGACGCGTTCCCGGAGACCCGCTTCAACATCGACGTCAAGGTGGCGGAGGCGGTCGACCCGACCGTGCGCGCGATCCGTCGAGTGGGTGCGCAGAGCCGGGTGCTGCTCACGTCCTTCGACCAGCGGATCCGTCGTCGCGTGGTGGACGCGCTGCCCGGCGTGGCCACCTCGGCGTCCTCCCCCGGCGTCGTGGGCGTGATGGCCGCCTCCCTCGTCCCGGTCACGGCCGTGCGGCACGCCCTGCTCCGGCGCGTCCTGCGCGGCTGCGGCGCCGTGCAGGTGCCGGAGAGCTGGGGGCGGCTGCGCGTCGTGACGGCGGCCCGCGTCGCCGACCTGGCGGCCGTGGGCGTCGAGACGCACGTCTGGACGGTCAACGACCCCGCCGTGATGCGCCGGCTGCTCGCGCTCGGCGTGCACGGCATCGTCACCGATCGTGCCGACCTCGCCCTCGTCGAGGTCGGTGGGGGTGCTGCCGATCCTCTGTGAACAGACTGTGAATGTCTCTCACCTGAAACATCACGGCACGCTCTGACGTTAGAACGGGAGATCGCACCGCGAGAGGAGACCACACGCATGGCAGATCGCAGTTTGCGCGGGATGAGACTCGGTAGTCAGAGCCTCCAGAGCGAAGAGGGAGTCGAGTTCTCCCCCCGGAAGAAAGCCGTCTACCAGACGGAGGACGGCCAGACGTTCGACATGGTGTTCTCTGCTGAGGCAGAGGTGCCCGAGATCTGGCAGTCGCCGAAGAGCGGGCAGGAAGGCCGGCTGCTGTCGGCCGACGGCAAGCCCGTCGAGATCGAAGAGGGCGTCGTCAAGGTGCCCCGTACCCACTGGGACATGCTGCTCGAGCGCCGCTCACGCGACGAGCTCGAGGAGCTGCTGCAGGAGCGTCTGACGTTCCTCCGGGCCCGGCGTGGCCAGGAGAAGATCGGCGCGTGAAGATCGGGGCCTGAAGTTCGGCGCCCGACGATCGGCGCCTGACGCCGCTCCCCCACGACGCCCGGTCACCGTACGGTGGCCGGGCGTCGTCGTGCCCGGGGGCGGTCGGTGCCGGGATGGTCAGCGCCGGGCAGGGAGGTCGAACTGGCTCGGGTCGTCCAGCTCCTCGTCGAGCGAGCGCGGCCGACGGCCCGGGCGGAGGCGCGGGTCGGCCAGCTCGGGCCAGGGCGCGGTCTCGAGGGCGCGGCGTCGGCGCGACCGGCGACCACCGATCATGACCCGGGCGAGCACGAGGGCCGCCAGCCCGAGGAACGAGACGAACAGCTCGACGGCGCGGCTGGCCACGACGGCGGGCGTCGTGCCGGTGGCCAGGTCGACGGTGTGGACCATGGTGCCGGCGGTGAAGTCGGTGACGCCGGCCACGATCTGCCCGTCGGCGTCGATGACCCGGCTGGAGGCCACCGTGGAGACGCTGACCACGGGCCGGGCCGTCTCGAGGGCCCGCAGTCGCGTGATGGCCAGCTGCTGGGCGTTCTCGTCGGTGTCGCCGAAGTCGGCGTTGTTGGTCTGGGCGACGATCACCTGGGCGCCGTCGCGCATCATGTTCGTGATGAGCTGGTCGTCGACGATGTCGAAGCAGATCGAGATGCCGGCGACGAAGTCGCCGATCGGCATCGCCTCCGGGCGGGTGCCCGGCGTGTAGTCGCGAGCGATGAGGTCGATCAGGTCGGGGGCGAAGGGCCGCCAGAAGGAGCGGTCGGGCACGTACTCGCCGAAGGGGACGGGGTGCTTCTTGTCGTACTGGCCGGCGACCGCGCCGTCCTCCCAGAGGATCGACGAGTTCCAGGCCTCCTCGCCGTCGTCGGACTGGGTGATGACGCCGGAGAGGAGCGGGGCGTCGTACCCGTCGCTGACGGCGTCGAAGACGTAGCGGCCGTAGGCGTCGCGGGTGGGGTCGCGGTCGCTGCCGCCCTCGGGCCACACGATGAGGTCGAGGTCGGAGCCAGCGGGCAGCCCCGACATGGCGAGCACCTGCGAGTTGAGCAGGTCGCCGGGCTCGCGCTCGTCGAAGTAGCCCGCGGGCCCGTTGCCCTGGACGCCGGCGATCGTGGCCGTGCCCGACGACGTCGTCGGCCACGCGGGGACGGCGAGGACGGCCGTGACGGCGACCGCGCCGGCGAGGACCCGCGTCGACGCCCGCACGTCGGCCCGGAGCGCCAGCTCGAGGACCGCCGCCACGAGCGCCACCATGAGGAACGAGAGGCCGGAGATGCCGACCCACGCGACGAGCGGGCCGAAGGGGCTCTGCGACTGGCTGAGGGCCACACGGCCCCAGGCGAACCCGCCGTAGGGCCAGTTGCCGGCGACGAACTCGCGCAGGGTCCAGAGGCCGGCGACGACCACCGGGAGGAGCACGGTCGTGCCGACGGCCCCGGGCCAGATGCGGGGCACCCAGCGGTACGCGAGCGTGACGAGCACCGCTCCCCCGGCGAAGAACAGGGCCTCGAGCGTCGACAGGGCCGCCCACGGCAGGGCTCCGAGGTACAGGCTCGTCCACGAGATGTGGACGAGGTAGAACGAGAGCCCGGCGACGAGCCCGACCAGGAAGGCCGACCCGGCCCGTCGGCCGCGGAGGCTGAGGAGCACCAGGCCGATGCCGACGAACGTGAGGGGCCACACGTCGCCGTCGGGGAACCCGGCGTCGAGCACGACGCCCGACCCGGCCGCGACCACGAGGGCGAGCCAGAGCGGCAGACGGAGGGCGGTCACTCGGGTGGGCACCGTGCGATTCTAGGTGGCCGTCGCTGGGAGGCGCGGGTCGGCCCGGGCGCCCGGCCCCCGGCCTCAGACGGCCGAGTACGAGACGATGCCGCGCCGTACGGCGTCGAGCGCCCGACGCGCCACGGGGCCCACCGGGAGGTCGGCCACGACGGAGAGCTGGTCGAGCAGGTCGATCGTCTGCTTCGTCCAGCGCACGAAGTCGCCGGCGGCGAGGTCGGCGTCCTCCAGCACGGAGTCGAGGCTCGCGCCCCGGGCCCAGCGGTGCATGGCCAGGGCCAGGCCGGGAGCCGGCGGCGTGCTGCCGGGCAGCCGGTGCTCCTGCTCGAGGTCGTCGAGCTCTGCCCAGAGCAGCTGTGTCGCGTCGAGGGCCTCGCGGTAGGCGCCCCGCGGCAGGAAGCGCTCCGACAGCTGCCCCTCGTCGCGTCGCGGCTCGTAGACGAGGGTCGCGGCCATGGCGGCCATCGACGGCACGTCGAGCTGGTCCCAGAGCCGGAGCCGGAGGCACTCGGCGACGAGCAGGTCGCGGTCTCCGTAGATGCGGCGGAGCGTGCGGCCGGCCGGGGCGACGGCCACCTCGGCGGTGCGCCCGTCGCGCCCCGCGCCTCCCCGGCTGGTGGGCGTGGCCGAGGTGGAGGCCGCGGGCACGAGGTAGCCGCGGTCGAGCAGCACGTCGGTGACGCGGTCGAAGACCTTCGCGACCGCGCCGGTGCGGCTGCGGATCTGGGCCGAGAGCTGGTCGGTCTGCTTCTTCAGCTTGAACCAGCGCTCCGACCAGCGGGCGTGCTGCTCGCGCTCGGGGCAGGCGTGGCAGGGGTGCTGGCGCAGCTGCTTGCGCAGCTCGGTGAGCTTCCGCTGGCGCTTGTCGTGCTCGCCTCGCGACTGGGCCTCGGCGCGGGCCGCGCCCTGCTTCTCGAGGTCGCCGAGCTCACGCCGGAGCAGCGTGTACTCGCCGAAGTCGCCGAGGTGGCAGGTCATGCTGCGGGCGTAGCCGTCGAGGCTCTCCTGCTGCGTGCGCACCTTCCGCGCGAGGTCGACCACGGCGCGGTCCGCCTGGAACTGCGCGAACGAGGTCTCGAGGATCTCGCGCGTGCGCGACCGGCCGAACTGCTCGATCAGGTTGACGGCCATGTTGTACGTCGGCCGGAAGCTGGAGTTCATCGGGTACGTGCGGCGGGAGGCGAGGCTCGCGACCGCCTGGGGGTCGAGCCCCGGCTGCCACTGGATCAACGAGTGGCCCTCGACGTCGATGCCGCGGCGGCCGGCCCGGCCGGTGAGCTGCGTGTACTCCCCCGGCGTGATGGGCACACGGGCCTCGCCGTTGAACTTCTCGAGCTTCTCGAGCACGACCGTGCGGGCGGGCATGTTGATGCCGAGCGCCAGGGTCTCCGTCGCGAAGACGACCTTGACGAGCTTCTTCTGGAAGAGCTCCTCGACGACCTCCTTGAACGCGGGCAGCAGGCCCGCGTGGTGGGCGGCGACCCCGCGCTCGAGCCCGTCGAGCCACTGCCAGTAGCCGAGCACGGCGAGGTCCTCGTCGCGGAGGGTGCGGCAGCGGGCCTCGACGATCTCGCGGATCTCGTCGCGCTGCTCGGCGGTCGTCAGGCGGATGCCGGAGCGCAGCACCTGCTTGACGGCCTGGTCGCAGCCGACCCGGCTGAACACGAAGAAGATGGCGGGCAGCAGGTTCTGGTCGTCGAGCATCTCGACGATCCGCCACCGGTCGAGGCGGCCGCCCTGGTGCGGGGTCGGCGGCACGACGTGGCCTCGGGGGCTGCGCCCCGACCAGCGGTCGCTCGTGCCGCGGCCCCGCCCGCCGGGCCCTCCGCCCCGCCGCGACATGGAGGTCGCCCGCAGGAGCTCCGGGTTGACCCGGTTGGTGGCGGCCTGCCCGCTCGAGTCGAAGAGGTCGAGGAACTTGCCCCCGACGAGCACGTGCTGGTCGAGCGGGACGGGGCGGTCCTCGCTGACGATGACGTCCGTGCCGCCGCGGACGGTCTGCAGCCAGTCGCCGAACTCCTCCGCGTTCGACACGGTCGCGCTCAGCGACACCAGGCGGACGTCGAGGGGCAGGTGGATGATGACCTCCTCCCACACGGCGCCGCGGAACCGGTCGGCGAGGTAGTGCACCTCGTCGAGGACGACGTAGCGGAGGTCGTCGAGCATCTCCGAGCCCGCGTAGAGCATGTTGCGGAGCACCTCGGTCGTCATGACCACGATGCGCGCCCGCGAGTTGACGTTCGTGTCGCCGGTCAGCAACCCCACCTCGCCGGCGCCGTACTCGGCGACGAGCTCCTGGAACTTCTGGTTGCTCAGGGCCTTCATCGGCGCCGTGTAGAAGACCTTGTCGCGGGGGTGCTGCATGGCGAGGTGGATCGCGAACTCCGCGACCAGGGTCTTGCCGGCCCCGGTCGGCGCGGCCACGAGCACGCTGTTGCCCGCCTCGACGGAGGCGCAGGCGGCCTCCTGGAAGGGATCGAGCGCGAAGCCGAGACGGGAGCGGAACGACTGCAGCTGCGGCGACCGCACCCGGGTCTTCGAGGCGGCGAACCGTTCGGCGGGGCTGAGGTCGCTGCTGGTCATCTGGCTATCCTCCCGCGAGTTCGGCGTCGAGGGCCGCCACCTTCTTCGCCACCTGCCTGTCGTGCAGCCAGGCGACCCCGGCCGCGGCGAAGTAGAGCACCACCATCGGGATCGCGAGCAGGAACATCGAGAACACGTCGGCCGCCGGGGTCGCGATCGCCGTGAAGAGCGCGATGAGCAGGATGGCGACGCGCCAGCCCTTGATGATGCCCACGGCGGAGATGACGCCGACGAAGTTGAGCAGCACGAGGAAGACCGGCAGGACGAACGCGATGCCCACCGCGAGGATCAGCTTGAGGACGAAGTCGAAGTACTGCTTCGCGTCGATGATCGCCGCGTCCTCCGCCGCGACGAAGCCGGTGAGCGCCTCGACGATGTGCGGCAGGACGTAGTAGCCGCTGGCGCAGCCCAGGAGGAAGAGCGGGATGGCCGAGCCGATGAAGCTGACCGCGTAGACCTTCTCACGTCGGACGAGCGCCGGGACGATGAACGCCCAGACCTGGTAGAGCCAGACGGGGCTCGACAGGATGACGCCGACGGTGACCGCGATCTGCAGGCGCAGGTCGAAGCTGCCCGCGATGGTCGGGTAGTTGAGCGTCGCCTCGGTGCCCCGCGCGACCGCCATCTGCGTGATGGGCCCCCGGAGGACGTCGAGCACCCAGGAGGAGAGCGCGAAGCCGGCGACGCTGGCGAGGATCAGCGCGAGGGCGGACCGGAACAGCCGCTTGCGGAGCTCGACGAGGTGCGCGCCGAGCGACATCCGGCCGTCACGGGACCGCTGACGGGGAGCACCGCCGCCCTCGCTCGTGCCGGTGCTGGTGGTCGCGGCCACGCGCTAGAGCTTCGGCGGCAGATCGTCGCCGTGCACGGGGCGGGTGGTCGTCGAGGACGTCGACCGCGGTGCGTCGTCGACCGTCGGACGGCGGACGTCGTCGTCGGCCGTCTTCTTGTCGTCGCCGATCTCGTTCTTGAAGATGCGCATCGACTGGGCGATGCTCTTCGCGAGCCCGGGGAGCTTGGGCGCACCGAAGAGCAGCAGGATGATCGCCAGGATGATGATCAGGTGGAAGCCGGTGAGGTTGCCGAGCATGAGGTCCTCCTCGCGGGACGGATGAGTGGCAAGTGTACCGTGCCGTCCCTGGGCGGCCTCGGTCAGCCCGCGGCGGTTCCCTCGGCGTCGTACTCGGCCGCGGCACGACGTGCCCACTCCGCGACGGCCCTCCGCGCCTCCGGCGGTGCCACGACGCAGGCCCGCCCCGGCAGCCCGGCGACCAGGCGGGCCACCGTCCCGTGGTGCGACACCCGGAGCGAGAGGCGCGTGCGGCCCTCGTCCGCTCGCTCGACGTCGGTCGGCGACCAGTCGTCGAGCAGGGCGGCGGCCGCGTCGTCGATCTCGATCGTGACGACGACGTCGTCGGGAGAGCCCTCGAAGAGCGTGTCCGGGAGGGAGAGGTCGGAGGCGCGGTGCGTGATGGGCGCGTCGGTGAGCGCCGGTCGTGACATCCGGTCGACGCGGAAGGTGCGCAGCCCCTCGCGCACGTGGTCCCAGGCGCGGAGGTACCAGTCGGCGTCCAGGGACTCGACCCGCAGCGGGTCGACCCGTCGACGCTCGGCACGGCCGCGGACCCCGGCGTAGTCGAACTCCAGCTGGACCCCCGCCTCCACCGCACGGCCGACGACGGCGAGGGCCTCGTCCGACTCGCTCTCGGCGACGGCCACCTGGCTCGGCTCGCTCGACGCGCCCCGCGAGAGCTTCGCGGTCAGCGAGGCGACGGCGGCCCGGTCGGCGTGGTCGGGCAGGGACGACAGGTACTGGAGCCCGGCGATGAGCGCCGCCGCCTCGCGGGACGAGAACCGCGGCGACTCGTCGATGGCGACGAGGTTCGTCAGCACGATGACGTCGTTCTGCTCGAAGTCGTCCCACGCGATGTCGAAGAGGTCGCCGTGCTGGTACTGCGATGTCTCGCCCGGGATGCCGGAGACGGCGATGAGCTCGACCGCGCGCCGGATCTCCGCCGTGCTTACGGCGAAGTGCTCGGCCGCCTCGGCGACGCTCACGCGCTCGTGGTCGATCAGCCACGGGACGAGGGCGAGCAGGAAGGCCAGCTTGTCGGTCGCCTGCAGCGCGGGTCGGCGGTCGCTCACGATCGGGCCCCGGTCTCGATCGAGGAGCCCACGGGCCGTGCTCCGTCGTCGTCGTGGTCGGCGACGAGGCGTCGCAGGCGCTGCACGACCAGCTCGCGGAGGTTCGCGGGCTCGAGGACGGTGACCTCCGGGCCGAACGAGGAGAGCTCCTCGGCGAGGATGGACGCGTCGGAGTAGTGGACGGCCAGCACGTCGGCGCCCCGGGACTCCGTCCCCCGGCGCTTCGAGAGCCGGGTCTCGGCGTCCGACGCCTCGACCACGCGCACGAGCGCGGTGTTCGACCGGCGCAGCTCCTCCAGCCCCGCGAGGGCGGAGTCGGCGGTCGCGTCCACCGGCCGCGGGAAGGAGCGGCCGGTTACCGTCACCGGGCCGACGATGCGCGAGAGGAGGAAGTTCTTCCGCGAGCCGGTGTCGGGCTCGATCGCCGGGACCATCCAGCGCCCCTGGTGCTGGACGAGCGCGAACGGCGCGACCTCGCGGCGGCGGGGCCGGGCCTCCCCCGGCTTCAGGTAGTCGAACCGCACGACGACCCCGCGGTCGAGAGCGGTGCGGAGCGGCTCGAAGGCGGCGTCGCGGGACCGGATGCGCGGCGCGTACTCGAGCTCGGGCACGGTGGCCGTCCCGCCCAGCGAGCGGAGCTTGAGGAGGGCCCGGCGGGACTCGCCCGAGAGCGTGCCCTCACGCCAGACCATGGCCGCCAGGGTCAGCAGGGCCGTCTCCTCCGGCGAGAACGAGATGTCGAGCGGCAGCTCGTAGCTGCCGCGCGGGATCCGGTAGCGGAGCAGCTGGTTGTTGCCGGAGGCCGCGGGGTCGTCGACGGTCTCGAGCGGGACCCCGAGCTCGCGGATGTCGTCCTTGTCGCGCTCGAACTGACGCTCGAGGGCGGCGTTGTCACCGGCCGAGGAGTACTTCTGCCGGTAGCCCTGGACGGTCGACAGGACCTCCGACTTGGTCAGCCCGGTGTCGGTGGCGAGCAGGGCCAGCACGAGGCTGAACAGGCGCTCTTCGACGGGGATCCGGGGGGCGCGGGCGGCGGGCACGCGATCGATCCTAGGCCACGGCCGAGGTCGGCGACCCGCCGTGCGGGGCACCGACCTCCGGGGCCGCGGACGGGCTCAGAGGGAGCCGAGCACGTCGAAGACGTACACGTAGCTGTCCGCGCCGCCGGCCTCGGCGGCCGGGATGACCGTCATGACCTGCGAGCCGACCTGCTGGCCGACGAGCGCGTCGCGGATCGAGGCCGGGAGGGCCGGGTCGCCGAGGTCGACGGTCGTGGCCGTGTCGCCGTTGTTCCAGGTGGAGGCCGAGACCGTCGAGGGGGTGGCCCAGGTGACGGCCGTGAACTGCACGACGGCGGTGTCGTCGGCGGTCAGCTCGTGGCCCGAGCCCTCGCGGACGAGGTGGGTCTCCTGCGCGGTCGGCGCGTCGGAGTCGGGGACGGAGATGCCGGGAGCGCCGCCCGGGGCGGTGACGACGGCCGGCAGGCCGCTCTCGCCGGGCACGGGGCGGCCGTCGGCCTTCGGCAGGAAGGCCTGCTTGACGTCGACGATCGCGACGTACGCGGCGTCGGGGTCGTCGGTCGGCTCGACGGCCGAGCCCTGGATCGAGGCGGAGAGCTCGGAGGCCTTGACGGCCACGACGACGCGGGAGCCGACGGTCGAGCACTCGAGCGCCGCCGCGAGCGGGGCGAGGGCCTGGCCGCCGACCGTGATCGGGTTGGCGGCGGTGCCGTCGTAGCCGCTGTCCTCCACCTCGCGCCCGGTGGCTCCGTCGTAGAGCGTGTAGTCGATGATGACGGGCGAGCCGTCGACGAGACGCTCGCCGTCGCCCTCGATGAGGGTCGACACCTGGGTCTCGGTGGTGACGATGGGGCTCGGCACGTCGGCGTCGGGCTTCTCCCCGAACGAGCCCGTGGCCGTGACCACCGAGGCGGCGTCGCCCGTGGGCGGGCAGCCCGACGAGCCCGGTCCGGAGTCGCCGGCGCACGCGGTCAGGGAGGCCAGCAGGCCGACGGCGACGACGAGGGCGGGGATGGTGCGCACGGGGCCTCTTTCCATGGTGCGGCCGGGCCGCGGGTGCTTCGGGGGCGGCGGGGCCGCGAGGAGCGGCCGGGAGCCGCGGGATGCGTCGGACAGCTTACTGGGCGTCACGCGAGGGGTCGGTCGCCTCGCTCGCCGGGGCTGCGGCCTCGGCGTCGGGCGCGCTGCCCGCGGCGACGGCCTCGGCGGCCCCGATCGCGGCGTCGGCGGCGGTGCGTGCCTGACGAGCCGTCTTGCGGAGCTTCTTGTCGCTGGCCGAGCGGTCGCCCAGGGCGCCGGGCGTCCAGGCCTCGACGTCGGCGTCGGAGTAGTCCGACTTCGACGGGCGGCGCTTGAGCTGCGGCAGCACCGCGCCGGGGGCGAGCCGACGAGCGGTGATGAGGAACCCGGTGTGGCCGATCATGCGGTGGTCGGGTCGGACGGCCAGGCCCTCGACGTGCCAGCCGCGCACGAGCGTCTCCGAGGCGTCGGGCTCGGTGAACGCCCCGGAGGCGCGGAGGGCCTCCGCGACCCGCGACAGCTGCGTGGCGGTGGCGACGTAGCAGATCACCAGGCCGCCGGGCTTCAGGGCCGCGGTGGTCGCCTCCACGCACTCCCACGGCGCGAGCATGTCGAGCACGACGCGGTCGACCGTCCCGTCGGGCATGACGTCGGGCAGGCTCTCGACGAGGTCGCCGACGGTCACCGACCAGTTCTCGGGCTCGGCGCCGAAGAAGCTCGTGACGTTCCCGAGCGCCACGTCGGCGAACTCCTGGCGGCGCTCGAAGGAGGCGAGCCGGCCCTCCGGGCCGATCGCCCGCAGCAGCCACAGCGACAGGGCGCCGGAGCCCACGCCCGCCTCGACGACGGTCGCCCCGGGGAAGACGTCGGCGAAGGCGACGATCTGGGCGGCGTCCTTCGGGTAGACGATGGCCGCGCCCCGGGGCATCGACATCACGAAGTCGCTCAGCAGGGGCCGGAGGGCGAGGTACTCGTCGCCGGTGGTGCTCGCGACGACCGAGCCGTCGGGCAGGCCGACCATGTCGTCGTGGGCGATCATGCCCCGGTGCGTGTGGAACACGGCGCCGGGCGTCAGCACGACCGTGTTCATCTTGCCCTTCGGCCCGGTGAGCTGGACCTTGTCGCCCTCGAGGAACGGCCCGGACTGGCGGCGGGTGGCGGTCATGCGGTGCTGCTTTCGGTCGGTGCGCGACCCGGCGGGCCGGGGCGTCGAGGAGGCGCGCGGTGCGCCCCGGGGGTCAGGAGTCGGTCGTGCGCTGCTCGCGCAGGCGGCGCCCCGCGGCGTGCAGCTCGCGGAGGTCGGCGAGGGTGGTGCCGACCAGCGTGGTGCGGCGGACGTAGCCCGCGTCGTCGGCGAGGGGCGCGTGGTGCTCGACGCCGAGCGCGACGGCGCCGGCCGCGACGGCGGAGGCGAGGCCCGGGACGCTGTCCTCGACGGCGACGCAGTCGGCGACGTCGACGCCGAGCAGCTCCGCCCCCCGGAGGTAGGCCTCCGGGTGGGGCTTGGCGTGCTCCACGTCGTCGCCCGCGACCACGGCGTCGAAGGCGTCGAACTCGATGGCGTCGACCATGAAGAGCGCCATGCGGCGGATCGACATCGTGACGAGCGCGGTCGGCACACCGGCGGCCCGCAGCTCGGCGAGGAGCTCCTTCGCGCCCGGGCGCCACGGGATGTGGACGGCGCAGCGCTCGAGGACCGCGGTCGTGAGGTGGTCGATGATGTCGTCCTCCGACATGTCGACGCCGTGCTGCTGCAGGACGCGCGACGAGTGCCAGAGGCCGGAGCCGATCAGCGTGTCGCCGTCGGCCTTCGTCCAGGTGCCGCCGAACGAGCCGACCAGGGCGACCTGGGACTCGAACCAGTAGGGCTCCGTGTCGACGAGGGTTCCGTCCATGTCCCAGAGGACGGCGGCAGGCAGGAGATCGGTCACGACGGAGGAGTCTACGGGAGGGGGGCTCCCCCGGCGGGCGACCCGCGCCTCCTCGTGCTCGGTCTATCGTGGTCCGAGACGTCGAGGGCCTCTACCCGACTCGGTGAGGACACGGTGACTGACACGTCTGACTTCGCGACGGGACGACTCCTGGTCGTCGCTTTCGAGGGCTGGAACGACGCCGGCGAGGCCGCCAGCGGCGTCGCCAGGAGCGTGATCGAGTCGCTGTCGCTCGAGGCGGTGGCCGAGCTCGACGGCGAGCGGTACATCGACTACCAGTTCAACCGGCCCCAGGTGGGGCTCGACGACGACGGCGGGCGCTCCCTCGTCTGGCCGCGCATCCAGCTGCACGCCACGCCGGACTCCTCGACGTCGCTCGCGGCGGCGCCGGTCGACGCCCCGGGCGCCGAGGTCTTCGTGCTGCTCGGCGCCGAGCCGTCGCGCAGCTGGCGCAGCTTCGCGGCCGAGATCGTCGACCTGGTCGACGTGCACGACGTCACGTCGGTGGTCTTCCTCGGCGCCATGCTCGCCGACGTCCCGCACACGCGGCCCATCTCCGTCTTCGTGAGCAGCGACAACGACGACGTGCGCACGCGGCTCGGGCTGGAGCGCAGCAGCTACGAGGGCCCGGTGGGCATCCTCTCCGTGCTCGGCGACGCCCTCGAGCAGGCGGGCGTGCCGACGCTCGCCATCTGGGCCTCCGTGCCGCACTACGTGCACGCGTCGCCGTCGCCGAAGGCGACCCTCGCCCTCATCGAGAAGCTCGAGGAGGTCGCCGACGTGCAGGTGCCCCGGGGCGAGCTCGAGGCCGAGTCCGCCGCGTGGGAGCAGGGCATCGACGCTCTGGCCGCCGACGACGACGACATGGCCGGCTACATCGAGCAGCTCGAGCAGGCCCGCGACACCGTCGACTCCCCCGAGGCGAGCGGCGAGGCGATCGCGCAGGAGTTCGAGCGGTACCTGCGCCGACGCGACGGCAAGGCCGGCGACGGGCGCGACGGCCGCGACGACCCGCGGTTCCCGCCCGCGGTCTGAGCGAGGCCCCGGCGAGGCGGGGCCGTCAGCGCTTCTCGCCGGGGACGGCCACGCCGTTCTCGTAGGCGAAGACGACCGCCGCCGTCCGGTCACGCAGCTCGAGCTTGCCGAGCACGTTCGAGACGTGCGTCTTGACGGTCGCCTCGCCGAGGTAGAGCGCCCGGGCGATCTCCGCGTTGGACTCGCCGACGGAGAGCCGGTCGAGCACCTCCCGCTCCCGCTCGGTGAGGAGGGCGAGGCGCGGGCTCGGGGCCGGCGGGCGGCGCTCCGGCCCCGCGAGGGCGCGCGCCACGACGTCGCGGGTCACCTCCGGGGCCAGCAGCGCGTCGCCGCGGTGCACGACGCCCACCGCGTCGATGAGCTCCTCGGGGCCCGAGGTCTTGAGCAGGAACCCGCTCGCCCCCGCCTGGAGCGCCCGGAAGAGGTAGTCGCCGTGCCCGAAGGTGGTGAGCACGAGCACGGCGGGTCCGTCGACGGGGCGCTCGGCGAGGATGCGCCGGGTGGCCTCGAGCCCGTCGAGGCGCGGCATCTCGATGTCCATCACGACGACGTCCGGCCGCGTCTCGCGGGCGACGTCGACCGCTTCGAGCCCGTCACGGGCCTCCCCGACGACCTCGAGTCCGTCGGCCGTGTCGAGGATGATGCGGAACCCGGCCCGGACGAGCTCCTGGTCGTCGACCAGGAGGACGCGGACGGGCTGCCGGGCCGTCACCGGGCGACCCCGGACGACCGGGGCGCGGGGCTCGCCGGCGTGGGCTCGCGGCCGGGCACCGCGCACGACGCGACCGGGAGGACCGCCCGGACGCGGTAGCCGCCGCGGGGCAGCGGCCCGACCTCGAGCTCGCCGCCGTGCAGGTCGACCCGTTCGCGCATCCCCCGGTGCCCCAGCCCGGTGCCCGTCACGCCCGTCGCGGCCGTCGTCCCGGGCGACCCGCGGTCGCCGGAGCCCCGACCGTCGTCGACGACCTCGATCTCGACGGTGCGGTCGTGACGCCGGAGCCGGACGACCGCGACGGAGGCGGAGGCGTGCTTCAGCGTGTTGGTCAGGGCCTCCTGGGCGACGCGGTACACCGTCACCCCCGTGCTCTCGGGCACGTCGGCGACGTCGCCCTCCACGCCCCAGCGGACGTCGAGCCCGAGCCGACGGGTGTCGTCCACGAGCTGCGGGAGGTCGGCGAGGCCCGCCGGGGCGGCGCAGCTGCCGTCGCGGGTGCGGAGCACGCGGAGCAGTCGCTCCAGCTCCTCGACGGTCGTGCGCGCCGTGGCCTCGACGGCGCTGAGGGCACCGCGGGCCACGTCGGGCCGGTCGAGGGTGCGACGCGCGGCGCCCGCCTGGATGCCGATCACGGCGACGTTGTGGGCCACGACGTCGTGCAGCTCGCGCGCGATGCGGGAGCGCTCCTCGTCGATGGCCTGGTCGGCGACGACCTCCTGCGCCGCCCGGAGGTCGACGCCCGCCCGCTCGAGGGCGTGGAGGCGCGCGGCCGAGACGCGGGAGGAGCGCCCGACCAGGACGGCCCCCGCGAAGAAGAGCGCCGTGAACACCACGGAGTAGACGACGGAGGCGGTCAGCGGGCCGACGGGCACGCCCTCGACCTCCCCCGCCCGCCGGGCGAGCCCGACGACCAGCAGGGCGAAGAGCGCGGCCGAGACGACGACGCTCGTCACGAGCGCCCGACGGCGGGAGGCGGCCCAGGCGTTGGCGGTGGAGATGACGAGGAAGAGGGCGAGGGCCGGGGCCAGGTCGTCCGGGTAGCCCCGGAGCGAGGCGCCCACCACGACGGCGGCCACCACGACCATGGCGACCAGGGGGCGTCGACGTCGCAGGGCCACCGGGGCGCACAGGGCGACCAGCCAGGCGAAGGTCTCGGCGGGGGCCGTGCTCGCGGTCGGCTCGCCGTCGACGACGACGAGGGCGAGCACCGCGGTGAGCGCCCCGAGGGCCAGGAGGCCGAGGGCGACGAGGGCGTCGACCCGGGCGTCGCGGCGCGTGAGGCGACGCCTCGGGCGATCGACGCTCCCGGGGTCCTGGGGAGGCGGCACGACGAAGGACATCCCCGTCAGTATGTCAGACGGTCATGTGTCGCGAGGTTCCGTCACCGCCCGCGCGGGCCGCGGCCGGGTCAGCGGCGCAGGTCGACGCCGAGGAGGGCCTGCACCGCGTCCAGGTCGACCGCGGTGGCGGTGCTGCCGGAGGCGACCCGGGCGTCGACCGCCGCGAGGGCGGAGGGCGTGTCGAGGTCGTCGGCCAGCGCGTGGCGGAGCGCGGCCAGGAGCGGCGTCGGCTCGTCGTCGGCTGCCGCGTCGTCGGCCGCCGAGGCCCAGCGGGCCCAGCGGTCGAGCCGGGCCTCGGCCGCCTCGAGGTCGGCGTCGAACCACTCCCAGTCGGACCGGTAGTGGTGGCCCGCGACGGCCAGCCGCACGGCGCGGGCGTCGTGGCCGGCCGCGACGAGCTCGCTCACCTTGACGAGGTTGCCGAGCGACTTGCTCATCTTCTCGCCCTGGTAGGCGACCATCCCGGTGTGCGCCCACAGGTCGGCGTACGGCTCGCCCGTCATCGCCGTCCCGTGCGCCGCGCTCATCTCGTGGTGCGGGAACACGAGGTCGCTGCCGCCGCCGTTGACGGAGATCGGAGCGGCCAGGTGGGCCTGCGCGATGACGGTGCACTCGATGTGCCAGCCCGGGCGGCCGGCGGAGAGCGCGGACGGCCAGGAGGGCTCGCCGTCCCGCGCCGCCCTCCAGAGGAGCGGGTCGAGCGGGTCCCGCTTGCCGGGGCGGTCGGGGTCGCCGCCGCGCTCCGCGGAGAAGCGGGTCATGGTCTCGAGGTCGTACCGGCTCTCGAGCCCGAGGTGCCAGCTCGTCGACCGCTCGGCGGCCCGGACGTCGAAGTAGACGTCGTCGCCCTCGGTCGAGCCGGGCGTGTCGACCCGGTAGGCGAGCCCGAGGTCGAGGAGGCGCGCCGCGGCCCGGGCCACGTCCGAGACGACGTCGGTGACGGCCACGTAGTGGTCGGGCGGGAGCACCTGCAGGTGCTGCATGTCGCTGCGGAAGAGGTCGGTCTGCGAGGCGGCCAGGTCGCGCCAGTCGACGCCGGTCGCGGCCGCCCGCTCGAGCAGCGGGTCGTCGACGTCGGTCGTGTTCTGTGCGTAGGTGACGGCGACCCCGGCGTCGAGCCAGATCCGCACGAGGGTGTCGAAGGCGAGGTACGTCGACGCGTGGCCGAGGTGGGTGGCGTCGTAGGGCGTGATGCCGCAGACGTAGAGGGAGGCCGCGCCGTCGACGACGCGGGTCGGGCGGCGCTCGGCCGTCGCGGTGTCGTGCAGGACGGGGAGGGGCGCCGAGCCGGGCAGCGCCGGGACCGTCGGCCGCGTCCAGGCCCTCACGCGGCCACCACGCCCGTGCCGAGCAGGACGAGCAGGACGACGCCGAGCACGATGCGGTACGCGACGAAGGGCAGGAAGCTGCGCTTCGAGATGTAGTTCATGAAGAACGCGATCACCACGAAGCCGACCACGAAGGCGACGACCGTCGCGGCGAGGGTCTCGCCGAGCGAGTACGGGCCGGGGTCGCTGAAGCTCTGGACGAGCTCGAAGAGGCCGCTGCCGAACACCGCGGGGACGGCGAGCAGGAACGAGAACCGGGCGGCCGCCGGTCGTGAGTAGCCGAGGGCGAGCGCGGTCGTCGTCGTGGCGCCCGACCGGGACACCCCGGGGAACAGCGCGAGCACCTGGGCGACCCCGACCGCGATGCCGTGGCCGTAGCTCATCTGCTCGAAGGAGCGCTCCTTGCGCCCGAGGCGGTCGGCGAGCCCGAGCAGCAGGCCGAAGACGATCAGCACCACGGCGACGATCCAGAGCGACCGGAAGACCGTGCGGATGTACTCCTGGGCGAGGTAGCCGACCAGCACGATCGGGACCGTGCCGATGATGACCAGCCAGCCCATGCGCACGTCGGGGTCGGCCTTCGGGATCTTGCCCGTGACTCCCTGGAACCACTTGGTGAGGATGCGCGTGATGTCACGCCAGAAGTAGATGACGACGGCCAGCTCGGTGCCCAGCTGCGTGATCGCGGTGAACGTCGCGCCGGGGTCGAAGTCGGCGGCCGAGCCGGGCTCGGAGAAGAACAGGCCGACGAGCCGCAGGTGGGCGCTCGACGAGACGGGGAGGAACTCCGTGAGGCCCTGGACGAGGCCGAGCAGGAGTGCCTGGAGGAGATGCTCCACGCGGGGGCCCTTCTGGTGCGGGGGTGCTAGTACGTCGCCAGCAGGTCCCGGAGGACGCGACTCCCGAAGGATAGTGCGTCGAGCGGCACCCTCTCGTCGACGCCGTGGAACATGGCGGGGAAGTCCATCCCCTCGTCGAGCCGCAGCGGCGCGAAGCCGTAGCCCGCGATGCCGAGCAGGCTGAGGGCCTTGTTGTCGGTGCCGCCGGAGAGCAGGTAGGGCAGCACGGGGGCCCCGGGGTCGTGCCGCTCGAGCGTGCCCGTGATCGCCTCGACGAGGGGGCCCGAGAAGGGGGTCTCGAGGCCGATGTCGGTGTGCATCGTCTCGATCTCGACGTCGTCGCCGATCAGCGCGCGGACCTCGGCCAGCACGGCCTCCTCCTGGCCGGGCATGCAGCGGATGTCGACCAGCGCCTCCGCCGTGTCGGGCACCACGTTGTGCTTGTAGCCCGCGGTGAGCATCGTGGGGTTCGTGGTCGTCCGCAGCGACCCGCGGATGAAGCCGGCCGCCGTCCCGGTGTGCAGCACGAGCTCGTCGGGCGACGTCTGCTCGAGGTCGACGTCGAGGATGCGCGCCACCTCGGAGAGGAGCGCCGTGGTCGTGTCGGTGAGGGCGATGGGCCACTGCTGCCGGCCGAGCACCGCGACGGCCTCGGCCAGCCGCGTCACGGCGTTCGCGACGATCATCTGCGACCCGTGGCCGGCCGTGCCCCGGGTGCGGAGCTTGATCCAGATCAGGGCCTTCTCGCCCGTCTGCAGCAGGTACGAGCGCCGGCCGTCGATGAAGGTGGAGTACCCGCCGACCTCGCTGATCGCCTCCGTGGCGCCCTCGAAGACCTCGGGGTGCTCGGTCACCAGGAAGTGCGAGCCGAGGACTCCCCCGGCCTCTTCGTCGGCCAGGAACCCGACGACGAGGTCGCGGGCGGGTCGCTCACCGGCCCGGATGATGTCGCCGAGCGACGACAGCATCATGGCGTCCATGTTCTTCATGTCGACGGCGCCGCGGCCCCAGAGCATGCCGTCGCGGACGACGCCCGCGAACGGGTCGACCGACCAGTTCGCCGGGTCGGCGGGCACGACGTCGAGGTGCCCGTGCACGACGAGCCCCGGCTTGGAGCGGTCGGCCCCCTCGACCCGGGCGAGGACGCTCACGCGGCCGGGCTCGGACTCGAACACGAGCGGCTCCAGGTCGAGCGCCCGGAGCGCGTCGGCCACGTACTCGGCGGCGTCCGCCTCGCCGTTCGACCGACCGCCCCCGTAGTTCGACGTGTCGAACCGGATCAGGTCGCGCGCGATGGTCGCCGTCTCGTCGAGCTCGACCTCGCGGTCGGTCGTGGCGGGCTCGGACTCAGGGGTCGTCGTCATGCCGACCACGCTACCCGGAGCCCCCCTCCTGCCCGTGGTCATCGAGGCCCTCGGAGCCGTGCTAATGTTTCGTGGTCGGCTTCGGCAGGCACCATCCAGTCCGGGTGGCGGAAATGGCAGACGCGCTAGCTTGAGGTGCTAGTGCCCGTATAGGGCGTGGGGGTTCAAGTCCCCCCTCGGACACCGATCCTCGGATCGACACACTGGTTGAGACAGTGCAGCACCACGGCAAGGGCCCCGCTCCGGCGGGGCCCTTCGTCGTTCCCGGCCGTGCCTTCGCCTGCCGTGTCGTTCCCGGCGGTGGCGTCGTGGGCGTCGTGGGCGTCGTGGGCGGCGTCGGTCGTCGTCGTCCGGTTCCCGACCCCCCCGCGCGGTCTACTGTCGCAGTCGACCGGACAGAGAGAGGGAACACGATGGAGTACACACGTCTCGGATCGAGCGGGCTGCAGGTCTCGGCCGTCGTCCTCGGCTGCATGAGCTACGGCGTCCCGGAGCGCGGCGCCCACCCGTGGAGCCTCCCCGAGGAGGAGTCCCGCCCGTTCGTCCAGCGGGCGCTCGAGCAGGGCGTGACCACCTTCGACACCGCCGACGTCTACTCCGACGGCACGAGCGAGGAGATCGTCGGGCGCGCCCTCGCCGACTTCGCCCGCCGCGACGAGGTCGTCATCGCCACGAAGGTCTTCAACCGCATGCGCCCCGGCCCGAACGGCGCGGGGCTCTCGCGGGCCCACGTGATGAGCGCGATCGACGACAGCCTCCGCCGCCTCGGGACGGACCACGTCGACCTCTACCAGATCCACCGCTGGGACCCGGAGACCCCGATCGAGGAGACGATGGAGGCGCTGCACGACGTCGTGAAGTCGGGAAAGGCCCGCTACATCGGCGCCTCGAGCATGTGGGCGTGGCAGTTCGCCAAGGCGCAGCACACGGCCGACCTCGGCGGCTGGACGCGCTTCGTCTCCATGCAGGACCAGTACAGCCTCGTCCAGCGCGAGGAGGAGCGCGAGATGCACCCCCTCTGCCTCGACCAGGGCGTCGGGGTGATCCCCTGGTCGCCGCTGGCGCGGGGCAAGCTCACCCGGGACTGGGACGACACCACGGCCCGCACCGAGACCGACCAGTTCGGCGGCACCCTCTACCGCCAGCGCGAGGACGCCGACCGGCAGGTCGCGGCGGCCGTCGCGACGGTGGCGGAGGCGCGGGGCGTCTCCCGCGCACAGGTGGCCCTCGCCTGGGTCCGCCAGCAGGAGGTCGTCACCGCGCCCATCGTCGGCGCCACGAAGATGCAGCACCTCGACGACGCCGTCGCCTCGGTCGACCTGTGGCTGACGGACGACGAGCTCGACGCCCTCGAGTCGCCGTACGTCACGAGGGAGAACGAGGGCTTCTGACCCGCGCCGGCCCCACGCGTCTAGTGTGAGCCGCACGCGGGCGACGACGCTCCGCGACCTGACAGAACGGAGGGCGCCAGCATGGGCACCGAGCACCACGGCAACGAGTCCGACCACCAGCACGAGGACCACGTCCACACCGAGCACGTCGAGACGACGAGCACCGACGTCACGAGCGAGCAGGACGGCTCGTACGTCGACAGCGACATCCCCGCCGACGGCGGCGAGACCACCGGACCGCACGACGGCGAGGCCGACGGTTCGTACACCGACTCGGACATCCCGGCCGACCGCTGACGGTCCCCGGGGCGACGACCCGCGACTCCCCCGGGAGGGCGGGTCGTCGCCGCGTGTCTCTAGTACGGTCGACCCAGGGAGGAACACAACCATGACACAGCGAATCATCATCCTCGGCGGCGGCGCCGCCGGGCTCACCACGGCACTCGAGCTCCAGAAGCGCCAGCCGCCGCAGAGCGCCAGCATCACGCTGGTCGACCAGTCTCCGTACTACACGTACCAGCCCTTCCTGCCTGAGGTGGCCGGGGGCCACATCGCGCCGCGCGACGTCACCGTGCCGCTCCGCAAGGCGCTGAAGAAGACCAAGGTCGTCGAGGCCGCCGTGACGGCGCTCGACGCGAACTCGAAGACCATCACGGTCACGACCGCCGACGGCGTGGCCTCCGAGCTGCCCTACGACCAGCTCGTCGTCGCCCTCGGCGCCGTCACGCGCACCTTCCCCACGCCCGGCCTCGCCGAGAACGGCGTCGGCTTCAAGAGCGTGGAGGAGGCCCAGTACGTCCGTGACCGTGTCCTCGGCAACATCGCCGAGGCGGCCTCCGTCCAGGACGCCGCGACCCGGCGCAAGCTGCTCACCGTCGTCTTCGTCGGCGGCGGCTACACCGGCGTCGAGGCCATGGCGGAGCTCGACGACGCGGCCAAGGCCGCCGTCGACGAGTACCCGACCCTGTCGCGCGACGAGCTCCGCTTCGTGCTCGTCGAGGCCCTCGACCGCGTCGCCCCCGAGGTCGGCCCCGAGCTCTCGAAGTGGACCCTCGGCCACCTGCGCGGCCGCGGGATCGACATCCGCCTCGGCACCACGATGCCCTCGTGCATCGACGGCGACGTCGTCCTCAGCGACGGCGAGACCATCCCCGCCGGCACGATCGTCTGGACGGCCGGCGTCAAGCCGAACCCCGTCGTCGCCGACCTCGGCCTGCCCCTCGGCCCGAAGGGCCACGTCGACGTCAAGGCGACCCTCCAGGTGCAGACCGACGACGGCCAGGTGCTCGACGGCATCTGGGCGCTCGGCGACGTCGCGCAGGTGCCCGACCTCCTCGCGGAGAAGCAGCCCGCGTTCTACCCGCCGAACGCGCAGAACGCCGTCCGCCAGGCCGTGACCGTGGCCGACAACGTGATCGCCGCCCTCTCGGGCGCCCCGCTCGCGGAGTACCGCCACGCGTCGGTCGGGACCGTCGCGAGCTACGGCATCGGCAAGGGCGCGGGCGTGCTCAAGGGCGTCAAGGTCAAGAACGTCGCGGCGTGGCTCGCCCACCGCGGCTACCACCTGTACGCGATGCCGACCGTCAACCGCAAGTGGCGCATCCTCACCGGCTGGGTGACCAACTTCGTCGGCGGGCGCGACCAGACGCCGCTGGTCGGCCTCGCCGACCCGCGCGCCGGGTTCCTCAAGGTGACCCCGGTCGTGGCGCCCAAGGGCGACGACGCGGGGGCGGGCTCGGCGAAGGCCAGCCCCGCGAAGGCCGCTCCGGCGAAGTAGCCGGGTCGCCCGCGGGCGACGAGGCAGACGACGGAGGCGCGTCCCGGGTGACCGGGGCGCGCCTCCGTCGTCGTGTCGGTCAGGCCAGGGCGGGCTGTGGCTCGCGCGGGATGCGGACGGCGGCCAGCGAGGCCGCCGCCAGCAGGAGCGCCGCGACGCCGAACGCGACGGGGAACGACGCCACGTCGACGAGCAGGCCCGCCACCAGGGGCCCGGCGATGGCCCCGACGTCGGAGCACATCGAGAAGATCGCCACCGGCCGGCCGCCGCGGGCGCCCGCGGCGTCGCCGACGAGGGCCGCCGGAGCCGTGCCCATGAAGGCCGTGGCCACGCCGTAGACGGCGAGGAGGGCGCCGAGCACGACGACGTGCGAGGCGAACGGAACCGCGGCGAGGCTGACGGCGGCGACCGCGAAGGAGCCGATCACGGCGGGGCGTCGCCCGACGGTGTCGACGAAGCGCGAGGCCGGCGCGAGCGCGACCGTCTGGGCGACGGCCGCGACGGCGAAGAGGACGCCCGTCCAGGCCGTCGGCCCGCGGAGCACCTCGACGACGAGCACGGGCACCAGGGCGCTCCGGACCCCGAGCGACGACCAGCCCTGCGCGAAGTTCGCGACGCAGGCGGCGCGGAACCGCACGTCGGCCAGCACGTCGCGCAGCGGGGTCGGCGGCTCCGCCTTCTCCGCGGCCGCGCCGCGCGGCACCGGCTTGAGCAGCACGACGCCGATCAGCCCGGCCACGGCGAGCGTCGCCGCGTAGAAGAAGAACGGGGCCGTGAGCGAGATCGTGGAGAGCACGCCGCCGATGGCCGGCCCGGCCATGCCCCCGACGAGGAAGCCGCCCTGGTAGAAGCCCACGGCGCGGGCCCGTCGGGTCGGCGGGGTCGACGCGAGCAGGAGGGTCATGGCGGAGATCGTGAACATCGCGGAGCCGATGCCGCCCAGGCCGCGCATCAGCAGGAGCTGGGGGTAGTCGGTGGCGAGGCCCGCGAGGGCGCTCGACAGGGCGACGATGCCGATGCCCACGCTGAGCACCACCCGCTCGCCGGCGAGGTCGAGCAGTCGGCCGACGAAGGGGCTCGCGACGAGGCGCATCAGGGCGAAGGCCGAGAGCACGGCGCCCACGAGCACGTGGTCGACGCCGAAGCTCTGCGCGTAGACGGGCAGCACCGGCACGACCACGCCGAAGCCGACCATGACGAAGAAGGCGATGACCCCGAGCACCACCACGTCGCGCCCGAGCCGCGGGCGGACCGTCGGCGTCGACTCGGCGGAGGCGTCGGCGGCGGTGCCCCGGGCCTCCGCCGGGTCGGAGGCGGCGGCGGGGTCGGTGGGGCGGGGCACGACTCCAGGGTACGGCCGGAGTGTGACGCCGTGTGTCGCGAGGGAGGCGGCCGCGGCCGTCGTCGACCACCATCGAGCCATGACTCGACGCATCCGGTTCAACGCCTTCGACATGAACTGCGTGGGGCACCAGTCCCCCGGGCTCTGGCGGCACCCTGACGACCGCTCGCCCGACTACACGAAGCTCAGCTACTGGACCTCCCTGGCGCGCCTCCTCGAGCGGGGCCGGTTCGACGGGCTGTTCATCGCCGACGTGCTCGGCACGTACGACGTCTACGGCGGCAACCACGACGCGGCCCTCCGCAACGGCACCCAGACGCCGGTGGGCGACCCGATCCTCCTCGTGTCGGCCATGGCCGCCGCGACGGAGCACCTGGGCTTCGGCATCACCGCCGGCACGGCCTACGAGCACCCGTACCCCTTCGCGCGCCGCATGTCGACGCTCGACCACCTCACCGAGGGCCGCGTCGGCTGGAACGTCGTGACCGGCTACCTGCCGAGCGCCGCCCGGAACATGGGCGCCGACGACCAGCTCGACCACGACACGCGCTACGACCAGGCCGACGAGTACCTCGAGGTGCTCTACAAGCTCTGGGAGGGCTCGTGGGAGGACGACGCCGTCGTCCGCGACCGCGAGACCGGCGTGTTCACCGACCCGAGCAAGGTGCACGACATCGGGCACGAGGGGACGTACTACAAGGTGCCCGGCATCCACGTCGCCGAGCCGAGCCCGCAGCGCACGCCGGTCATCTACCAGGCCGGCGCGTCGCCCCGGGGCATCGCCTTCGCGGCGGGCAACGCCGAGTCGATCTTCGTCGCGGCGCCGACGAAGGAGCGCCTCGCCGCGACCGTGACGAAGCTCCGCGACGCCCTCGAGGCGGCCGGGCGCGACCGGTACTCGGCGCGCATCTACACGCTGCTCACGATCATCACGGACGCGACGCCGGAGGCCGCGCGGGCGAAGCACGAGGAGTACCGCCGGTACGCCTCGCACGAGGGCGCCCTGACGCTGATGTCGGGCTGGATGGGCGTCGACCTGTCGAGCTACTCCCTGGACGACCCGGTCGGCGACGTCGAGAGCAACGCCATCCAGTCGGCGCTCGCGAACTTCCAGGCCCAGGAGGGCGACACCGGGAAGGAGTGGACGATCCGCGACATCGCCGAGGCAGCGGGCATCGGCGGGCTCGGGCCCCGCATCGTGGGGTCGGGCGAGGAGATCGCCGATCAGCTGCAGGAGTGGGTCGCCGAGACCGACGTCGACGGGTTCAACCTCGCCTACGCGATCACGCCGGGCACCTTCGAGGACATCGTCGAGCACGTCGTCCCCGTGCTCCAGGCGAGGGGCGTCTACCCGACCGAGTACGAGCCGGGCACCCTCCGCCAGAAGCTCTTCGGCCGGGGCGACCGGCTGCCCGCGGAGCACCACGGGTCGCGCTACAAGGTGGGGTCGCGAGCCGCCGCGGAGTGAGGCAGGGGCCCTCGGGAGGCGCGGTGCGGGACGTCCTGCACCGCGCCTCCGGCGTTGTCCCCCACATCGTTACACTCCGGTCGCCGCCCCTCCGGCCCACCCCCTCCTGACCGGGGCTTCTCCGACACTCGTTCGGTAACGACGACGCCGTCCGCACCCCGTCGGCGGCGCCCGTCACCGTGACAGCGACGGGCGTCGTGGTTATGGTCGTAGTCGTCCGCCCGGCTCAGCCGGGCGTTCGTGTGAACGGGACGACTACCGGTGACGAGGGGCGAGACGACATGGCGTGGGACTACGTGAGCGACAGGTGGGACCAGATCTGGTTCGCCTCCTGGCAGCACCTCTCGCTCGTGGTGCAGTGCCTCCTGCTCGCCGTGGTGATCGCCGTGACGGTGGCCGCCCTCGTGCACCGCGTGCCGTGGCTGCGCGGCCTCGCCAACGGCGTCTCGGCGGTCGGCCTCACGCTGCCCTCGTTCGCGGTCGTCGGCCTGCTCATCGCCCCGGTCGGCTTCGGCGTC
Source organism: Frigoribacterium sp. CFBP 13707 (assembly GCF_014842245.1). Taxonomy (NCBI): domain Bacteria; kingdom Bacillati; phylum Actinomycetota; class Actinomycetes; order Micrococcales; family Microbacteriaceae; genus Frigoribacterium; species Frigoribacterium sp. CFBP 13707. Next base: position 251,334 of record NZ_JACYVL010000003.1, read on the forward strand.
CTGCCGACCGTCATCGTCGTGACGTTCTTCGCGACGCTGCCGATCCTCCGGAACGCCGTCGTGGGCCTCACCGAGGTCGACGACGCGATCGTGGAGTCGGCGCGCGGCATCGGCATGGGCCGGTTCCGCACGCTCGTCCAGGTGCAGCTGCCCCTCGCCTGGCCGATCATCCTCACCGGCGTGCGCGTCAGCGCCCAGATGATGATGGGCATCGCGGCCGTGGCGGCGTACGCCCTCGGCCCCGGCCTCGGCGGCTTCATCTTCTCCGGGCTCTCCCGGCTCGGCGGCGCGAACGCGCTCGCCTCCGTGGTCACCGGGGTGGTGGGCGTCGTCGTCCTCGCCCTCGTGCTCGACCTCCTCCTCGTCGGCCTCGGCCGCCTGACCATCCCGAGAGGCATCCGTGTCCAGAACTGACTCCCCCGCCGCCGCGACCGCCGACTCCGGCGTCTCCGGCCGCAGCATCCTCCTCGACACCGTGACGAAGCGCTACCCGGGGCAGTCCGCCCCCGCGGTCGACGGCATCACGCTCGAGATCCCGGCCGGCAAGATCGTCATGCTCGTCGGCCCGTCGGGCTGCGGCAAGACGACGACGCTGAAGATGATCAACCGCCTCATCGAGCCGACCGAGGGCCGCATCGTCCTCGGCGACGACGACGTGACGAGCATCGACGGCGACGAGCTGCGCCGGCGCATCGGCTACGTGATCCAGGCCGGCGGGCTCTTCCCGCACATGACGGTCGCGGCCAACATCGCCATCGTGCCGAAGATGCTGGGCTGGAGCAGGGAGCGCGTGGCCGCGCGCGTCGACGAGCTGCTCGAGCTCGTGTCGCTCGACCCCGACACCTACCGCGACCGCTACCCGAAGGAGCTCTCCGGCGGCCAGCAGCAGCGCGTCGGCGTGGCCCGTGCCCTCGCGGCCGACCCGCCCGTGCTCCTCATGGACGAGCCCTTCGGCGCGGTCGACCCGATCACGCGGCAGCGCCTCCAGGACGAGCTGCTGCGGATCCAGGAGGAGCTGCAGAAGACCATCGTCATCGTCACGCACGACTTCGACGAGGCCGTGAAGCTCGGCGACTGGATCGTGATCTTCTCCGAGGGTGCCCACATCGTGCAGTACGACACCCCCGAGCGGATCCTCGCCGAGCCCGCGAACGAGTTCGTCGAGAACTTCATCGGCTCCGGGGCGGGTCTCAAGCAGCTGACCCTCGCCCGCGTGGGCGACGTCGACCTGGCGGAGGCGGTGGTCGCGCGCCCCGGGGAGCCCGGTGTCGAGGTCGTCGCCCGCGTCGAGGCCGCCGGGCACGCGCACGCCGTCGTCGTCGACGAGCGCGACCGGCCCGTGAGCTGGCCCTCCCTGAGGCAGCTGCGGCGGGTCGACGTCGTCCCGGCGACGCCCGACGCCGACCTGCCCGTGGTCGGCAGCGGCGCCACCCTCAACGACGCGCTCGACACGATGCTCGTCTCGAGCGCGGGGGCGGCCCTCGTCACCGGTCGTCGTGACGCGTTCGTCGGCGTCATCACCGTGGAGGTCGTCATGGACGCCATCACCCGGGCCAGGAAGGCCGCGGCGATCGCCGCGACCGACGCGCCGGTCGGCACGAACACCGGGCCGCTCTCCGTCCTCCCCGAGCCGGTCGCCGGGGGCACCGGCAGCGGCAGGGGCTCGGCCGGGTCGGAGACCGACGTGGCCGCCCCGCGGGACGTCGCGTGAGCGCCGCCGTGGAGCCCGCCGTGGCCGCCCCGGCCCGGCCGGAGCGACGTCGCCCCGCCCGCCCGGGGCTGCTCGGCCTCGTCGTCCAGCCGGTCGCCGTGCTCCTCGCCCTCGGGGCGTTCGTCGTGTGGCTCACGACCGCCGACCTCACCACGGCGGAGCGCACGACGCTGAACCCCTCCGACCTCCTCGGCTACACCGGCGAGCACCTGGCGCTGACCTTCGTCTCGGCCGTGATCGTGCTCGTGATCGCCGTGCCGCTCGGCGTCGTGCTGACCCGCGGGCCGTTCCGCCGGGTCTCGGGCCCGATCCTGGCCGTCGCGAACTTCGGCCAGGCCGCGCCGGCCATCGGCCTCGTCGTGCTCCTGGCGTTCTGGCTGGGCTTCTCGTTCTGGGCCGCCGTGGTCGCGCTCGTCCTCTACGCGATGCTGCCCGTGCTCCGCAACACGATGATCGGGCTGCAGAGCGTCGACGGCCGTCTGGTCGAGGCGGGCCGCGGCATGGGCATGTCGTCGCTCGCCGTGCTGTTCCGGGTCGAGCTGCCCCTGGCCGTCCCGGTCATGCTCTCGGGCATCCGGACGGCGCTCGTCCTGCTGGTCGGCTCCGCCGCCCTCGCCACCTTCATCGGCGCCGGCGGCCTCGGCCTGCTGATCACGACCGGCGTCAACCTCTTCCTGCCCCGGGTCCTCGTCTCGGGCGCCCTGCTGATCGCCCTCCTGGCGCTCCTGATCGACTGGCTCGGCCGCGTCGTCGAGCACGTCGCCCGTCCGAAGGGACTCTGATGACGACCACCGCGACCCCGCGCCGCCGACTGCGCCGCGCCTCCCTCACGGCCCTCGTGGCCGCCTCCTCGACGGCCCTCCTCGCCGGCTGCGGCCTGCAGCCGGCCACCGCCTTCGTGCCCGCCGTCGCGCCGGGCTCGATCGAGGCGATCGAAGGGCTGCCCGACGACGCCTCGCTGACCGTCACGACGAAGAACTTCACCGAGCAGCTCATCCTCGGCAAGATCGCCGTCCTCGCCGCGAAGGCGGCGGGGTTCGACGTCACCGACATGACGAACGTGCCCGGCAGCGTGGCCGTGCGCCAGCTGATGCTCGACGGCGACGCCGACATGACCTACGAGTACACCGGCACGGCGTGGCTCACCTACCTCGGCGAGGCGGCGGGGATCCCCGACCAGGAGGAGCAGTACGTCGCCGTGCGCGACGCGGACGTGGCGAACGGCCTCGTGTGGCTCCCGCCGGCTCCGCTGAACAACACGTACGCGATGGCCGTCCGCTCGGAAGCGGTGCCCGAGCTGGGCGACGTCGACTCGCTGAGCGACATCGCGGCCCTGCCCGTCGAGCAGCGGACCTTCTGCGTCGAGGCCGAATTCAACTCGCGGGCCGACGGCTTCGCGCCGATGCTCGAGCGCTACGGCCTGGAGCTGGGCGCGGCCGACGGCGTGCCGACGAGCAACGTCAGCATCCTCGACACGGGCACCGTCTACGAGGCCACGGACCGTGGTCGCTGCAACTTCGGCGAGGTGTTCACCACCGACGGCCGCATCGACTCGCTCGACCTCACGGTGCTCGACGACGACCAGGGCTTCTTCCCCGCGTACAACGTCGCGCCCGTCTTCTCGGCGGAGGCGCTGGAGGAGACCCCGGAGCTCGCCGACGTGTTCGACGCCATCTCGCCGTCGCTCACGGACGAGGAGCTCCGGACCCTCAACCGCCGCGTGGACGTGGAGGGCGAGGAGCCCGCCGACGTGGCCTTCGACTGGATGGTCGAGAAGGGCTTCGTCACGCGGCCGTGAGGCCGACCGCGGCGCCGGGGAGGGACCGCGCCGTCCCTCCCCAGGGGGCTCTCGTCCGGGCCGGAGGGGCCGGGCTGGGGAGAACGGCAGTGTCGGCCTGCTCCCCCGCGAGGCTGTGCCCATGACCGACACCGCCAGCCCCGCCCTCGACCTCCACCGGCCCCTCCGGACGACGCCCGACCTGCACCGTCTGCTCACGCACTTCTTCCCGGTGGCCATCCGGCGTCAGCTCTGGACCCTCTTCCTCGACGCCGCCGACGTCCCGCTCCCGGTCGTCGTGCCCCTGGAGGGCATCCCGCTCCGGCCCGCCGCCGAGGCCGTGGGCCGGTGGGCGGACGCCGTCCAGGCCGTCGCGCGCGAGTTCGGGGCGTCGCGCGTGGTCTTCGTCGTCGAGCGGACCGGGAGCCGCGCGGTCAGGGCCTCCGACACTGCGTGGCGGGACGCCCTGCTCCGGAGCCTCGACGACCGCCCCTGCGGCGTCCGTGCGGTCGCGACCTGCACCGACGACGGGGTCGACGTGCTGATCGACGTCGGAGCGTCCGACACGGCCCCGACGGGAGTGCCCGCCCCGGCGTCGGCGAGGGCGGCCCTCGCCGTCGCGCCCGCCGGTCAGGCGTCGCCGAGCCGCCGGGCGGCCTCGGAGCGCGTGGCGGTCCGCTGACCGCGGTCGCGGTCCAGGTGCCGCCACCACGCCGCCTCGGCGAGCTCGGCGGCCGTGTAGACCCCCAGCGACTCGTCGCCGGCCCGGTCGACCGACCACCGGGTCAGGCGCCAGCCACCGCCGAACCTCTCGACGACGGCTTCGGGAGGCGCCTCCGGCGAGGCACGGACGAGAAGTCGGTCGTCGTCGGCGCGGTCGAGCATCCTCCGATGCTACCGACGCGGCCGGTCAGGCGAGCGCGATCGGGAAGAGCGACCGCGGGTCCTGCGCGAGGGCGGGTCGGGGCAGCTCGGACCGGCTGAGCGAGGAGTCGTCGAAGGCGACCCGGCGCAGGAGCACGGGCGCCCGGTCGTCGTCGAGGGCCGAGACGACCTCCCCCACCACGCGACCACGGCGGAACGACCGCTGTGCGCGATCCGGCACGAGCAGCTCGGACCCGTCGGGGAGGGTCGTGAAGCGCTCGACCTGGGCCTGCCAGACGGCACCGACCTTGCCGCGGGGCGACGACTCGGCGAGGGTCACGACGCCGGCGTCGACCCAGTCGTCGTGCTGCCGGGCGGTGAGCGGCCTGACGACCCAGGCTCGGCGCTCGGCCGTCAGCGCCGGCTCGTCCGACGGGAGCGGCGCCGCCGGGTCGGCCGGGGGCCACACGTAGTCGAGGTCGTCGGGCACGTCGGGGAACCGCGCGCGGTACCAGTCGGGCTGCTTCTGCACGAGCTTCGAGCGGTGGCTGCGGTGCACCGACTCGTCACCGAGCCACGGGGGCAGCTCGAGCGACGCGAACGGGACGCCGTCGACCTCGGGGGCGAACTCCGCGATCTGCGGCCGGACGGTGTCGGCGTGGCCCTGGGCGAGCCACTCGTCGGTGATGGCGAGGGAGTACGAGGTCAGGGCGGGCAGGTGGCCGCGCCACATAGCGATGGCCGGGTGGCTCTGCCAGCCGTAGCCGGGCAGGGTGACGGCCCGCAGCACCTGCAGCGCCTCGACCCGCTGCTTGCCCAGCCGGGCCTGGTCGAGGCTCCTGGCGGTCTCGACGGGATCGGGCCAGGGGAGGAACGTCTGCACCCGCCCCACGCTAGGCGCGCCCCGGCGAGGGCGGCCGGGTGCGGGTCGGGCAGCGCTACTTGCGGTTGCCGATCCGCCCGCGCAGCACGTCGATGCGCTTCTGGATCTGCTCCGTGCTGGCCTGAGCGACCGCCGGCCCGCCGCTGATCCGGCGGAGGTCGGCGTGGATGAGGCCGTGCGGCTCGGCGGAGTGCCGCGACCAGATCGAGACGAGGCGGCTGAGCTCCTGCCGCTGCTCCTTGATGGTCTGGTACATCGGCCGCGCCTCCTCGACCGGCGCCGTCGTGGGCATGCCGTTCTTGGCCGAGCGCTTGGCCTGCTTCGCCTGGCGCTGCCGCAGCAGTGCTCGCACCTCGTCGGGCTCGAGCAGCCCGGGGATGCCGATGAAGTCGAGCTCCTCCAGGCTGCCGATCTCGCCGCCGGTGCCGAACTCGCCGCCGTCGTAGAGCACGCGGTCGAACGAGGCCTGCGAGTCGAGCGCCTCGAACGGCTGCTGCTCGAGCAGGCTCGAGGCCTTCTCCTCGCGGTTCGCGGCCGCCATCATGTCGTCCTCGGGCGCGAAGATGCCGTCGTCCGCGGTCTCCGGCCGGTCGAGCGCGTGGTCGCGCTCGAGCTCGAGCTGCCCCGCGAGGGCCATCAGGCTGGGCACGCTCGGCAGGAAGATCGACGCGGTCTCGCCCCGTCGCCGGGCCCGGACGAACCGGCCGACGACCTGGGCGAAGAAGAGGGGGGTGGAGGCGCTGGTCGCGTAGACCCCGACCGCGAGCCGCGGGACGTCGACGCCCTCGGACACCATGCGCACCGCGACCATCCAGCGCGCGTCGCCGTCCGAGAACGCCTGGATGCGGTCGGAGGCGGCCTTCTCGTCGGAGAGCACCACGGTGGGCCGCTCACCGGTCAGTTTCTGCAGCACCGCGGCGTACTGCCGGGCGGCGGTGTGGTCGGTCGCGATGACGAGGCCGCCCGCGTCGGGGACGCCTCGGCGGACCTCGGTGAGGCGCTTGTCGGCGGCGGACAGCACGGCGGGGATCCAGTCGCCCTGGGGCGAGAGGGCGGTGCGCCACGCCTGGGCCGTGATGTCCTTCGTGACGGCCTCGCCGAGGGAGGCGCTCATCTCGTCGCCCATCCGGGTGCGCCAGCGCATCTGGCCCGCGTAGGCCATGAAGAGCACGGGCCGCACCACCCCGTCGGCCAGGGCACGGCCGTAGCCGTAGGCGTAGTCGGACTTCGACGTGCGGATGCCGTGCTCGTCGGGGGCGTACGTGACGAACGGGATGGGCGCGGTGTCGGAGCGGAAGGGCGTCCCCGTCAACGACAGCCGGCGGGTCGCCTGGCCGTAGGCCTCGCGGATCCCGTCGCCCCAGCTGAGCGCGTCGCCGCCGTGGTGCACCTCGTCGAGGATGACGAGCGTGCGGCCCGCCGCCGTCATCGCCGCGTGCACCTGCGGGTTCATGCCGACCTGCGCGTAGGTGACGGCGACGCCGTGGTAGTGCCGCCCGAACGTGACGTCGGCGTTCTTGAACATCGGGTCGAGGCGCAGGTTCACCCGGTCGGCCGCGTCGGCCCACTGCCGCTTGAGGTGCTCGGTCGGCGCGACGACGACGACGCGGTCGATCTCGCCGCGCGAGAGCAGCTCGGTGGCGAGCCGCAGGGCGAAGGTCGTCTTGCCGGCGCCGGGGGTGGCCGCCGCGAGGAAGTCGCGAGGCGAGGTCGCGAAGTACTGCTCGAGGGCCTCGGCCTGCCAGGCCCGCAGTTTGCTGGCCGTGCCCCAGGCAGCCCGCTCGGGGAACGCCGGCGAGAGGTGCTCGGCGGCCGAGTTGCCGGCCGTCGCGCCGACCTCGCCCAGGTCGAGCTCGTCGTGCTGGCCGGTGTCGTCACCCCCGGCCGGGTCGGTTGCGCTAGCTGTGCTCACTCGACCCGATCTTACTCGCCGTGGCCGGGGTGGTCGGGCCGCGGGGCCGGTCGACGGGGCCCGCGGCCCGCGGGCCAGGGCGCGTCGCGGCCCTCGCCGGACGAGGCGCCGCGCCGCGGCGCCCGCGCGTCGGCGCCCGTGTCGGGGCCCGAGAGCCCGTCACGTCGACGCGCGCCGAGGAGGGAGGCCGGGGTGAGCATGGTCGAGCCGAACTTGGCCCGCAGGGCGTCCATCGTCGACTCGGCCTCGCGCCAGCCCGCGTCGTCGTCCCACAGGGCGAGCGAGCCGCCCCCTCCCCCGGCGCCGAGCTGCTCGACGCGGACGCCGACCAGCCGGATGCGCTCGTGCTGCTTGCCCGTGGCCTCGTACACCGAGCGCACCTCGTCGTAGATGCGGCGACCGAGGTCGGTCGGGTCGGCGAGCGTGCGCGACCGGGTGATCGTGGTGAAGTCGGACGTGCGGAGCTTGAGCACGACGGTGCGGCCGCTCAGCCCGGCGTCGCGCAGCCGCGACCCGACGCGGTCGCTGAGCCTCAGCAGCTCGCGGCGGATGACCTCGGGGTCGACGACGTCGGTCGAGAACGTCACCTCGTGCCCGACGCTCTTCTCCTCGGTGCCCGTGGTGACCACACGCGGGTCGCGGCCCCACGCGAGGTCCTGCAGCTTGGCGCCGGCCGCGGGCCCGACGGCCCGGACGAGGGTGTCGAGCGACGCGGTGGCGACGTCGCCGACGGTGCGCAGCCCCAGGTTGCCCAGGACCTCCTCGGTCTTGCCGCCGACGCCCCACAGGGCACTGATCGGTCTGGGGTGCAGGAAGGCGACGGTCTGGTCGTGCGGCACCACGAGGATGCCGTCGGGCTTCGCCACGCTGGAGGCGAGCTTCGCGACGAACTTCGTGGACGCCGCCCCGACGCTGCAGCGCAGGCCCGTCTCGGCGTGCACGCGCCGGCGGAGCTCGGTGCCGATGGCGAACGGAGACCCCATGAGCCGGACGGCGCCGGAGACGTCGAGGAAGGCCTCGTCGATGCCGAGTCGTTCGACCCGCGGCGTGACGTCGTCGAACATCGACATCACCCGACGCGACCAGTACCGGTACTTCTCGAAGTGCGGCTCGAGCACGACGGCCTGGGGGCACCGGCGCAGGGCGATCGCCATCGGCATCGCCGAGTTCACCCCGAACTTGCGGGCCTCGTAGGTGGCGGCCGTGACGACCGAGCGGTCGGACCTCTGGCCGATCACGACCGGCAGGCCCCGGAGATCGGGCCGGTCGAGCAGCTCGACGGAGGCGAAGAAGGCGTCCATGTCGACGTGCAGGATCGGGGCCGACACGTCGTCGGTGGGGACGGTGGTGACCAGCCGCCCGCTGCCGTCCTGTTTGCTCACCCGAGCATCCTCACACGCACCACCGACAGCGTCGGGCGGCGGGCGCCTCCCCGGCTGTCCGGCCGTCGTCCACGACCGGGCCGCCCGGTCGCCCGCGTGGTCAGTGGTCGGGGCCGAGGAGCCAGTTCGCGACCGTCGCGTGGGCGGAGTCCGTGCTCGACGGGTGGAACCGCCCGGCCAGCACGTCGCGCTGCAGCCGCCCGAGCTCGCTCGACGAGCGGAACGACGCCCCGCCCGCGACCGCGACCGCCTGGTCCACGACGGCCCGGGCGGTCTCGGTGACGCGGGTCTTGAGGCCCACGAGGATCGCCGACCAGGCGGCCCCGTGGTCGACGAGCCCGTCGACGTCGCGGGCCACCGCGTCGACCTGGGGCTCGATGCCCTGGAGAAGCACGGCCGCGTCGGCGACGCGCCAGCGGACCAGCGGGTCGTGGGAGCGCGGAGCGCCGCCGGCCCGGTGCGAGGGCCCGGCGGTCGCGCTCTCGACCGCGAGCTCGACGGCCCGGCGGGCGACGCCGCGGTACACGGCGGCGACGAGGGTCTCGAAGACGGCGAAGATCGCGAAGACCAGGGGGTCGCCGCTCGGCCCGACGGGCAGCACGCGCACCACGCGCTCGGCGGGCACCTCGACGCCCTCGAGGCGGGTGCTGTGGCTCTGCGTCGCCCGCATGCCGATGGTGTCCCAGTCCTCGAGCGACGAGTGGCCGGGCTGGTCGCGGTGGACGAAGCCGTGCACGAGCACGGGGGCCTCGGGGTCCGTGTCGTCGCGCCCGAAGACGCCGAGGCGCGTCCAGACCGGGGAGAGCGAGGTGGACGACTTCACGCCGGTGAAGCGCCAGCCCCCGTCGCCCGTCGGCTCCGCCCGGGTGAGCGAGTCGAAGAGCACGGCGTCGTTGCCCGGCTCGCTGACGCCGAAGGCGAAGACCTCGCCCCGCGCCGCGTCGTCGAGCACGAGGTCGAGCGACCGGTCGCCGCGGGCCGCGAGCACCGCGGCGCAGCCCGTCCAGACGAGGTGCATGCCGACGGCCAGCGCGGTGGCCGGGGCGGCGGCGGCGAGGCGGGACTGCGCGGCGGCGACGCGTTCGAGCCCCCAGCCCGCGCCTCCCTGCTCCGTGGGCACGAACGCGCGGAGGTACCCGCGCTCGCGCAGCTCGGCGAGGTCGTCGTGCGGGAAGGTGCCCTCCCGGTCGTGGCCGGCAGCGCGGGCCCGGAAGCGCTCGAGGAGGTCGTCCGGCAGCATCTCCTCGGGGCTCGTCTCCTCGGGGCTCGTCTCCGCGGGGCTCACCTCCGCGGGGATGGAAGCGGTCGAGGTCGGCGGGGTGGTCGGGGGCACGGGGTCGAGGCTAGCCACGCGAGGCCCCGGGCGGCAGCCCCTCGGCCGGGCGGAGGGCGGGCGGTAACGTGGAGGCCATGACTCAGCAGCACCCGTGGTCGCGCTACGTGGCGATCGGCGACTCGTTCACGGAGGGCATCGGCGACCCGGAGGAACGCTCTCCGGGCGGCCACCGGGGCTGGGCCGACCGCGTCGCCGAGGTGCTCGGGGCGTCGACGGAGGACTTCGCCTACGCGAACCTGGCGGTGCGCGGGCGCCTGCTGCAGCAGATCATCGACGAGCAGGCCGAGGCCGCCCTCGCGCTCCGGCCCGACCTGATCTCGGTGTCGGCGGGAGGCAACGACATCATCCGCCCCGGCACCGACCCAGACGCCGTCGCCGCCGGCTTCGAGGGCCTCGTCGAGACGCTGGGGTCGCAGGGGGCCACGGTCGTCGTCTTCACCGGCCCCGACATCGGCCTCACGCCCGTGCTCGGCCGCCTGCGGGGCAAGGTCGCCATCTACAACGAGCACGTGCACGCCATCGCCCTCCGGCACGACGCGGTCGTGGCGGACATGTGGGCCCTCCGTCAGCTCGGCGACCCCCGCATGTGGGCGCCCGACCGTCTGCACTTCAGCCCGCTCGGCCACCACACCATCGCCCGCGCCGTGCTGCAGGCCCTCGCGGTGGAGAACGACCTCGAGCCCTGGCGCACCGAGCCGCTGCCGCCTCGACCGTGGCGGCAGGCTCGGACGGAGGACCGCCGGTGGGCCCGGGAGTACCTCGTGCCGTGGGTCGTCCGGCGCCTCCGCCACCAGTCGTCCGGCGACGGCGTGCAGCCCAAGCGGCCCGAGGCCGCGTCGGTGCTGTACCGCGACGAGCCCTAGCCCGCCGCAAGCACCTCGTCGGGGTGGGTCAGCCGCCACCACGCGTCCGGCTCGGCGAGGGCCCGGTCGAGCACCAGCGGCACGTCGACCTCCTCGTCGCCGATCTGGAACCGCACCCGGCCCACGTCGTCGCCCGCCGCCCCCGTCGTCACCGACTCGGTCTCGATCGAGGCCGTCACCGTCACGTCGCCCCAGACGAGACGGCTCGCGTCCGTCGAGGCGACGGCCTCGGTGCCCGCCCCCCAGGGCAGCTCGTACGACGCCCAGACGTCGCCGGCCGTCGTGGCCGTGACGGTCTGGAACGCGCCGGAGACGCTCGTGAGCAGCCGCTGCACGTCGGCGTCGAGGGAGTCGTGGTCGACGCCGCCGAGCATGACCCCGACGACCGTGACGGGCTCCCCCGCGATCGTGTAGTCGGCGGCGAAGAGCAGGCAGGCGCCGGCCTCGTCGAGGGTGCCCGTCTTGATGCCGACGACGCCGTCGAGCCCGAGCAGCTCGTTCGAGTTCTCGATGACGCCGACGCCCGGCACGGTCGTCGTCGGGGTCGCCACGATCGCGGCGACCTCGGGGTCGGCCAGGGCGATCTCGCCGAGCCGCACGAGGTCGGTCGCCGTGCTCGTGTTCGACGGCGACATGCCGGTCGGCTCGACGAGCGTGGTCGAGGTGAGGCCGTTCTCGGCGAGCCAGGCCGTCGCGGCGGCGACGAAGCCGGCCGTGTCGCCGAACGCCCACCGGGCCAGGGCGTCGGCGTAGTTGTTGGCCGACTCGATCAGCGACACCTGCAGCATCTGCTTCTCGGTCAGCTGCTGGCCGAGGGTCATCGGCGCCACCTTGCCGTCCTGCGACCGGTAGGCCTCGTAGAGGGCGACGTCGTCGGCGTCGAGGGTCAGCGACGGACCGTCGCCCCCGTCGAGCGGCCGGGCGTCGAGCACGACGAGGGCGGTGACGACCTTGCTGATGCTCGCGATCGGCAGGGGCGTGGTCGATCCGCTCGTCGTCAGGCTCTCGTCCCACCCGACGGCCTGCACGGCGGTCGCGCCGTAGCTCGGGAACGTCAGCTGGGCCCCCGGCTGGGCCGGCGCCGTCCACTCCGCCGCCGCGGCCGTCGCCGGGGCGAGGGGGGCGAGCAGGACGACGGGCACGTAGACGAGCGCGGCCAGCACGACCACGAGGGCGCCCGCGACCACGGCCCGGACGCCGTGTCGGCGACGTCGGGCCGGTCGGGCGCCGCGGCTCACGCGGCGTCCGCCCCGGCGGCGGAGGCGGGGGCCGGCACGCGCAGGGCCCAGAGCGCCACCGCGCTGGCGGCGGCGACGTTCAGGCTGTCGACCCCGTGCAGCATGGGGATGGTGACCACGCGGTCGGAGGCGCGCAGCGCGGCCGGGCTGAGCCCGTCGCCCTCCGTGCCGAGCACGAGCGCCACCCGCTCCGGGGGCGCGGCGGCGTACTCGTCGAGCGCGACGGCGTCGTCGGAGAGGGCCAGGGCCGCCACCTCGAAGCCGGAGGCGCGGAGCAGGTCCGCGCCCTCGGGCCAGTCGGGCAGGCGCGTCCACGGCACCTGCAGCACCGTCCCCATGCTCACGCGGACGCTCCGGCGGTAGAGCGGGTCGGCGCAGCGGGGCGTCACGAGGACGGCGTCGGCCCCGAGCCCCGCCACGGCCCGGAAGATCGCGCCCACGTTCGTGTGGTCGACGATGTCCTCGAGCACCACGACCCGACGCGCGCCCTCGATCACCGACTCGACCGACGGGAGCACGGGCCGGTGCATGGCCGCCAGCGCGCCCCGGTGCAGGTGGTAGCCGGTCAGGGTCTCGAGCAGCGCCGCGTCGCCCACGAAGATCTCGCCGTCGTGGTCGGCGACGAGCGGCTCGATGTCGGCGAGCCAGCGCTCGGTCATCAGCACCGAGCGCGGCACGTGCCCGGCCCGCAGCGCCCGCTCGATCACCTTCGACGACTCGGCGATGTAGAGGCCGCCCTCGGGCTCGGTGACGCGGCGGAGCGCGACGTCGGTGAGCCTCGCGTAGTCGGCGAGGGCGTCGTGGTCGAGGTCGGTGATGCGGGTGATGCGCACGGCGCTCCAGGGGGCGGCGCCCGGTCGGTCGACCGACGAGGACGGGAGGGGCAGAGACGACGTCTAGGCTAACGTCACGCACCCGAAGGAGCACCGCCCGTGTCGAACGCCACGCCCCCGTCACTCGACGCGGCCGCCCTCGACGAGGCGGTCGCCCTCCTCGGCGGGCGCACGGTCGCCGTGCTGACCGGCGCCGGCGTGAGCACCGACTCCGGCATCCCCGACTACCGGGGCGAGGGCGCCCCGGTGCGCAACCCGATGACCTTCCAGCAGTTCCTGTCGGGCGAGCGCTACCGCAAGCGCTACTGGGCCGGCAGCCACCTCGGCTGGCGGTCGTTCCGCGCGGCGACGCCCAACGAGGGCCACCGCGCCCTGGCGCGGCTCGAGGCCGCCGGCGTCACGAACGGCGTCGTGACGCAGAACGTCGACGCCCTGCACGAGCGGGCGGGCTCCCGTCGCGTGGTCGACCTGCACGGCACCGTCGACCGGGTCGTCTGCCTCACCTGCGGCCAGTCGTTCGCCCGCGACGTGGTCGCCGCCCGCCTCTCGGCGGCGAACCCCTGGCTCGACGAGCCGGAGAGCGTCCGCCTGGCGCCCGACGGCGACGTCGAGGTCGCCGACATCGACGCGTTCGTCGTGCCGGAGTGCACCGTGTGCGGGGGCATGCTCAAGCCCGACGTCGTCTTCTTCGGCGAGTTCGTGCCCGTGGAGCGGTTCGCCGAGGCGCGCTCGCTCGTCGTCGGCGCCGACGCGCTGCTCATCGCCGGGTCGTCGCTGGTCGTCAACTCGGGCATCCGCCTGCTCGACCAGGCGACCCGCCGCAAGATGCCGGTCGTCGTGGTGAACCGCGGGGTCACGAAGGGCGACCCCCGGGCCACGGTTAAGATCGACGCGGGCACGTCGGAGACGCTGACGGCCCTGGCGCGCCGCCTCTCCTGACGCGGGCGCCGACCCGGAGGCCACCATGACGCTGCTCTACCTCGTCCGCCACGGCGAGACGGACTGGAACCGCGCCCGGCGCATCCAAGGCGCCACCGACATCCCGCTCAACGACCTCGGCCGCCGCCAGGCCGCCGAGGCGGGCGACCTGCTCGCGCGCCGCACCGTCTCCGTCGTCGTCGCGAGCCCGCTGAGCCGCGCCGCCGAGACCGGGGCCATCATCGCCGCGCGTCTCGGGCTGGCCGCCCCCGAGCACGTCGCGGACCTCGCCGAGCGACGCTACGGCGAGGCCGAGGGCCTCACCGGCTCCGAGGTCGAGGAGAGGTTCCCGGCCGGCACCCGCGTGCCCGGGCGGGAGAGCCGTCGCGAGCTGCTCGCCCGCGTGCTCCCCGCCCTCGTCGAGGCCGCGGGTCGGAGCCAGGGAGGCGCGGTGGTCGTCGCGACGCACGGCGCCGTCATCAGGGCGGTCGTCAACCACGTCTCGAGCGACGAGCCCGCGGACCTGGGCGTGCCGATCCGCAACGGGTCGATCCACTCCTTCGTGCTCGTCGAGGGCGGCCTCCAGCTGCGGACCTTCGACGACCCGGTCGAGGAGGAGTCCGAGCGCGCGGGGCGCTACGCCTTCGAGTACCAGAACGCCCTCGAGGGGCCGGCCGACGAGGCCTGAGCGACGAGGTCTGAGCGACGAGGCCCCGCCGACGACGCCCGACCGACGAGGCCCGCGGCGCCGCGGTCAGAACGGCAGGTCGGTACTGCCCGGCTCGACGATCAGCAGGCCGGTGACGCGGCCCTGCCCGTCGAACGCCGCACGCCCCGTCCACTCCCCCGCCTCGTGCACGAGGGTCGTCTGCACGACCGTGCCGGTCGAGCGCGACGCCAGGAGGCGGGCGAGGGCGTTCCGGCCGTCGCGCGTCGTGGCCGTCGTGTCGCGCAGGGCGCGCAGGGGGCCGGTCGTGGCCACGACCTGCTTCCACACGCCGTCGAGCCGCTCGGGGGTCAGGGCGCGGGCCGTGCCGGGCGTCATGCGCGACCGCACCGCGGCCACGTCGTCGTCGGCGAGGAGGCGGAAGAGCTCCTCGGTGCGGGCTCCGAGGTCGGTCGGCGTCGCGGTCATGCAGCGATGCTACGAGCCCGCACGGCGAGGCGACATCCGTCGTGCGACGGAGGTCAGCGGCTCGACGACCCGGCCACGCGCTCGAGCAGGTCGAGGAGCACGTCGGCCGACCGGCGCCAGCTGAACCGGTCGGCCTGGCGGCGCGACGCCGCCGACCGCGCCTCCCACTCGCCCTCCAGGCGCCGCACGGCCGCCGCCGCCGAGGCGGGCGACCCCACGTCGAAGAAGAGCGCCGCGTCGCCGCCGATCTCGCGGAAGATCGGGATGTCGCTCACCACCGCGGGCGTGCCGAGGGCCATGCCCTCGACGAGGGGGATGCCGAAGCCCTCGGCGCGGGACGCCGTGACGACCGCCGTGGCCGAGAGCAGCACCTCCCGGTACTCCTCGTCGCTGGCCCCGTCGTGGAAGACGAGCGAGCCGGCCGGGGCGAGCGCGACGAGCGCGGCTCGCTCGCGGTCGGAGACCCGGCTCATCAGGTGGAGGCGTGCGCCGTCGAGCAGCGGCAGGGCGCGCACCAGCGTCGCGACGTCCTTGTAGGGCATGAACGACCCCATGTAGACGAGCTCGCGGCCGGCGGGGCGGCTCCGCTCCGGGGCGGCGTCGACCGGGTCGGCGGCGTTCGTCACGACCGTGACGGGGCGGCGCGTCAGCCGGTGGCGGGCGATCTCGGCCTTCGTCGTCTCGCTCACGGTCACGACCGCGTCGGCCCGGTCGAGCAGCAGCCGCTGCGGCCACCAGGCGAGGTGGTACAGCCGCCAGAGCAGCCGGATCGGCGTCGCGAACTCCGGCGGCGGCGTCCGGTTCGTGTAGTAGATGAGGTCGTGCAGCGTGAGCACGAGTCGGTAGCGACGGCCCCACGAGCCCATCGTCTGCATCGGCGACCAGACCACGTCGGGCCGCAGCCGGTTCACCTGCCGGGCCACGGAGGGCTCCCGCACGCTGGTCGGGTCGCTGACCAGGAGGTGCGGCTGGTCGGGCAGCGACTCGAGCTGCCGTGGGTCGCTGACGAGCATGGTCAGCGGGTGCCGCTCCGCCAGGGCGCCGACGACGCCCGCGGTGAAGCGGCTGATGCCGTCGTGGCGCCCCACGCGCACGTACCGGCAGTCGACGACGAGCCTCACGCGAGGAACTCCTCGATCGCGGCGGCCGCCTCGCGGGGCTTCTCGTAGTGGATCAGGTGCCCCACGCCCTCGACCACGACGAGCCGCGCGTCGGGGAAGAGCCCCTGCAGCACGTGCTGCGCCGGCAGCGCCGTGATGTCGTCGCGGTCGGCGGCGACGAGCAGGGTCGGCACGCCGACCTCGGCGGCGTACGTGCTCACGTCGCTCGAGACGGAGGCGCGGAAGGCGTCGAGCACGACGCGGCGGTCGGCGAAGCGCGAGAAGTACGAGTCGTGCTGGTCGTGGATCCAGCGGCGCAGCTCCCGGTCGCGGGTCTTGACCATCGCCAGGCTCGTGATGCGGACGACCCCGGCGTTCCGCAGCACCGACTGGCCCGCCGCCTCCGGCAGTGCCGCGCCGGCCTTGTAGTACGCGACGGCCAGCTGGGTCAGGACCCCACGGGGCCCGGAGAGGGCGGGCGCGGCGATCGGGTTGACCAGGACGAGGCGGGAGGCGCGGAGCCCGCCGGCCACCGCGGCCGACGCCACGATCGAGCCGAACGAGTGCCCCAGCACGACGACGTCCGGCCCCAGCCCCAGGGCCGCCACGAGCTCGCGGAGCCACGCCGCGTAGGCGGCCACGCTGTGCTCGCCGTCGAGCGGCGTCGACTCGCCGAAGCCGGGCAGGTCGGGCATGACGACCCGCACGCCGGTGAGGTGCGCCACGACCGGCTCGAGGCCGTGGTGGTCTCCGCGGAAGCCGTGGACGGCGACGACGGTGACCCGCGCCTCCTCGCCCCCCGGGGGGTCGTACGTCCAGACGTGCGTCTCGCTGCCGGCCACGCGGACGACGTCCTCGCGGACGGGGACGGCGGCGAGCAGGGCCCGGTAGGGCGAGACGACGCGGGGCTCTCGGACGATCACCCGCCGAGTCTACGGAGGCGCGGGTGCCGACGCGCGGGAGAGGGTGCGCGCCGGGGCCCCGTGCGTCCTAGAGTTGGCCGGGTGAGCTTCACTGCCCCGATCCAGCAGCCCGGACTGACCCTCGACCCCCAGTGGCACCGCCGTGCGGTGTTCTACGAGGTGATGGTGCGGTCGTTCGTCGACAGCAACGGCGACGGCGCCGGCGACCTCCAGGGGCTGCTCTCGCGCCTCGACTACCTGCAGTGGCTGGGGGTGGACGCGCTCTGGCTGCCGCCGTTCTTCCAGTCGCCGCTGCGTGACGGCGGCTACGACATCCAGGACTACAAGGCGATCCTCCCCGAGTTCGGCACGCTCGACGAGTTCCGCGACCTGGTGACGAAGGCCCACGAGCGCAACATGCGCATCGTCATCGACATGGTGCTCAACCACACCTCGGACGCCCACGAGTGGTTCCAGCAGTCGCGCGAGGACCCGGACGGCCCGTACGGGGACTTCTACGTCTGGCGCGACACCGACGAGGAGTACAAGAACATCCGCGTCATCTTCGTCGACACCGAGGAGTCCAACTGGACGTTCGACCCGGTGCGGCGCCAGTTCTTCTTCCACCGCTTCTTCTCGCACCAGCCCGACCTGAACTTCGAGAACCCCGCCGTGCAGGAGGCCGTCTTCGACGTCGTCCGCCACTGGCTCTCGCTGGGTGTCGACGGCCTGCGCCTCGACGCCATCCCCTACCTCTTCGAGACGGAGGAGGGCAACGGCGAGGGCGAGCCGGCCACCCACGACTTCATCAAGCGGCTGCGCCGGATGGTCGACGACGAGTTCCCGGGGCGCGTGCTCATCGCCGAGGCCAACCAGTGGCCCGCCGAGACCGCCGCGTTCTTCGGCACGGAGGAGGAGCCCGAGTGCCACATGGCCTTCGACTTCCCCGTCATGCCGCGCATCTTCTACTCGCTGCGCGCGCAGCACGCCCAGGAGCTCACCCGCATCCTCTCCGAGACGACCGAGGTGCCGCCGGGCGCGGCCTGGGCCGTCTTCCTCCGCAACCACGACGAGCTCACCCTCGAGATGGTCAGCGAGGAGTACCGCCAGGCCATGTACGGCTGGTACGCCTACGACCCCCGGATGCGCTCCAACATCGGCATCCGCCGTCGCCTCGCGCCCCTGCTCGACAACAGCCGTGCGGAGCTCGAGCTCGTGCACGCCCTGCTCTTCGCCCTGCCCGGCAGCCCGTTCCTCTACTACGGCGACGAGATCGGCATGGGCGACAACATCTGGCTGCCGGACCGCGACTCGTCGCGCACCCCGATGCAGTGGACGCCCGACCGCAACGCCGGCTTCTCCACGGCCGACCCGGGCAAGCTGTTCCTGCCCGTCGTCCAGTCGCTCGTCTACAACTACAACCTCGTGAACGTCGAGTCGCAGCTGGCGCAGTCGCGCTCGCTGCTGCACTGGGTGCGCAACGTCATCCACGTGCGGAAGGCCCACCCGACCTTCGGCCTCGGCACCATGCAGGTCGTCGAGTCCGACCACGAGTCGGTGCTCTCCTTCGTGCGCAGCTACGAGGGCAGCGGCTCGCAGGTCGGCGACCTGCCGGAGGACGTGCTCTGCGTGTTCTCGTTCGCGCACAACCCCGTCTCCGTCACGGTCACGGCACCCGAGTTCGCGGGGCGCACGCTGACCGACCTGTTCGGCGGAGCGCAGTTCCCGTCGTTCGACGAGGAGGGCCGCGTGACGCTGACGCTCGGCACGCAGGCGTTCTTCTGGCTGCACATCGGCGACGTGCCCGTCGTGACGCGCCCGGCTGTCGGTGGCGCCTCCTAGGCTCGGGGCGTGAGCAGCACCGAACAGGCCTCGTCCGTCTCCGCGGGCGCGCCGTCCGCCCCTGAGCCGACCGCGACGGCCGGGCTCGTCGAGCCGGGGCCCGTCCCGTCGTCGTGGTGGAAGGCGCTCGGCGTCTTCGATCTCGAGACGACCGGCATCGACGTCGAGACGGCGCGCATCGTCACGGCGCACGTGGGGCTCATCGACGCCACGGGGGCGAGCATCGCCCACGGCGAGTGGCTCGCCGACCCCGGCATCGAGATCCCGGAGCAGGCGAGCGCGGTGCACGGCATCTCGACCGAGCGTGCCCGGCTCGAGGGGCGGCCGGCGGTCGAGGTCGTGGCCGAGATCATCGCCGCTCTCCGGGCGGTGTTCGCGCGCGGCGTGCCCCTGGTCGTCTACAACGCCCCGTACGACCTCACCCTGCTCGACCGTGAGGCCCGGCGCCACGGCCTCGAGCCGCTCGGCGACGTCGGCGAGATCGGCTGCGTCGTCGACCCCCTCGTCATCGACAAGGCCGTCGACACCTACCGCAAGGGCAAGCGCACGCTCGAGGCCGCCGCGGGCGTCTACGGCGTCGTGCTCGACGACGCCCACGACGCGGGGGCGGACGCCGTCGCGGCGGGCCGGGTGGCGCAGGCGATGGCCCAGAAGTTCCCCGACCGTCTCGACGTCCCGTCGACCGAGCTCCACGACCTCCAGGTCGGCTGGTGCGGCACCCAGGCCGCGAGCTTCCAGGAGTACATGCGCCGCACGAAGGACCCGTCCTTCACCGCGTCGGGCGAGTGGCCGCACCGGTCGCTGCCCGGCGTCTGAGCCGGCCTCCCGCAGGCAGCCGACCCGCGACTCCCCCGGGCAGTCGACCCGCGACTCCCCCGGGGCTGCCGACGGCCCGCCCCGTCGGCGGACGCAGAAGAGGCGGCCCACCGGAGTGGACCGCCTCTGTCGGCTGAGAGCTGCTGCTTACTTGCCGAAGTTCTTGTAGCGCGAGTTGAACTTCTCGACGCGACCGGCCGAGTCGAGGATGCGCTGCTTGCCCGTGTAGAACGGGTGCGACTCGGACGAGATCTCGACGTCGATGACCGGGTAGGTCTCACCGTCGAGCTCGATGGTCTTGTCGCTCGTCGTCGTGGAGCGCGTGAGGAACGTGGCGCCCGATGCGAGGTCGCGGAAGACGATCTGCTTGTACTCGGGGTGGATGTCGGTCTTCATGAGAGTCCTAGGTCTAGCGGATGAGTGGTGGTGTGAGTCGGGGGGAGCCGGCGCGACGAACGCCCCGGACCAGCTGTCAACGATACCAGACGGGCGGCCCGGATCGCAGGAGGCGGGGGTCAGCCGGCAGCGCGTGCCGCGTACCGGCCGTCCGCCGACGTGACCGTCAGGTCGAGGCCGAAGACGGCGCCGAGGGTCTCGGCCGTGACGACCTCGTCGAGGGGCCCGGCGGCGACGACGTGGCCGCGGTCGAGGAGGAGCGCGTGCGTGAAGCCGCGCGGGATCTCCTCGACGTGGTGGGTGACCATGACGATGGCGGGCGAGTCGTCGGAGGACGCGTAGCCCGAGAGCATGCCGAGGAGCTCCTCGCGGGCGCCGAGGTCGAGGCTGGCCGCGGGCTCGTCGAGCAGGAGCAGCTCGGGATCGGTCATCACCGAGCGGGCGATCTGGACCCGCTTCTGCTCGCCGTCGCTGAGCTCGCCGAACGTGCGGTCGGCGAGGTGGTCGAGGTTCCACTCCTCCAGCACGCGGTGCGCGCGCCGGACGTCGACGGTCTCGTACTCCTCGTTCCAGCGCCCGGTGACCGAGTAGGCCGCGGTCAGCACGACGTCGACGACCTTCTCCTTCGCCGGGATGCGGCGCGCGACCGTCGTCGAGGCGAAGCCGATGCGGGGGCGGAGGTCGAAGAGGTCGACCGACCCGAGGTCGGAGCCGAGCACCTCGGCGATGCCCGACGAGGGGTGGCTCTGCGCGGCGGCGACCTGCAGGAGGCTCGTCTTGCCGGCTCCGTTCGGCCCCAGGACGACCCAGCGCTCGTCGGACTGCACCGACCAGCTCACGCCGTCGACGACGGGAGAGCCTCCACGGACCACGGACACATCGGTGAGCTGCAACACGGTCGACATGCTCATCAGCCTAGCGACGCAGCCCCTCGTACACGCCGAGCGTGCGCTCGGCGATCCGGCCCCAGCTGAACTCGGCCTCGGCGCGCATCCGGCCCGCGCGGCCCATCAGCCGGGCGAGCCCGGGGTCGCCGACGACCTCCGTCAGCACCCCGGCGAGGTCGCGGACGAAGCGGTCGGGGTCGAGGGGGGTGCCGGTGCCGTCCTGCACCTGCTCCAACGGCACGATGCGGCCGGTGAGGCCGTCCGCGACGACCTCCGGGATGCCGCCGGTGTCGGAGCCGACGACCGGCACGCCGCAGGCCATGGCCTCGAGGTTCACGATGCCCAGCGGCTCGTAGACCGAGGGGCAGACGAAGGTCGTGGCGGCCGAGAGCACGGCGCTCAGCTCGTGGCGGGGCAGGACGCGCTCGATCCAGACGACGCCGCTGCGCTCCTCCTGGAGCTCGCGGACGAGGGCCGTGACCTCCGCCATGATCTCCGGGGTGTCGGGCGCCCCCGCGCAGAGCACGAGCTGCACCTCCGGCGGCAGCAGCTTCGCGGCGCGCAGCAGGTAGGGCAGGCCCTTCTGGCGGGTGATCCGGCCCACGAAGACCACCGCGGGGCGGTCGGGGTCGATGCCCAGACCCCGGACGACCTCGGCGTCGTCGACGCGCTGCCAGCCGTCGAGGTCGATGCCGTTGTAGACGACGCTGACCTTCTGCTCGTCGATGCCCGGGTACGACCGGAGGATGTCGCGGCGCATGCCCTCGCTGACGGCGATGACGGCGTCGGCCGTCTCGTACGCCTGGCGCTCGATCCAGCTCGACACGCGGTACCCGCCGCCGAGCTGCTCGGCCTTCCAGGGCCGGAGCGGCTCGAGGCTGTGGGCCGTCAGCACGTGGGGGACGTCGTGCAGCATCTGCGCGAGCTGGCCGGCGGCGTTCGCGTACCAGGTGTGGCTGTGGACGACGTCGGCCCCGCCGACGTCCTGCGCGATGCGGACGTCCGTGCCGAGGGTGCGCAGGGCTCCGTTGGCGTCGGCCAGCTCGGCCAGGTCGGGGTAGCCGGTCGTGCCCGGCTCGGCGTCGACGGTACCGAACGCGCGCACCTGCACGTCGATCGACGTCCGGAGCGCCTTCACGAGCTCCGAGACGTGGACTCCCGCCCCTCCGTAGACGTTGGGCGGGTATTCCTTGGTGATGACATCGACTCGCACGCTGATCACCGTAGTCGCGCGGCGCTGAATCGTGCCATCCTGGCCCCATGGCATCAAAGAAGATCTTCGGCATCGTGCTCGCTGGTGGCGAAGGCAAGCGCCTGATGCCCCTGACCGCGGACCGCGCCAAGCCGGCCGTCCCGTTCGGTGGCAACTACCGCCTCATCGACTTCGCGCTCAGCAACCTGATCAACTCGGGGCTGCGCCAGATCGTCGTGCTGACGCAGTACAAGTCGCACAGCCTCGACCGCCACGTCTCGCAGACCTGGTCGATCGAGGGGCTGCTCGGTGCGTACGTCGCGTCCGTCCCCGCCCAGCAGAGGCTCGGCAAGCGCTGGTTCGCCGGCAGCGCCGACGCCATCCTGCAGAGCCTCAACCTCCTCCGTGACGAGAAGCCCGACATCGTCGTCGTGGTCGGTGCCGACCACGTCTACCGGATGGACTTCTCGCAGATGATCGAGGCGCACGTCGCCTCGGGCGCCGGCGTCACGGTCGCGGCGATCCGCCAGCCGATCTCGCTCGCCGACCAGTTCGGCGTCATCGAGGTCGACGGCGACGACCCGACCCGCATCGGCCGGTTCCTCGAGAAGCCGACCGACGCGACGGGGCTGCCCGACTCCCCCGGCGAGATCCTCGCGTCCATGGGCAACTACGTCTTCGACGCCGACGTCCTCATCGACGCCGTGCTCCGCGACGGCGAGAAGCCCGACTCGAACCACGACATGGGCGGCGACATCGTGCCCGACTTCGTCTCACGGGGCGACGCGGCCGTCTACGACCTCAACCGCAACGAGGTCCCCGGGGCCACCGAGCGCGACCGCTACTACTGGCGCGACGTCGGGACGATCGACTCGTTCTACGACGCGCACCGCGACCTGATCTCGGCGCTGCCGATCTTCAACCTGTACAACACCGACTGGCCGATCTTCAGCCAGCAGCTCAACTCGCCGCCCGCGAAGTTCGTCCGTGACGCGCACGGCAACCTCGGCACGACCATCGACTCCGTCGTCTCCCTCGGGTCGCTGCTGTCGGGCGCGCACGTCGAGCGCAGCGTCCTCGGGCCCTGGTGCACGCTCGACTCGGGCTCACGCGTCGTCGACTCGATCGTCTTCGAGCGAGCCCACATCGGGCCGGGCGCGGTCGTCGAGCGCGCGATCCTCGACAAGGACGTCGTCATCTCGGCCGGCGCCTCCGTCGGCGTCGACGCCGAGGCCGACCGGGCCCGGGGCTTCACCGTGACGCCCTCCGGCATCACCGTCGTGGGCAAGGGCGTCCGCGTCGACCAGTAGGGGCCGGGGCCGTTCCGGGAGGGCGGGCCGCTACGCCGTGTGACCTCAGCGTCCGCGGCGGGCGGCCCGCCCTCACTATGGTGGGGGCGTGCCGCGCTTCCTCACCGTCCTCGACGTCGACTCCACGCTCATCGAGAACGAGGTGATCGAGCTCCTGGCCGACGCCGCGGGGTCGCACGCCGAGGTCTCCCGGATCACCGAGCGGGCGATGGCGGGCGAGCTCGACTTCGCCGAGAGCCTCACGGCTCGCGTCGCCACCCTCGCCGGCCTGTCGGAGGGCGTCTTCGCCGACGCCGTCGCCCAGGTCCGCGTCACCGAGGGCGCCGAGGAGCTGATCGCGGGCCTGCACGCCCACGGCAGCGTGATCGGTGTGGTCTCGGGCGGCTTCCACGAGGTCCTCGACCCGGTCGCCGAGCGCCTCGGGCTCGACCACTGGCGGGCCAACCGCCTCGAGGTCGTCGACGGCGTGCTGACCGGTCGCGTCAGCGGCCCCGTGGTCGACGCCGAGGGCAAGGCCGCCGCGCTCCGCGAGTGGGCCGAGGAGTCGCGGGTCGGCCTCGAGCACACGGTGGCGGTCGGCGACGGGGCGAACGACCTGCTGATGATGCGGGCCGCCGCGCTCTCCGTGGCCTTCAACGCCAAGCCCCGCGTCCGCGAGCAGGCCGACCTCGTCGCCGCCCGGTGTGACCTCGCGGAGCTCCTGCCCCTGATGGGGCTCCGCGGCTGACCGGCCCCGCCGCGACGCCCCGTCCTCCGGGGGTCGGGGTCAGTGCCCCATGCCCAGCCCGCCGTCGACCGGGATGACGGCGCCGGAGATGTAGGCGGCGTCGTCGCTCGACAGCCAGGCGATGGTCTTCGCGACCTCGCCGGCGGTGCCGAAGCGCTGCGCGGGGATGGTCTTGCGGTACTCGGCCTGCTGCTCGTCGGGCAGCACCGCCGTCATGTCCGTCTCGATGAAGCCGGGGGCCACGACGTTCGCCGTGATGCCCCGGGCACCGACCTCGCGGGTCAGCGACCGCGCGAAGCCGACCAGCGCGGCCTTCGACGACGCGTAGTTGACCTGGCCGGGGCCGCCGTAGAGGCCCACGACGCTCGAGACGAGCACGATCCGGCCGAAGCGGGCCTTGAGCATGCCCTTCGAGGCGCGCTTGACGACGCGGAACGCGCCGCCGAGGTTGGTGTCGACCACCGAGGTGAAGTCCTCCTCGGTCATCCGCATGAGGAGTCCGTCCTTCGTGATGCCGGCGTTGGCCACGACGACCTCCACCGGGCCGAGCTCGGCCTCGACGGCGGTGAAGGCGGCGTCGACCGAGGCGGAGTCGGTCACGTCGGCGACGACCGTCATCGTGCCCTCGGGGCCCTGGCCGCTGCGCGCGGTCACCGCGACGCGGTGGCCCTGGGCGACGAGCTCCTCGGCGATGGCGCGGCCGATGCCGCGGTTTCCGCCGGTGACGAGGACGGTGCGGGGCGTGGTCATGGTGTCTCCTCGGGGTCGTGCGTCGGGCGCAGCGTGGGGGGCGACCGGAGGTCGTGGCCGTTCGCGGCCGCCGACCAGCCTACTGTCGGCTGTCGGGCTTAAGATCGGCTCACGCGCCGCCCGTGGCGCTCTGAGCCCGTGAGTGCATGAAGACTTCCCAGCCGATCACCTCCCTCCCCCCGTCGCCGACCGACGATCGCCACTCCCGCATGCGCCGCTACCTACTGGCCACCGGGATCCGCATCGTGTGCATCGCCCTGTGCTTCGTCATCCCGCTCTCCTGGTGGACGCTGCTCCCCGTCCTCGGCGCCGTGGTCATCCCCTACGTCGCCGTCGTCCTGGCCAACGTGGGCCACGAGTCCGGGCAGGAGGTCGAGCGCCCCGGCGGCGTCGAGCTCTACCGCGGTCCCGACCCGGCGTGGCAGCCGGAGGCCGAGGCCCCGGCCCCGGAGCCCGTCCGGCCGGTCGTCGTCGACGACGAGCCCGACGACGACGCACCCGTGGCGGGTGCCGACGGCGTCCTCCGCTGATGCTCGGCCTCGGTCTCGACGGCCCCGGTGACGTCCAGTGCTCGCGCGCCGGGTGCACCGCCTCCGCCGTCTCCGCGGTCAACTGGCGGAACCCGAAGATCCACGGGCTCGACCGGGTGAAGGTCTGGTCGGCCTGCGCCGAGCACGTCGACTTCCTCGCCGAGTTCCTCCGGGCGCGCGACTTCCCCGTCGTCGTGACGGCCGCGGGCGTCACGGTCGACCGGGTCCCCGAGGAGGCGCGGTGAGCGACGCGCGCACCACCGGCGCCCGCAAGTGGCTGGGCTACCTCGGCGTGGTCGTCGTCTTCGCCGTCGTCTGCGGCTTCCTCGCCCACTGGCAGTGGAGCCGCCACGAGGAGAAGACGGCCGTCGTCCACCAGCTCGAGCAGCGCTACGACGCGGCTCCGGTGCCGCTCGACGAGGCCGTGCCCGCCCTCGACTCCTACGACCCCGCGCTGGAGTGGCAGCCGGTGAGCATGACCGGCACGTACGCCGCCGACGAGACCCTGCTCGTCCGCAACCGGCCCCTCAACGGGCAGCCCGGCTTCGAGGTGCTCGTGCCGTTCCGGGTCACCGGTGGCGACGTCTTCGTCGTCGACCGCGGCTGGGTGCCCACGGGCAACGACCAGGACGCCCCCGACGAGGTCCCCGCTCCCCCGGAGGGCGAGGTCACGGTGACCGCCCGCCTCAAGCCGGGCGAGCCCGCCCTGGGGTCGCGCACCGGAGTCCCCGGCACGAACCAGATCGCCACCGTGCAGCTCAGCGAGGTGCAGGCCCGGGTGAGCGGCACGATCTACAGCGCCTCGTACGGCCTGCTGCAGAGCGAGACGCCGGCGCCGGCCGAGGCTCCCGTGAAGGCGAGCGCGCCCGAGATCGACACGGGCCTGAACCTCTCCTACTTCGTGCAGTGGATCATGTTCGCGGTCGGCGCCTTCGCCTTCCTCTTCTACGTCTTCCGGCAGGAGCGCCGCAACCGGGCCCTCGACGAGGAGGGCGCCGACGGCGACGAGGCCCGCGTCCGGGAGGCCGAGCGTGCCCGCCGGCGCGCTGCCCGGCCGCTCGCCGACAACGACGCGGAGGACGAGCTGCTCGACGCCGCCGGCCACTGACCCGGCGCGGGCGGCGTGCCGCCCCGTCGGTCAGGCGAGGTTGATGAGGTCGCTGTAGTCCTTGGTCCAGTGGTCCTCGGTGCCCTCGGGCATGATCAGCACGCGTTCCGGGTTCAGCGCCTCCACCGCTCCCTCGTCGTGGCTGACCAGGACGACGGCCCCCTCGTAGTTGGCGAGGGCGTCGAGGATCTCCAGGCGGCTGGCGGGGTCGAGGTTGTTCGTGGGCTCGTCGAGCAGCAGCACGTTGGCGCCGGAGACGACGATCATCGCCAGGGCGAGGCGGGTCTTCTCGCCACCGGAGAGGACGCCGGCCGGCTTGGCCGAGTCGTCGCCCGTGAAGAGGAACGAGCCCAGCACGCGCCGCGCCTCCATCTCGGTGATGTTCGGCGACGACGAGACCATGTTCTCGAGCACGCTGCGCGCGACGTCGATCGTCTCGTGCTCCTGGGCGTAGTAGCCGACGCGCAGGCCGTGGCCCGGCTCGAGCTGCCCCGTGTCGGGCTCGTCGACGCCCGCGAGGATGCGCAGCAGCGTGGTCTTGCCGGCACCGTTCAGCCCGAGGATCACGACCTTCGAGCCGCGGTCGATGGCGAGGTCGACGGCTGTGAAGATCTCGAGCGAGCCGTAGCTCTTCGAGAGGTTCGAGGCCATCAGGGGCGTCTTGCCGCAGGCCACCGGCGTCGGGAAGCGCAGCTTGGCGACGCGGTCGACGGCACGGACCTCCTCGAGGCCCGAGAGCAGCTTCTCGGCACGGGCGACCATCTGGTGGGCCGCCGCGGCCTTCGACGCCTTCGCGCCGAAGCGCGCGGCCTGCTTCTGCAGCGCCGACGCCTGCTTCTCGGCGTTCGAGCGCTCCTTCTTGCGGCGCTCCTCGTCGGCGGCGCGCTGGCGCTGGTAGTTCCGCCAGCCCATGTTGTAGATGTCGATCGCCTGGCGGTTGGCGTCGAGGTAGAAGACGCGGTTGACGACCTCCTCGACCAGCTCGATGTCGTGGCTGATGACGATGACGCCGCCCTGGTACGTCTTGAGGTACTCGCGCAGCCAGACCACGCTGTCGGCGTCGAGGTGGTTCGTGGGCTCGTCGAGGATCATCGTGTCGGCGGCCGAGAAGAGGATGCGCGCGAGCTCGATGCGTCGGCGCTGGCCGCCGGAGAGGGTCGAGAGCGGCTGGTCGAGGATCCTGTCGGGCAGGCTGAGGTTGCTGGCGATCGACGCCGCCTCGGCCTCGGCCGCGTAGCCGCCGAGCGCGTTGAACTGGTCGTCGAGGTCGCCGTACCGCTTCATGGCGCGGGCGGCGACGTCGGCGTCGGGGTCGCCCATGAGGAGGGTCGCCTCCTGGATGCCGAGCAGGAGCTGACCGAGGCCGCGGGCGTCGAGGATGCGCGTGCGGGCGAGGTCCTCCGGGTTGCCGCTCCGGGGGTCCTGCGGCAGGTAGCCGATCTCGCCGCCGCGCTCGATCTTGCCGTCGGTCGGCTGGGTCTCCCCCGCCAGCGTCTTGGTCATGGTGGTCTTGCCGGCGCCGTTGCGCCCGACGAGACCGATCTTGTCGCCCTTGTCGACGCGGAAGTTCACGTCGGCCATCAGCAGGCGAGCGCCGACGCGGATCTCGAGGTCGTGCACGGAGAGCACAGCAGTATTCCAATCGATTGGGAGGATGTCCACAACGCAGCCCGAGCAGGGGCCGCCTCTAGGATGAGACATCGCGTGGAGGGGGTCGCAGCACTGCGCTGCCGACCAGCCGCTCGGCCGATCAACCTACCCATTCTAGGAGACTGCATGACGAACACTGCTGCACCGATCTCACGGCCGGTCCTCGCCGACCGCCTGGTCACGAGGAGCTGGGCCACCGACGTCGCCCTCGTCCTCGGCGGAGCGGCCTTCACCAGTGCCCTCGCCCAGGTGCAGGTTCCCCTCTGGCCCGTCCCCGTCACGGGCCAGACGCTCGCGGTGATGCTCGTCGGTGCGACCCTCGGGGCGCGTCGTGGGGCCCTGTCGATGCTGACCTACCTCGTGCTGGGCGTCGTCGGCCTCCCGATCTTCGCCGAGTTCACCGGCGGCCCCCTCAGCGTCCTCAAGCCCAGCTTCGGCTTCATCGTCGGGTTCATCCCGGCGGCGGCGCTCGTGGGCTGGCTCTCCCAGCGCGACTGGGACAAGAAGTGGCTGCTGTCGGTCGTCGCGTTCTTCCTCGCCAGCCTCGTGCCCTTCGTGGTCGGCCTGCCGTACCTCGCGGTCGTCCTCAGCAGCCTCGGGGTCGAGGTCACCCTCGCGACCGTCCTGACCGTCGGCGTCGTCCCCTTCATCGTGGGCGGCGTGGCGAAGTGGCTGATCGCCGCCTCGGTGCTGCCCCTGGCGTGGCGCGGGCTCCGTCGCCTGGAGCGCTGAGCGCAGCTGCCCCGACGCACGACGACGGGCCCCGGTCAGGAGACCGGGGCCCGTCGTCGTGTCCGGCGTCGGCCGGGGTGGATCAGATCGAGAAGCCGATGGCGCGCATCATGTCGCGCCCGTCGTCCGTGATCCGGTCGGGGCCCCACGGCGGCATCCAGACCCAGTTGATCCGGAAGGCGTCCACGACGCCGTCCAGCGCGTTCGCGGTGTCGGCCTCGATGACGTCGGTCAGCGGGCAGCCGGCCGAGGTCAGGGTCATGCTGATGATGAGGGCGTTCTCGTGCTCCTCGTCCATCGCGAGGTCGTAGATGAGGCCGAGGTCGACGATGTTGACCCCGAGCTCGGGGTCGACGACCTCCTTCAGCGCCTCCGCGACCTGGTCGAACTTCTCCGGGGCCAGAGCGACCGCCACGGTCAGCTGCCCACCGGGGCGTCGACGGCCGCCGCAGCCGCCGCAGCGGAGACGTAGCGGTCGTAGCCCTCGTTCTCGAGGCGGTCGGCGAGCTCCGGTCCGCCCTCGTCGGCGACGTGGCCGTCGACGAACACGTGGACGAAGTCGGGCTTGATGTACCGGAGGATCCGCGTGTAGTGCGTGATCAGCAGGAGGCCCAGGCCCGTGTTGGCCTTCGCCCGGTTGACGCCCTCCGAGACGATCTTGAGCGCGTCGACGTCGAGACCGGAGTCGGTCTCGTCGAGGACGGCGAACTTGGGCTTGAGGAGCTCGAGCTGCATGATCTCGTGCCGCTTCTTCTCGCCGCCGGAGAAGCCCTCGTTGACGTTGCGCTCGGCGAAGGCCGAGTCCATCTTGAGCGCCGACATCGACTCGCGCAGGTCCTTGATCCAGCCACGGATGGCCGGGGCCTCGCCGTCGAGGGCGGTCTTCGCCGTGCGGAGGAAGTTCGAGACGGTGACCCCGGGGATCTCGACCGGATACTGCATCGCCAGGAAAAGCCCCGCCTTGGCGCGCTCGTCGACGCTCATGTCGAGCACCTCGACGCCGTCGAGGCGGATGGAGCCGCCGTCGACGTTGTAGCGCGGGTGGCCGGCGATCGTGTAGGCGAGGGTCGACTTGCCGGAGCCGTTGGGGCCCATGACGGCGTGGATCTCGCCCTCCTTGATGGTCAGGTCGACGCCCTTGAGGATCGGCTTGGGGCCGGCGTCGGTGTCGATGCTGACCTTGAGGTCGCGGATCTCGAGAGTGCTCATGCGTTCATTCCTTACTGAGCGACGCCGGCGGGCGACGCGGTGGTGTCGACGAAGACGTCGCCGTCGACGACGGAGACGGCGAAGACCGGGACGGGTTCGTAGGCGGGGAGGGTCAACGGCTTGCCCGAGGTGAGCTCGAACTTGGAGCCGTGCGCCCAGCACTCCAGGGTGTCGTCCTCGACGAAGCCCTCGGAGAGCGAGATGTCGCCGTGCGTGCAGGTGTCGCCGATGGCGTGGATGACCCCGGCGCTGTCCTTCACGACGGCGACGGCCACGCCGTCGACGACGACGCGGAGCGCCTGCGCGGGCGTGATCTCGTCGGAGGAGCAGACGCGCGTGCTCATGCGGTGGGCTCCGCGACGGACGGCCCGGAGGTCAGCTCGACCTCGAGGGCGTCGATGAGGCGCTGCTGCAGCTCGGGCTCGCCGATCTTCTGGACGACCTCGCTCAGGAAGCCGAGCACGACGAGGCGCCGGGCCTCGGCTTCGTCGATGCCCCGCGACTGGAGGTAGAAGAGGTGCTCGTCGTCGAAGCGGCCGGTGGCGCTGGCGTGGCCCGCCCCGGCGATGTCGCCCGTCTCGATCTCGAGGTTCGGGATGGAGTCGGCCCGAGTGCCCTCGCTGAGGACGAGGTTGCGGTTCTGCTCGTAGCTGTCGGTGCCGGGCGCCGTCCGCGCGATGAGGACGTCGCCGATCCAGACGGTGCGGGCTCCCTCGCCCTGGAGCGCGCCCTTGTAGTTGACGCGGCTCCGGCTGTTCGGCGCGTCGTGGTGGACGAAGACCTGCTGCTCGAGGTGCTGACCGGCGTCCGCGAAGTAGACGCCGTAGAGCTCGGCGTCCGAGCCCTGCCCGGCCAGGTGCGCCGAGGGGTTGACCCGCACGACGGACCCGCCGAGCGAGACCACGAAGTGCTTCAGCTGCGCGTCGCGCCCGATGGTCGCGAAGTGGCTGGCGAGGTGGACCGCCTCGTCGTCCCACTCCTGCAGCGTCACCACGGTGAGGTGCGCCCCGTCGTCGACGACGATCTCGACGTTCTCGACGAGCTGGGCGGCGCCCGTGTTGCGGAGCACGACGAGCGACGTCGAGTTCGCCGTCGCGTGGATGAGGGTGTGGCCGGCACGCGGCGCCGTGTCGAGACCGGAGCGCCCGATCGTCACGGTCGAGGGCTCGTCGCCGCTCAGGGTCACGAGCAGCACCTTCTCGGTCGCGGCCCAGGCCGAGGCCGAGGCCTTGTCCTCGGGCTGGCCGGCCCGGCCGACGCGGGAATCGCTCCGGTCGACCCAGTCGACCGTCGCCCCGGCGGTCTCCCGCGCGAGGTACGCGTAGGGAGACCCGTCCAGGGGGCCGTCGATGAGGGGGCGCAGACGCTCGACCGGGCTGAGCTTCCAGTCGACCTCGCGGCCGGTGACCGCGGGGAACGCGGCCGGGTCGGTGCTGCGGAAGCGCTCGGAACGGGTCTGGACCGGGACGACGCCCCAGCCTCCGTCGCTGTGCGCCTTCGCGCCGTGCTGCACGCCCTCGGGGGTCGTGCTCGTTGTGGTGGGTGCTACGGCGGACATCTAGCCGACGGATCCTTCCATGCTCATCTCGATGAGCTTGTTGAGTTCGAGGGCGTACTCCATCGGGAGCTCCCGCGCGATGGGCTCGATGAACCCGCGGACGATCATGGCCATGGCCTCGTCCTCCGCCATGCCGCGCGACATCAGGTAGAACAGCTGCTCCTCGCTGACGCGCGAGACCGTGGCCTCGTGCCCGAGCTGCACGTCGTCGACGCGGATGTCGATGGCCGGGTACGTGTCGGAGCGCGACATGGTGTCGACCAGCAACGCGTCGCAGCGCACCGTGTTGGCGCTGTGGTGCGCCGAGTCGTCGACCCGGACCTCACCGCGGTACCCCGCACGACCGCCGCCGCGGGCGATGGACTTCGAGACGATGGACGACGTCGTGTACGGCGCCATGTGGATCATCTTCGCGCCGGCGTCCTGGTGCTGGCCGGGGCCGGCGAAGGCGACGCTGAGGGTCTCGCCCTTGGCGTGCTCGCCCGCGAGGTAGATCGACGGGTACTTCATCGTGACCTTTGAGCCGATGTTGCCGTCGATCCACTCCATGGTCGCGCCCTCGTGCGCGATGGCGCGCTTGGTGACGAGGTTGTAGACGTTGTTCGACCAGTTCTGGATCGTCGTGTAGCGCACGCGGGCGTTCTTCTTCACGATGATCTCGACGACGGCCGAGTGCAGCGAGTCGCTCTTGTAGATCGGGGCGGTGCAGCCCTCGATGTAGTGCACGTAGCTGCCCTCGTCGGCGATGATCAGCGTGCGCTCGAACTGGCCCATGTTCTCCGTGTTGATGCGGAAGTAGGCCTGCAGGGGGATCTCGACGTGGACGTTCTTGGGGACGTAGACGAACGAGCCGCCCGACCAGACCGCCGTGTTGAGCGCCGCGAACTTGTTGTCGCCCGCGGGGATCACCGAGCCGAAGTACTCCTGGAAGAACTCGGGGTGCTCGCGCAGCGCCGTGTCGGTGTCCATGAAGATGACGCCCTGCTGCTCCAGGTCCTCGCGGATCTGGTGGTAGACGACCTCGGACTCGTACTGGGCGGCGACGCCGGCGACGAGGCGGTTGCGCTCGGCCTCGGGGATGCCGAGCTTCTCGTAGGTGTTCTTGATGTCGTCGGGCAGCTCGTCCCAGGTGGTGGCCTGCTTCTCGGTCGACCGGACGAAGTACTTGATGTTGTCGAAGTCGATGCCCGAGAGGTCTGCGCCCCAGGTCGGCATCGGCTTGCGCTCGAAGAGCGTGAGGCCCTTGAGGCGGTTCTTGAGCATCCACTCGGGCTCGCTCTTGAGGTTCGAGATGTCGGTGACGACCTCGGGCGATACGCCGCGGCGCGCGGAGGCGCCGGCAGCGTCGGAGTCGGACCAGCCGAACTCGTATTGTCCCAGGCCGTCCAGCTCGGGGCGGTCGATCAGCACGTCTGACATGTGTACCTCTTTCTCTGACGGACCGAACGCGGTGCGCGGAGCCACCATTCCCATGGTGCTCGCCGCGGGCGACGACGGGCCGTTCCTCGCGGTGCGAGTCGAACACCCCGGTCCGCGTGACGATCGCCGCCCCGTCGACGGCCCCCCGGGGCGATGATCGTCGCGGGTGGTCGGCGGGCCCTCCGCGAGCGGAGTGCCAGGGTGCGTTGCCTAGACTGTGACCCGCACCCGGTGCCTCTCGACCCCGTGGTGCTCGTCCGCCTCAGCTGTCTCGCGGCGTCTCCGTCGACGCCGTGCCGGGTTGTGTTCCTGAACCCGTCGATTCTACAGGGCGGAGTCCTGAAATCGACGAAAGGCAGGAGACTGTGAGCAAGGCAGACCAGACCACCCAGGGCGTGCTGTCGAGAGCCTGGGCGTGGCTGCCCACGACGGTCGACTCGCGGGTGCGCTTCATCGCCTGGGCGTCGCTCGTCTGCCAGGTCCTGCTGATCGGCACCGGAGGCGCGGTGCGGCTCACCGGGTCCGGCCTGGGCTGCCCGACGTGGCCGCGCTGCACCGACGACTCCTTCGTATCGACGCCCGAGATGGGCATCCACGGCGTCATCGAGTTCGGCAACCGGCTGCTGACCTTCGTGCTCACGCTCGTCGTCATCCTCGCCTTCCTCGCCGTGCTGCGCATCCGCAGGGTGCGCCCTGAGCTCTTCCGCATCACCCTCGTCCAGGGACTCAGCATCCCGTTCCAGGCGGTCCTCGGCGGCATCACCGTCCTGACGGGCCTGAACCCGTACATCGTGGGGGCGCACTTCGTGGTGTCCGTCGTGCTGGTCGCCCTGACGACGGTGCTGGTGTACCGGGTGCTGCACGGTCCTCGCGGCACCCGCGCCGCGACTCCCCGGGGCTACGCCCTCCTGGCGCGGGCGGCGGCCGTCGTCGTGGCCGTCACTGTCGTCGTCGGCATCCTCACGACCGGCGCCGGGCCGCACGCCGGCGACGCCGCGACCCCCCGCAACGGCCTCGCTCCCGAGGTCATGGAGCACGTGCACAGCTGGCCCGCCTACGCGACCCTGCTGCTCACCGTCGCGCTCGTCGCCTGGACCCTCCGCGCGGGCCTCCCCCGGCGCTTCCCGCTCCTGCTGCTCGCCGTGGAGGTCGTGCAGATCGCCGTCGGGCTGCTCCAGGCCCGCACGGGGCTGCCGCCCGTGCTCGTCGGCAGCCACATGGTGCTGGCCGCGCTCCTCGTCGCCGCGATGACGGCCGTGCTGCTCTCCCTGACGAACGACCAGCAGCCCGACGAGGTCGAGGCGCCCGTCCGTGAGGCCGAGCTCCGCGTCTGACGCTCGCACCGCCTCCTCGGCGCCCTGCCCTGGTCTCGGGGCGGGGCGCCGTCGTCGTCAGCGGCGCAGGTCCAGCCGCATGATCGTGTCGACCCCGTCGTCTGAGACCGGGACGAATCCCAGGCGGCGGTAGAGCGACTCGACGCGGCTCCCCGTCAGCACGTCGAGGGTGACCGTGGGCGTGGTGACGGCGGCGACGGCCTCGGTGACGAGACGGGTGCCGAGGCCCCGGCCGCGCGCCTCCTCACGGAGGTAGAAGTGGCGCAGCCAGGTCGTCCCGCCCTCGGGGTGGACGGCGAGGCAGCCGACGACACGGCCCTCGGCGTCGACGACGACGGTGGTCTCGGACGGGACGAACTCGCGGACGAACCGGGCGCGGTTGTACGACGGGCGCCAGACGCCCGCCCGCTCGAGGTCGTCGCGGAGGGCGTGGAGCTTCAGGTCGGCCAGGGCGTCGACGTCGCCGGGGCGCGCCGGACGCGTGGACCAGCCGGGGGCGGGCACGGGCCTAGAAGGGCAGGAGCGGGTCGACGCCCACGGCCAGGAAGAGCAGCGTCAGGTAGGTGATGGAGCTGTGGAAGACGCGCATGGGACGGACCTCGGCGACCTGCTGGATGGCACGGCTGTAGAGACGGTGGGACTCCCAGATGAACCAGGCGCCGCTCGCGGCGGCGACCACGGTGTAGAGCACGCCCATGCCGGCCACCGGGACGAGGAGCAGCGAGCAGGCGACCGTGGCCCAGGCGTAGAGGATAACCTGCAGTCCGACCAGCGAGCGACCCCGCACGACGGCGAGCATCGGGACGTCGGCGGCGGCGTAGTCGTCGCGGTACTTCATCGACAGCGGCCAGTAGTGCGGCGGTGTCCAGAGGAAGATCACCATGAAGAGGATGACGGGGGGCCAGCTCAGGTCGTTCGTCACGGCCGCCCAGCCGATCAGGACGGGCATGCAGCCGGCGATGCCGCCCCAGACGATGTTCTGCGGGGTGCGGCGCTTGAGCCAGAGGGTGTAGACGACGACGTAGAAGAGGATCGCGCCGAGCGAGAGGGCCGCCGACAGCAGGTTGACGGTGAGGGCCAGCCAGACGATGGAGGCGACGCCCACCACGTACGAGAAGACGAGCGCCTCGCGGTCGGTCACCTCGCCGGTGACGAGGGGGCGGCCCTGGGTCCGCTTCATGATGCGGTCGATGTCGCGGTCGATGTAGCAGTTGAACGCGGAGGCCGAGCCGGCGCTGAGCGCCCCGCCGACGAGGGTGGCGAGCACGAGCCAGAGATTCGGGACGCCGCCCTGGGCCAGGAACATCGTCGGGGCCGTCGTGACGAGCAGGAGCTCCATCACGCGGGGCTTGGTGAGGGCCACGTACGCTCGAGCCTTGCGACGGAAGCCCCGGGGTGCGGTGTCGGGGCGGGTGTCGATGGCTGCGGTCATGAGTCCTCTAACGAGACGAACGGGGTGCCAGGAGAGTATAGGCGATGAACGTCCGCGTTGACACGGCACCGGGCGTCACCTGCGGGCACGCGACCTCGGTACGTCCCTATACTGGCAGGTGCTTGCCAGTTGCACGTCTGCTCCGCGCTGGATTCCCGACACCGGAACGAACACCTCCCTGTCCTGATCTCCACATCGTTGTGAACGTGCGGCCGCAGCCGACGACGTCTCGGCAGGCGCATGTCCGCGCGGGTCCGCATCGACCCCGCGCAGTTCGCAACAAGAAGGGTCAACTTCCAGTGGCAGATCTGCAATGGGAATCCATCGACAACAAGGCCGTCGACACCGTCCGCGTGCTCGCGGCCGACGCCGTGGAGAAGGTCGGCAACGGCCACCCCGGCACGGCGATGAGCCTCGCGCCCGCCGCGTACCTCCTCTTCCAGAAGGTCATGCGTCGTGACCCGAGCGACAGCGAGTGGATCGGTCGCGACCGCTTCGTGCTCTCGGTGGGCCACAGCTCGCTGACCCAGTACGTGCAGTTCTACCTGGGCGGCTACGGCCTCGAGCTCGACGACCTCAAGGCGCTCCGCACCTGGGGCAGCAAGACCCCCGGCCACCCCGAGTACGGCCACACCGACGGCGTCGAGATCACGACCGGTCCCCTGGGCCAGGGCCTCGCCTCCGCCGTGGGCATGGCGTACGCCGCCCGCTTCGAGCGCGGCCTCTTCGACCCCGAGGCCGCCGTCGGCACCTCGCCGTTCGACCACTTCGTCTACGTCATCGCCGGTGACGGCGACCTGCAGGAGGGCGTCACCAGCGAGGCCTCCTCGCTCGCCGGCCACCAGCAGCTCGGCAACCTCGTCGTGATCTACGACAGCAACCAGATCTCCATCGAGGACGACACGAACATCGCCTTCACGGAGGACGTCCAGAAGCGCTACGAGGCCTACGACTGGCAGGTCCAGGTCGTCGACTGGAAGAAGACCGGCGAGTACGTCGAGGACGTCGCCGCCCTCTTCGAGGCGATCGAGGCCGCCAAGGCCGAGACGAGCAAGCCCTCGCTGATCGTCCTCAAGACCATCATCGGCTGGCCCTCGCCCAAGAAGCAGAACTCCGGCAAGATCCACGGCTCGGCGCTCGGCGCCGAGGAGCTCGCGGGCCTGAAGGAGGTCCTGGGCTTCGACCCGGAGAAGACCTTCGACGTCGACCCCGCCGTGCTCGAGCACACCCGCGGCGCCGTCGAGCGCGGCCAGGCGCAGCACGCCGAGTGGCGCACCTCCTTCGACGCGTGGGCCACGGCCAACCCCGAGAAGAAGGTCCTCCTCGACCGCGTCCTCACGGGCGAGCTGCCCGAGGGGCTCGACGAGGCCCTCCCGGTCTTCCCCGCCGACAAGGAGGTGTCGACGCGTGCCGCCTCCGGCAAGGTGATCAACGCCATCGCCGGCGTCGTCCCCGAGTTCTGGGGCGGCTCGGCCGACCTCGCCGAGTCGAACCTGACGACCATCGCGGGCGGCGGCTCGTTCGTCCCCACCGAGTGGTCCACCCACGAGTGGCAGGGCAACCCCTACGGCCGCGTCCTGCACTTCGGCATCCGCGAGCACGCCATGGGCTCGATCATGAACGGCATCGCCCTGCACGGCAACACGCGCGTGTTCGGCGGCACCTTCCTCATCTTCAGCGACTACATGCGCCCCGCCGTGCGTCTCGCCGCGCTGATGAAGTCGCCCGTCACCTACGTCTGGACCCACGACTCCGTGGCCCTCGGCGAGGACGGCCCGACCCACCAGCCGATCGAGCAGCTCGCCGCCCTCCGCGCGATCCCCGACTTCGACGTGGTCCGCCCCGCCGACGCCAACGAGACCGCGTGGGCCTGGAAGACCATCCTCGACCGCCACAGCGGCCCCGCCGGCCTGGCGCTGAGCCGTCAGAACCTGCCGGTCTTCGAGCGCGGCACCGGCGACGCGGAGGGCGAGACCTTCGCCTCCGCCGCCAACGTCGCCAAGGGCGCCTACGTGCTCGCCGAGGCCCCGGGCGGCACGCCCGACGTGATCCTCATCGCGACCGGCTCCGAGGTCCAGATCGCCGTCGAGGCCCGTGAGGTCCTCCGTGGCGAGGGCGTGAACGCCCGCGTCGTCTCGGCTCCGAGCCTCGAGTGGTTCGACGAGCAGGACGCCGCGTACAAGGAGGCCGTGCTCCCCGCGGCCGTCAAGGCCCGCGTCTCGATCGAGGCCGGTGTGGCCATGCCGTGGCGCGGCATCGTCGGCGACGCCGGTCGCAGCGTGTCGATCGAGCACTTCGGTGCCTCGGCCGACTACAAGACGCTCTACCGCGAGTTCGGCATCACCACCGAAGCCGCCGTCGCCGCCGCCAAGGACTCGCTGGCCGCTCTCTGAGCGCCGGCAGAAAAGAGAAGAACGACATGACCGATTCGAACACCGCACAGCTCTCCGCCGCCGGCGTCAGCATCTGGCTCGACGACCTCTCGCGTGAGCGCATCAACTCGGGCGGGCTGCAGAAGCTCATCGCCGAGCGCAACGTCGTGGGCGTCACGACCAACCCGACGATCTTCGCCTCGGCCCTCGCCAAGGGCGAGGCCTACGACGACCAGGTCGCCCTCCTCGCCAAGACCGGCGTCAGCGTGACCGACGCCGTCTTCGAGATCACGACGGACGACGTCACCCGCGCGAGCGACATCTTCCGCGAGATCTACGACACGACGAACGGCTTCGACGGCCGCGTGTCGATCGAGGTCGAGCCGGGCCTGGCCCACGACGCGAAGGGCACCGTCGACCAGGCGATCAAGCTCGCCGCCAAGGTCGGTCGCCCCAACGCGCTCATCAAGATCCCGGCGACCGTCGAGGGCCTCGAGGCCATCACCGCCGTCATCGCGCAGGGCATCAGCGTCAACGTCACGCTGATCTTCAGCCTCGAGCGCTACCGCGCCGTCATCAACGCCTACCTCACCGGTCTCGAGCAGGCCAAGGCCGCCGGCATCGACATCAGCGAGATCCACTCGGTGGCGTCCTTCTTCGTGTCGCGTGTCGACACCGAGATCGACAAGCGCCTCGACGCCGTCGGCACCGACGAGGCCACGGCCCTCAAGGGCAAGGCGGGCGTCGCGAACGCCCAGCTGGCCTACGAGGTGTACACCCAGGCCTTCGCGACCGAGCGTGCCGCGGGCCTGCTCGCCGCCGGCGCCAACAAGCAGCGTCCGCTCTGGGCGTCGACCGGCGTCAAGGACCCGGCCGTCCTCGACACCACCTACGTCGTCGAGCTCGTCGCGCAGGACGTCGTCAACACCATGCCGGAGAAGACGCTCGAGGCGACGTTCGACCACGGCGAGATCCGTGGCGACACGATCTCGTCGTCGTACGCCTCGGCGAACGAGGTCATGGACGCGATCGCGGCCCAGGGCGTCTCGTACGACGAGGTCACCGAGCTGCTCGAGAAGGAGGGCGTCGAGAAGTTCATCGTCTCCTGGAACGAGCTGCTCGACACCGTCAGCGCTGCCCTCGAGGCAGCCGTCCCGACGGCCGGCTCCGCCGAGTGACCATCTCGATCGCTGTCCGCGGCGACGCCGCGGCCGCGGTCGAGCGGGTCGTCCCGCAGCTGGTCGGCGACCTCGTCGCCTCGGGCATCACGGCTCAGGTCCCCACCCTGTGGGGGCCCGAGGCGGAGCCCGAGGCGGCGCGGCGCCTCGGCTGGACCGAGGCCGTCGCCGTCTCGACGCCGCTCCTGGCCGAGATCGAGTCGCTCCGTGAGGAGCTCCGCACTCGTGGTCTCGACCATGTCGTCCTCTCGGGCATGGGTGGCTCCTCCCTCGCTCCCGAGGTGATCGCCCGGACCGCGGGCGTCGAGCTCACGGTGGTCGACGCCACGGAACCGGGGCAGGTACGACGGGCCCTGGGCGATCGTCTCGACCGCACCGTCCTCGTGGTGTCGTCGAAGTCCGGCTCGACGGTGGAGACCGACGCGCACCTCCGTGCCTGGACCGCCGCGTTCGACGCGGCAGGCCTCGACGCTGCCGAGCGCATCGTCGTCGTCACCGACCCGGGGTCTCCCCTGGAGGCCCGGGCTCGCGAGGCCGGGCACCGCGTGTTCCTGGCCGACCCCACGGTGGGCGGTCGCTTCTCCGCCCTCACGGCCTTCGGCCTCGTCCCGGCCGGTCTCGCCGGCGCCGACGTCCGGTCGCTGCTGTCCGAGGCCGGTGCGGTCTCGGTCGAGCTGGCGCAGGACGACGAG
This sequence comes from Frigoribacterium sp. CFBP 13707, assembly GCF_014842245.1. Taxonomy (NCBI): domain Bacteria; kingdom Bacillati; phylum Actinomycetota; class Actinomycetes; order Micrococcales; family Microbacteriaceae; genus Frigoribacterium; species Frigoribacterium sp. CFBP 13707. The sequence goes on from NZ_JACYVL010000003.1 coordinate 291,322, forward strand.
ACCAACCCGGGCCTCGTGCTCGGCGCGGTGCTCGCCGGCACCTCTCCCCTCCGCGACAAGATCGCGCTTGTCGCCGACGGGACGCACATCGTCGGGCTCGCCGACTGGGCCGAGCAGCTCCTCGCCGAGTCGACGGGCAAGCGCGGGCGCGGCCTCCTCCCCGTCGTCGTCGGCCCTGGTGGTCGCGAGGTCCGGGGCGATCTCGCCGACGTCCAGATCATCCGCCTCGTGGCGGACGAGCTGGAGACCTTCGACGTGGCCGAGGGCGAGGTCGAGGTCTCCGCGTCGCTGGGCGGCCACTTCCTGCTCTGGCAGTACGCCGTCGCCGTCGCGGGTCGTCTCCTGGGCATCGACCCCTTCGACCAGCCCGACGTCGAGTCGGCGAAGGAGGCCACCCGGGAGCTGCTCACCGCTCGGCCCGAGACCGTGCCCCCCGCGTTCGTCTCGGGCGGCGTCGCCGTGCGTGCCTCGTCGGGGCTCGTCGTCGGTGGCTCGCTCGAGTCCGCCGTCGCCGCCCTGCTCGCGGAGCTGCCGGCGGACGGCTACGTCGCGATCCAGGCCTACGTCGACCGCCACGCGCACGCTGACCTGCTCGCGCTCCGCGAGTGGACCGCCGAGCGCGCCGAGCGGCCGACGACCTTCGGCTGGGGGCCCCGCTTCCTCCACTCGACGGGCCAGTACCACAAGGGCGGTCCGGCGACGGGGGTGTTCCTCCAGATCGTCCAGGGCACCGACGACGACCTCGCCGTGCCCGGCGCGCCCTTCACCTTCGGCGAGCTCCTCCACGCGCAGGCGGCGGGGGACGCGGAGGTGCTGGCCGCCCACGGACGGCCGGTGCTCACCCTCACGGTCGACGACCCGTCGGCCCTGCTCCCCGCGCTGCGGGGCGCCCTCCGCTGACGGTGGGCGGGCGCCGCGGCGCCCGCCCACCGTCAGCGGCACGCACACCACGATCACCAAGGAACGAGAGACAGATGTCACCGGTGGAGATCACGCCGGAGTCCAACCCGCTGAGGTTGCCCTCCGACCGCCGTCTGGCTCGCATCGCGGGCCCCAGCGGACTCATCATCTTCGGGGTCACGGGAGACCTCTCCCGCAAGAAGCTGATGCCCGCCGTCTACGACCTCGCCAACCGGGGCCTCCTGCCCCCGGGCTTCGCGCTGGTCGGCTTCGCCCGTCGCGAATGGGAGGGCCAGGACTTCGAGCAGGTCGTCTACGAGGCTGTGAAGCAGTACGCGCGCACCCCCTTCGACGAGGACGTCTGGCGTCAGCTCAAGGAGGGGTTCCGCTTCGTCCAGGGCGTCTTCGACGACGCCGAGGCCTTCACGCGGCTCAAGGACACCATCGAGGAGCTCGACCGTGAGCGGGGCACGATGGGCAACCACGCGTTCTACCTGTCGATCCCGCCCAAGGCCTTCCCGATGGTCACGGAGCAGCTGCGCAACTCCGGCCTGGCGGAGGAGAAGGACGGTGCCTGGCGCCGTGTCGTCATCGAGAAGCCCTTCGGCAGCGACCTCAGGACCGCCCGCGAGCTGAACGCCGTCGTCGAGAGCGTCTTCGACCCCGACTCGGTCTTCAGGATCGACCACTACCTGGGCAAGGAGACGGTGCAGAACCTCCTGACCCTGCGCTTCGCCAACCAGATGTACGAGCCCCTCTGGAACTCGAACTACGTCGACCACGTGCAGATCACCATGGCCGAGGACATCGGCGTCGGCGGTCGGGCCGGCTACTACGACGGCATCGGCGCCGCGCGCGACGTCATCCAGAACCACCTCCTGCAGCTCCTCGCGCTCACCGCGATGGAGGAGCCCGTCACGTTCGAGGCCTCGCACCTCCGTGCCGAGAAGGAGAAGGTCCTCTCGGCCGTCCGCATCCCGGAGGACATCGCGGCCGGCACAGCGCGGGGCCAGTACTCCGGCGGATGGCAGGGCGGTGAGAAGGTCCTCGGCTTCCTCGACGAGGAGGGCATGAACCCCGAGAGCGTCACCGAGACCTTCGCGGCGGTCAAGCTCGAGATCGCGACCCGGCGGTGGGCGGGCGTGCCGTTCTACCTCCGGGCCGGGAAGCGCCTCGGCCGTCGCGTCACCGAGATCGCCGTCGTCTTCAAGCAGGTCCCCGAGAACATCTTCGGGACGCAGACCTCGCTCGGCCAGAACGCCCTCGTCATCCGCGTCCAGCCCGACGAGGGAGTGACCCTCCGCTTCGGCTCGAAGGTGCCCGGCATCGGGACCCAGGTACGCGACGTCACGATGGACTTCGGCTACGGCCACGCGTTCACCGAGGCGAGCCCCGAAGCGTACGAGCGACTCATCCTCGACGTGCTGCTCGGCGATCCCCCGCTCTTCCCCCGTCACGAGGAGGTCGAGCTCTCCTGGCGCATCCTCGACCCGATCGAGGAGTTCTGGGCGACCCAGGGCCAGCCCGAGCAGTACCGCCCCGGCACCTGGGGCCCCCAGTCCGCCGATGACCTGATGGCCCGTGACGGCCGAACCTGGAGGCGTCCGTGATCGTCGACCTGCCCGACAGCACCATCAGCCGCGTCCAGAAGAAGCTGGTCAAGATCCGCGAGGAGGGCGGTGCGGTCGCTCTCGGCCGTGTGCTGACCCTCATCATCTCGACCCACCTCGGCGAGGAGGAAGAGGCCATCGAGGCGGCCAACGAGGCCTCCCGCGAGCACCCGATGCGCGTCATCGTCATCTCCACGTCCCGCGAGGAGACCACCGACGACGCGCGCCTCGACGCGCAGATCCGCGTGGGCGGCGACGCCGGGGCCAGCGAGGTCATCCTCCTGCGCGCCTACGGCGACACCGCGAGCGACGAGGAGGGCCTCGTGACGGGCCTCCTCCTGCCCGACGCGCCCGTCGTGGTGTGGTGGCCCCGTGAGCACCCGGACGTCGTGTCGGAGTCGGCGCTGGGGCGCATCGCGCAGCGGCGCATCACCGACGCGGCCAGCCAGCCCGACCCTCGACGGTCGATCATCGACCTCGGCGGCTCCTACGCCCCCGGCGACACGGACTTCGCCTGGACGCGGCTCACGCTGTGGCGCGCTCAGCTCGCCGCCGTGCTGGACCAGCCGCCCTACGAGCCCGTCATCGGAGTCCAGGTGAGCGGCGCGCCCGACTCCCCCTCGACCGTGCTGCTCGCGGCGTGGCTGCGCCTGCAGCTCCAGGTGACCGTCGAGGGCGACGAGACGATCGGCGCCACCGGCTCGAGCGGCATCCACGGCGTGCGTCTCGTCCGCGACTCCGGCGTCATCGAGCTGGAGCGCTCCGTCGTCGACGTGGCGACGCTGACACAGCCCGGCCAGCCGACGCACGACCTCTCGCTGCCACGCCGGTCGCTCCGTGACTGCCTCGCCGAGGAACTCCGTAGACTCGACGCCGACGACCTCTTCGGGAACGTCGTGAGGAACGGGGTCCGTCTGCTGGACGTCCCCGTCGAGAGCAACTAGGGCAGACTGACACTGTGACGAACGAACGCCGGGTGCTGGTTCACCCTGACAAGGAATCGCTGGGCGCCTCGGTGGCCGCGCGGTTCATCACCAAGATCATCGACGTGATCGAAGAGCAGAACTACGCCTCGGTCGTGGTCAGCGGAGGTTCGGTGAGCACCCTCGTGCTCGCCGCCATCAACGCCTCGCCGGCCCGCGACAGCGTCGACTGGTCGAAGGTCTCGATCTGGTGGGCCGACGAGCGGTGGGTCGAGGCGGGGCACCCCGACCGCAACGACCACCAGGCCGGCATCGACCTGCTCGACCACATCGGGCTGCTGCCCGAGAACGTGCACCGGTTCGCCGCCGTCGGCGACGCAGCCGACGTCGAGGCCGCCGCGGAGCTGTACCGCCGAGAGCTGCACGAGCACGCTCAGGCTGACGACCTCGCTCCGCGCTTCGACATCACCCTGCTCGGCGTCGGCCCCGACGGCCACGTCGCGTCGCTCTTCCCCGACGCACCGCAGGTGCGGATGACGGAGCCCACGGTCCTGGTCGTCGAGGACTCCCCCAAGCCCCCGCCCGTGCGGCTCACGCTGAGCCTGCCGGTCATCAACGAGTCGCAGCGCGTCTGGATGATCCTCGCCGGGGCCGAGAAGGCCTCGTCGCTGGGGCTCGCCCTCGCCGGCGCCGGCGCAGACCAGGTGCCCGTCGCCGGGGTCAAGGGCCGGAAGCGCACGGTCTTCTTCGTCGACCGCGACGCCGCCGCCGAGGTGCCCGAGAACCTCATCGCCTCCACGTACTGACACGGAACACGGCCGACGCCCCGTCCCTCCTCGCGGGGGGCGGGGCGTCGTCGCGTCCGCTCCTCGTCGGGGCGTGGCGCCCGCCGCCGGGGAGGCGCGGACCACGACGAAGCCCCCTGTCCGACCGGACAGGGGGCTTCGTCGTGGTGTCGCTGGTGGGTCAGGCCTTGCCGCGGCGGACGCGCAGCTGCTGCAGCGCCTCCTCGAGGAGCTGAGCGGCTTCCTCCTCGGTGCGACGCTCCTTCACGTAGGCGAGGTGCGTCTTGTAGGGCTCGAGCTTGGCGACGGTCGGCGGGTTCTCCTTGTCGCGACCGGCGGGGAGGCCCGTGGACGGCGAGTCGACGGTCTCGGGGATCTCGTCGTCGGGAACGTTGGCCGCGAAGTGACGGACGACCTCGTTGCCGAGGGCGTCCCAGTAGGAGATGGTGACTCGCTCGGCGTGGAAGCCGCGGTCCTGTTCGCCCATGGGGCCCGCACCGACGCGGGAGCCACGGATCGCGCTGCCGCCGGAGGCCATCAGCTCACCGCCGAGAACTTGGTGATGAGGCCGAGGACGACGATGCAGGTGATCCACACCAGGCCGAGGAACACGGTGATCCTGTTCAGGTTGCGCTCGGCGACGCCGGACGCCCCGAGGTTGCTCGTGACACCGCCGCCGAACATGTCGGAGAGACCGCCGCCGCGACCGCGGTGCAGCAGGATGAGCAGGGTCAGCAGGAGGCTCGTGATGCCGAGCAACACCTGCAGGATGACCTGGAGAATTTCCACGGAACGCCTTTCGATGCGGTGAGACCGTAGACGAGTATAACCGGAGCGTCGGGTCCGGCGGCTCGCCCGCGCGGGCGGGCTGCCGAACCCGACGTCCCGTCAGACGCCGACGTGCGAGCGGAAGCGGACGATGCTCGTGAACTCCGAGACGTCGAGGCTGGCTCCGCCGACCAGGGCGCCGTCGACGTCGGGCTCCCGCAGGAACGACGCGATGTTGGTCGACTTCACGGAGCCGCCGTAGAGGACGCGCGTCGAGGCGGCCCGGTCGGGGCCGGCGATCTCGACGAGCGCCTGGCGCAGGGCGGCGCAGACCTGCTGCGCCTGCTCGGGCGTCGCAGCCTGACCGGAGCCGATGGCCCAGACCGGCTCGTAGGCGACGACGATCTCGGCGTCGGCGGGGACCTCCGCCAGGGAGGCGCGGAGCTGGGCCACGGGGACCGCGCTCGGACCGTGCTCCTCCAGGTCGGCCGCGGTCTCGCCGACGCAGATCATCGGCACGAGGCCGTGGCGGTGGGCCGCCGCGACCTTGCTCGCGACGACGTCGTCGCCCTCGGCGTGGAGGGTGCGACGCTCCGAGTGCCCCACGAGCACGTACTGCACGTCGAGGGCCCGCAGGAACGCCCCGGAGATCTCGCCGGTGTAGGCGCCGGAGTCGTGGCTCGAGAGGTCCTGGGCGCCGAGGCCCAGCTCGAGCTTGTCGGCGTCGAGCAGCGTCTGCACGCTGCGGAGGTCGGTCGCGGGCGGGAAGACGACCGCCTCGACCGAGGAGAAGTCGTGCTTGGCGTCCTTGAGGCTCCAGGCGAGCTTCTGGACGAAGGCGATCGCCTGCAGGTGATCGAGGTTCATCTTCCAGTTGCCGGCGATCAGGGGCGTGCGCGTGGTCACCATCCGAGGACCTCCAGTCCGGGGAGCGTCTTGCCCTCGAGGAACTCGAGGCTGGCTCCACCACCGGTGGAGATGTGTCCGAACTGGTCGTCCGTGAAGCCGAGGGAGCGCACCGCGGAGGCGGAGTCGCCTCCGCCGACGACGGCCAGCCCGTCCACCTCCGTCAGCGCCTGCGCGACGACGCGGGTGCCCGTGGCGAAGGCGTCGAACTCGAAGACGCCCATGGGGCCGTTCCAGAAGACCGTCGACGACGAGGAGATGATCTCCGCGAAGGCCGCCGCGGTGTCGGGCCCGATGTCGAGCCCGAGGGCCTCCGGGCCGAGCTCGGACGACTCGATGCCGTCCACGGCGACCGTGGTGTGCTCGGCGTCGGCGGCGAAGGCCGAGGCGACGACGACGTCGGTGGGCAGCACGAGGCGGACCCCGCGCTCCTGCGCCTCGGCGACGTAGCCGCGGACGCGGTCGAGCTGGTCGGCCTCCAGGAGGCTCTTGCCGACCGGGTGCCCCTGGGCGGCCAGGAAGGTGAAGAGCATGCCGCCACCGATGAGGAGCGAGTCGACGCGCGGCAGGAGGTGCTCGATCACGCCGAGCTTGTCGCTGACCTTCGAGCCTCCGAGGACGACGGCGTAGGGGCGTTCGGGCTTCTCGGTCAGGCGCTCCAGGACCTCGAGCTCGGCGGAGATGAGCGTGCCCGCGGCGCTCGGCAGCAGCTGCGGGAGCTCATAGACGCTGGCCTGCTCGCGGTGCACGACGCCGAAGCCGTCGGAGACGAAGACGTCGCCCAGCTGTGCGAGCTGCTCCGCGAACGCGCGGCGCTCCCCCGCGTCCTTCGACGTCTCGGCGGCGCTGAAGCGGAGGTTCTCAAGGACGGTCACCTGACCGTCCTCGAGCTGGTCGACCGCGGCGGTGGCGTCGTCGCCGACCGTCTGGGCGACGAAGCCGACGCTCTTGCCGAGCAGCTCGCTGAGCCGCTGGGCCACGGGCCGGAGGCTGTACTTCTCGACCGGCTGACCGTCGGGTCGGCCCAGGTGGGAGATGACGACGACTCGTGCTCCCTGGTCGAGGAGCTGGTTCAGGGTCTGCAGCGACGCGCGGACGCGGCCGTCGTCGGTGATCTCGCCGTCCGCGAGGGGGACGTTGAGGTCGCACCGGACGATGACGCGCCTCCCGCCCAGGTCTCCGAGCTGATCGAGGGTACGGAGGGTCATTCTCGTTCTCTTCTCTGCGACGGAGGCGGTCAGGCTCGTGCCTGACCGCCTCCGGGGGGTTCGTGCTGGGGGGTGTTCGCTGACCGGCTAGAGGCGGTCGGCCACGTACTCGGTGAGGTCGACGAGGCGGTTCGAGTAGCCCCACTCGTTGTCGTACCACGACGTGATCTTCACCATGTTGCCGATGACCTTCGTCAGGCCCGAGTCGTAGATCGACGAGTGCGGGTCGGTGGTGATGTCGCTGGAGACCAGCGGGTCCTCCGAGTAGGCCAGGATGCCCTTCAGCTCGCCCTCGGCAGCGGCCTTGTAGGCGGCGTTGATCTGCTCGACCGTGACGGGGGTCGAGGTCTCGAGGGTGACGTCGGTGATCGAGCCGGTCGGCACCGGGACCCGCAGCGCGTAGCCGTCGAGCTTGCCGGCGAGCTCGGGGATGACCAGGCCGATGGCCTTGGCCGCACCCGTCGAGGTGGGGACGATGTTGACGGCCGCGGCGCGGGCGCGACGCGGGTCCTTGTGGGGGCCGTCCTGGAGGTTCTGGTCGGCGGTGTACGCGTGCACAGTCGTCATCAGGCCGCGCTCGACGCCGAAGTTGTCGAGGAACACCTTCATCAGGGGCGCCAGGCTGTTCGTGGTGCAGGAGGCGTTCGAGATGATGTGGTGCGAGGCGGGGTCGTAGATGCCCTCGTTGACGCCCAGCACGATGGTCGCGTCGTCGCCCGTGGCGGGCGCGGAGATCAGGACCTTCTTGGCACCGGCGGTGATGTGCTTGCGCGCGTCCTCTGCCTTGGTGAAGAAACCGGTCGACTCGATGACGATGTCGACGCCCAGCTCGCCCCAGGGGAGGTTCGCGGGGTCGCGCTCGGCGAGGACCTTGATCGGCTTGCCGTCGACGACGATCGAGTCGCCGTCGAGCTCGACCGTGGCGTCGAGGCGGCCCGTGATCGAGTCGAACTTGAGGAGGTGCGCGAGGGCCGCGTTGTCGGTGAGGTCGTTGACGGCGACGATCTCGATGTCGGCGCCCTTGGCGAGCGCTGCGCGGAAGTAGTTGCGGCCGATGCGACCGAAGCCGTTGATGCCGATCTTGACGGTCAAGGGAACTCCTGTTGATCAGGCGTCACGGGGACGCGTGGAGGGGGCGGGCGACCAGGCCCTCGGAGGGCTCTCAGACCAGTGCGGTCGGGGAGCCGGACCGTTTGTCACAGTACCAGCCGGGGGTGCGTGTGCGTCGTGATGAGACGTGCCCCGGCCGTGCCCCTAGCGGAGGTCGAGGTCGGAGGGCAGGCTGGCCTCCGTGCCGGCGACCCCGAGGTCGGAGGCCTTCTTGTCGGCCATGGCCAGGAGGCGACGGATGCGGCCGGCGACGGCGTCCTTCGTCATCGGCGGGTCGGCGTGGTGGCCGAGCTCGTCGAGGCTGGCGTCGCGGTGGGCGAGGCGCAGGCGGCCCGCGTAGGCGAGGTGCTCGGGGATGTCGTCACCGAGGAGCTGCATGGCGCGCTCGACGCGGGCGCAGGCGGCCACGGCGGCCTCGGCGGAGCGCCGCAGGTTGGCGTCGTCGAAGTTGACCAGGCGGTTGGCGGTGGCACGCACCTCGCGGCGCTGGCGCATCTCCTCCCACTCCCCCACGCTCTTGTGGGCTCCCATGACGGCGAGCATGGCGCTGATCGCCTCGCCGTCACGGACGAGGACGCGGTGCACGCCCCGGACCTCGCGGGCCTTCGCGGGCACGCCGAGCCGACCCGCCGCGCCGACGAGGGCCATCGCGGCCTCGTTGCCGGGGCAGACCACCTCGAGCGAGGCGGAGCGCCCGGGGTCGGTCAACGACCCCTGAGCGAGGAAGGCTCCGCGCCAGATCGCGGCCAGGTCGTCGCGCGACCCCGTCGTCAGCCGGTTCGGCAGCCCGCGGACGGGACGACGACGCTGGTCCATCAGGCCGGTCTGCCGGGCGAGCGTCTCGCCCGCCTCGTGGACCCGCACGAGGTAGTGCGCCGTGCGCCGGGCACCGGAGGCCCCGATCATCGAGACGTCGCTCCGGGCGCCGTAGAGCTCGGCGAGGTCCTTCCGGACCCGACGGGCGATGGCGGGGCTGTCGAGCTCGGCCTCCACCGCGATGCGCCCCGAGATGACGTGCAGCCCGCCGGCGAACCGCAGTATCGTCGCCACCTCGGCGGCGCGCACGGTCGTGCGGGTCACCTCGACCTTGGCGAGCTCTTCTTTGACGTCGGCGGTCTGTGCCACAGGTGCGGGTCCTTGTCTCTGTCGATGGTCGACGAGGCCACGGGGGCGTGCCTCCGGGGCTCGGTCGTCGAGGGGTGTCGGGCTGGTGGCGACGCCGTCAGGTCGGACGGACGGCCGGTGCCCGTCGGTGCGGACCCCGGCTCACTCACGACCGAGGTCGCGGTGCTTCACGCTGACGGCGACGCCGGGGAGGTCACGCAGGATCGCGGCCAGTTCGCCCACGAGGGTGACCGATCGGTGCTTGCCGCCCGTGCAGCCAATGGCGATCGTAGCGTGTCTCTTGTTCTCGCGCTGATAGCCGGCGAGCACCGGGCGGAGGGCCGCCGCGAAGGAGTCGACGAACTCGCGGGCGCCGTCCTGCGCCATCACGTAGCTCGTGACCGGCTCGTCGAGACCGTTCTGCGAGCGGAGCTCGGGCACCCAGAACGGGTTGGGGAGGAACCGCGCGTCGCCCACGCTGTCGGCGTCCGCGGGCAGGCCGTACTTGAAGCCGAAGCTGAGGACGGTCACCTGCACGCCGGGCCGCTCGGACTCGGCGAAACGCTCCGTCACGGCCGTCGCGAGCTGGTGGATGTTGAGCTCGGACGTGTCGATGATCACGTCGCTCGTCTCCCGCAGCTCCTCCATCCGGGCCCGCTCGGCGAGGATCCCGTCCAGCAGCGTGCCGTCGCCCTGGAGCGGGTGCGGCCGGCGGACCTGCTCGAACCGACGCACGAGCACGGCGTCGGTCGCGTCGAGGAAGAGGACCCGCACCTTGCTGGGCATGCTCTCGCGGAGCGTGCGCACCGCCTCCTGGGCCTCGGAGAAGAGGCGCCCGCCCCGGACGTCGACGACGGCGGCGATCTTCGGGAGGGAGTCCCCCGCACGCTCGGCGAGGTCGAGCAGCGGTCGGAGCATCTGGGCGGGCAGGTTGTCGACGACGTACCAGCCCAGGTCCTCCAGGGCGTTGCCGACGGTCGAGCGACCGGCCCCGGACATGCCGGAGACGATGAGGACCTCTTGCTGTTCTGACGCGTCGCTCATGGGGAGGTGACCTTCGATCGTGTCGGCACGGGGTGGGTGTGATCCTAGACGGCCGAGGTGGCCTGGTCCGGCTCGGGGCGGGCCTCGTCGGCCTCGGCGACCTCGGCGTCGCTCGTCGACCCGAGCCGCGCGACGACGGCCGCCGCGAGGGTCGGACCGATCCCCCGGATGGACGAGATCTCGTCCACGTCGGCCTGCTTGAGTCGCTTGACGGAGCCGAAGTGCTTGAGCAGCCCCGCCACGCGGGCGGGCCCGAGGCCGGGGATCTCCGCGAGCTGCGTCGCCACGTCGCGCTTCCGGCGCTGGCGCTGGAACGTGATGGCGAACCGGTGCGCCTCGTCTCGGATGCGCTGGATGAGGAACAGGGCGTCGGAGTTGCGGGGCAGGATGACGGGGAAGTCGTCGTCGGGCAGCCAGATCTCCTCGAGCCGCTTCGCGATGCCGCAGAGGGCGATGTCGGTCACGCCGGCGTCGTCCAGGGCACGGCGAGCGGCGGCCACCTGGGGCTGGCCACCGTCGACGATGAGGAGGTTCGGACGGTAGGCGAAGCGCTTGCGCTGCTCGCCGACCTCCTCGACCGGGGCGAGCTCGTCGTCGAGGCGGGCCAGCCGGCGGCTGAGCGTCTGGTAGATCGACTCGGTGTCGTCGGTGGACTGCGGGATGCTGAAGCGGCGGTACTGGTCCTTCCGCGGGAGGCCGTCCTCGAAGACCACCATCGACGCGACGATGTTGGTGCCCGAGAGGTGCGAGACGTCGTAGCACTCCATCCGCAGCGGCGCCTCGGTCATGCCCAGCGCCTCCTGGATGTCCGCCAGGGCGGTCGACCTCGTGGCGAAGTCGGCGCTCCGTCGCGTCTTGTACAGCATCAGCGACTGCTGCGCGTTGAGCATGGCCGTCTGCATGAGCGCGGCCTTCTCCCCCCGCTGGGCCGACCGCACCTGCACGCGCCCTCGGCCACGGACGTCGCCCAGCACGGCCTCGAGGGCCTCGACGTCGTCGGGCACGGCGCTGACGACGATCTCGCGGGGCACCTCGGCCCCGGCCGGGTAGCTGCCCTGGAGGACCTGCTCGACGAGGTCGCCGGAGGAGATGTCGATCTCCTTGTCGACGACCCAGCCCCGCGAGCCCCGGATGCGGCCGCCGCGGACGGTGAAGAGCTGGACGGCGGCGGCGAGCTCGTCCTCCGCCAGGGCGTACAGGTCGAGGTCGGCGGAGTCGCGGAGAACGACGGCGGACTTGTCGAGCACGGCCTCGAGGGCCTGCACCTGGTCGCGGTACCGGGCGGCGTCCTCGTAGCGCTGCTCGAGGGCCGCGGTCTTCATGGCCTTCTGCTTGTCGGCGATGACGCGCTTGTCGTAGCTGCCCATGAACTTGACGAACTCGTCGACGATGACGCGGTGCTCCTCGATCGAGACCCGGTGCGAGCACGGCCCGCCGCAGCGCCCGATCTGGCCCGGGAAGCAGGGCTTGCCGGTCTGCATCGCCTTCTTGTAGCTGCTGTCGGAGCAGGTGCGGATCGGGAAGACCTTGATCATCTGGTCGATGGTGTCGTGGACGGCCCAGATCTTGGGGTAGGGGCCGAAGTACTTCGCGCCCCTGATCTTCGGGTTGCGCGTCACCATGACCCGCGGCGCCTCGTCGCCCAGGGTCACCGCCATGAACGGGTACGTCTTGTCGTCGCGGAACTTGACGTTGAACGGCGGGTCGAACTCCTTGATCCACGTGTACTCGAGCTGCAGCGCCTCGATGTCGCTGCCGACGACCGTCCACTCCACCGACCGCGCGGTGAGCACCATGCGCCGGGTGCGCTCGTGCAGGGTCGGCAGCGGAGCGAAGTAGTTGCTGAGACGAGCACGGAGGTTCTTGGCCTTCCCCACGTACAGGACGCGGCCGCGCTCGTCCCGCCACCGGTAGACCCCGGGGTCGGTCGGGATCTCGCCCGCCGGGGGGCGCCAGGAGACGGTGTTGCTCATCGGGCCTCGACGGCCTCCCGGCGACGTGCGGCCGCTCCCTGGCGCCGCTTGGCGGCGGCGGGGCCGGGTGCGGCGTGGCCCTGCTCGAGGATCTCGGCGAGGAACACCCCCGTGTGGCTCTCCGGCACCGTCGCGAGGTGCTCCGGCGTGCCGGTGGCCAGCACGGAGCCGCCGCCCGCCCCGCCCTCGGGGCCCATGTCGATGAGCCAGTCGGCCGACTTGATCACGTCGAGGTTGTGCTCGATCGTGATGACGGTGTTGCCCTTCTCGACCAGGCCGTTGAGCACGAGGAGCAGCTTGCGGACGTCCTCGAAGTGGAGGCCGGTCGTCGGCTCGTCGAGCACGTAGACGCTGCGGCCGTTGGAGCGCTTCTGCAGCTCGGTGGCGAGCTTCACGCGCTGTGCCTCGCCGCCGCTGAGGGTCGTCGCGCTCTGGCCGAGGCGGACGTAGCCTAGGCCGACGTCGACGAGGGTCTTCATGTAGCGCGAGATCGCCGAGATGGGGTCGAAGAAGACCGCCGCCTCGCTGATCGGCATGTCGAGCACCTCGGAGATGTTCTTGCCCTTGTAGTGGACGGCGAGCGTGTCGCGGTTGTAGCGGGCACCGCCGCAGACCTCGCACGCGACGTACACGTCGGGCAGGAAGTTCATCTCGATCTTGATCGTGCCGTCGCCGGCGCAGTTCTCGCAGCGGCCGCCCTTGACGTTGAAGCTGAAGCGGCCCGGCAGGTAGCCCCGCGTCTTGGCCTCGACCGTCTCGGCGAACAGGTTGCGGATGCGGTCGAAGACACCCGTGTAGGTGGCCGGGTTCGACCGGGGGGTGCGACCGATGGGCGCCTGGTCGACGTGCACGACCTTGTCGAGGGCCTCGAGGCCCGTGACCCGGAGGTGCTTGCCGGGGATCTGGCGGGCGCCGTTGAGCTTGTTGGCCATGACCTTGTAGAGGATGTCGTTGACGAGCGTCGACTTGCCGGAGCCGCTGACGCCGGTGACCGCGACGAACGCGCCGAGCGGGAACTCGACGGTCACGTTCTTGAGGTTGTTCGCCTTGGCGCCCACGACCGTGATGACCCGGTCGGGGTCGACGGGGCGACGGCTCGTCGGCGTCTCGATCGAGCGGCGGCCGGAGAGGTAGTCGCCGGTGTAGGACTCGCGGTTCTCGAGGAGGTCCTCGTAGCTGCCGGAGTGGACCACGTGGCCGCCGTTGACCCCGGCGCCCGGCCCGATGTCGACCACCCAGTCGGCGGTCTTGATGGTGTCTTCGTCGTGCTCGACGACGATCAGCGTGTTGCCGAGGTCCTTCAGCTTGACGAGCGTGTCGATGAGCCGCCGGTTGTCGCGCTGGTGGAGGCCGATGCTGGGCTCGTCGAGGACGTAGAGCACGCCGGTGAGGCCTGAGCCGATCTGCGTCGCGAGCCGGATGCGCTGCGCTTCACCGCCCGAGAGGGAGCCCGCCGAGCGGGCGAGGGAGAGGTACGTGAGGCCGACCTCGAGGAGGAACTCGAGCCGCACGCGGATCTCGCGGAGCACCTGGGCCGCGATCCGTGCCTCGCGCGGAGTCAGGGTCAGGCCGTTCATGAAGGCGAAGGCGTCGGCGAGGCTGAGGTCGGCGACGTCGGCGATGCTCTGGTCGGCCACGGTGACCGCCAGCACCTCCGGCTTGAGGCGCTTGCCGCCACAGACGGTGCACGGGATCTCGCGGAGGTACTCGGAGTAGCGCTGGCGCTGGCTGTCCGTCTCCGCCTCGGCGTACTTGCGCTCGATGTAGGGCATCACGCCCTCGAAGCCCGTCGAGTACTTCATCTCACGGCCGAAGCGGTTCTTCCACTTCACGGTGACCTCGAAGTCGTTGCCCTGGAGCACGGCCTCGCGGATGCGCTCGGGCAGGTCCTTCCAGGGCGTGCGCAGGCTGAAGTCGAGGTCGATCGCCAGGCCCTCGAGGAGCTTCTGGAAGTAGTTGTAGAGGCCCTTGCCCGAGTTGGTCCAGGGCAGGATGACGCCCTCGGCCAGGCTCAGCTCGGGGTCGCCCAGCACGAGGTCGGTGTCGACCGACATGCGGGTGCCGATGCCCGAGCACTCCGGGCAGGCCCCGAAGGGAGCGTTGAACGAGAAGGTGCGCGGCTCCACCTCGGTCAGCTGCACGGGGTGGCCGTTCGGGCAGGAGAGCTTCTCCGAGAAGGTGCGGTACTTGCCCGCCGCGCCCGCGTCGGTGTCGACGAAGTCGACCGTGACCAGGCCGTCGGTGAGGCGGAGGGCCGTCTCGAGCGAGTCGGTGAGGCGCGTCAGACCCTCGGGCGAGGCGACGAGCCGGTCGACCACGACGGAGATGTCGTGCTTGACCTGCTTCTTGAGGGCGGGGGGCGCGGACAGCTGGACCTGCTCCCCGTCGACGATCGCGCGGGAGTAGCCCGCGGCCGCGAGCTCGGCGAAGAGGTCGACGAACTCGCCCTTCTTCTTCGAGACGACGGGGCTCAGGACCTGGAAGCGCGTGCCCGTCTCGAGGGTCATCAGCTGGTCGGCGATCTGCTGGACGGTCTGCCGGCTGATCTTCTCGCCGCAGACCGCGCAGTGCGCGATGCCGATCCGGGCCCAGAGCAGGCGCATGTAGTCGTAGATCTCGGTGATCGTGCCGACCGTGGACCTCGGGTTGCGGTTCGTCGACTTCTGGTCGATGGACACCGCGGGGCTGAGGCCCTCGATGAAGTCGACGTCGGGGCGGTCGACCTGGCCGAGGAACTGCCGGGCGTACGCCGAGAGGGACTCGACGTAGCGGCGCTGGCCCTCGGCGAAGATCGTGTCGAACGCGAGCGACGACTTGCCTGAGCCGGAGAGGCCGGTGAAGACCACGAGGCTGTCTCTCGGGATCTCGAGGTCGACGTTGTCGAGGTTGTGGACTCGGGCGCCGCGCACGCTGAGCACGGAGGAACCATCTACGGGAGAGATTGACACTCTTACCATTCTACGGAGACCACCGACACTGCCGGTCGGCCTGCTCCGTGGGAGGACGTGCCCTGCGTCACAGGGCGGGGTGGGTCTTGGTGAGGCCGGCGGAGACGGCCCAGAGCCGCTCGGCCGCCTGGTGGTCGCGGGCGTGCCGCTTCGCGGGGACCCTGGCCGGCGCCCCGGTCAGCTGGAACCAGCCGGCCGGACCCCAGTATTCCCCTCCGACGACGTCGGGGGCCGTGGCGGCGTGGACGAGCGGCTCGGCCCCCACCTCCTTGCCCTGCGAGAAGGTGTGCATCATGGAGGTGACCACGGCCGGCGGGCGGCGGGGCTCGACGACGGGCGGGCGGGGATCGCTGAGGCTCTCCCAGGCGAAGCCCGGGTGCGCCACGACGCTCGTGACGCTCGACCCCGCGGCACGGAGCCGACGGTCGAGCTCGAAGCCGAACGACATGACGGCGAGCTTCGACCGCGCGTAGGCCACGTAGCTCGAGTAGCTCGACACCATCATCGGGTCGTCGAGGTCGAGTCGCACCCACCGGTGGCTGATGCTGCCGAGGTGGACGACGCGGCCGGCCTGAGCTGCGTCGAGCGCGGGCATCAGGTGCGAGACGAGGGCGAAGTGGCCGAGGTGGTTCGTGCCGAACTGCAGCTCGAAGCCGTCGGCCGTCGTCTGGCGACGCCGCTGGCCCACGACGCCCGCGTTGGCGAGCAGGACGTCCACGGGGCCGCCTGCGGCGAGGGCGTCCGCCCCCGAGCGCACGGAGGAGAGGTCGGCGAGGTCGAGGTCGACCGTCTCGACGTCCGCCCCCGCGACGCGCTCACGGACGGCGTCCGCCGCGCGGACGGCGCGTTCCGGGTCACGGGCGGCGAGGACGACCCGGTGCCCCTGGGCGGCCAGGCGCTCGGCGGCGAAGTAGCCCAGCCCCGCGGTCGCACCCGTGACGACGACTCGGAGGCGGTCAGCGGACATGGCCCGCCGCCTCCATCTGTCGCAGGTCCTTCTTGAGGTCGGCGACCTCGTCGCGGAGCCGCCCGGCCAGCTCGAACTTCAGCTCGGCCGCGGCCTGGAGCATCTGCTCGTTGAGGTCGGCGATGATCGACTCGATGCCGTTGGCCGCCGCCGCGCCCTTGCCCTCGCGCCTGAGGTTCGGGGTGGGAGACCGCTTCTTGCCGTCGCGCCCGGCGAGGAGGGCCGCCGTGTCGGCGCCCTCCCGAGCCAGCGCCGCCGTGATGTCCGCGATCTTCTTGCGGAGCGGCTGCGGGTCGATGCCGTGCTCGGTGTTGTACGCGATCTGCTTGTCGCGACGTCGATCGGTCTCTTCGAGGGCCTGCTTCATGGAGGCGGTCATGACGTCGGCGTACATGTGCACCTGGCCGGAGACGTTGCGGGCTGCACGGCCGATGGTCTGGATCAACGAGGTCGACGACCGGAGGAACCCCTCCTTGTCGGCGTCGAGGATCGCGACCAGGGAGACCTCGGGCAGGTCGAGCCCCTCACGGAGCAGGTTGATGCCGACGAGGACGTCGTAGACGCCCTGACGCAGCTCGGTGAGGAGCTCGACGCGACGCAGGGTGTCGACGTCGGAGTGGAGGTACCGGACCCGGACCCCGGCCTCGGTGAGGAAGTCGGTGAGCTCCTCCGCCATCTTCTTCGTCAGCGTGGTGACGAGGACGCGCTCGTCGCGCTCCGTCCGGGTGCGGATCTCCTCCAGGAGGTCGTCGATCTGGCCCTCGGACGGCTTGACGACGATCTCGGGGTCGATGAGGCCGGTCGGGCGGATGATCTGCTCGACGACGCTGTCGGTGATGCCGAGCTCGTACTTGCCGGGCGTCGCGGAGAGGTACACCTTCTGGCCGACCCGGTCGAGGAACTCCTCGAACTTCAGGGGTCGGTTGTCGAGAGCGCTGGGCAGGCGGAAGCCGTGGTCGACCAGCGTGCGCTTGCGCGAGGCGTCGCCCTCGTACATGGCACCGATCTGCGGCACGGTGACGTGCGACTCGTCGATGACGACCAGGAGGTCGTCCGGGAAGTAGTCGAGGAGGCAGTGGGGCGCCTCCCCCGGACCGCGACCGTCGATGTGCGCTGAGTAGTTCTCGATGCCGTTGCAGAAGCCGATCTGCTCCATCATCTCGAGGTCGAACGTCGTCCGCATCCGCAGGCGCTGGGACTCGAGCAGCTTGCCCTGCTGGTCGAGCTCGGCGAGCCGACCCGCCAGCTCCTCCTTGATGGTGCCGATCGCCCGGTGCATGACGTCGGTGCCCGCGACGTAGTGCGAGCCGGGGAACACCGAGACGGCGTCGAGGGTCTTGACGACGTCACCGGTGAGCGGGTGCAGGGCGTACAGCGCCTCGATCTCGTCGCCGAACATCTCGATGCGGATGGCGAGCTCCTCGTACATCGGGATGATCTCGATGGTGTCGCCGCGCACGCGGAAGTTGCCCCGCGAGAAGTCGATGTCGTTGCGCTGGTACTGCATCGAGACGAAGCGGCGGATCAGCGTCTCACGGTCGATGCGCTGGCCCACCTGGAGCGCGATCATGGCCTCGAGGTAGCCCTCCGGGGTGCCGAGGCCGTAGATGCACGACACGGTGCTGACGACGATGACGTCGCGGCGGCTGAGCAGGGAGTTCGTGGTCGAGTGGCGGAGCCGCTCGACCTCGGCGTTGATCGAGCTGTCCTTCTCGATGAAGGTGTCGGTCTGCGGGACGTAGGCCTCGGGCTGGTAGTAGTCGTAGTACGAGACGAAGTACTCGACCGCGTTGTGCGGGAACATCTCGCGGAACTCGTTGGCGAGCTGGGCCGCGAGGGTCTTGTTGTGGGCGAGCACGAGCGTCGGACGCTGCACCTGCTCGACGAGCCACGCGGTGGTGGCGGACTTGCCCGTGCCGGTCGCGCCGAGCAGGACGACGTCGGTCTCACCGGCGTTGATGCGACCCGCCAGCTCGGCGATGGCCGCGGGCTGGTCGCCGCTCGGTTCGTACTCGCTGACGACCTCGAACGGGCGGACACTTCGGGTCGGTTCCATGCCTCCGAGTCTACGAGTCGCCACCGACAGACGGCCCGGGGGCGGCCCCCGCCTTCGCCGCTGACAGCGAACGGAGCCGGTCGAGCACGGCGTCGGCCTGCTGCAGGGTCTGCTCCAGCGACCCCGAGGAGTCGACGACCAGGTCGGCGACGGCGAGCCTCTCGTCGTCGCCCGCCTGCGCCGCCACCCGGCGCCGCGCCTCCTGCTCGGGCATCCCGCGGAGCTGCACGAGCCGGGCGACGCGGTCCTCGGCAGGGGCGTGGACCACGACGACGACGTCGAACTCCCCTGCTCCCCGCGTCTCGACGAGCAGGGGGACGTCGTAGACGACGACTCGGGCGGGGTCGTCGGCCACCGCCTCGGCCATGCGCCGGCGAGAGAGCTCCCGGACGGCGGGGTGGGTGATCGCCTCGAGGTCACGGCGGGCCCCCGGGTCCGAGAACACCAGGGCCCCGAGGGCCGGACGGTCCAGGCTGCCGTCGGCAGCCAGGACGCCGCCGCCGAACCTCTCCGCGATCGCGGCGAGGCCGGGGGTGCCGGGCTCGACCACCTCGCGGGCGAGGAGGTCGGCGTCGACCACGGCCGCGCCCCGCTCCGCGAGACGACGGGACACGACGCTCTTGCCGGCGGCGATGCCCCCGGTCAGCCCACAGACGAACATCCGCCGAGGCTACCCGGTGAGGCACCGGCGAGCCCGGGAACGCCGCGAGGCGGCCCCCTCTCGGGGACCGCCTCGTGGTCAGGTCTGCTGCACCGTCAGGTGCGGCGTGACTAGTTGTTGTTCGACAGCTTCTCGCGCAGAGCGGCGAGCGACTCGTCGTCGGCGAGCGTGCCGGCGCCGG
Organism: Frigoribacterium sp. CFBP 13707; assembly: GCF_014842245.1. Classification (NCBI taxonomy): domain Bacteria; kingdom Bacillati; phylum Actinomycetota; class Actinomycetes; order Micrococcales; family Microbacteriaceae; genus Frigoribacterium; species Frigoribacterium sp. CFBP 13707. The sequence goes on from NZ_JACYVL010000003.1 coordinate 310,466, forward strand.
CCGACTCGCTCGAGAACGTCGAACCGGACGGCACGTCGAAGGTGGTCTCCTCGGCGAGCGACGCCGCGACCTGCTTCTTGTGGGCCTCCCAGCGAGCCTGGGCGGCAGCGTAGTCCTGCTCCCACTTCTCGCGCTGGGTCTCGAAGCCCTCGCGCCACTCGTTGGTCTCCGGGTCGAAGCCCTCGGGGTACTTGTAGTTGCCCTGCTCGTCGTACTCGGTGAGCATGCCGTAGAGCGCCGGGTCGAACTCGGTGCCCTCGGGGTCGACGCCCTCGTTGGCCTGCTTGAGGCTCAGCGAGATGCGACGGCGGTCGAGGTCGATGTCGATGACCTTGACGAACACCTCGTCGCCGACGGCGACGACCTGCTCGGCCAGCTCGACGTGCTTCGCCGACAGCTCGGAGATGTGCACGAGGCCCTCGATGCCGTCGGCCACGCGGACGAACGCACCGAACGGCACGAGCTTCGTGACCTTGCCGGGCGCGACCTGGCCGATGGCGTGCGTGCGGGCGAAGACCTGCCACGGGTCCTCCTGCGTCGCCTTGAGCGAGAGCGACACGCGCTCACGGTCGAGGTCGACCTCGAGGATCTCGACGGTGACTTCCTGACCGACCTCGACGACCTCGCTGGCGTGCTCGATGTGCTTCCAGCTGAGCTCGGAGACGTGCACGAGGCCGTCCACGCCGCCCAGGTCGACGAAGGCGCCGAAGTTGACGATCGACGAGACGACGCCCTTGCGGACCTGGCCCTTGTGGAGGTTGTTGAGGAAGGTGGTGCGGCTCTCGGACTGCGTCTGCTCGAGGAGCGCACGGCGCGACAGGACCACGTTGTTGCGGTTCTTGTCGAGCTCGAGGATCTTCGCCTCGATCTCCTGGCCCAGGTAGGGCGTGAGGTCGCGGACGCGGCGCAGCTCGATGAGCGACGCGGGGAGGAAGCCCCGGAGTCCGATGTCGACGATGAGGCCGCCCTTGACGACCTCGATGACCGTTCCGGTGACGACGCCGTCGGCGTCCTTGATCTTCTCGACGTCGCCCCAGGCACGCTCGTACTGAGCGCGCTTCTTGGACAGGATCAGACGGCCTTCCTTGTCCTCCTTCTGGAGGACGAGGGCCTCGACGGTGTCGCCGACCTCGACGACCTCCGTGGGGTCGACGTCGTGCTTGATCGAGAGTTCGCGCGAGGGGATGACGCCCTCGGTCTTGTAGCCGACGTCGAGGAGGACCTCGTCGCGGTCGATCTTCACGACGGTGCCCTCGATGAGGTCGCCGTCGTTGAAGAACTTCAGAGTCTTCTCGACCGCGGCCAGGAAGTCATCAGCGGATCCGATGTCGTTGATGGCGACCTGCTTGGGTGCCTTGGTCGTTACGGTTGTCATGTAGTTAGTGCTCCAGTGAAAGCATGGATCGGGCCGCGGTCGTCCCGAGGAGTGTCTCGTCGGGGGGAGTCGGCCACGGCGGGCGGACAGATCGGCGCAGGAAGCGCCTCCACATCATAGCTCCGTGCCCGGGCACGCGGCAACGACCGAGGCCCCGCGCGCCGCGCCTCCCCCGGGTGGCCGACACCTGTCAGCGCAGGAGGGCGCGTCGGAGCGTGTCGAGGCCCACTCCCCCGAGCTGGAGCGCCTCGCGGTGGAAGGCGACGACGTCGAGGGAGCCCCCGGCGCGGCGCGTCCGCTCGGCCCGCAGCTCCTCCCAGATGCGCTGCCCGACCTTGTACGAGGGCGCCTGCCCGGGCCAGCCGAGGTACCGGTCGACCTCGAACCTCACGAACGACTCGTCGAGCGAGACGTTCTCGGTGAGGAACCGCAGGGCGTGGGCGTGGTCCCACCGCTGCGTCGTGCCCGGGACGGTCTTGCCCAGGTGCACGCCGATGTCGATGACGACGCGCGCCGCCCGCATCCGCTGCCCGTCGAGCATGCCGAGGCGGTCGCCCGGGTCGGCGAGGTGGCCGAGCTCGTCCATCAGCCGCTCCGCGTAGAGGGCCCAGCCCTCGGCGTGGCCGGAGGTGCCGGCGAGCTGACGGCGCCAGGTGTTGAGCGTGCCCCGGGCCCAGACGGCCTGCCCGATCTGGAGGTGGTGGCCCGGGACGCCCTCGTGGAAGACCGTGGTGGTCTCACGCCAGGTGCTGAACCGCGTGACGCCCTCGGGCACCGACCACCACATGCGGCCCGGCCGGGAGAAGTCGTCGCTCGGACCCGTGTAGTAGATGCCGCCGTCCTTCGTCGGCGCGATGCGGCACTCCAGCCGGCGCAGGGGCTCCGGGACGTCGAAGTGGGTGCCCGCCAGCTCGGCCACCGCACGGTCGCTGAGGCCCTGCATCCACTGCTGGAGCGCGTCGGTGCCCTCGAGCTGCCGCGAGGGGTCCTCGTCGAGGACGGCGATGGCCCGGGCCACCGAGGCACCCGGCTCGATCTGCCCGGCCACCGCCTCCTGCTCGGCCGCCGTCCGCGCGAGCTCGTCGAGCCCCCACTCGTAGGTCTCGTCGAGGTCGATCGTCGCGCCGAGGAAGCGCCGCGAGTGCAGGGCGTAGGCGTCCCGGCCCACGGCGTCGTCGACGCCCGCGGCGGGCAGCAGCTCGTCGAGCAGGAACGACCGCAGGCCGAGGTAGGCCGCGCCCGCCGAGCGCGCGCCCTCCTGCAGGTCTCGGACGAGCCCGTCGGAGGCGCCGCTCCCGTCGGCGAGGACCGGTCGCGCGGTCAGCTCGGTGAAGAAGCCTTCCGGATCGCCGATCCGCGCGCACTGCTCCGCCACGGCCTCGACCTGGCGACGGGCCGGGACGACGCCCTCCCGCACCCCGAGCCGGAGCGTCTCGACGTACTGGGCCACGGCACGGTCGACCCCGGCGAGCCTCGAGGCCACGTCGGACCACTCCTCGGCGCTGTCGGTCGGCATGAGGTCGAGGACCTCACGGATGCCCTGGGCGGGGGACGCGATCACGTTCAGGTCACGCAGCTCGAGCCGCTGCTCGGCCTGCTCGAGGTCGAGCTCCAGCTCGCTCCGGAGGTCGTCGCGCGTCACGAGGTCGACGTCGTCGACCGCCGGTGCCGCCTCGAGGTCGCGGAGGGCCGCGCGGACCGCCTCCACGCGGCGCTCGTGGCCCCGGGGCGAGTAGTCGCCGTACTCGCCCGTCCGGCCCTCACGGCCGATCCAGGTCGCCACGGTCGGGTCGAGGTCGACCAGCGTGTCGACCCAGCCCTCGGCGACGGCGTCGACCTGCGTGGGCGCGCGGCGGGCGGGGGGCGTGGGCTCGACGGTCATGCGCCGAGCCTAGCCAGGCCGGGGACGACGGAGGGCGCCGACGACCGGGGTCGTCGACGCCCTCCGGGGCGGGTGGCGCTACTCGGCGTCGAGGTCCGTCTCGAGCAGCGCGGCGAGCTCCTCGAGGGCGGCGTCGGCGTTGTCGCCCTCGGTCGCCAGCGTGACCTGCTCGCCGTGGCCGATGCCCAGCGAGAGCACGCCGAGGATGCTCGCGGCGTTGACGCTCTTGCCGGCCGCGGTCGTCAGCGTGACCTTGGCGCCGGTCTTGCCGGCGGCCTGGCTGAAGAGCGAGGCGGGACGGGCGTGCAGCCCGACGCTCGAGGCGATGGTGACGGTACGTTCGGGCATTTCTTCTCCTTGGTCGCGACCGAGCCGGTCGGGTCGTCGGTCGGGTGGACGGCCGGGGCCGTCAGGGGTGGGGCGTCGTGGGTCAGTCGTCGTCGTCGTCGGTCGCGGCGAGGAGCTCGTAGACCTCGGCGGACGTCGTCGCTCCGCGGAGGGCGGCGGCCGAGTCCGGGTCCATGAGGATGCTGGCCAGCTGGCTGAGGATGGCGATGTGGCCGTTGCCCTTCGCAGCGATGCCGACCGCGACGCTGACCTCGTTGCCGTCCCAGTCGACCGGGGTCGGGAAGCGCAGGACGACGAGGGCGTCGGCCTTCACGCTGTCCTTGCCGGCGAGCGTGCCGTGCGGGATCGCCACGCCCTCGCCGACGTAGGTCGAGACGCTCTGCTCACGCTGGAACATCGCGTCGACGTAGCTCTCGTCGACGGCTCCGGCCTCGACGAGGGCCCGACCGGTCGCCCGGATGGCCTCGTCGCGGTCGGCCGCGGTCTCGTCGAGGCGGATCGACGACTCCGCGAGGAGGGCCGTCAGGGCCGGGGCCTGCTCGTCGCTCACGCTCAGACCTCGACCGTCGAGCCGTCCTGGATCGCCTTGACGATCTTGGCGACGTTCGGGTCGCCCATGAAGAGCTGGAACGGGACGACGGGGACGTTCGGCACGACGCCGCGGGCGCGCTCGGCGAGGTTGTTCTGGGTCACGACGACGTCGGCGTCGGCCGGGATGCTGGCGACGGGCGAGTGCTCGACGGTGACGCCGCTCTTCTTGAGCTGCTTCTTCAGCGTCGAGGCGAGCATGACGCTGCTGCCCATGCCGGCGTCGCACGCGACGATGAGCTTCTTGATGGAGGAACCGTCGAGGGTTGCCATGTCAGTCTCCTTGTTTCATCGGGGTCGGGGGGCCGGCCGATCGGCCGGCCCCCCGCGGTGTCAGTTGGACGTCGGTGCCGACGTCCCCTTGCTGGTGGCCTTGTTGGCGGCGGTGGCCGCCTGTGCGTCGGCCAGGGCCTGCTCCTGCGCTGCCGCGTCCTCGGCGGCCGCCTCGCGGTTCTCCTTGCGGCCGAAGCCCATGAGGAAGGCGGAGACGACGAACGAGACCGCAGCCGAGAGCAGGATACCCAGGTAGATCGGGAGGATGTCCCCTCGGGCGGCGACGAGCGTGTAGGCGATGATGCTGCCCGGCGAGGCGGGGCCGACCAGGCCGACGCCGAAGAGCGAGAAGACCGTGATGCCGGTGGCGCCGCCGAGGATCGCGGCGACGAGCAGCACGGGCTTCATCAGCACGTACGGGAAGTAGATCTCGTGGATGCCGCCGAAGAAGTGCACGACGATCGCGGCCGGGGCCGAGGGGCGGATGGCGCGCGGTCCGAAGAAGAGGAACGCGAGCAGGATGCCGAGGCCCGGGCCGGGGTTCGACTCGAGCATGAAGAGGATCGACTTGCCGGTCTCCTGCGACTCGATGCCGCCGAGGGGGGTCAGCACGCCCTGGTTGATCGCGTTGTTGAGGAAGAGGATCTTGGCGGGCTCGATGATGATCGACGCGAGCGGGAGCAGCCCGCGCTCGACGAGGAAGTCGACTCCGGAGCCGAACACGCCGGTCAGCCAGGTCGTGACGGGGGCGAGGCCGAAGAACGCCCCGACCGCCACGGCGGCGCCGATGATGCCGAGCGAGAAGTTGTTGACGAGCATCTCGAAGCCGGACTTGATGCGGCCGTCGACGAGCTTGTCGAACTGCTTCAGCAGCCAGGCGGCGAGGGGGCCGACGATCATGGCGCCGAGGAACTGCGGCACGTCGGTCGCGACGATGACGCCCATGACGCCGACGGCGCCGATGACGGCACCGCGCTGGCCGTGGATCATGCGACCGCCCGTGTAGGCGATGAGGATCGGCAGCAGGTACTTGATGATGGGACCGACGAGGCCGGGCCACGGCGTGCCGTCGGACATCTCGCCGAAGCCGCCGAGCTGGGGCACCGGGGTCCAGCCGGTCTGGATGAAGAGGGCGGTGATGAGGCCCCAGGCGATGAACGCGCCGATGTTCGGCATGATCATGCCCGCCAGGAAGCCTCCGAAGCGCTGGACGCGCGCTCGGACGCCGGTCCCGGAGACCGTGGGGGTGAATTCGGACATGGTTGTCAGTTCTCCTTCGTGCTCACTGCGGAGTGTCGATGGGGGTGCGGGTGGGGTGGTGCGGTGCTGCAGGGTGCGGTGGTGCGGTGGGGTGGGAGTCGGGGGGCGGGGCGACGGGACGCGCGGGGCGCGTCACACGATCAGCACGCGGGGGCCGGAGCGCTCGACGTCGTCGGCGAGGTCCGCGTCGACCGCGCCGTCGGTCACGACGGTGTCGACCTCGTTCAGGGGAGCGACCCTCGCGAAGTCCTCGCGTCCGAACTTGGAGTGGTCGGCGAGGACGACGGTGCGCCGGGAGGCGGCCATCAGGGCCTTCTTGACCCGCGCCTCCGCGATGTCCGGCGTGGTGAGGCCCCGCTCGGCCGAGATGCCGTTCGTGCCCATGAAGGCCACGTCGGCGAAGACCTCGGCGATCTGGGCCAGCGTCCACTCGCCGACGGCGGCGAGGGTCCTGGCCCGGACGAGCCCGCCGAGGAGGTGGAGCGTGATCGTCGGTCGGCCCACGAGGGCGTTCGCCACCGCGAGCGAGTGCGTGACGACGGTGAGCTCGCGGTCGTCCGGCAGGAGCTCGGCGAACCGCACGGTGGTGGTGCCGGCGTCGACGATGACGGAGCCCCCGTCGGGGAGCTCGTCGAGGGCGGCCCGTGCGATGCGCTCCTTCTCGACGGCCGCCGAGCCCACGCGGTCGGCGACGGGGCGCTCGATGCCGAGCCGCTCGACGGCGATCGCTCCCCCGTGCACGCGGCGCAGGACGCCCCGCCGCTCGAGGGCCGTGAGGTCGCGACGCACGGTCTCCGGCGTGACGGAGAGCTCCCGGGCGAGGCCGGCGACCTCGACGCGGCCGCGCTGACGCGCCGTGTCGAGGATCTGCTGGTGACGCTCGGGTGCGTACATGGATCGGGACTCCGTTGTCGGACGTGCTGGCTCGCGAGGGGGGTTCGGGAAGGGGGCGCGATGGTGGGGCGCGGCCCCGCCGGTCGTGACCGGCGGAGTCATACAAGTCCGTTCGGGTCCGGAGGTCAAGCTCCCCGGGCGTGTCGTGTCCGATCGTGCCCGGTTCGGGGTACAGATCAGGCCCCGCACAGGGCCAGGGCCGTGGCTGCGCCCACGCCCAGTACGCAGGGGAGTCGCGGATCAGGCTCCGGAGGGCGTGACGTCAGTGCGCGGCCGCGTCCCAGCTCTCGCCGAGCCCGACGCTGACGTCGAGCGGGACCCGGAGCTCGGCCGCGCCGCTCATCCGGCGCTCCACGATGTCGCGGACGACGTCGACCTCGCCGGAGGCGACCTCGACGATGAGCTCGTCGTGGACCTGGAGCAGGACGCGCGACGCCATCTCCCGCTGGTCGAGCTCCGCCCGGACCCCGAGCATCGCGCGCTTCATGATGTCGGCCGCCGAGCCCTGGATCGGGGCGTTGAGCGCGGCGCGCTCGGCGTTCTCGCGGAGCACCCGGTTGGGCGACTTGAGGTCGGCGAACGGGCGGCGGCGGCCGAAGATCGTCTCGGTGTAGCCGTCCTCCCTGGCCTTCTCGACGACGTTGCGCAGGTACTCGCGGACCGCGCCGAAGCGCGCGAAGTAGTCGGTCATCAGCTGCTTCGCCTCGCCGCTCTCGATGCGCAGCTGCTTGGACAGGCCGAAGGCGCTGAGGCCGTAGGCGAGTCCGTACGACATCGCCTTGACCTTCGTGCGCATGAGGGGCGTGACGTCGGCGGGCTCGACGTGGAAGATCCGCGCCCCGACGAAGCGGTGCAGGTCCTCCCCCGCCGCGAAGGCCTCGATGAGCCCCTCGTCGCCGGAGAGGTGCGCCATGATCCGCATCTCGATCTGCGAGTAGTCGGCCGTCAGCAGGGTCTCGTACTCGGGCCCGTGGACGAAGGTCGACCGGATCTCCCGGCCCACGGCGGCCTTGACCGGGATGTTCTGGAGGTTCGGGTCGACGGACGAGATGCGCCCCGTCGTCGTGCCCGTCTGGTCGTAGGTCGTGTGGATGCGGCCGTCGTCGGCGATGGACTTCTCGAGGGTGTCGATGATCTGCCGGAGCTTCGTGACGTCGCGGTGCTGCAGGAGGAGGCCGAGGAACGGGTGCGGGTGCTTCTCCTGCAGGTCGGCCAGCGAGGCGGCGTCGGTCGAGAAGCCCGTCTTGGTGGCCCGGGTGCGGGGCATCTCGAGCTGCTCGAAGAGCACCTCCTGGAGCTGTTTGGGCGAGCCGAGGTTGACCTCGCGCCCGATCTCCGCGAAGGCCGCCGCGGCGAACCCGCCGGCGCTCTCGGCGAGGCGGCTGGAGAGGGCGACCAGTGCGTCGCGGTCAGCCGCGACCCCGGTCAGCTCCATGTCGCCGAGGACGGGCACGAGCGGCAGCTCGAGATCGATGAGGACGGACCGCGACCCCTCGTCGAGCGCCTCCGTGAGGGACTCGGAGAGGCGGAGCGTGTACCAGGCCTCCGTCGCGACGCTGACCTGCTCGTCGGCCGGGACGAGCTGGTTCGGGTCGGCGACGGGGAGCGTCTCGCCCAGCTGCTCGTAGACGAGGTCGGTCAGGGCGAAGGACGTGCGGCCGGGCCGGAGCAGCCACGCGGCGACGCGCGTGTCGCCGACGATGCCGGTGAGGCGGAGGCCCGCCCGGGAGAGCGCCTTGTAGGCGCGCTTCGAGTCGTGCAGGACCTTCGGCGACGCGTCGTCGAGCCAGGCCTCGAGGGCCACGTAGTCGCCGCGGCCCGTGGCCCACGGGACGTACGCGGACTCGTCGTGCGACGAGATGCCCAGGCCGACCACGCCGTCGGCGCCGTACTCGACGGCGAGGCCGACGGGGGAGGACGGGTCGGCGGCGTTCTTCCGCAGCCAGTGAGCCAGCTCTTCGTCGACCAGCGTGCGCACCACGGGCAGGCCCGCCGGCGCGGCGACGACCGTGCCCTCGGCGGAGCCGTCGGGACGGGCCGGCCCCTCGCCCTCGCTGAGCTTGAGCACGCGCTCGAGCAGCGTGCGGAACTGGAGCTTGTCGAAGAGCTCGCGGACGGCCTCGTCGTCCACCGGGCGGCGTTCGAGGTCGGCGGGGCCCACGGGCAGCTCGACGTCGGTGACCAGGCGGTTCAGGCGGCGGTTGCGGATCGCGCGCTCCTTCTGCTCGCGGAGCTTCCCGCCGACGACGCCCTTGATCTCGTCGGCGTGCGCGATGACCTCGTCGAGGCTGCCGTACTGGGTGATCCACTTGACGGCGGTCTTCTCGCCGACCTTGTCGACGCCGATGAGGTTGTCGCTGGTCTCGCCGACGAGGGCCGCGACCTCCGGGTACTGGTGGGGCTCGATGCCGTACCGCTCGAAGACCTTGTCGCGGTCGTAGCGGGTCAGCTCGCTGACGCCGCGCGCCGACGGGTAGAGGAGGGTGACGTCGTCGTTGACCATCTGGATGGCGTCGCGGTCACCGGAGACCACGAGGACGCGGTAGCCGTCGCCGCGACCGCGCACGGCTAGGGTGGCGAGGATGTCGTCGGCCTCGAAGTCCTCCTTCGTGATGGTCGTGATGCCCATCGCGTGGAGGGCCTCCTGCAGGAGGGGGATCTGCCCCACGAACTCGACCGGGGTCTCCGACCGCGTGCCCTTGTACTCGGGGTACTCGCGGGTGCGGAACGAGAAGCGGGAGATGTCGAACGCGACCGCGAGGTGGGTGGGCTTCTCCGCCTTGAGCAAGCTCAGCAGCATCGAGATGAAGCCGTGGATGGCGTTGGTGTGCTGGCCCTCCCGGTTCACGAAGCTGTCGACGGGCAGGGCGTAGAACGCCCGGAACGCCAGGGAATGACCGTCGATGACCAGGAGGGTAGGCTTCGTTTCGTCCGACACCCCGTCAGCCTAGCGGCCGGGTCCGACAGGCTCCCCGGTCGTCCGGGCCGCGCCTCCGGGCCGCGCCTCCGGGTCCGTGCCTCCGGGTCCGTGCCTCTGAGTCCGTGAGCACGTGCTCCGCCGGGGCCGACCCCCGATCGACCGGAGCCCCGTGACCGACGCGACCCCCGCCTCCCCCCGTCCTGCCGCGCCCGCCTCCGACGCCGACCGCACCGTGTCCTCCGAGGCGGTGCTCAGCGACGAGGCCGTGGAGCTGTTCCGTCGCCGGGGCGTCGGCGCCCTGGCCGAGAAGATGGGGATCGAGATCCTCGAGATGAGCGCGGAGCGGGCCGTCGGGCGGATGCCAGTCGCCGGAAACACGCAGCCGGTGGGGATCCTGCACGGCGGGGCGCACGTCGTGCTGGCGGAGACCCTCGGCTCCGTGGCCGCGAACGTGCACGCGGGAGCGGGGCGCCTCGCGATGGGGATCGAGCTCAACGCCAGCCACAGCCGATCGGCCGCGACGGGCTGGGTGACCGGCACGTGCACGGCGGTCCACCTCGGGCGCACGCTGACGACGCACCAGGTGGTCATGACCGACGACGACGGGCGGCTGCTCTCGACCGTCCGCATCACGAACTACCTCACCGACTCCCGCGGCTGAGCTCGGCGCCCCTCGACGACGAAGGGCCCGCCCCGTGGGGGCGGGCCCTTCGTCGAGGGAAGCCGGGTGAAGCTACTTCTTCGCGCTGAGCTGCTCGATGATGGCCTGCGCCACGTCGTGCATGGTCAGACGGCGGTCCATCGAGGCCTTCTGGATCCAGCGGAAGGCCTCCGGCTCGGTGAGGCCCATCTTCTCGTTGAGGAGGCCCTTGGCCCGGTCGACGAGCTTGCGGGTCTCGAAGCGCTCGACCAGGTCGGCGACCTCGGCCTCGAGGGTGATGATCTGCGTGTAGCGCGAGAGGGCGATCTCGATCGCGGGCAGCAGGTCGTTGGGGGTGAAGGGCTTGACGACGTAGGCCAGCGCGCCGGCCTCGCTCGCCCGCTCGACGAGCTCCTTCTGGCTGAAGGCCGTCAGGAGGACCACGGGGGCGATGTGGTTCTTGCTGAGCGTCTCGGCGGCGGAGATGCCGTCGAGCTTGGGCATCTTGACGTCCATGATGACGAGGTCCGGGCGGAGCTCCGTGGCGAGGGCGACAGCCGTCTCGCCGTCTCCGGCCTCGCCGACCACCTCGAATCCGTTGTCGCGGAGGATCTCGACGATGTCGAGCCGGATGAGGGACTCATCTTCGGCCACGACGACGCGACGGGGTGCTGCTGAGGTTGCTTCCTGGTCACTCACGAAGCAGAGCCTACGGTATTCTCGACCCGGTCGTCGTGAGCCGGATTGGCGGAATGGCAGACGCGGGGCACTCAAAATGCTCTGTCCGAGAGGGCGTGCGGGTTCGACCCCCGCATCCGGCACCGTCGCGACCAGGCCGCACCGAGTCGTCCTCGCGACGTCGGCGGCCCGCCTCCGCCCCTCTGGGCCGGGCGTGTCCTGCGCTCCTGGCCGTGGTTCGTTCACTGTCCGGTGAGCGACGCGCACTGTCCGAGTCGGTCCCGTCCACGACTTTGTCGGCCGAGTTGGTGTTCTCGGGGGTCTCGTGCACTACGCTGGAGTGACTGGTTGTTGTGTTACGCATTTGTATCTCGCGACGTGCCGGGGCGAGCTCCTCTCGAGGGGCACGGTCTGGCTGCGGCGTTCTCAGAGGGAGCGGACAAAAAGGCACCGCGACGAGCGATCCCGAAGTCGGGATCGACAACTCTGATTGAAGGAACAAGAAAAATGGCTACAGGTACCGTTAAGTGGTTCAACTCCGAAAAGGGCTTCGGCTTCATCACCCCCGACGACGGATCCACTGACGTCTTCGCGCACTTCTCCGCGATCGCCGGCGACGGCTACCGCAACCTGGAGGAGAACCAGAAGGTCGAGTTCGAGACCGCTCAGGGCAACAAGGGCCTCCAGGCCGAGAACATCCGCGTCATCTGACTCGGCGGCGTCCACTGAGACGCCGACAGCCGACGACCTGGTCGTCAGCGACACGAAGCCCCGATCTGCTCCGGCAGGTCGGGGCTTCTTGCATGCCCTCGGCCGCTCGGGGCCAGACGGGCCGCGGCCTCAGGGGGCAGGGAGCCCGAGGAGTCGCGCGACCGGCTCGTAGTCCGCCTCCGCTGATCGGAGGTCGGCCTCGGCCCGGCGGATGCGTGCCGTGGCGTCCGCGGGATCAGTGTCGGCGTCGTCCGCCGCGGAGCCGGGACGTGCACCGCTGAGCAGTGCCTCGCGGGCGTCGCGGTACCTCATGACCAGAGCCGACCAGAGGGCGAGCTCGTCGCCGGTCGCGTCGTCGGGGGCGGCCGCCGCGACGTCGTCGGGGACCTCCACCGCCGCGACCCTGGTGTCCCGCTCCCCTCCGGAGCGCGTCGACTCGCTCATCGCCTCCCCCGTGCTCGCTGACGACAGTGCGGCGCCAGCACCCGCGTCGACGAAGAGCCGTCGAACGCCGACGGCGAGGACTCCCCCGACCAGGGCCCCCGAGGCGCTCGTCGCCGCGAGCCCGACCAAGGAGGTCACCTCCCACGCCGCCACCGCGACCACGAGGATCGCCCCCGCTCCGACCACGGCCCCGGTCGGGCCCCAGCGCTCACGTCGGCGTGGGCCCCGTGGAGGACGGCGCGTCACCGAGAGCGACCTCGACAAGGCGTCCCGGGCCTCGGCCACGGAGACGTCGCTCCAGGTGGGCACGACGAACAGCCGCCCGTCGAGGCGGAAGCACCGGGGGTGACCGGGAGGGACGGGCATGGGCGCAGACTACGCCCGTCGACTGCGGGGCCCGGCGGACGAGAGGAAGACCTCCTCGGCGATCGACCTCGTCGACCGGCCCCCTGACGACCGTGAGGCCGGGCCCTCTCGGGCCCGGCCTCACGGTCGGTGCGGTGCCGCCTAGGAGACGGGCGGCGGGGTCTTGGCCGCGTAGGCCGGAGCCGCCTCGCCGTGGGCGTCGCCCACTCGGTGCACCCGGAGGTCGTTCGTGGAGCCGGCGATCCCGGGAGGGGACCCGGCGATCACGATGACCTTGTCGCCGGCGGCGCAGAGGTCGTTCCCCAGCAGGATGTCGTCCACCTGGTCGAACATCGCGTCGGTGTGGGTGACGTTCTCGACGAGGAACGAGCGCACGCCCCAGCTGAGGGCCATGCGACGGCGCGTCGCCTCGTTGGGCGAGAAGGCCAGGATCGGGATGGGGTGGCGGAGGCGCGACATGCGTCGCACGGAGTCGCCCGACTCGGTGAAGACGCAGAGGAACTTCGCCTCGACGAACTCGGCGACGTCGGCGGCGGCCAGGGTGATGGCCCCGCCCTGGGTCCGCGGGCGGGTGCCGAGCGGCTGGATGCGCTCGAGACCGTGCTCCTCCGTCGAGGCGACGATCCGGGCCATGGTCTGCACCGTGATGACGGGGTACTCCCCCACGCTCGTCTCGCCGCTCAGCATGACGGCGTCGGCGCCGTCGAGCACGGCGTTCGCGACGTCGGACGTCTCCGCCCGCGTCGGGATCGGGCTGGAGATCATCGACTCGAGCATCTGCGTGGCGACGATGACGGGCTTGGCCATGCGGCGTGACAGCTCGACCGCGTGCTTCTGCACGATCGGGACGGCCTCGAGGGGCAGCTCGACGCCGAGGTCGCCGCGGGCGACCATGATGCCGTCGAAGGCCTCGATGATGGCCTCGAGGTTGTCGACCGCCTGGGGCTTCTCGATCTTGGCGATGACGGGGACGCGTCGCTCCTCCTCCGCCATGATCTCGTGCACGCGGGTGACGTCGTCGGCGTCGCGGACGAACGAGAGCGCGATGTAGTCGGCGCCGAGGCGGAGGCCCCAGCGCAGGTCGGCCTCGTCCTTCTCGGAGAGGGCCGGCACGTTCACCGCGACGCCGGGCAGGTTGATGCCCTTGTTGTTCGACACGGTGCCGGCCACGACGACCTCGGTCGTCACGACCGTGCCGTCGGTCTCGAGGACGCGCAGCTTGACGCGGCCGTCGTCGATGAGCAGCGGATCGCCGGGGGCGACGTCCTGCGGGAGGCCCTTGAAGGTCGTGCCGCAGAGCTCCTTCGTGCCGAGGACGTCCTCCACGGTGATCTTGAAGACGTCGCCGACGGCGAGGTCGTGGGGGCCGTCGGCGAACTTGCCGAGGCGGATCTTGGGGCCCTGGAGGTCGACCAGGACGGCGACGGGCCGCCCCGCGTCGTCGGCGGCCTGGCGGACGTTGCCGTACACGCCCTCGTGGACGTCGTAGCTGCCGTGGCTGAGGTTCATCCGCGCGACGTCGACACCTGCGTCGATGATCGCTCGGATGTTCTCGTAGCTCGACGTCGCCGGCCCGAGGGTGGCGACGATCTTTGCGCGTCTCATGGGTTCCTTACTGGTGGGGTGAGGGTGGTGGGACGATCCGGCCCGTGCCACCACCCTATTCCCGCTGGTGGACGGACTCAGACCGAGAGGGAGCGATCCGTCGGCTTCACGGGGAACGGCAGGACGGTCGTGCCCTCCAGGTAGGCGTCGACGGCGGAGGCGGTGGCCCGGCCCTCGGCGATGGCCCAGACGATCAGCGACTGGCCACGACCGGCGTCGCCCGTCACGAAGACGCCCGGCTGGGTCGTCTGGTAGCGGGCGTCGCGCTCGAGGACGCCGCGGCCGTCGAAGGGCAGCCGCAGCTGCGCCTCGAGCTCGTCGCGCTCCGGGCCCGTGAAGCCGAGCGCGAGCAGCACCAGGTCGGCCGGGATCTCCCGCTCCGTGCCCGCGCGGGGCACGCGACGACCGTCCACGTACTCGGTCTCCGCGACGCGGATGGCGCGGACCTCGCCGACCTCGTTGCGCAGGAACTCCACGGTGGAGGCGAGGTACATGCGCTCGCCGCCCTCCTCGTGCGCGCTGGCCACCTCGAACAGGGTCGGGAACATGGGCCACGGCTGGGCCTCGGGGCGCTCCTCCGGGGGCTGCTGGCCGATCGCGAGGTTCGTCACGGAGAGGGCACCCTGGCGGTGTGCCGTGCCGATGCAGTCGGCGCCCGTGTCGCCGCCGCCGAGGACGACGACGTGCTTGCCCTCGGCCGTGATCTGGTCGCTCACCGTGTCGCCGGCCCCGGCCTTGTTCTGCTGGACCAGGTACTCCATGGCGAAGTGGATGCCCGAGAGGTCGCGACCCGGGATGGGCAGGTCGCGCGGGACCGTCGCCCCGGTGGCGACCACGACGGCGTCGTAGCGCGCGCGCAGGTCGTCCCAGGTGATGTCGCGACCGATCTCGACGCCGGCGCGGAAGCGGGTGCCCTCGGCGGTCATCTGAGCGAGCCGCTGCTCGATCTGCTTCTTCTCCATCTTGAAGTCGGGGATGCCGTAGCGGAGCAGGCCGCCGATCCGGTCCTCGCGCTCGTAGACGGCCACGGTGTGCCCCGCGCGGGTCAGCTGCTGGGCGGCGGCGAGGCCCGCGGGCCCGGAGCCGACCACGGCGACGGTCTTGCCGGTGAGGCGCTCCGGGGGGTGCGGAGTCACCCAGCCCGACTGGAACGCCTGGTCGATGATGCTGACCTCGACCTGTTTGATGGTCACGGGCGGCTGGTTGATGCCGAGCACGCACGACGACTCGCAGGGCGCCGGGCAGAGCCGGCCGGTGAACTCGGGGAAGTTGTTCGTGGCGTGCAGGCGCTCGACGGCCTGGCGGCCCTCGCCGCGCCACATCAGGTCGTTCCACTCCGGGATCAGGTTGCCGAGCGGGCAGCCCTGGTGGCAGAACGGCACGCCGCAGTCCATGCAGCGGCCGGCCTGGCGACGGAGCTCGCCGCTCTCCTGCTGTTCGTAGACCTCTTTCCAGTCCATCAGCCGCACGGACACGGGACGACGCTTCGGGAGCTCGCGCTTCTGGGTCTTGAGGAACCCCTTCGGATCAGCCACCGGTCACCTCCAGGATTCTCTTCCAGGTCTCGTCGCCATCGGGGTCGAGACCCTCGTCGACGGCCGTCTGCCGGGTGGCGAGGACGGCGGCGTAGTCGCGGGGCAGCACCTTGACGAACTCGGAGACGGTCGTCTCGAGGTCCGCGAGCATGCGCTCCGCGACCGGGGAGCCCGTCTCGGCGAGGTGCCGGGCGAGCAGGTCGGAGAGGATCTCGACGTCGGCGCTGCCGAGGTCGTGGAGCTGGAGCTCGCCCGAGGCGAGCGACTCCGTGTTGACCCTCTCCGGGCGGAGCCGGTGCACGTAGGCCGTGCCGCCCGACATCCCCGCCCCGAGGTTCCGGCCCGTGTCGCCGAGGATGACGGCGAGGCCGCCGGTCATGTACTCGAGCGCGTGGTCCCCCACGCCCTCGACCACGGCGCTGGCGCCGGAGTTGCGGACCAGGAAGCGCTCACCCACGATCCCACGGATGAACATGCTGCCCCGGGTCGCCCCGTAGCCGATCACGTTGCCGGCGATCACGTTCTCCTCCGCGACGAACGTGCTCGCGCGGTCGGGACGGACGACGATCGACCCGCCGGAGAGCCCCTTGCCGACGTAGTCGTTGCTGTCGCCCTCGAGGCGGAGCGTGATGCCGGAGGGCAGGAACGCTCCGAGGGACTGGCCGGCCGACCCGGTCAGCGTCACCTCGATGCTCCCCTCGGGCAGCCCGTTCTCGCCGTGCCGGACGGTGACCTCGTGGCCGAGCATGGTGCCCACGGCGCGCTCGGTGTTGCGGATGGGGAGGTCGATCTCGACGTGGCCGCCGTTCTCGAGCACGTCGGCGCTCCTCGCGATGAGGGCCACGTCGAAGTGCTGGTCCAGCTCGTGCTCCTGGCCCCGCAGGTTGCGGCGGGGCTCGTCGTCGTCGAAGGTCGGGCCGACGAGGACGGGGGCGAGGTCGAGGCCCGACGCCTTCCAGTGGTCGACGGCGCGGTCGACGTCGAGGACGTCGTTGCGGCCGATGGCCTCGTCGAGGCTCCGGAACCCGAGCGACGCGAGGATCTCGCGGACCTCCTGCGCCAGGAACTCGAAGAAGTTCACGACGAACTCCGGCTTGCCGGAGAAGCGGGCCCGGAGCTCCGGGTTCTGGGTCGCGACGCCGACCGGGCAGGTGTCGAGGTGGCACACGCGCATCATGATGCAGCCCTCGACGATCAGCGGGGCCGTCGCGAACCCGAACTCCTCCCCGCCGAGGAGCGCGGCGATGACCACGTCGCGGCCGGTCTTCATCTGGCCGTCGACCTGCACGACCACGCGGTCGCGCATGCCGTTCAGCATGAGCGTCTGCTGGGTCTCGGCGAGGCCGATCTCCCACGGGGTGCCCGCGTGCTTGAGCGAGTTGAGGGGGCTGGCGCCCGTCCCGCCGTCGTGGCCCGAGACGAGCACGACGTCGGCCAGGGCCTTCGTGACGCCCGCCGCGACGGCTCCGATGCCGGACTGGCTCACCAGCTTGACGTGGACGCGCGCGGCCGGGTTGGCCCGCTTGACGTCGAAGATCAGCTGCTTGAGGTCTTCGATGGAGTAGATGTCGTGGTGCGGCGGCGGCGAGATGAGGCCGACGCCGGGGGTCGCGTGGCGGGTACGGGCGACCCACGGGTAGACCTTCGTCGGCGGGAGCTGGCCGCCCTCGCCGGGCTTCGCACCCTGGGCCATCTTGAGCTGGATGTCGGTCGCGTGCGTCAGGTACATGCTCGTGACGCCGAAGCGGCCCGAGGCGACCTGCTTCACCGCGCTGCGCCGCTCGGGGTCGAGCAGCCGCTCGACGTCCTCGCCGCCCTCGCCGGTGTTCGACTTGCCGCCGAGGCGGTTCATCGCGATGGCGAGGGTCTCGTGCGCCTCCTTCGAGATGGAGCCGTAGCTCATCGCCCCGGTGGAGAACCGCTTGACGATCGACTCGATCGGCTCGACCTCGTCGAGCGGCACCGGGGTGCGGACGCCGTGCTTGAAGGTGAAGAGCCCGCGGAGCGTCATGAGCTCCTCCGCCTGGTCGTCGACGAGCTTGGTGTACTCGCGGAAGATGTCGTAGCGACGCGTCCGGGTCGCGTGCTGCAGTCGGAAGACGGTGTCGGGGTTGAAGAGGTGGCGCGGGCCCTCGCGGCGCCACTGGTACTCGCCGCCGGTCGCGAGGCGCTCGTGGGCAATGACCGAGCCGTCGGTCGGGTAGGCGCTCGTGTGGCGGTCCTTGTTCTCGGCCGCGATCACGTCGATGCCGACCCCGCCGAGCATCGTCGACGTGCCGGTGAAGTACGTGTCGACGAACTCCTGGCTGAGGCCGACGGCCTCGAAGGCCTGGGCGGCAGCGTAGCTGGAGACCGTGGAGATGCCCATCTTGGACATGATCTTGAGCACGCCCTTGCCGAGCGCCTTGATCAGGTTGTGGACGGCGTCCTCCGGCGTTATGCCGGTGATCATGCCCGCCCGCACGAGGTTCTCGCAGGTCTCCATGGCGAGGTAGGGGTTGATCGCGGAGGCGCCGTAGCCGATCAGGGTCGCGACGTGGTGCACCTCGCGGACGTCGCCGGCCTCGACGATCAGGCCGACCTTCATGCGGTTCTCGGTCCGGATGAGGTGGTGGTGGACCGCGGCGATCATCAGCAGGGACGGGACGGGAGCGAAGTCCTGGTTGGAGTCGCGGTCGGAGAGGACGATGAACTGCGCGCCCGCCTCGATCGCGTCGTCGACCTCGTTGCACATCGCAGCGATGCGCTTCTCGAGGGCGCGCGGCCCTTTGTCGGCCCGGTACAGACCGCGGATCGTCGTCGTGACCCGCGAGCCGGGGCTGGGGTCGATGTGCTGGATCTTCGCGAGCTCGTCGTTGTCGATGACCGGGAAGTCGAGGATCACCTGGCGAGCGTGCTCGGGGGTCGCCGAGAGGAGGTTCCTCTCCGGACCGAGCCCGAGCGCCAACGACGTGACGACCTGCTCGCGGATGGAGTCGAGGGGCGGGTTCGTCACCTGCGCGAACTGCTGCGTGAAGTAGTCGAAGAGGAGGCGGGGCCGCTCGGAGAGGACGGCGATCGGGGTGTCGCTGCCCATGGCCCCGAGGGGCTCGGCGCCCGTCTTCGCCATCGGGGTGAGGAGGATGCGGACCTCCTCCTCGGTGTAGCCGAAGGTGCGCTGGCGCCGGGTGACCGAGGCGGGGGTGTGCACGATGTGCTCTCGCTCCGGCAGGTCGGAGAGGTGGATCCGGCCCTCGGCCAGCCACTCGCCGAAGGGAGCGGACGCGGCGAGCTCCGCCTTGATCTCGTCGTCCTCGATCAGGCGGCCGGCCTCGGTGTCGACGAGGAACATCTTTCCGGGGCGCAGACGGCCCTTGCGGACGACCTTCGCGGGGTCGAGCTCGGGCAGGACGCCGATCTCGCTGGCGAGCACGACGAGCCCGTCGTCGGTCACGAGGTACCGACCCGGGCGCAGGCCGTTGCGGTCGAGCGTCGCGCCCACGACGGAGCCGTCGGTGAACGTGATGGCCGCGGGGCCGTCCCACGCCTCCATGAGCATCGAATGGTACTCGTAGAAGTCGCGGAGGGAGGGGTCGATGTCGACCTGGTTCTCCCAGGCCTCGGGCACCATCATCATCACCGAGTGGGGCAGCGAGCGGCCGGTGAGGCTGAGCAGCTCGACCACCTCGTCGAACGACGCGGAGTCGCTCGCGCCCGGGCTGACGATCGGGAGCAGAGGCTTGAGGTCGCCGATCAGCTCGGACTCGAGCTGCGACTGACGAGCGCGCATCCAGTTGCGGTTGCCCCGGACGGTGTTGATCTCGCCGTTGTGGGCGATCATGCGGAAGGGCTGGGCGAGCGGCCAGGACGGGAACGTGTTCGTCGAGTACCGCGAGTGGACGATGGCGAGCTTCGACGCGAAGCGCTCGTCGCTGAGGTCGGGGTAGAACGGCTCGAGCTGCAGCGTCGTGACCATGCCCTTGTAGACCATGGTGCGGCTTCCGAGCGACGTGAAGTACGCGGACAGCTTCGCCTCGGCGCGCTTGCGCAGCCGGTACGCCTGACGGTCGAGGGCGACGCCCGCGAGCGGAGCCCCGTCGGCGTCGCGACGGCGGCTGCTGACGAAGACCTGCTCGAACGCGGGCATGGCGTTGCGGGCCAGGGTGCCGAGCTGCTCGGGGCGCACGGGCACCTCACGCCAGCCGAGGACGTCGAGCTGCTCGAGGTCCGCGATGCGCTCGATGCCGGTCTTCATCTCGGCGCGCTCCTGGTCGTCGAGCGGCAGGTAGACGATGCCGACGGCGTACTCGCCGGCGGAGGGCAGGGAGAAGTCGACGACCTCGCGGAGGAACGCGTCGGGCACCTGGCAGAGGATGCCGGCGCCGTCGCCCGTGCCGGCGTCGGAGCCGATGGCTCCGCGGTGCTCGAGGTTGCGCAGTGCGCCGAGGGCGGCGTCGATGATGTCGTGGCCCGGGGTGCCGCGGAGGGTGGCGACCATGGCGAGGCCGCAGGCGTCCTTCTCGTTGCTGGGGTCGTAGAGACCCTGCGCCGCAGGGACCGTGCTGAACTGCTGGTGGGCTGGCGTGAGCGCCATGTGATCCGTCCTCACGAAGAGATCCTGTACGAGTCGGGACGTCGTCGGCCCGGGCGGGCGGCGTCGTCGCGAGAGCGCGAGACGCCGGCGGTGCTGGCCGGACGAGGTGTGGTCGTCTGGCGTGCGGCGCAGCAGAGGCTTCCCGGGACCGCTTGTGGCGGTCGTGAGGCGGTGTGCGACGCGGAGGATGCTCGTGAGCAGTCAGCGGGAGGTGCCTGTGGCGGCACCGGCCCCGTGGAGCTCAGGAACGTGGCGTGGTCTCGGTCTTGTCGGCCGAGGACCCCGCGGAGACCAGCTCGGGTTCGTCGTCCTCCGTGTACGTGTCGGAGGAGTCTACCTCAGACTGACGCTCGGCCGGCGACCGCCCGGGGAGGTACGCGCCGGGCACCCGGCCGGTGTGACGGCGTGAGGCGACCACCCAGATGACGACGCCGAGGACGATCGCCGCGAACGACATCCACACGTTGGTGCGGATGCCCAGGAACAGGAGGCTCGGATCGGTGCGGATGGACTCGAAGACGGATCGGCCGATGCCGTACCAGACCAGGTAGAAGGCGAGCCCGCGGCCCCACTGCAGCGGCGTGCGACGCTCGATCAGCAGCAGGACGGCGACGCCGGCGAGCATCCAGATGATCTCGTAGAGGAACGTGGGGTGGAACAGCGTGCCCTCGGGCAGCCCGGTGGGCCACGCGGCGTTGCTCTGCTCGATCTCGAGGCCCCAGGGAAGGTCGGTCGGCGTGCCGAACAGCTCGTGGTTGAACCAGTTGCCGAGCCGCCCGAAGGCCTGGGCGACGAGGAGGCCCGGCGCCAGCGAGTCGGCGAAGACCGAGAACCGCAGACCCGTCGCCCGGCAGCCCAGCCAGACCCCGACGGCCCCGAAGAGGAGCGCTCCGTAGATGGCGAGCCCGCCCTCCCACACCGCGACCACGTGCCACAGCGGCTGACCCGCGAAGTAGTCGGCGGGGTGGGTGACGACGTGGAAGAAGCGGCCCCCGACGATGCCGAGGGGCACGCAGAACAGCATGACGTCGATGACGACGCCGTTCTCGGCCCCGCGGGCGCGCAGGCGCTGGTTCGTGATGAGGCCCGCGACGACGATGCCCACGAGGATGCAGATGGCGTAGGCGTGGATGCGCAGCGACCCGGGCACGGAGGCGCCGAAGGTCGAGTTGATCCAGTTCGTGAGGTCGAAGTACTGCCAGTCGGCGGACGGGCTCGGGATGCTCAGGGGGACGAACACGGGCGGGGGCGCCTTTCAGGGGGAACGACAGGACGTCGGCAGGCCGACGCGGAACGACTCTAGCGCGGCCGTCCGTCAGGGACGGACGGCGGCGCCGGAGGAGAGGTCGGCGGCGACGGTCGCGAGGCGGTCGAGGCCACCCTCGGCGAGGGCCCGGACGAACGCCGAGCCGATGATGGCCCCGTCGGCGTACTCGAGGACCTCGCGCACCTGCTGCGCCGTGGAGATGCCGAGCCCCACGCAGGCGTTCTCGACCCCGGCGGCCCGCAGTCGGTCGACCAGGGTGTGCGCCGCCGAGTCGACGTCGGTGCGGGCACCCGTGATGCCCATGGTCGAGACCGTGTAGACGAACCCACGGCTGCGCTCGACGGACTGCCGGAGGCGCGCGTCGCTCGACGACGGAGCCGCCAGGAACACCCGGTCGAGCCCCGCGGCCTCGGAGGCCTCGAGCCAGGCGCCCGCCTCGTCGGGGATGAGGTCGGGCGTGATGAGCCCGGCCCCGCCGGCGGCGGCGAGGTCGTCGGCGAAGCGCTGGACGCCGTACTGCTCGACGGGGTTCCAGTACGTCATGACCACGACCGGAGCCGCGGTGCGGGCGGTGATCTCGCGCACCGCGGTGAAGACGTCGCGCACGCGGAAGCCCTCGGCGAGGGCACGCTGCGTCGCCGCCTGGATCACCGGGCCGTCCATGACGGGGTCGGAGTACGGGAGGCCCAGCTCGATGACGTCGACGCCGTTCTCGGCGAGGACGACGGCGGCGTCGATGCTGGTCTGCAGGTCGGGGAAGCCGACCGGGAGGTAGCCGATGACGGCGCCGGTGCCGGCGTCGCGACGGGCACGGATGGCGGCGGAGACCTTGCTGGCCGTCTCGGGGGCGGAGGCGACGTCGCTCACAGCTGCTGCGCCTCCTCGTCGAGGACCCCGAAGTACCGGCTGGCGGTCGCGACGTCCTTGTCGCCGCGGCCGCTCATCGACACCAGGATCGTCCAGTCAGGGTGGCGCTGGCCGAGCTTGATCGTGCCGGCCAGGGCGTGGGCCGTCTCGATGGCGGGGAGGATGCCCTCGGTCTGCGTGAGCAGCTTGAAGGCGGCCATGGCCTCGGCGTCGGTCACGGGCTCGTAGTGCGCCCGGCCGCTCTCGGCGAGCCAGGCGTGCTCGGGCCCGACGCTCGGGTAGTCGAGCCCCGCGGAGATGGAGTGGCTCTCGAGTGTCTGGCCGTCTTCGTCCTGCATGAGGTACGACTTCGTGCCCTGGAGGTTGCCGATCCGGCCCAGCGTGATCGAGGCGGCGTGGCGGCCGGTCTCGACGCCGTCGCCGCCGGCCTCGTAGCCCCAGAGCTCGACCGACGGGTCGTCGAGGAACGCGTGGAAGATGCCCATGGCGTTCGAGCCCCCGCCGACGCACGCCGTGACGGCGTCGGGCAGGGCGCCGGTGAGGGCGAGCACCTGCTCACGCGCCTCCTCGCCGATGATCTTGTGGAAGTCGCGCACCATCGCCGGGAAGGGGTGCGGACCCGCGACCGTGCCGAGGACGTAGTGCGTCGTGTCGACGCTGGCGACCCAGTCGCGCATCGCGTCGTTGATGGCGTCCTTCAGGGTGCGCGAGCCCGTGGTGACCGAGACCACCTCGGCGCCGAGCAGGCGCATGCGGGCGACGTTCAGGGCCTGGCGCTCGGTGTCGACCTGGCCCATGTAGACGACGCACGACATGCCGAAGAGGGCCGCGGCCGTCGCCGTGGCGACGCCGTGCTGGCCGGCCCCGGTCTCGGCGATCAGCCGGGTCTTGCCCAGCTTGCGGGCCAGGAGGGCCTGGCCGAGCACGTTGTTGATCTTGTGCGAGCCCGTGTGGTTCAGGTCTTCGCGCTTGAGGATGACGCGGGCGCCGCCCGCGTGCTCGGCGAACCGGGGCACCTCGGTGATGATCGAGGGGCGGCCGGTGTAGGTGGCGTGCAGGGCCCGGAGCTCCGCCTGGAACTCGGGGTCGACCGCCGCCGCCTTGTAGGCGGCGTCGAGCTCGTCGAGCGCCGCCACCAGGGACTCGGGGACGAAGCGGCCCCCGAAGGAGCCGAAGTAGGGCCCCGTCTCGTCGCGCAGTGCCATCTAGACCTCCAGGAAGCTGGTGAGTGCGGCCGCGGGGTCGCCGTGCGTGACGAGGGCCTCGCCCACGAGCACGACGTCGGCACCGGACCGGCGGTAGTGGGCCACGTCGGCCGGGGACGCCACGGCGCTCTCGGCGACGCGGGTGACGCCGTCGGGGACGAGCCCGGACAGGCGGCCGAAGAGGTCGCGGTCGAGCTCGAACGTGGCCAGGTCGCGGGCGTTGACGCCCAGGACCTCGGCCCCGGCGTCGAGGCCGCGGGCGACCTCGTCGGCCGAGTGGGTCTCGATCAGGGCCGTCATGCCGAGCTGGCGGACGAGGTCGTGCAGCTCGACGAGCCGGGCCTGCTCGAGGCCGGCCACGATGAGCAGGACGATGTCGGCGCCCGCCGCTCGGGCCTCGAGCACCTGGTAGGGCTCGGCGATGAAGTCCTTGCGGAGGACGGGGACGTCGACGGCGGCCCGGACGGCCTCCAGGTCGGCGAGCGTGCCCTTGAAGCGTCGCCCCTCGGTGAGGACGCTGATGGCGCTGGCGCCCCCGCGGGCGTAGGCGGCGGCGAGGGAGGCGGGGTCGGCGATGGCCGACAGGTCGCCGCGCGACGGGCTGGCGCGCTTGACCTCGGCGATCACCTTGACGCGCTCGGCCGGGGCCAGTGCGGCCCGGGCGTCGAGGGCGGGCGGGCGGGCGAGGGCAGCGGCCTCGACCCGCTCGAGGGGCAGCGTGGCGCGGCGGGCCTGGGCGTCGGCCAGGGCGCCCGCGAAGAGGTCGTCGAGCACCTAGTTGTGCGCCTTCGGCACGTAGCGGTGACCGCCCACGCCGTAGCCCGCGCGCTTGAGCACGAGGCCGACGACCAGGCCGACGACGACGAGGCCGGCGGCGGCCCAGACGACCCACTCGACGGCGAAGAAGAAGGCCACGGTGCCGATGGAGAACGCGACGAGCATGATCACGACGGCCGTCCAGGCCGCGGGCGAGTTGCCGTGGCCGAGGTCGTCGGCGGTCTCGGTGCTGTCGTTCTTCGTCTGCGTGCTCACGGTGCTCCTTGGATCAAGACGGGACGGGCCCACTCTACCGGTCGTGCCCCGGGAGGTCAGGACGCCGCAGGGGGTCGTCGTCGCCGTCCACGCCCTCGTCGGCGCTCCCGCCCGTGGGGTCGTCGCCCCCGGACAGCGAGTCCCAGGCGGCGGCCGGGTCGTCGGCGGGGTCGGCGGCGACGAGCCGCGTGGCGCTGTACTTGCGCCCGGCCCGGGGCCAGGCCCCGGAGAGCAGGACGACGGAGGCGCCCAGCACGGCGACGAGGACCCCCGCGACCAGCGCCACCGCCGGCCACGGCGTCGCCACCGCGTTCGAGACGAGCTGGTGCAGCGACTCGTCGCCGTCGACGCCCGTGGCGTCGGTGACGGCGCTGCCGGCGGCGCGGACGGGATCGCCGAGGGCGACGGAGGCGGTGGTCGCGATGCTCGCCCCGAGGAGCACCTGCAGGGCGCCGAGGACCACGCGGAAGACACGACCGGCGATCGTCAGGGCCCCGGCCGAGGCGAGCACGGCCAGCGCGAGGGCCGAGAGCGGAGCGGCGGCGACGTCGCCCGCCGCGGTGAGCCGGAGCTCCCCGCCCTGCGGCGACTGGACCACCAGGTCGAACCACGGCTGGGTCCAGGCGAGCAGCGCCAGGCCCGCGAACAGCACTCCGGCGAGGATCGAGACGAGCTTCAGGCGCCCGCCCCGCATCAGCGGAGCCTCGTCATGGCGTTGGCCACGGCGACCGCCCGGAGGGGCGCCGCGGCCTTGTTGCGCGCCTCCTGGTTCTCGGCGACCGGGTCGCTGTCGGCCACCAGCCCCGCCCCGGCCTGGACCCGGGCGACGCCGCCCTGGATGAGGACCGTGCGGATGGCGATCGCGACGTCGGCCGAGCCGGCGAAGTCGAAGTAGCCGACGACGCCGCCGTAGACGCCGCGCTGGGCGGGCTCCAGCTCGTCGATGATCTCGAGGGCACGGGGCTTGGGCGCCCCCGAGAGCGTGCCGGCCGGGAAGGTCGCCCGGAACGCGTCGATGGCGTCGTGGCCGGGGGCCAGGTCGCCCTCCACGCTCGACACGAGGTGCATGATGTGGCTGAACCTCTCCACCTGCATGAACTCGGTGACCTCGACGGTGCCCGGCGTGCAGACCTTGAGCAGGTCGTTGCGGGCGAGGTCGACGAGCATGAGGTGCTCGGCGCGCTCCTTCTCGTCGTGCTCGAGGCGGTCGGCGAAGGCGAGGTCGGCCTCGGGCGTGTCGCCGCGGGGCGCGGAGCCCGCGATGGGGTGCGTGAACACGCGGCGGCCCTCCACCTTGACCAGGGCCTCGGGCGACGAGCCGACGATCCAGTAGGGCTCCCCCGCCGCGTCGGCGAGGCTGACCAGGTACATGTACGGGCTCGGGTTCAGCGTGCGCAGCACCCGGTACACGTCGAGCGGCTCGGCGGTCAGCTCGTGGTCGAAGCGCTGCGACACCACGACCTGGAAGACGTCGCCGTCGCGGATGAACTGCTTGGACCGCTCGATCGCGGCCGCGTACTCCTCGTCGGTCGAGCGGCGGACCGGCGTCGGCTCGACGGTGAGGTCGACGTCGGAGAGGTGCGCCTCGGTGGGCACCGCGAGCTCCGCCTGCAGGCGGTCGAGCCGCGCCTGCGCGTCGGCCCAGAGCGTGTCGGCGTCGTCGGTGCCGTCGGCCAGGACGGTGGCGATGAGGAGCACGGCCCCGGTGCGGTGGTCGAGCGCCACGAGCTCCGAGACGAAGCTCAGGGCCTGAGAGGGCACCTCGAACTCCGCGGGCGGAGCGTCGGGCAGGTGCTCGAGCTCACGGACGGCCTCCCAGCCGACGAAGCCGACGAGCCCGCCGGTCAGCGGCGGCAGCCCGTCGATGCGCGGGGTCGCCCACCGGTCGTGGAGCGCGCTCAGCACCTCGAGGGGCGCCCCGGTAGCGCCGCCCAGGGCTCGCTCCTCCGAGAGGCCGTGGTCGAGCCACCGCGGGCGCCCGGCCTCGGTCGTGAGGACGCCGAACGAGGAGACCCCGACGAACGACCAGCGCGACCAGATGCCGCCCTGCCCGGCGGACTCGAGGAGGAAGGTGCCGGGGCGGCCCGCGGCGAGCTTGCGGTAGATGCCGACCGGGGTCTCGCCGTCGCCGAAGAGGTCACGGACGACCGGCACCACCCGGTGGTCGGGCAGCAGGGCGTCGAACGCCGGCCGGGTGGTCGAGGTGCGCCCGCTCACGCGGCGGCTCCGTCGAACGGCCCGGTCGCGGCGGCCGGGGCGGAGGCGGTGACGGGGTCGAGCGGGTCGACGTCGAAGCACGACCGGGCGCCCGTGTGGCAGGCCGCCCCGACCTGCTCGACGGTGACGAGCAGGGCGTCGTCGTCGCAGTCGAGAGCGGCGGCACGGACGAACTGGGCGTGGCCCGAGGTGTCGCCCTTCCGCCAGTACTCCTGTCGGGAGCGCGACCAGAAGGTCACCCTCCCCTCGGTCAGGGTCCTGCGGAGCGCCTCCGCGTCCATCCAGCCCATCATGAGGACGTCGCGCGACACGGCGTCCTGGATGATCGCGGGCAGCAGGCCGGCGTCGTCGAAGCGCGCGCGGGCGACCACGGGCTCGACGGTCTCTCGGGTGAGCGTCGTGCCGGCGCGGTCGTCGTCGCCGTCCGCGGGAGGCGTGGGCTGGTCGGTCATGGGGGCTCCCGGGGTCATCGGACGACGGCGCCGGACGCCGCCAGCTCGCGCTTGACGTCGCCGACGGTCAGCTCGCGGGCGTGGAAGACGGAGGCGGCGAGGACGGCGTCCGCACCGGCCGCGATGGCCGGGGCGAAGTGCTCGACCGCACCCGCGCCTCCGGACGCCACGACGGGCACCCGGCTGTTCTCGCGCATGAGGCGGATGAGCTCGAGGTCGAAGCCCTGCTTCGTGCCGTCGGCGTCGATCGAGTTGACGAGCAGCTCGCCCGCGCCCCGCTCGACCGCTTCTCGCGCCCAGGCGACGGCGTCGAGGTCGGTCTCGGTCCGCCCGCCGTGCGTCGTCACGACGAAGCCGGACGCCGTCCGTGACGAGCGCTTGACGTCGAGGGAGAGGACGACCGCCTGGGCGCCGAAGCGGTCGGCGATCTCGCCCACGAGGTCCGGGCGCGCGATCGCGGCGCTGTTGACGCCGATCTTGTCGGCGCCGGCGGCCTGCAGCCGGGCGACGTCGTCGGCGGAGCGGACTCCCCCGCCCACCGTCAGCGGGATGAAGACCTGCTCGGCGGTGGCGCGCACGACGTCGTAGGTCGTCGAGCGCTCGTCGACCGTGGCGGTCACGTCGAGGAAGGTGATCTCGTCGGCGCCCTGCTCGTAGTAGGTGCGCGCCAGCTCGACGGGGTCGCCCGCGTCGCGCAGGTCGAGGAAGTTGACGCCCTTGACGACACGGCCCGCGGCCACGTCGAGGCACGGGATGACCCGGACGGCGAGCGACGGATCGGAGGCCGTCACGGTCAGAGCCTCGCGGCGTGGATCGGGCTGACCAGGATGGCCCGGGCGCCCAGGTCGTAGAGGGCGTCCATGACCTGGTTGGTGTCGCCGCGCGGCACCATCACCCGGACGGCCGCCCAGTCGCGGTCGTGCAGCGGGGAGACCGTCGGGGACTCCATGCCCGGCGCGACCGCGGTCGCCGCCTCGAGCTGCGTGAGCGGCACGTCGTAGTCCATCAGGACGTACTGGCGGGCGACGAGCACGCCCTGGAGGCGGCGGTGCAGCACGCTCAGGCCCTCGACGGCCGGGTCGCTGGCGATCAGCACCGCCGTCGACTCGAGGATGACCGGGCCGAAGATCTCGAGCCCGGCGGCGCGGAGGGTGCCCCCGGTCGAGACCACGTCGGCGACCGCGTCGGCCACGCCGAGCTGCACGGCGCTCTCCACCGCGCCGTCGAGGCTCACGAGCGTCGCGGAGACGCCGTGCTGCTCGAGGAAGCTCCCGACGAGACCGGCGTAGCTCGTGGCGACGCGGGTGCCCTCGAGGTCGCGGACGTCGCCGAAGCGGCCGGGAGGGCCCGCGAAGCGGAAGGTGGAGCCGCCGAAGTCGAGCGCGGCGACCTCGTGCGCCGGCGAGTGGCTGTCGAGCAGCAGGTCACGGCCCGTGACGCCGACGTCGAGGGCGCCGGAGCCGACGTAGGTCGCGATGTCGCGGGGGCGCAGGTAGAAGAACTCGACGCCGTTGCGCGGGTCCTCCACGTGGAGGGTGCGGGTGTCACGACGGCCGGTGTAGCCGGCCTCGCTGAGCATGGCGGAGGCGGTCTCGCTGAGGGAGCCCTTGTTGGGCACTGCTACGCGGAGCATGGTCTGGGTCGTTCCGATCTGACGCCGCGGGTCGGCGGCGAGCTGCTGGTCGGCCGGGGGCGTGCCCGGCGGCGCGACTCGGGTGGTGGGGACGAGCTCAGAGATGTCGCCACACGTCGTCGGGCGTCAGGCCCTTGGCGATCATCAGCACCTGCACGTGGTAGATCAGCTGGGAGATCTCTTCCGCAGTGGCGACGTCGCCCTCGTACTCGGCGGCCATCCACACCTCGGCGGCCTCCTCGACGATCTTCTTGCCGATCTGGTGGACGCCGGCGTCGAGCTCGGCGACGGTGCCGGAGCCCGCGGGCCGGTCACGGGCCTTGTCGCTGAGCTCGGCGAACAGTTGGTCGAAGGACTTCACGACGACAAGGCTACCGTCGCGGCGGCGGCCCGCAGTGCCGCGATGCGCTCGGCGGGGTCGCCCCCGTAGACGGCCGAGCCGGCGACGACGGTGTCGGCCCCGGCCGCGACGGCCGTCACGATCGTCTCGGTGTCGATGCCGCCGTCGACCTCGAGCCAGACGTCGAGGCCGGAGGCGCGCACGGCCTCCCGGGCGCGGGCCAGCTTGGGCATCGTGTCGGCCTGGAAGGACTGGCCGCCGAAGCCGGGCTCGACGGTCATCACCAGGATCATGTCGAACTCGTCGAGGGTCTCGAGGTACGGCTCGACCGGCGTGCCGGGCTTCACGGCGATGCTCGCGCGCGCGCCCGAGCTGCGGATCGCCCGGGCGGTCGCCACGGGGTCGGCCGCGGCCTCCGCGGAGAACGTGACGGAGAAGGCGCCGAGCTCGGCGTACCGGGGCGCCCAGCGGTCGGCGTCGTCGATCATGAGGTGGACGTCGAGCGGCACGGGGCTGACCTGCCGCAGCCGCTCGACGACGGGCAGCCCGATCGTGAGGTTCGGCACGAAGTGGCCGTCCATGACGTCGACGTGGACGAGGTCGGCGGTCGCGATGCGGCCGAGGTCGCGCTCGAGGTTGGCGAAGTCGGCCGAGAGGATGCTGGGGCTGATGCGAACGGGCACGGGAGGAGCCTACCGGCCCGCTCCCGGCAGGGCCCCGACCCCGCCGCCCCTCAGCCGAGCTTGCGGACCAGGGCCGTGAACATCGCGTCGGTGCCGTGGCGGTGCGGCCAGAGCTGCACGTACGGCGCGCTGGCGAGGTCGACGGGCCGGCCGGCCACCTCGGCGAGCGTCGCGGTGGCGTCGAGGACCTCGACGTCGTCGCGGCGGGCCGTGCCCGTCTCGACGATCGCCCGGGTCTCGGCGAGGTGCGGCGAGCACGTCACGTAGGCCAGGAGCCCGCCGGGGGCCAGGGCGTCGAGCGCGCTCGCGAAGAGCTCGGCCTGGAGGGAGGTGAGGTCGCCCACGTCGCTCGGCTGCTTCCGCCAGCGCGCCTCCGGCCGCCGCCGCAGGGCGCCGAGCCCGGTGCAGGGCGCGTCGAGCAGGATGCGGTCGTACGAGCCGGGCTCCTCCGTGCCGAAGCGCCTCGCGTCGCCCTCCCGCACCTCGACGCCCCCGGGCACGACCTCGAGGGCCTGCCGCACGAGCCCGACGCGCGCGGGCACCAGTTCGTTGGCGACGAGCGTCGCTCCGGCGCGGGCGGCCTCGGCCCCCAGCAGGGCCGCCTTCCCCCCGGGGCCGGCACAGAGGTCGAGCCAGCGCTCGCCCGGCGCGGCCGGGTGGTGCCGGGTCAGGAGGAGCGCGGCCATCTGGGAGCCCTCGTCCTGCACGCGGGCGCGCCCGGCGCGGACGGCCGGGTGCTGCGAGGGGTCTCCCCCGGCGCTCGTGGCCGCCAGCGGCGACAGCTTCCCGCTCGGCGGGCCGAGCTCGTCGACCTCGGCGAGGCCGGGCAGGGCGACCAGGCTGACCCGGGGGGCGTCGTTGTCGGCCGCGAGCAGGTCGGCGAGCTCGTCGACGCGGCCCTCCGCGGCGAGGGCCCGGCGGAAGGCCCGGATCACCCAGGTCGGGTGCGACCACTCCGCCGACAGGCGGTCGTCGTCGCTGGTGGCGGCGTCGAGCACCCGCTGCCGCCACTCCTCGGGCGTGCTGCGCGAGACCGCCCGGAGGACCCCGTTGACGAACCCGGTGCCCGACCGGCTGCCGACCTGTCGCGCCAGCTCGACGGACTCGTCGACGGCGGCGTGCACCGCGACCCGGGTCGAGAGCAGCTGGTGCACCCCGAGGCGGAGCACGTCGAGGAGCGCGGGGTCGACGGCGTCGGCGGGCCGCCGGGCGGCCAGCGCGATCACGCGGTCGTAGTACCCCCGGAGCCGGAGCGTGCCGTACGCGAGCTCGGTCGCGAGGCCGGCGTCGGCGGGCTGCAGCCGGGCCCGGGCGATCCGCTGCGGCAGGAGGAGGTTCGCGTAGGCGTCGTCCTCCTCCACCGCCCGCAGCACGTCGAGGGCGATCTGGCGGGCGGGCTGGACGCGGCTCACGCGGGTCCTCCTGTGGGGGTCGAGGCATCGGCGGGGGCGGACGCGGAAGGGGCAGCGGCGGAGGCGGACGCGGAGGCGGAGGGGGCCGCGGCGCGGAGCAGGGGCCCCGGGTCGGAGGCCAGGCCGCGCCACCAGTCGGCGCCCGGCATCGGCTTCTTCCCGGGAGGCTGCACGCGGACGAGCTCCAGCGGCGAGCTCGCGGTGCCGACGACGAGACGTCGACCACGGAGCTCGAGCCGGCCCGGCGCGGGGGCGGGCGCGTCCGTGTCGTCGACCCGCGCCTCCAGCACCTTGAGGCGGCCCTCGCCGAGGGGCAGGTGGGCCCCCGGCTCGGGCGTGGTGCCGCGCCACCGGTCGAGAACCGCGGGCGCGGGGGCCGCGAGGTCGAGCGCGCCGTCGTCGAGCGTGAGCTTGGGGGCGGTCGTGACCTCGCCGACCTGCGGCGTGCCGACGGCGTTCCCGGCGGCGAGGGCGTCGACGACGCCGGTGAGCAGGTCGGCGCCGCTGGCGGCCAGCTCGGCGAGGAGCTCGCCCGCGGTCTCGTCGCTGCCGAGGGGGCGCTCGATCGTGCCGAAGACCTCGCCGGCGTCGAGCTCGGGCACGAGCTGGAAGACGGCGGCTCCCGTGACGGGATCGCCGGCCATGAGGGCGCGCTGCACCGGGGCGGCTCCGCGCCAGCGGGGCAGCAGCGAGAAGTGCAGGTTGACCCAGCCGAGACGCGGGGCGGAGAGCAAGGGCTCCCGGAGCAGGGCCCCGAAGGCGACGATGACGCCGAGGTCGGCGTCGAGCGCGGTGATCGCGGCCGTCACCTCGTCGGTGACCCGGCGCGCCTTGAGCACCGGCAGGCCGAGCCGCTCCGCCTCGACGGCGACCGGGGTGGCGGTCAGCACGCGACGTCGCCCCTGGGGCGTGTCGTCGCGGGTGAGCACGGCGACGACGTCGTGCTCGCTCGCCGCGAGGGCGGTGAGGGACGGGACTGCGGCAGCGGGGCTGCCGGCGAAGACGAGGCGCACGAGGGGTCCTGGGGGTCGGTGGTGGTGGGCGGTGGGCGGTGGGCGGAAGGTGATGGGCTGCTGACGGACGGGGCACCGGGGAGGCGCGGGGCCTACCCGGACGGCGGCCCGGTCAGCCGGCGGCCGGGTCAGTCGGTGAACGGCTCGACGTCGTCGAAGCGCACCCT
Organism: Frigoribacterium sp. CFBP 13707; assembly: GCF_014842245.1. NCBI lineage: Bacteria > Bacillati > Actinomycetota > Actinomycetes > Micrococcales > Microbacteriaceae > Frigoribacterium > Frigoribacterium sp. CFBP 13707. The sequence continues at coordinate 342,846 of NZ_JACYVL010000003.1, forward strand.
GAGTGTAGGGAGCGGTCGGCCGCGACGGCCCGCGACCGCCTTGCGTCGACCGGTCGCGGCGCGGATGACCTGGGAGCGCAGCACCTGGGCCACCTCGGCGCCCCGGGCGAAGTCGAACCGGACGATGGCCCGGACGCCGGCGTCGGGCACCTCGACCGGGCCGAGGACCTCCCGGCCGACCTCGGGCGGGAGCGCCTCGAGGGCCTGGGCGACGGTGTCGACGGTGCCGGTGACCGTGGCCACGCGGACGGCGGGAGGGAACCGCAGCTCGCGCCGGTCGGCGAGCTCGCCCGACACGTAGCGGGCGAGCTGCCACGTGGCGAGCGCCGAGGCCAGCGCCCCCCCGACGCCGACGAGCACCACGGGCGCGCGGCGGGCGGCGAGGGCCGTCGCGTTGGCCCACCAGCGGAGGCAGTCCTCCGCGACGCGCAGGCTCTCCCGCGCGAGCATCCGCTCGCCGTCGAGGAGGAGGACGGCGCGGTAGCCGCCCGGGGCGATCGGCTCCGCCCCGCGGGTGGCCACGACGATGGCCGGCTCGTCGTCGACCCGGACGATCTCGCGGGAGCCGTCGGAGACGATGACGCGGACGCCGGGGAAGGCCTTGCCCAGCTCGTCGGCCGTCCGCGAGGCGCCCGTGCCCACGCTCTTCATCACGGTGCCCTCGCAGGTCTGGCATCGCCAGCCGACGGCCAGGGCGCCGCACCACGAGCAGGCCGGCTGGGCGCCCTGCGACCGCTGCACGAGGGGCCCGTTGCAGCGCAGGCACCGGGCGGTGTCGCCGCACTCCGTGCAGGCGAGTCGTGGCGAGTACCCCGGGTGGGCGACCTGGATCAGCACGGGCCCGTGCTCGACCGCGGCCCGTGCCTCCGTCCAGGCCGTGGAGGGGATCCGGGCCTGCGCGGCGAAGCCGTCGCGGGCCGCCTGCTGCGAGGTCGGGACGACGTGCGGCTGGTAGCGCGGGTCGGGGCGCACCTCGGCGAGGAAGCCGATCTCGACGAGGCGCTGCACGTCGGTGCTGCGCGTGTGCCCGAGGAAGACCAGCGCGGTGCCCTGCTGGGCCTGCCGCAGCAGCGCCGTGTCGCGGGCGTGCACGTAGGGGCTGAGCGGCTCGGAGAAGAGCGGGTCGCCGTCGTCGAAGACCACGATGAGCCCGAGGCGCTCGGACGGCGCCAGGAGCACCGACCGGTTGCCGACCAGGACGAGAGGAGTCGCGCCCCGGGCCCGCAGGACGGCCCGGTAGCGATCGGCGTTCGACTGGCGCGAGTCGAGCCGGACGACCCGGTCGGGCGGGAGCACGGCCGCCAGCGCGCGCAGCACCTGGTCTTCGTCGCGGTGGTCGGGCACGGCGACGATCGCGTCGTCGCCGGCGGCGAGGGCCACCGTCGCCAGCTCGGCGGCCGTGACCGCCCAGCGGCCGACCCACGTGCCGTCGGGGAGCTCGGCGAGCAGCGGCACGGCGTCGACGGCGGCGCGGCCCCTGGCCGGCACGAGGCCCGCCAGGGCGTCGGCGGAGTACCCCGTCACGGCGTGCGCCTCGACGGCCTCGTCGGCGACCGGCTCGACGCCCGCGGCCTCCTCGAGGGCGGCGAGGTGGGCCTTCTCGACCCGCACCTGCCGGGGCGGGACCGCGAGCCTCAGCACGTCGCTCGCGGAGCCGCCGGCGCGGTCGGCCACGGCCCGGGCGAGGCGGTAGACCTCCGGGGCGAGCACGGGGACCGTCGACACGACGTCCTCCAGGTCGCTGAGCTCGCCCCGGTGGTCGCTCGTCGTGTCGAGCTCGACGACGAACGCGTCGGCGATGCGCCCCGCCGAGCGGAGCGGCACCCGGACGCGCACGCCCGGCGCGACGTCGGCGCGGAGGTGTGCGGGCACGGCGTAGTCGAAGAGCCGGTCGAGCTGCGGCAGGGGCGACTCGACCAGGACGCGCGCCACCGCCCGGGGCGCGGCGCCGTCGACGGATCGGCCCGACGCGGGCTCCTCCGCTGGCGGGGACACCGCTGCCGTCGCCACGCCCGTCGGCCCCGTCAGAGCCCGGCGGCGGCCCGCAGGGCGTCGACCCGGTCGAGGGCCTCCCACGTGAACTCGGGCAGCTCGCGGCCGAAGTGGCCGTAGGTCGACGTCGCGGCGTAGATCGGGCGGAGCAGGTCGAGGTCGCGGATGATCGCCGCGGGGCGGAGGTCGAAGACCGCCGTGACGGCCTCGATGATGGTCTCGTCGGGGACGTGGCCCGTGCCGAAGGTCTCGACGTAGAGCCCGACCGGTGCGGCGCGGCCGATGGCGTAGGCGACCTGGAGCTCGATGCGGTCGGCGAGGCCGGCGGCCACGGCGTTCTTCGCCACCCACCGCATGGCGTAGGCCGCGCTGCGGTCGACCTTCGACGGGTCCTTGCCGGAGAACGCGCCGCCGCCGTGCCGGCTGGCGCCGCCATAGGTGTCGACGATGATCTTGCGGCCCGTGAGGCCGGCGTCGCCCTGGGGGCCGCCGATCTCGAAGCGGCCCGTGGGGTTGATGATGAACCGCGTCTCGCGGGAGTCGAGGCCCGCCTCGTCGAGGACGGGCCGCACGACGTGCGCGATGACGTCGGCCTCGAGCTGCTCCATCGACACGCGCGGGGAGTGCTGCGTCGAGACCACCACGGTGTCGACCGTCTTCGGCACGACGCCGTCGTAGCCGACCGTCACCTGGGTCTTGCCGTCGGGGCGCAGGTAGTCGAGCTCGCCCGACTTGCGGACGTGCGCGAGGCGCTCGGCGAGACGGTGGGCGAGCCAGACGGGCAGCGGCATGTACTGGGGCGTCTCGTTCGTCGCGTAGCCGAACATGATGCCCTGGTCGCCGGCGCCCTGACGGTCGAGGACGTCGTCGGAGGTGCCGGCCCGCGCCTCGAGGGCGGTGTCGACGCCCTGGGCGATGTCGGGCGACTGCGCGCCGATCGAGACCTCGACGCCGCAGGTGCGCCCGTCGAAGCTGACGGCGCTCGAGTCGTAGCCGATGCCGACGATCAGGTCGCGCACGATCGTGGGGATGTCGACGTACCCCTTCGTCGTCACCTCGCCGGCCACGTGCACGAGCCCGGTGGTGACCATGGTCTCGACCGCGACCCGGCTCGCCGGGTCGACCGCCAGCAGGGCGTCGAGGATGCCGTCGGAGATCTGGTCGCAGATCTTGTCGGGGTGGCCCTCGGTGACCGACTCGGACGTGAACAGCCGCAGGCTGCTCGCGGCCGGTGTCGGGCTGCTGGTGGTCTGGTCGGTCAGGGTCACGGGTCCTCCGGGTGTCGGGACGGGCCCCCGGGGGTGCCCGGGGACGGGGCGAGGCCCCGCGGGATCGACTCCTGCGGGGCCTCGTCTGATGGTACGACCGACCACCGTCGATGACGGCGGTCGGCGGGAGGGGCGCTACTCGGCGGGCGCCGCGAGCGGCTTGACCTCGAGCTTGTCCTCGTTGATCTCGTGCATGGCGACCGAGAGGGGCTTGTCGTCGATGGTGCTGTCGACGAGCGGTCCGACGTTGTCGAACAGGCTGCCCTCGTGCAGGTCGGCGTAGTAGTCGTTGATCTGGCGGGCGCGCTTGGACGCGAAGATGACGAGCGCGTACTTCGACTCGACCTTCGAGAGCAGCTCGTCGATGGGCGGATCGATGATGCCCTGGTTCTTGTCGGCCATGTGGTGCTCCTCTTGTCATGTCGCAGTGCTGCGTGTGGCGGTGCTGCGTGTGGCGGTGCCGCCGCGGCCGGGGCCGGACGGGAGATCGTGGCGCCGGTCAGGCGCGGGGCGGCCTGGTCAGGACGCAGTCATCAAGTCTACGACCTCACGAGCCGCTTCTGCCACGTCGTGGTTCACGACCTTGACGTCGAACTCGTCCTGGGCGGCCAGCTCGACCTTGGCGGTCTCGAGGCGACGCTGCTGCTCCGCGGCGTCCTCCGTGCCGCGGCCGATGAGACGGCGGACCAGTTCGTCCCAGGTGGGCGGCAGCAGGAAGACGAGGACCGCCTCCGGCATCGCCGTCCGGACGAGGCGCGCCCCCTGGAGGTCGATCTCGAGCAGGACGCTCCGGCCCTCCTGGAGCGCGGCGTCGATCGGCGGCCGCGGCGTGCCGTAGCGGTACGAGTTGTGGACGACGGCGTGCTCGAGCAGCTCCCGCTCGCGGATCATGCGGTCGAACTCGGCGTCGTCGACGAAGTAGTAGTGCACGCCGTCGACCTCGCCGGGGCGGGGCGAGCGCGTCGTCGCGGAGATCGAGAGGTGCACGTCGGGGTAGTTGTCGCGGATGTACGACGACACCGTGCCCTTGCCCACCGCGGTCGGGCCCGCGAGGACGACGAGGCGCGACCGCTGCCGGCCCTTCGCCTCGCGGTGCGCGAGCCAGTCGCCGAGGATGCGGCGCTGCCGCACGCCCAGGCCGCCGACGCGCTTGGACTCGGCGATGCCGAGGTCGGCCATGATGCGCGCGACCCGGGTCGGCCCGATGCCGGGGATGCTCGTGAGGAGCTCGCGGACGCGGAGCGTCGCCTCGGGCTCGGTGGCCTCGCCGGCCCAGGCCGACTCGGCCACGTCGAGCGCCGATCGACGACGCTCCGCGATCGACGCCTTGACGGCGGCGCGGGCGCGACGGGCGGCGACGGCGGCACGGGCGGCGGCGGCCCGGTCGACCGGGGGCGGGGTCATGCGAGGCACGAGCGGACCTCCTCCTGGTCGCGGCGCACGGCGGCGGCCACGCCCGAGGGGCCGGCCGACAGCACGCCCCGCGACGTCGAGACGACGACGGCGTCGGCCGCGGGGCCGTACAGGCTGCGCAGCTGGTCGTACCGGGCGCCCTGGTGGCCGAAGCCCGGGGCGAGCACGGGCGTCGTGGTCAGCCGCGCGACGTCGATGCCGGTGGCGGCGAGGTCGACGGTGGCGCCGAGCACCAGTCCGACCGAGCCGAGGCGGGTCTCCCCCGCGGTCTGGTTGTCGTCGAGCACGTGGTCGACGATACCGCCCGCGACGGTGACGACGCGCCCGTCCGCCCCGGCGGACCCGGCGCGCTGCACGCCCTGCGCCTCGGGGTTCGAGGTCGCGCCGAGCACGAAGACCCCGGCACCGGAGGCGCGGGCCAGGGCGATCGTGCCGGCCGCGGCCCCGAAGCCCAGGTAGGGCGACACCGTGAGCGCGTCGACGCGCAGGGGCGAGTCGGGCGAGAACCAGGCCTCGGCGTACGCGTCCATGGTGCTGCCGATGTCGCCGCGCTTCGCGTCGCCCACGACGAGCAGGTCGGCGTCGCGGGCCGCGGCGAGCACCGCCTCGAGGGCGGCGAAGCCCGCGGAGCCCCACCGCTCGTAGAACGCGACCTGCGGCTTGACGATGCCCGCGCCTCCCCGGGTCGCCTCGACCACGCGGAGGCCCATCTCCCGCGCGCCTGCGGCGCTCACGGGCAGCGACCACTCGTCGAGCAGCCACGGGTGCGGGTCGATGCCCACGCAGAGCGGACCGACGCTCGCCATGACGTCGGCGAGCCGGTCGCCGAAGGGGGCGGGCGCCGCTGGCGCGGTCGGGGTCATCGGCGAGCGGCCCGGGCGATGCCGTAGTCCTGCAGGCTGGTCACCTCGAGGTCGGTGTGCACGGCCTCGATCGACGCCACGGCGGCGCCGAGCTGCGCGATCGTCGTGAAGAGCGCCTTGTCGGCCGCGACGGTGGCGGCGCGGATCTCGTAGCCGTCCGCCCGCGCGCTGGACCCGCTCGGCGTGTTGATCACGATGTCGACCTCGTCGCGGTTGATCAGGTCGACGACGCTCTCGCCGCCGGCGCTGAACTTCGCCACGGTGTCGGCCGCGATCCCGTTGCGCACGAGGACGGTCGCGGTGCCCTCGGTCGCGAGGATCCGGAAGCCGAGCTGCTGCAGGCGCAGCACGGGCAGCACGATGGCCCGCTTGTCACGGTCGGCCACCGACACGAACACCGTGCCCGACGTGGGCAGCCCGCCGTAGGCGGCGGTCTGGCTCTTCGCGAAGGCGCGCGGGAAGTCGCGGTCGATGCCCATGACCTCGCCGGTGGACCGCATCTCGGGGCTCAGCACGCTGTCGACGATCTGCCCCTCCTTCGTGCGGAACCGCTTGAAGGGCAGGACGGCCTCCTTGACGGAGATCGGCGAGTCTAGCGGCACGTCGGAGCCGTCCTGCTCGGGCAGCAGGCCGCTCTCGACGAGCTCGCGGATCGACGTGCCGACCATCACGAGCGAGGCCGCCTTCGCGAGGGGGATGCCGAGGGCCTTCGAGACGAAGGGCACCGTGCGGCTGGCCCGGGGGTTCGCCTCGATGACGTAGAGCACGCCCGCGGCGATCGCGAACTGGACGTTCAGCAGGCCGGAGACCCCGATGCCCTGCGCGATCGCGAGGGTCGCCTCGCGGACGCGGTCGATCTCGCCCTTGCCCAGCGTGACCGGGGGCAGCGTGCAGCTCGAGTCGCCGGAGTGGATGCCGGCCTCCTCGATGTGCTCCATCACGCCGCCGACGTAGAGCTCGGTGCCGTCGTAGAGCGCGTCGACGTCGATCTCCACCGCGTCGTCGAGGAACCTGTCGACGAGCAGCGGCGCGTCGGGCCCGATGATGGCCGCGTCCTGCACGCGGACGAAGTAGTCGGCCAGCGACGGGCTGTCGTAGACGATCTCCATGCCGCGGCCGCCGAGGACGTACGACGGGCGGACGAGCACGGGGTAGCCGATCTCCTCCGCGACGGCGACGGCGCTCTCGTAGTCGGTGGCCGTGCCGTTCTTCGGCGCGAGGAGGCCCGCCCGGTCGAGGATGGCCGAGAACAGGCCGCGCTCCTCGGCGGAGTCGATCGCGTCGGGGGTCGTGCCGAGGATGGGCACCCCGGCCGCCTCGAGGCCCTTCGACAGGCCGAGCGCCGTCTGGCCGCCGAGCTGCACGACGACGCCGACGAGCTCGCCGCTCTGCGACTCCGCGTGCACGACCTCGAGGACGTCCTCGAGGGTCAGCGGCTCGAAGTAGAGCCGGTCGCTGGTGTCGTAGTCGGTCGAGACCGTCTCCGGGTTGCAGTTGACCATGATCGTCTCGTAGCCCGCGTCGCTCAGCGCGAAGCTGGCGTGCACGCACGAGTAGTCGAACTCCACGCCCTGGCCGATGCGGTTCGGGCCCGAGCCGAGGATGACCACCTTGCGGCGGTCGCTCGGGGCGACCTCGGTCTCGACGTCGTAGCTCGAGTAGTGGTACGGCGTGAGGGCCGGGAACTCGCCGGCGCAGGTGTCGACGGTCTTGTAGACCGGGCGCACGCCGAGCGCCCAGCGCTCCTCGCGGACCTCCTGCTCGCCGAGGCCGCGCAGCTGCGCGATCTGGGCGTCGCTGAAGCCGTGGTCCTTCGCGTGGGCGAAGAGATCGGCGTCCAGCTCCGTGGCCGCAGCGACCTCGTCTGCGACCTCGTTGATCAGGACCACCTGGTCGATGAACCAGGGGTCGATGGCGGTGGACTCGAACACCTGCTCGGCCGTCGCGCCGGCACGCAGCGCCTGCTGCACGGTCACGATGCGCCCGTCGGTGGGGGTGTGCGCCAGCGCGAGGAGCGCCTCCGCGTCGCCCGGCTCGCCCTCCCAGTGGAAGCTCGACCCGCGCTTCTCGAGCGAGCGCAGGGCCTTCTGCAGCGCCTGGGCGTAGTTGCGGCCGATGGCCATGGCCTCGCCGACGCTCTTCATCGTCGTGCTCAGCGTGGTGTCGGCGGCCGGGAACTTCTCGAAGGCGAAGCGCGGCACCTTGACGACGACGTAGTCGAGGGTGGGCTCGAAGGAGGCGGGGGTCACCTTCGTGATGTCGTTCGGGATCTCGTCGAGCCGGTACCCGAGGGCGAGCTTCGCGGCGATCTTGGCGATCGGGAAGCCCGTCGCCTTCGACGCGAGGGCGCTGGAGCGGGAGACGCGGGGGTTCATCTCGATGACGATGACGCGGCCGTTCTTCGGATCGACCGCGAACTGGATGTTGCAGCCGCCCGTGTCGACGCCCACGCGCCGGATGATGTCGATCGAGATGTCGCGGAGGTTCTGGTACTCGCGGTCGGTGAGGGTCAGCGCCGGGGCGACGGTGATCGAGTCGCCGGTGTGTACGCCGACCGGGTCGACGTTCTCGATCGAGCAGACGACGACCGTGTTGTCGGCCGTGTCGCGCATCATCTCGAGCTCGTACTCCTTCCAGCCGAGGATGCTCTCCTCCAGGAGGACCTCGGTGGTGGGGCTCTGGTGCAGGCCGTCGGTGACCATGCGCACGAGCTCGTCGCGCGTGTAGGCGAAGCCCGAGCCGAGGCCTCCCATCGTGAACGACGGGCGGATGACGAGCGGGTAGCCGAGGTCCTCGGCGTACTCGATCGCCTCGTCGACCGTGTGCGCGATGTACGACTTCGCGACGTCGGCGCCGGACTCGAGCACGAGCTCCTTGAAGAGCTGGCGGTCCTCGCCCTTCTGGATCGCCTCGACCTTGGCGCCGATCAGCTCGACGCCGTGCTTCGCGAGGATCCCCTCGGCGTCGAGGGCGATGGCGGCGTTGAGGGCCGTCTGCCCGCCGAGCGTGGGCAGGATCGCGTCGGGGCGCTCCTTGACGATGATCGCCTCGAGCACCTCGGACGTGATCGGCTCGATGTACGTCGCGTCGGCGAAGTCGGGGTCGGTCATGATCGTCGCCGGGTTCGGGTTGACGAGGATGACCCGGACGCCCTCCTCGCGGAGCACGCGGCAGGCCTGCGTGCCCGAGTAGTCGAACTCGGCCGCCTGGCCGATGACGATCGGCCCGGAGCCGATCACGAGGACGGAGTTGATGTCTGCGCGCTTGGGCATCAGTTGCTGCTTTCCAGGTCGGAGCCGAAGTCGACGGGCTGGCCGGACTTCCGGGCGACGACCGCCTCGCGGAAGCGGTCGAAGAGGTGGTTGCTGTCGTGCGGGCCCGCGGCGGCCTCGGGGTGGTACTGCACCGAGAACGCCGGGATGTCGAGGGCGCGGAGCCCCTCCACGACCTCGTCGTTCAGGCTGAAGTGGCTGACCTCGACGCGGCCGAAGCCGGCGGGCGAGTCGAGCACGCCCTCGATCGGGGCGTCGACCGCGAAGCCGTGGTTCTGGCTGGTGATCTCGACCCGGCCGGTGGTCTTGTCGAGGACGGGCTGGTTGATGCCGCGGTGGCCGAAGGGCAGCTTGTAGGTGTCGAACCCGAGGGCCCGACCGAAGAGCTGGTTGCCGAAGCAGATGCCGAAGTAGGGCACCCCGTCGCGCAGCGCGCCGCGGAGCAGCTCGACCTGGGCGTCGCTGGCCGCGGGGTCGCCGGGGCCGTTCGAGAAGAACAGGGCGTCGGGGGCGAGCTCGCGGAGCTGCTCGGGTGTCGTGTCCTGCGGGAGCACGTGCACCTCGAAGCCGCGCTGGGCGAGGTAGCGCAGGGTCGAGGTCTTGACCCCGAGGTCGAGCACGGCGACCGTGCCGACGGCCTCGCCCTCGGCCGGGAGCACGTAGCGCTCCGTCGTCGAGACCGCGCTCGACAGGCTCAGGCCGCGCATGTCGGCCGAGTCGCGCACGAGGGCGAGCTGCTCGTCGTCGGCGAGGTCGAAGTCGGCCCCGCTGAAGATGCCGCCCCGCATCGAGCCGACGTCGCGGAGGCGACGGGTCACGGCCCGGGTGTCGATGCCCCGGATGCCCACGACGCCGTCGGCGACGAGCTGGTCGTCGAGGCTGCCCTGGGCGCGGTGGTTCGACACGACGCGGCTGGCGTCGCGGACGGCGTAGCCGGAGACCCAGATGCGGCGGGACTCGGGGTCTTCGTCGTTGACGCCGGTGTTGCCGACGTGGGGCGCCGTCATCACGACGATCTGGCCCGCGTACGACGGGTCGGTGAGGGTCTCCTGGTAGCCGGTCATGCCGGTCGCGAAGACGGTCTCGCCGAGGGTGCGCCCGACGGCGCCGTAGGCGCGGCCGACGTGGCGCGACCCGTCTTCGAGCACGAGGACGGCCCGGGGGGTGTTCGACGCGTCAGTCAATGGTCTTCTCTCCTGTGGGGGTGCCGGCCGCGGGGGCCGGGGGGACGAGGGGGCGCAGGGCGTCGACGACCGGTCGGGGGTCGTCGGCGAAGCGCAGGTAGGTGTCGACGACGGTGTCGCCGAGGCTCCAGGTGACCGCCACGAGGCCGTCGGTCTCGACGACGCGGTCGATCGCCCAGGTGGCGCGCTCGACGGCGCGGACCGAGGAGGCGCGGATCAGCACCGGGGGCTCGCCCGCGATGGCCAGCCGGACGCCCTCGGGGTGCACGGAGACGACTGCGCGACCGCGGAAGCCGAGGCCGTGGACGACGATCCGGTCGAGGGGGTCGCCGGCCCGGGTGGTGGCCACGTAGAACCCGTCGCGCTCGACGCTGGCGGGCCCGAGCTCGTCGGGGGCGCGCTCGGGGGCGGGCACCTCCGACTGTCGTCGCCCGCGGGCGCGCCAGGCGCGGACCATCGCGGCCATGAGGAGGCCGAGGAGGACGAGGACGGCGGCGCCGATGAGCCAGTAGGTCACCGGTCGGTCGCCTCCCCCGCGGCCAGCACGGCGCGAGCCGAGACCTCGGCGGCGGACCGGGCGACGGACTCGGCGTCGACCACGGACCCGTCGAGGACGGTCGCGTAGCCCTGGTGGAAGGTCGCCTCGACCCGCCCGGGGAGCCGTTCGCCCAGGTACGGCGAGTTCGTGCTCTTGCCCGCGAGGTGCTCCAGGCCGAAGGTGCGGGTCACCCCTCGATCGTAGAGCGTGAGCTCGGCGGGCTCCCCCACCGCGAGCGGGCGGCCCTGGCCCGCGACCTGCCCGATCACGGCCGGGGCCGTGGACATGACGCGGGCGACGTCGGCCCAGCCGATCATGCCCGTCTCGACCATGGTGCGGTGCACGACCGAGAGGGCCGACTCGAGGCCGACCATCCCGTTGGCCGCGGCGTCCCACTCGCAGCACTTCGCCTCCGAGGTGTGCGGTGCGTGGTCGGTGGCGACGATGTCGACGGTGCCGTCGGCGAGGGCCGCGCGGAGGGCCTCGACGTCCTCCTGCCGCCGGAGCGGCGGGTTCACCTTGTAGCGCGAGTCGTAGCTCGAGACGAGCTCCTCGGTGAGCAGCAGGTGGTGCGGCGTGACCTCGGCGGTCACGGCGATGCCCCGGGACTTCGCCCAGCGGACCACCTCGACGCTGCCGGCCGTCGAGACGTGGCAGACGTGCAGGCGGGCCCCGACGTGGTCGGCGAGCAGCACGTCGCGCGCGATGATCGCCTCCTCGGCGACGGCCGGCCAGCCGCCCAGGCCGAGCTCGGCGGAGAGGGCGCCCTCGTTCATCTGCGCGCCCTGGGTCAGCCGCGGCTCCTGCGCGTGCTGCGCGAGCACCCCCCCGAAGCCCTTGATGTACTCCAGGGCGCGGCGCATCAGCAGCGGGTCGGAGACGCAGTGGCCGTCGTCGGAGAAGACCCGGACGGCGGCGCGCGACCGGGCCATCGCGCCGATCTCGGAGAGGTGCGTGCCGGCGAGGCCCTGCGACACCGCGCCGATCGGCCGGACGGTCACGTAGCCCGCTCGGTCGCCGAGGGCCTGGACCTGCTCGACGACGCCGGCGGTGTCGGCCACGGGCGACGAGTTGGCCATGGCGTTGACCGCCGTGTAGCCCCCGGCCGCCGCCGCGCGGGAGCCCGTGAGCACCGTCTCGCTGCCCTCGCCGCCGGGCTCGCGGAGGTGCGTGTGCAGGTCGACGAGACCGGGGAGCACGAGCAGCCCGTCACCGTCGACGACCCGGGCGCCGAGGTGGCTCAGCCCGGAGCCGAGCTCGGCCACGACGCCGTCGCGGACGAGGACGTCGGTGCGGGCGCCGTCCGGGGCCTCGACGGAGCGGATCAGGTAGGAGGTGGTGGTCACGGGGTCCCTTCCCGGTCGCCGGCGAGGGTCAGGTAGAGCACGGCCATGCGGACGGCGACGCCGTTCGTCACCTGGTCGCGCACGGTGGAGCGGGGCGAGTCGGCGGCCTCGTCGCTGATCTCGAGGCCGCGGTTCATCGGCCCGGGGTGCATGACGATCGTCGTCTCCGGCAGCGTGCGGAACCGCGCGGCGCCGAGGCCCCAGGAGCGGGCGTACTCGCGGGCGTTGGGGAAGAACGCCTCGTGCATGCGCTCCTGCTGGATGCGCAGCATCATCACGACGTCGGGCCGCACGGCCGCGATGGCCTCGTCGAGGTCGTAGTGGACGTCGACCCCGAAGCGGCTGACGTCGACGGGCAGCAGCGTCGGCGGAGCGACCACGGTGACGTGGGCGCCGAGCGTCCGCAGCAGCCAGGCGTTCGACCGGGCCACGCGGGAGTGCAGCACGTCGCCGACGATGAGCACCTCCACCCCGTCGAGGTCGCGGCCACGACTGGCGGCGCCGTGGAGGCGACGACGCATCGTGAAGGCGTCGAGCAGCGCCTGCGTCGGGTGCTCGTGCGTGCCGTCGCCGGCGTTGACGATCCCGGCGTCGACCCAGCCGCTGTCGGCGAGCACGCGAGGGGCGCCGGAGGCGGGGTGCCGGAGGACGATGCCGTCGGCTCCCATCGCGGCGAGCGTCTGGGCGGTGTCCTTCAGGGACTCGCCCTTCGACACGCTGGAGCCCTTCGCCGCGAAGTTGATCACGTCGGCGCTCAGGCGCTTGGCCGCGGCCTCGAACGAGATGCGGGTGCGGGTGGAGTCCTCGTAGAAGAGGTTGACCACGGTGGTGCCGCGGAGCGTGGGGAGCTTCTTCACCTGCCGGGTGGCGACGTCGGCCATGTCCTCGGCCACGTCGAGCACCCGGAGGGCGTCGTCGCGGCTCAGGTCGGCCGTGCTGAGGAGGTGCCTCACGAGGTGGGCCCGCCGGTCTGCCCGGCGGAGGCGGCGTCGGGCTCGTCGCCCGCGCCTCCCTCGATGGCGACGCCGTCGTCGCCGTCGACCTCCGACAGGTGCACGTAGATGCGCTCCGACGAGGAGGTCGGCAGGTTCTTGCCCACGAAGTCGGCCCGGATCGGCAGCTCGCGGTGGCCCCGGTCGACGAGGACGGCGAGGCGGACGGCCCGCGGTCGCCCGAGCGCGCTGAGCGCGTCGAGGGCGGCCCGGACGGTGCGGCCCGAGTAGAGCACGTCGTCGACGAGCACGACGACCGCGCCGTCGATCCCGCCGGGCGGGAGGCTCGTGGGGTGGCTCGCCCGCGTCGGGTTTCGCCGCAGGTCGTCGCGGTACATCGTGACGTCCACGGCACCGACCGGGACGACGACGCCGGCGATCGACGAGAGGGTCGCTCCGAGACGCTCGGCGAGGGCGACGCCCCGCGTCGGGACCCCGAGGACCACGAGGCCGTCGGGGCCCCGGTTCGACTCGAGGATCTCGTGGGAGATGCGCGTCAGGGCGCGCGTGATGTCAGCCTGACTCAGCACGGTACGGGTGCTCAATCGGACCTCCTTCCCCGCCTCTCGGGACGGAATTTAAAGGACGTCGGGGTGGTGCGTCGCGACCCGGCCCGCAGGCCGCGACGCGGTGCCGCCAGCCTAGCGGCTGGCGGCGACGCTGCTGAGCAGGCCGTTGACGAAGGTGGCGGAGTCGTCGGTGCTCAGCGACTCGGCGAGCTCGACCGCCTCGCTGATCGCGACGTGGTCGGGCACGTCGTCGGCGTGGAGCAGCTCGAAGATGGCGATGCGGAGGATGCCCCGGTCGAGGATGGGCATCCGCTTCAGGGGCCAGCCCTGCGAGTACGTCTCGATGAGCTCGTCGATCTCGGAGCCGTTCTCGACGACGCCCTGGACGAGGTCGCGGGCGTAGCCCCAGCTGGAGCTGCGCTCGGGCTGGGCCATCGCCCGCGTGGTCTCGGCGACCAGGGCGTCGCTGATGCTGATCTGTCGGACGTCGGCGACGTAGAGGACGTCGAGGGCGCGCTTGCGCGCCTTGGTGCGTGCGCTCACGGAGGCTGTCGGCGCCGACTAGTCGGCGACGCGGCCGAGGTAGCCGCCGTCGCGCGTGTCGACCTTGACCTTGGTGCCGGTCTCGAGGAAGAGCGGGACCTGGATCTCGTAGCCGGTCTCGACCGTCGCGGCCTTGGTGCCGCCGGTCGAGCGGTCGCCCTGCAGACCGGGCTCGGTGTACGTGACCTCGAGGACGACGCTGGCGGGCAGCTCGATGTAGAGGGGCGTGCCGTCGTGGAGCGCCATCTGCACGTTCTGGTTCTCGAGCATGAAGTTCTTCGCGTCGCCGACGATCGTCGCCGGGACGTTGATCTGGTCGTAGTCGCTGGTGTCCATGAACACGTAGCCGTCGGCCTCGGCGTAGAGGTACGTGTACTCGCGGCGGTCGACGTTCGCGAAGTCGATCTTGGTGCCGGCGTTGAACGTCTTGTCGACGACCTTGCCCGACATGACGTTCTTCATCTTGGTGCGGACGAAGGCCCCGCCCTTGCCCGGCTTGACGTGCTGGAACTCGATCACGTTCCAGAGCTGGCCGTCCAGGTTGAGGACGGCGCCGTTCTTGATGTCGTTGGTGGTCGCCATGCGTGCGGGGTCCGTTCCGAGTTCTTGGTGATGCGGCCGAGACCGGCCGACGAGCGAGTCTACCGGACGCGCTCGTCCCGGCGGGGAGGGCGACGGGCGGACGCGCCTGCCTAGGAGCCGATCTCCTGGTACGCCATGAAGAGCAGGCTCGCGTCGGGACCGGTGAGGACGGTGGGCTTCGCGACGTCGTCGAGGACGATGAAGCGGAGCATGCCCGCCCGGGACTTCTTGTCGCGCTGCATCGTCGCGAGCAGGGTGTTCCACCGGCCGAGCGGGTAGCTCGTCGGCAGGGTCAGGGACTCGAGGATGCGGCGGTGACGGTCGACGACCTCGTCGCTGAGCCGTCCGCTCAGGCGGGCCAGCTCGGCGGCGAACACCATGCCGACCGAGACGGCCGCGCCGTGCCGCCACTGGTAGCGCTCGGCGTGCTCGACGGCGTGGCCGAGGGTGTGCCCGTAGTTCAGGATCTCGCGGAGCCCCTGCTCGGTGAAGTCCGCCGCGACCACGCGCGCCTTGACGCCGATGGCCAGCTCGAGGACCCGCCGGAACTCCGGGGTCGTCGGGTCGACCGCCCGGTCGACGTCGGCCTCGATCACGTCGAGGATCTCGGGCTCGGCGATGAAGCCCGCCTTCACGACCTCGGCGAACCCGGCCAGGATCTCGTTTCGCCCGAGGGTGTCGAGCATGTCGAGGTCGGCCACGACGGCGACGGGCGCGTGGAAGGCGCCGACGAGGTTCTTGCCCTCGGCCGTGTTGATGCCGGTCTTGCCGCCCAGGCTGGCATCGACCATGCCGAGGACGGTCGTGGGCACCTGGACGAGCGCGACGCCCCGGAGCCAGGTCGCGGCGACGAAGCCCGCGAGGTCGGTGACGGCGCCGCCGCCGAGGCCGATCACGGCGTCGGTGCGCGTGAAGTCCGCCTGGCCGAGCACCTGCCAGCAGAAGGCCGCCACCTCGACGCGCTTGGCGTCCTCGGCGTCGGGGACCTCGGCGATGAGGGCCTCGTAGCCCGCGGCCACGAGGCTCTCGCGCAGCTCGCCGGCCTTCCGGCCGAGCGTGGGCGCGTGGACGATCAGCACCTTGGCGGTGCCGCTCGGCAACAGCGCGGGGATGCGCGAGGCGACGCCCCGACCGAGCACCACGTCGTAGGGGGCGTCGCCGCCGACGCGGATCGTCGTCGAGTCGTCGTCGTGGCGGGCGGAGTCGCCCTGGAGGGCGCTGTCCTGGGGGGCGCTGTCGTGGGGGCGGGTGTCGCTCATGCGGGCCTCTCGGTCTGGTGGTCGGTGCGCCCGGCCAGGAAGACGACGATGTCGTCGACCAAGGTCGAGACGGGCCGGTCGGACGTGTCGAGCTCGACGTCGGCCAGGGATCGGTACAGGGGCGCCCGCTCGTCGGCGATCGCGCGCCAGGCGGCCATGCCGCCGGTCTGCAGGAGCGGGCGGGCGGACCCGGCGATCCGCGCCTCCACCGCCTCGGGCGTGACCGTCAGCAGCACCACGGTCGTTGCGGCGAGCCGCTCGCGCGTGTCGGGGTGGAGCACCGCTCCCCCGCCGAGCGAGACCACGCCGGGGCTGGTCAGCGCCTCGGCGACGACGTCGTGCTCGAGCTCCCGGAACCGGGGCTCCCCGTGCACGGCGAAGATCTCCGCGACGGGCCCGTGCCGACGGACGACGACGCGGTCGGTGTCGACGAAGGGGAGGCGGAGCCGCCGGGACAGCTTCTTCCCGATGCTGCTCTTGCCGGCGCCCATCGGGCCGATGAGCACGACGGGCCCGGCCTCGGCGGCCGGAGGCCCCGACGCCGTGCCCTCCGGGGCGCCGGTCACGATCCGGAGGCCGCCGCCTCGGTGCGGAGGGTCTCGGGGATGGACTCGAGGTAGGCCCGGAGGTTGCGCGAGGTCTCGGCGAGGGAGTCGCCGCCGAACTTCTCGAGCACCGCGTCGGCCAGGACGAGCGCGACCATCGACTCCGCGACGACGCCGGCGGCGGGCACGGCACAGACGTCGGAGCGCTGGTGGTGGGCCTTGCTCTCGTCGCCCGTCGCGACGTCGATCGTCGCGAGGGCGTGGGGGACGGTGGCGATGGGCTTCATGCCGGCGCGGACGCGGAGGACGGTGCCGGTGCTCATGCCGCCCTCGGTGCCCCCGGCACGGTCGGTGTCGCGGGAGATGACGCCGCCCTGGCGGTGCAGCTCGTCGTGCGCGACGCTGCCGCGGCGACGCGTCGTCTCGAAGCCGTCGCCGACCTCGACGCCCTTGATGGCCTGGATCCCCATCAGGGCGGCCGCCAGACGGGAGTCGAGCCGGCGGTCCCAGTGCACGTGCGAGCCGAGGCCGGGCGGCACGCCGTAGGCGAGCACCTCGACCACGCCGCCGAGGGTGTCGCCGTCCTTCTTCGCGGACTCGACCTCGTCGACCATGAGCGCGGAGGTGGCGGGGTCGAAGCAGCGGAGGGGGTCGTCGTCGAGCCGGTCGACGTCGCCCGGTCGCGGCAGGTCGGCGCCCTCGGGCACGCGGACCGGGCCGATGGAGAGCGTGTGGCTGACGAGCTCGACGCCGAGCTCGGCGAGGAAGGAGCGCGCCACGGCGCCGAGGGCGACGCGCGCGGCCGTCTCGCGGGCACTCGCGCGCTCGAGCACGGGGCGGGCCTCGTCGAAGCCGTACTTCTGCATGCCCACGAGGTCGGCGTGGCCGGGGCGGGGCCGCGTGAGCGGGGCGCTGCGCCCACGGGACGCGTCGCTGACCTCGACGGGCTCCGGGCTCATGACCTCCTCCCACTTCGGCCACTCCGTGTTGCCGATGCGGAGGGCGACCGGGCTGCCCATGGTGAGGCCGTGGCGGACGCCGCCGGAGATGGCCAGCTCGTCCTGCTCGAACTTCATGCGCGAGCCGCGGCCGTAGCCGAGCTTCCGCCGGGCGAGGTCGGTGCGGACGGCGTCCATCGAGACGGGCACGCCCGCGGGCAGCCCCTCGAGGACGGCGATGAGCTCGGGGCCGTGAGATTCCCCTGCGGTCAACCAACGAAGCATGCGGCAATCCTCGCACAGGCCGAGGACGTGGCCGTCCGCCGCCCGCCGCCCCGGGCGGGGAGGACGGGCGGCGGGCACGGCGCGGCCGTGGGCCTACTGGTACTCGGGGTGCTCGCGCATCCAGGCCTGCCAGACGGCGACGGCCTCCTCGTGCTCGGCGAACGTCGTCGAGAACGCCGTTTCGCCGGTGTCGAGGTTCGTCGTGACGAAGTAGAGCCAGGAGCCGTCGGCCGGGGCGACGGCCGCGTCGATCGCGAGGTCGCCCGGGTTGGAGATGGGGCCGACGGGGAGGCCCTCGTGCTGGTACGTGTTGTAGGGGTTGTCGGCGTCGCCGCGCTCCGCGTCCGTCGTCGTCACGCGGTGCGTGTTGCCGGTGCCGTAGGCGACGGTCGCGTCGGACTGCAGCAGCATCCCCTGGTCGAGGCGGTTCTGGAAGACCCGTGCCACCTTCGGGTAGTCGGCCGCGAGGCCCGCCTCGCGCTGGATGAGCGAGGCGAAGACGACGATGCGCTGCTGGTCGGCGGGCTGCACGCCGGCGGCCGCGAGGCGCTCCTTCATCGTGTCGACCATCTGCTGCAGGTAGCCCCGCGCGTCGAGGCCGGGGTCGAGCTCGTAGGTCGCCGGGAAGAGCCAGCCCTCGAGGCTGGTCGCCTCGGCGGGGAGGCCGAACGACGCGGGGTCGGCGGCCGCGGCCTGGACCTGGTCGAGCGGGATGCCCGTGGCGTCGGCGAGCAGCGTGTACACGTCGACGGCGGCCGTCCCCTCGGGGATGACGACGCGGTCCGTGACCCGGTTGGAGGAGTCCTGCAGGGCGGCGAGGGCCGAGGCGGCGCTCATCTCCTGCTGCAGCGTGTAGCTGCCGGGCTGGAACGTGATGGTGGGGTCGGCGAGCATGAGCGAGTAGGCGGCCTGGTAGCTCTTCGTGACGCCGGCGTCGTTGAGGTTCGTCGCGATGTCGGAGCCGTTCTCGCCGCTGGTCACGGCGAACTGCACCTCCGTGCCGTTGCCGGTGCCGGAGAAGTCCTCGGGGGCGGGCTCGCCCTGGAGCTTCTCGATCAGGGGCGACACGGCGCCCCACGCCGCGGCGACGCCCGCGGCGCCGCCGCCCACGACGACGAGCAGGACCACGAGCAGCACGATGCCGCCCTTCCTGCTGCCACGAGGGCGCTTCTCACGACCCCGGGGCGAGCGCTCCCGGTCGCGCTGCTCACGACGGGAGGCGGCCGGCACCTCCTCGGCGGGCTCGGCGGTGGCGACCCCGGCTCGGCGGGCACCGGCGGAGGCGCGGCTGCCGTCGGCGCCGCGAGGAGGGTCGGACTGCGGGGGCGACGCGAAGAGGTCGTCCCACTGGGGATCGTCGGCCACGGTCATCGTCCTTCGTCGGGTGCGGGGAGGGCCCCGGCGCCGTCGTCGGGGCCGGGTGCGCCCACGAGGTGACCGGGCGGGCGACCGCTCGACCGCTCGAGGTCGAGCGCGTGCTGGACGATGATAACAGCGGCGACCTGATCGATGACGGATCGTTGTCGACGGCCCTTGCGCCCGGAGGCCCGCAGTGCTCCTTGTGCACTGACGGTGGACAGCCGCTCGTCGACGAGCCGGACCGGCACGTCGCTCCGGCCGGCGAGGACGGCGGCGAAGTCGCGCGCGTCGGTGGTCGAGGGAGTGTCACCGCCCGACAGCGACAACGGCAGGCCCACGATGATCTCGAAGGCCGACGCCTCAGCGGCGTGGGCGAGGATGGCGTCGACGTCGGCGGTGCCGTCCGCCGCCCTCGGCACGGTCTCGACCGGGGTCGCGATCATGCCGTCCGGGTCGGTGCGGGCGACGCCGATGCGGGCGCGGCCCACGTCGACGCCGAGCCGCACCCCGCGACGCACCCTCAGCCCCGGAGGGCCGCGACGATGCCGGCCAGCGCCGCCGGCACGGCGGCCACGTCGGAGCCGCCGCCCTGCGCGAGGTCGTCCTTGCCGCCTCCCCCGCCGCCGAGCACGCCCGCGGCCGCGCGAGCCAGGGCGCCCGCCTTCACGCCGGCCCGACGAGCACCGTCGGTCGTGGCGACGATGACGGCGGGCTTGCCCTGCACGTCGGCCGCCAGGGCGACGACGGACGAGGACGAGGAGCCGAGACGCTCGCGCACGGACGTCACGAGCGACCGCAGCTCGTCGGTGGTGCGCAGCGCGCCGACGTCCTCGGCCACGACGGTCAGCTCGCCGACCGGAGCGGCCGTCGCCGCGAGCGAGGGCACCCGGGTCGCGAGCTGGGCGGACTCGAACTCCGCGATCCGCTTCTCGGCGGCCTTGAGGCTCGCCACCAGGTCGCCCACGCGCTCGGGCAGCTGCTCGCGCGGCGCCTTGAGCGACGACGTGAGCTGGGCCACGATCGCGCGCTCCGACGCGAACTCGCGGAACGCGTCCAGGCCGACCAGCGACTCCACCCGGCGGTTGGTCGAGCCCACGGAGGTCTCGCTCACCAGGTTCACGAGCCCGACCTGCGAGCTCGTCGAGACGTGGGTGCCGGCGCAGAGCTCCCGCGACCACGGGCCCCCGATGTCGACCATCCGCACGGTCTCGCCGTACTTCTCGCCGAAGAGGGCCATGGCGCCCATCGCCCGGGCCTCGTCGAGGGGCATCTCGCGGGTGACGACCTGGAGGTCGTCGCGGATGGCACGGTTCGCGATCTCCTCGATCTCGGACCGCGTGGCGGGGCTGAGGGCCTGGTTCCAGTTGAAGTCGAGGCGCAGGTAGCCGGCCTTGTTGTACGAGCCGGCCTGGTGCGCCTCCGGCCCGAGCACCTCGCGGAGCGCCGCGTGCACGAGGTGGGTCGCGGAGTGCGCCTGCGTCGCGCCGCGGCGCCACACGGGGTCGACGACGCTCGTGGCGGCGTCCCCGACGCCGACCTCGCCGGAGCGCACCTGCACCCGGTGGCTGATGAGGCCCTTGACCGGCTTCTGCACGTCGAGCACCTCGAGGTCGAAGCCCGTGCCGACGATGCTGCCGGCGTCGGCCTCCTGCCCGCCGGACTCCGCGTAGAGCGAGGTCTCCGCGAGGATCACCTCGGCGATGTCGCCCGCGACGGCACGGTCGACGGAGGCACCGTCGACGATGATGCCGAGGACGGTCGACTCGGTGTCGAGCACGTCGTACCCCGTGAACACGGTCTCGCCGTGGGCACGGAACGCGCTGTAGACGCTGAGGTCGGCGAGGGCGGTCTTCCGCGACTTCGCGTCGGCCTTGGCGCGGGCCCGCTGCTCGCTCATGAGGCGGTCGAAGGCCTCGCGGTCGACCGTCAGGCCGTTCTCCTCCGCGATCTCGAGCGTCAGGTCGATCGGGAAGCCGAAGGTGTCGTGGAGGAGGAAGGCCGTGTCGCCCGCGAGTCGCGGGGAGCCGGAGCCCTCGTCGCGGCGCTTCGTGTCGGCGACGGCGATGTCGAGGATGTCGGTGCCGGCCGACAGGGTGCGGAGGAAGGTCTCCTCCTCGCCGACGGCGAGCTGTGAGATGCGGTCGTAGTCGGTCTCGACCTCGGGGTAGGCCGCCTTCATGGCGTCCCGTGAGGCGGCGAAGAGCACCGGGAAGGTGGCCCCCTCCACACCCAGCAGGCGCATGGACCGCACGGCGCGGCGGAGCAGGCGACGCAGGATGTAGCCGCGGCCCTCGTTCGACGGACGGACGCCGTCGGAGAGCAGCATGAGCGCGCTCCGCACGTGGTCGGCGATGACCCGCATGCGGACGTCGTCGTCGTGCACGGCCCCGTAGCGGCGGCCGGACAGCTCCGCGGCGGCGTCGAGCACGGGGCGGACCTGGTCGATCTCGTACATGTTGTCGACGCCCTGCTTGAGGAACGCGACACGCTCGAGGCCCATGCCGGTGTCGATGTTCTTCGCGGGCAGCTCGCGCACGATGTCGAAGTCGACCTTCGAGCGCACGTTGTCGATCTGGTACTGCATGAACACGAGGTTCCAGATCTCGACGTAGCGGTCGTCGTCGGTGGCGGGGCCGCCGTCGACGCCGTAGGCCGGGCCACGGTCGAAGAAGATCTCGGAGCACGGGCCTGCGGGACCGGGCTGGCCGGTGTGCCAGTAGTTCGTGTCCTTCCCGAGGCGCTGGATCCGCTCGTCGGGCAGCCCCGCGATGCGCTTCCAGAGCTCGATCGCCTCGTCGTCCTCCTCGTAGACGGTCACCCAGAGGTCGTCCGGCGAGAAGGCCAGCCCGCCGTCGGCCTCGCTCGAGGTCAGCAGCCCCCACGCGTACTCGATCGCGCGGTCCTTGAAGTAGTCGCCGAACGAGAAGTTGCCGTTCATCTGGAAGAAGGTGCCGTGCCGCGGCGTCTTGCCGACCTCCTCGATGTCGTTGGTGCGGATGCACTTCTGGACGCTGGTGGCCCGGGGCCAGGGCGTCGGCACGAGGCCGGTGAGGTAAGGGATGAACGGCACCATGCCGGCGACCGTGAAGAGCAGCGACGGGTCGTCGCTGACCAGGGAGGCGGACGGGACCACGGTGTGGCCTCGCTCACCGAAGTACTCGAGCCAACGGCGGCGGATCTCTGCGGTCTGCATGGTTCTCCCAGGGGTGCTGCGGTGATGTGCGGGGGCGGACGAGGAGGCGCGGGGCCCCGGCCGGGTCAGCCCTCGGTCGTGGGGTCCGTCGCCGAGCGCAGCTCGGCCTCACGGGTCTTGTAGCCGTCGACGACCGCGGCGCGGAACGAGGTGACGCTGCCGTCGATGTCGTCGAGGAGGCGCTGCCCCCCGGCCGTGCGGACGGCGAGGTGCGCGATGCCGAGCCCGAGGACGACGCCGACGGACAGCAGGATCAGGCTCTTCACGGGTGCTCCTCACGGGTCTGCGCCGGGACGGCGCGGGTCGACACGTCAGCTTACTTCGAACGGCCGGGCGGTCGGGCACCGGGCCGCCGGGGACGACGAAGGGAGCGCGCCACGTGAGCGGCGCGCTCCCTCCGGAGTCGCTGTGGAGCAGGTGCTAGCGGGCGGCGTAGTACTCGACGACCAGCTGGACCTCGCAGGTCACGGGGACCTCGGCGCGCTTCGGGCGACGCACGAGGCGGGCCTGCAGCTTGTCGATCTCGACCTCGAGGTACGCGGGCACCTTGGGGAGGAGGTCGACGTGGCCACCGGCGGCGGAGACCTGGAAGATCTCCATCTTCTCGCTCTTGGGCTTGACGTGGATCATCTGGCCCTCCTTCAGACGGAAGGAGGGGCGGTCGACGAGCTTGCCGTCGACGAGGATGTGACGGTGCACGATCATCTGACGGGCCTGGGCCGTGGTGCGGGCGATGCCGGCACGGACGACCAGGGCGTCGAGACGCGTCTCGAGCAGCTCGACCAGGTTCTCACCGGTCAGGCCCGAGGCCTTGCG
Organism: Frigoribacterium sp. CFBP 13707; assembly: GCF_014842245.1. Classification (NCBI taxonomy): domain Bacteria; kingdom Bacillati; phylum Actinomycetota; class Actinomycetes; order Micrococcales; family Microbacteriaceae; genus Frigoribacterium; species Frigoribacterium sp. CFBP 13707. The sequence continues at coordinate 365,743 of NZ_JACYVL010000003.1, forward strand.
GGCCTCGTTGAAGACGATGCGGAGCTGGGCCTCGCGGATGCCGTACTGGGCACGCAGGCGCTGCTTCTCACGGAGACGGACGGCGTAGTCGCTGTCGGTCTTGCGCTTGGTGCGGCCGTGCTCGCCGGGAGCGTAGGGACGCTTCTCGAGGTAGCGGGCGGCCTTGGGGGTCAGCGCGATGCCGAGGGCACGCGAGAGACGGGTCTTGCTGCGGGTACGTGACTTGGTCGACACGGTCGTCCTGTTCTTGTCGTGGATCATGGAGGGCCGGCCCAGCGCGCGAGCGCCGGCAGGCGTAACAAGAGGGGTGAGTGCCGCGGTGGCGACCGGCTACAGGTCGTCGCACCTCTCTCGGGGACGTCTTCAGCAGCCGCGCATCGACACCCGAGTTCTAGGCAACCCCACGAGCATACAGGAGCGGCTGCGGCTGCGCGACAGGACCGAGGCGGCGAGTCGCGCTCGGGCGTCAGCGGCCGCGGGTGATGCGGCGCAGCTTCTCGAGCCGGGCGGCGACGTCGCGCTCGTTGCCGTTCGAGGTGGGGTCGTAGTAGGTGCGGTCGACGATCTCGTCGGGGAGGTACTGCTGCTCGACCACGCCGAACTCTGAGTCGTGCGCGTACTTGTAGCCCTTGCCGTGCCCGAGGCGGCGGGCCCCGGGGTAGTGCGCGTCTCGGAGGTGCTTCGGGACGGGGCCGGCGCCTCCCGCCCTGACGTCGGCGATGGCGGCGTCCAGGGCGCTGTACGAGCGGTTCGACTTCGGCGCCGTGGCGAGGTACACGACGGCCTCGGCCATCGGGATGCGCCCCTCCGGCATGCCGATCATCTGCACGGCCGTCGCCGCCGAGACGGCCACCGTCAGCGCGTTCGGGTCGGCCATCCCGATGTCCTCCGAGGCGGAGACGATGATGCGCCGGCAGATGAAGCGAGGGTCCTCCCCCGCCTCGATCATCCGGGCGAGGTAGTGCAGCGCGGCGTCGACGTCGGAGCCACGGACGGACTTGATGAACGCGCTGATGACGTCGTAGTGCTCGTCGCCGTTGCGGTCGTAGCGGAGCAGGGCGCGGTCGACCGACTGGGCGACGGTCTCGGCGGTGATGACCGGTCGGCCGTCGCCCCCGTCGCCGTCGTCGCCGTACTCGGCGTCGGGGTCGTAGTCGGCGTCGGCGTCGACCTCCTCGGTCGCGGCGCCCGCGGCGGTGAGCTCGGCCGTCGTCGCGGTCGCGGCGTGGGCGGACGCCTCGAGCGCGGTCAGCGCCCGACGGGCGTCGCCGGACGCGAGCCGGACGATCGTCGACAGCGCCTCGTCGTCGAGGACGACCCGGTCGTCGAGGCCCCGGGGGTCGTGGACCGCGCGACGGACGAGGTCGCCGAGGTCGTCGTCGCTCAGCTGCTCGAGCGTGAGGAGGAGCGACCGCGACAGCAGGGGCGTGATGACCGAGAACGAGGGGTTCTCGGTGGTCGCGGCGATGAGGATGACCCAGCCGTTCTCGACCCCGGGCAGCAGGGCGTCCTGCTGCGCCTTCGTGAAGCGGTGGATCTCGTCGAGGAAGAGGACCGTCGTCGTGCCGTACAGGTCCCGGTTCGTCAGCGCCTTCTCCATCACCTGACGGACGTCCTTGACGCCCGCGGTGACGGCGGACAGCTCGATGAACTGCCTGCCGGAGCTGTGCGCGATGGCCTGCGCGAGGGTCGTCTTGCCCGTGCCGGGCGGGCCCCAGAGGATGACCGAGACCGCGCCCTGCTCCCCCGTGGTGTCGGAGGCGAGGGTGACGAGTGGCGAGCCGGGCCGCAGCAGGTGTCGCTGGCCGGCGACCTCGTCGAGGCTGGTGGGGCGCATGCGGACCGCGAGTGGGGTCGAGCTCTGCGGGAGCGGGCTCATGGGCACCCATGCTAGACCGGGCCCCCGACACGGGAGCGGTCGTCGGCGCCGCCGTCCGCCCCGATACAGTCGATCCCACCGCACGAGCTCGTCCGCACGGGGCCGAGCGACGACCGAGCACGGAGGACACGCGTGGCTGCGACGAAGAACGACCGGGAGTCCCGCGACAGGCTGCGGCGGTACACCGCCCGGCAGCAGGTGCACGCCGCCCAGGTCGCCCGGCGCCGCCGCGACGACGTCCTCGCCGTCGTGGCCGTGGTGGTCGTCGTCGGCCTCGCCGTGCTCACGCAGGTGGTGTGGGGCAAGGACGACCCCGGCACGGCGGCGTCGACCCCCTCGCCGAGCGCCTCGTCGACGGCCGAGGCGACCGGCACCGGCGACGTCCCGAGCGCCGAGATCGCCGAGGGGCGCACCTGGACGGGGCAGTTCGACCTCAACGACGACGTGCAGCTGGGCGTCGAGCTCGACGGCGCCGCGGCGCCGCAGGCGACCTCCGTGCTGGTCGACCTGGTGCGGAAGGGCTTCTACACCGGCACGAGCTGCCACCGCATGAGCGACGCCGACTCCGCCGAGTTCCTCCAGTGCGGCTCGGCGAACGGCGACGGCACGGGCGACGCCGGCTTCACCTTCGGGCCGCTCGAGAACGTGCCGTCCGACGGCCTGTACCCGGCGGGCACGATCGCGATGGCCAGGGGCGAGAGCCCCGACTCGCAGTCGACCCAGTTCTTCGTCACCTACGGCGACACCTACCTCGACGCCTCGACCGGCGGGTACACGGTCGTGGGCCGGGTGACGAGCGGCCTCGACCAGCTGACCGCGAACGTCACCGACGCTGGCCTCACGCCGGGCACCAGCGAGACGGACGGCGCGCCGGTCGTGCCGACCACCATCACGTCCGCCTCCCTGGAGTAGTCCTCCGCGCCTCCTCGTGCAATAGGCTGGGCACCCATCGCGGGGGCTCGTCCTGAGCGCCGCGACGAGCACCTCCAGCAAGGGATGACAGTGGCTACTGACGATCGGGCACCCTGGGGCCGAGTCGACGACGACGGCACCGTGTACGTGCGCGAGGGCGAGGGCGAGCGCGCCGTGGGGCAGTACCCCGACGCGACGCCCGCCGAGGCCCTCGCCTACTACGAGCGCAAGTACACCGAGCTGAACGGGCAGGTCACCCTGCTCGAGCAGCGGGTGAAGCGCGGCGCCTCCGCCTCCGACGTGGCGAAGACGGTGAAGGCCCTGCACCAGCAGCTCGTCGAGCCGAGCGCCGTCGGCGACATCGAGGCCCTGCGCACGCGCGTGGCCGCCCTCGACTCGACCGTCGGCGAGATGACCGAGAAGCAGAGCGCCGAGGCGCAGGAGGCGCTGACCGAGGCCGTCGCCTACCGCACGTCGCTGGTCGTCGAGGCCGAGACGCTCGCCGCGCAGGATCCCGCGCGCGTGCAGTGGAAGCAGGTCACCGCCTCGGTCGACGACATCTTCGCCCGCTGGCAGAAGCACCAGCAGGACGGACCGCGCATCCCCAAGGGCGAGGGCAACGACCTCTGGAAGCGCTTCCGAGCGGCCCGGTCGACCATCGACCAGCACCGCAAGGCGTTCTACGCCGAGCTCGACTCCACCCACCGCGAGGCCCGTCAGCGCAAGCAGGCCCTCGTCGAGGCCGCGGACGCCCTGGCGGCCCGCGGTGCGGACGGCATCCCCGAGTACCGCCACCTGCTCGACGACTGGAAGCGCGCGGGCCGCGCCGGCAAGAAGTACGACGACGCCCTGTGGGCGCGCTTCAAGCGGGCCGGCGACGTCCTCTACGCCGCCAAGGGCGAGATCGCCGCGCAGGACGACGTCGAGTACGAGGGCAACCTCGCGGCCAAGCTGGCCCTGCTCGACGAGGCCGAGAAGATCCTCACGGTGACCGACCGGGTGCCGGCCCGTGAGCAGCTCACCTCCGTCCAGCTGCGCTGGGACGAGATCGGCCGCGTGCCCCGCGAGCAGCTCCGCTCGGTGGAGGACCGCCTGCGCAAGGTCGAGTCGCACGTGCGCGAGCTCGACGAGCAGTTCTGGGAGAAGAACAACCCCGAGCGCAAGGCCCGCTCGGAGGGCCTCGCGAGCCAGCTGCAGGACGCCATCACCAAGCTCCAGGAGGAGCTGACGGCGGCCGAGGCGTCCGGCGACGCGCGTCGCGTCGCGGAGGCCCGCGAGGCCCTCGACGCCCGCCGGGTCTGGCTGGACGCACTCGGCTCCTGACCGGCCCGCGACGCGTCGCCCCGATCGACCACGACCGCCCGCCCTCTCCACAGGAGAGCGCGGGCGGTCCGTCGTCCCGGCCCCGGTGCGCCAAGCTGGGCACGTGCGCCGACCGCTCCCCCGCCTCCTCAGCCCTCGGGACCTCCCCGAGGCCGAGCTGCGGGCTGCCGTGCTCGACGGGGAGCTCTACGCCCTCGGTGACCGCTGGTCGTCCGTGGCCGACCCCGACGACGCGGAGGCGCGGGCCCGGTCCGTCCTGTCCGAGTCCTCGTCGAGGACGATCGCGGCCCGCCGCACCGCTGCCTGGATCTGGGGGGCCTGCGCCGCGCCTCCCCCGGACCTCCAGTGCCTCGTGTCGTCGTCGGCCCGCAGCCGCGGAGCTCCGTCGGGCAGCCGCGTGTCGGAGGTGCGGATCGACGACGACGAGGTCGTCCACCTCGGCGGAGCCCTCGTGACGTCGCCGGCGCGGACGGTGCTCGACCTGCTCCGGCTGGACGACGTCAGCGGAAGGTCGGAGCAGCTCGCCCTCCGCGTGCTCTCAGAGCACGAGGTGGAGCCGCGTACCGTCCTGTCGCTCTCGCGGCGACACTCGTCGGCGGTCGGTCGCGCCCGGGCGCAGGCGCTCCTGCGAGCCCTCGTCGACCCGGTGCTCGGCTGAGGCACCGGGTCGACGGAGGGCAGGCCCGTCAGCCGGCGCTCACCCGGTAGACGTCGTAGACCGCGTCGATCCGCCTCACGGCGTTGAGGACGCGGTCGAGGTGCGTGGTGTCGCCCATCTCGAAGACGAAGCGGCTGAGGGCCAGGCGCTCGTCGGACGTGGACACGCTCGCGGAGAGGATGTTGACGTGGTGCTCGGAGAGCACCCGGGTCACGTCGGAGAGCAGGCCGCTGCGATCGAGGGCCTCGATCTGGATCTGGACGAGGAAGACGCTCTTCGAGGACGGCGCCCACTCGACGTCGATCATCCGCTCGGGCTCCTTCATCAGTCCCTGCACGTTGTGGCAGTTGGCCTGGTGCACGCTGACGCCCTGGCCCCGCGTGACGAACCCGACGATCTGGTCACCCGGCACCGGCGTGCAGCACTTGGCGAGCTTGACGAGGATGTCGGGGGCCCCACGGACGAGCACGCCCGAGTCGCTGTTGCGGAGCGGACGCGTGACGCCCTTGCTCGGGAACTCGAACTCGCCCTCGTCGACCTCGTTCTGCTGCTGCACCGCGGCGAGCACCTTCTCGATGACCGACTGCGTCGAGATGTGGCCCTCGCCCACGGCGGCGTACAGGCTCGAGACGTCGTCGTGTCGAAGCTGCGAGGCGACCTCGGCGATCGAGTCCTGGTTCATCAGCTTCTGCAGCGGCAGGTTCTGCTTGCGCATCGCCCGCGCGATGGCGTCCTTGCCCTGCTCGATCGCCTCGTCGCGGCGCTCCTTGGTGAACCACTGACGGATCTTGTTCCGGGCCCGGGGGCTCTTGACGAAGCTCAGCCAGTCCTGGCTGGGGCCCGAGTCCGGGTTCTTCGAGGTGAACACCTCGACGACGTCACCGCTGTTGAGCACGCTCTCGAGCGGCACGAGGCGGCCGTTGACCTTGGCGCCCATCGTCCGGTGGCCCACCTCGGTGTGCACGGCGTACGCGAAGTCGACGGGCGTGGCGCCGGAGGGCAGGCCGATGACCTTGCCCTGCGGCGTGAAGACGTAGACCTCCTTGGCGCCGATCTCGAAGCGCAGGCTGTCGAGGAACTCGCCGGGGTCGGCCGTCTCGGCCTGCCAGTCGGAGATGTGCGCGAGCCAGGCCATGTCGGTCTCGGTGCGCGCGCCCGTGCTGGAGTCGTCACGGCCGCCGTTCATCCGCTGCTTGTACTTCCAGTGCGCGGCGACGCCGAACTCCGCGCGCTGGTGCATCTCGTGCGTCCGGATCTGGATCTCGACCGGTCGGCCCTTCGGCCCGATCACCGTCGTGTGCAGCGACTGGTAGAGGTTGAACTTCGGCGTCGCGATGTAGTCCTTGAAGCGACCCGGCAGGGGGTTCCAGCGGGCGTGGATGGACCCCAGCACGGCGTAGCAGTCGCGCAGCGAGTTCACCAGGACCCGGATGCCGACGAGGTCGTAGATCTCGTCGAACTCGCGGCCGCGCACGATCATCTTCTGGTAGATCGAGTAGTACTGCTTCGGCCTGCCGACGACGTCGCCCCGGATCTTCGTCGACTTGAGGTCTGACTTCACCGCGTCGATGACGTTCTGCACGAACTGCTCACGCTGCGGGGTGCGCTGCTTGACGAGGTTGTCGATCTCGACGTAGAGCTTCGGGTGGAGGACGGCGAAGGAGAGGTCCTCGAGCTCCCACTTGATGGCCTGGATGCCGAGCCGGTGCGCGAGCGGCGCGTAGATCTCGAGGGTCTCGGTGGCCTTCCTCGTCGCCGACTCGGACTCGACGAAGCCCCAGGTGCGCGCGTTGTGGAGGCGGTCGGCCAGCTTGATGACGAGCACGCGGATGTCCTTCGACATCGCGACCACCATCTTGCGGACCGTCTCGGCCTGGGCGCTGTCGCCGTACTTCAGCTTGTCGAGCTTGGTGACGCCGTCGACCAGCATCGCGATCTCGTCGCCGAAGTCCCGCTGCAGCATGTCGAGCGTGTAGTCGGTGTCCTCCACGGTGTCGTGCAGGAGGGCGGCGGCGACGGTCTTGGAGCCGATGCCGAGGTCGGCGAGGATCTGGGCGACGGCCACGGGGTGCGTGATGTACGGCTCGCCGCTCTTCCGCAGCTGCCCCTGGTGGGCGCGCTCGGCGACGCTGTAGGCCCTCTCGATGACCACGAGGTCGGCCTTCGGGTGGTGCATGCGGACGGTCTTGACCAGGCGGTCGACGGCACCGGCCGGCTGGCTCCGGGAGAAGAGCCGGGGCAGCAGCGTGCGGAGCGACGCCGTGCCCTGAGGCTCGGGCGGCGCGTCGTTCCTCGTGGTGATCTCGGTCACGACCGCGCCTCGCTCTCGTCCTGGGGCCTCCTCGGCCCCGTCGGGTGGGTGGTGGCCGTGGCGGTGACCCGCTCCGACAACGCTACCCTCTCGCGGTCAGTCGACCGACGCCGGCCCCCCGCCGTCGCGGGTCAGCTCGCCGTCGGCGTCGCGCCAGGCGAGCATGCCGCCCTCGACGTTGACGGCTCGGCGACCTGACCGACGCAACGCCGCCGAGGCACGCATCGAGCGCATCCCCGAGTGGCAGACGACGAGCACGTCTCGGTCGGTCGGCACCTCGTCGAGGCGCTCCCCCAGCTCGGAGAGCGGCACGAGCAAGGCCTGCGGCGCGTGGCCGGCGTCCCACTCGGAACGCTCGCGGACGTCGAGCAGGTAGCCGCCGTCGGCGACGAGGGCGACGGCCTCCGCGGCGGTGACGTCGGGGAAGTCGGACGAGCCGGCGGCGGCGGTCACGAGCCGACCTCGGCGCGCTCCTCGGCCGTGACGGGGGCGGAGGCCGCCGTCTTCTTCGCGTCGCGGTCGGCCAGGGCCGGTTCGCGCATCCGCAGCGTCGCGTAGAGCGGCGACGCGATGAAGATCGTCGAGTAGGTGCCCACGAGGATGCCGATGAACAGGGCGAGCGAGATGTCGCGCAGCGTGCCGGCCCCGAGGACGAACGCGCCGATGAAGAGGATCGCCGCGACGGGCAGCAGGGCCACCACGGAGGTGTTGATCGACCGCACGAGCGTCTGGTTGACGGCGAGGTTGACCGACTGCGCGAAGGTCCGCCTCGAGCTCTCGCCGTCCTCCGTGGTGTTCTCGCGGATCTTGTCGAAGACCACCACCGTGTCGTAGAGCGAGTAGCCCAGGATGGTGAGGAAGCCGATGACGGCCGCGGGGGTGACCTCGAAGCCGACGATGCCGTAGATGCCGGCCGTCAGGACGAGGTCGTGGAGCAGGGCCGCCATGGCGGCCAGCGACATCTTCCACGTCCGGAAGTAGAGCGTCATGCCGATCGCGGCGAGGATGAGGAAGATCACGAGGCCCTTGATGGCCTGGCCGGTGATGTCGGCGCCCCACGAGGCCCCGATGAACGACGACGTGACCCGGTCGGCGGGGACGTCGTAGGCCTCGGCCAGGGCGTCAGCGACGTCGTTCGTCTGCGCCGGCTCCAGCTGCGAGGTCTGCACGCGGATGGTGTCGGAGCCGACCTGCGTCACGCGGGGTGTCGAGCCGGGCGCCGTCGCCTCGACGGTCTCGCTCGCGACGTCCTGGTCGAGGGAGGCGGGCTGGGCCACCTGGAACTCGGACCCGCCGGTGAACTCGATGCCGAAGTGGAAGCCGCCGCGGAGGAAGGGCACCGTGGCCGACAGGATGAGGACGACGACGGCGACGATGTACCAGGTACGGCGTCGGCCGACGATGTCGTAGGAGCGAGCCCCCGTGTAGAGGTCGTTCCCGAACTTCGAGAAACTGGCCATCAGGAGTCCTTCCCGTCAGTGCGCGTCGTGTCGTCGACACGGTCGCCGTTCTTCTCGGCGGCCTTGCGCTCCGCGATGGTCTGGCGCTTGGCGGCCTCGCGGCCACCGGCGCCCTTGCGAGCCCCGACGGGTGCCGGGGTGCGGAACTGTGCCCGGCCGCGGTAGACCGCGCCGAGGGCCTTGGGGTCGAGCCCGCTGAGGGGGTTGCCCTCGCCGAAGAAGCGCGTGCGGGCGATCAGCTGGAGCATCGGGTGCGTGAACAGGGCCACGACGATCAGGTCGATGACCGTCGTGATGCCGAGCGTGAGCGCGAAGCCCTTCACGTTGCCCACCGCGAGGATGAAGAGCGTGATGGCGGCGAGGAAGTTGACCGTGTCCGACGCGATGATCGTGCGGATGGCCCGACGCCAGCCCGACTCGACGGCGGACTCGAGGATGCGCCCGTCACGGAGCTCGTCGCGGATGCGCTCGAAGTACACGATGAACGAGTCGGCGGTGATGCCGATGGCCACGATCAACCCCGTCACGCCGGCGAGCGAGAGCCGGTAGCCCTCCCGCCACGAGAGGATCGCGATGACGAGGTAGGTCAGGGTCGCCGCGATGACCAGCGACAGGATCGTGACGAAGGCCAGCGCCCGGTACTGCACGAGCGAGTAGATGACGACGAGGATGAGGCCGATCAGGCCGGCGATGAGGCCGCTGACGAGCTGGGTCTGGCCGAGCGTCGCCGTGATGTTCTCGTTGCTCTGCACCGTGAAGCTGATCGGCAGCGCGCCGAACTTGAGCTGGTCGGCGAGGGTCTTCGAGGTGTCCTGCGTGAACGAGCCGGTGATCTGCGCCTTGCCGTCGGTGATCGCGGCGTTGGCGGACGGGGCGGTGATCACCTGGTTGTCGAGCGTGACCGCGAACTGGTTCTGCGGCGCCTGCAGGGTCACGAGGCGGGAGGTGACGTCGCTGAACTCGCGCGAGCCCTGGCCGTTGAACTCGAGGTTCACGGCCCAGGTGTTCGTCGAGTTGCCCTGCGAGTCGGTGGCGAGGCCGTTGGTGGCGTCGCTGATGTCGCTGCCCTGCACCTCGACCGGGCCGAGGATGAACTTCGACGTGCCGTCGGTCGAGCACGTGACGAGCGGCTCGTCGTCCGGCGCGGTGGCGAGGTCGTTGTCGGCGGCGCACTGGTAGTTCGTGTACTCGTCGGCCAGCTGCTCGGTGATCCACGCCAGGTCGGAGGCGTTGGTCGGCGAGGCGGTGGGGGTCGAGTTGAGCTCGGGGTTCGGCGTGTAGGGCGTGGCGGACGGGCTCGCCGAGGCGCCGTCGGTGTCGTCGCCCCCGACGGCGGCCGTGCTCACGGCCTCCGTGTAGAGGACGGGGCGGAAGGTCAGGCGCGCCGAGGCCTCGATGCGCTCGAGGGTCGCGTTGTCGGGCCGGCCGGGGATGGAGACGACGATGTTCTGCGAGCCCTGGCGGGTGATCTCCGACTCGGAGACCCCGGCCGAGTCGATGCGCTGACGGATGATCGTCACGGCCTGGTCGAGCTGCTGGCTCGAGACGGACTCGCCGCTCGCGAGCTGTGCCGCGAGGGTGATCTGCGTGCCGCCCTGCAGGTCGAGCGCGAGCTCGGGCACCCAGCTGGCGCCGGCGGCCCAGTCGGCCTTGCCGTTCAGCAGGGTGGCGGTGCCGTTGAGGGCGGTCAGCCCCGCGATGATGACCAACAACCAGGTCAGGGAACGAAGGGCCTTCTTGACCGGCGTCGAGCGTGCCACGGAGGAGTCTGCTTTCTCATGGGAGCGCGCGCCCTGGTGAGGAGCGCGCGCCGGTGGTCGAGCGAGGCCACGTCGTGGCCCCGCGACGGCGGTCTAGACGGTGCGGGGGTTCTCGTCGTCGGAGGCCGAGGTGTCGACCCGGTCGCCCGGGGCACGCTCGCCGAAGGCGGGCTTGGTCAGGTCGACCGGTGCGGCGGCGGGACGGCCGTCGACGTCGTCGGCCTCGTCGGCCTCGTCGACGACGGTCTCGTCGTCGGCGGCGACCGGGGGCGTCACGACCCGGCCGAGGGTCTGGCGGTGCACCTTCAGGACGGTGCCCGGGGCGACCTCGACCTCGGCCGTGGTGGTCTCGTCGTCGATCGAGACGATGGTGCCGTAGACGCCGAAGGTCAGCATGACCTCGACCCCGGGGACGAGCGCTGTCTGCAGCTCGGCCTGCTGGCGGTCGCGCTTCTTCTTGTTGCGGAACATGAAGAAGACGAGGACCACCAGGAGGAGGACCATGATGAGCGATGTGGCGTCCATGAGGAACTGCCTTTCGGAGCTAGGAGGTTGTCGTCGGCGGCGGTGCTGCGGGGGCCCCTGGCCTCACCGACCTCCGGAGATCATAGTTCATCGCCGAACAGCGCCCCTGAGCCGCGCGACAGGCCGAAGTGCCGCCACGCCGTCGCGGTGGCCACCCGCCCGCGCGGGGTCCGGACCAGGAGGCCCACCCGGACGAGGAAGGGCTCGACGACCGACTCGATGGTGTCGGCCTCCTCCCCGACGGAGACCGCGAGGGTGCCGAGCCCGACGGGCCCCCCGTCGAACCGGGTGAGGATGGTCTTGACGACCTCCCGGTCGAGGCGGTCGAGCCCCAGGTCGTCGACGTCGTAGAGCTCGAGCGCCGCGCGCACCGTCGCGAGGTCGGCGTCACGGCCGTGGACGAGGGCGTAGTCGCGCACCCGGCGCAGCAGGCGGTTGGCGATGCGCGGCGTGCCGCGGCACCGGCCCGCGATCTCGGCCAGGGCCTCTCCGTCGACGGCGATGCCGAGGAGCGAGGCGGCGCGTCGGAGCACCTCGGCGAGCTCCGCCTCGTCGTAGAACTCGAGGTGGGCCGTGAAGCCGAAGCGGTCGCGGAGCGGGTTCGGCAGCATCCCGCTGCGGGTCGTCGCCCCCACCAGGGTGAAGGGCGAGAGCTCGAGGGGGATGCTCGTGGCCCCCGCGCCCTTGCCGACCATGATGTCGATCCGGTAGTCCTCCATGGCGAGGTAGAGCATCTCCTCCGCGGAGCGCGCCATGCGGTGGATCTCGTCGATGAAGAGGACCTCGCCCGGCACGAGGGCCGAGAGCACGGCGGCGAGGTCGCCGGCGTGCTGGATGGCCGGCCCGGACGACATGCGCAGGGGGCGGCCGCTCTCGTGGGCCACGATCATCGCCAGGGTCGTCTTGCCCAGCCCGGGCGGACCGGCCAGCAGGATGTGGTCGGGCGACCGCCCCTGCATCGCGGCGGCCTTGAGGAGCAGCTCCAGCTGCCCGCGGACCTTCGCCTGCCCGACGAACTCGCCGAGCGAGGTCGGCCGGAGCGCGCCCTCGAAGGCGAGCTCCGCCTCCGACTCGACGGTGGGCCGGGTCAGGTCGGCGTCGGTCACGAGCGGGCGCCGAGCGACTTCTGCGGCCCGAGGTGGCCGAGCGCCGCCCGGAGCAGCTGCGGCACGGCCGCGGCGACGTCGTCGCCCCGGGCGGCCACGACGGAGTCGATCGCCGCCTGGGCCTCGCGCTCCGACCAGCCGAGGCCGACGAGCGCGACGAGGACGTCGGCGGCCGTGCTGGAGGCGGCGGTGACGCTGGGTGCGGACGCCGCGACGTCGAGCTTGCCGGCCAGCGACAGGACGATCAGCTTCGCCGTCTTCGGGCCGATGCCCGAGACGCGACGGAACGCCGCGTCGTCGTCGTCGGCGACGGCGTGGGCGACCTGCGACGGGCTGAGGTGCCCGAGCACTCCCTGGGCGCTCTTCGGGCCGACGCCCGTCACGCTGCGGAGCAGGTCGAAGACCTCGAGCTCCTCGCGGTCGGCGAAGCCGAAGAGGGAGAGGTCGTCTTCTCGGACGACGAGGGCGGTGTGGAGCATCGCCGTCTCGCCGGGCCGCAGGGTCAGGGCGAGCTGGGCCGTGACGCCGACGCGGAGGCCCACTCCCCCGACCTCGACGACGACGGTCGTCCCGGAGGCGGACAGCACGGTTCCCCGGACGGACGAGATCATGCCCCCAGCCTAGGAGCCCGCTGACGCTTCTCCGCGTCGCGCCACGCCCGCTGGGCGGGCGTCAGCCCGGCGGCCGTGCCGGCACCGCCCGACGCCGAGGACGAGGCGGACGGCACGGTGGTCGTGCGACCGTCGCGACGCCAGGCGTGGCAGATCGCGATGGCGAGGGCGTCGGCGGCGTCCGCCGGACGGGGCGGCTCGGCGAGGCCGAGCAGCCGGGCCACCATGGCGGCGACCTGGGCCTTGTCGGCGGACCCGTAGCCGGTGACGGCGGCCTTCACCTCGGAGGGGGTGTGCAGCGCCACTGGGATCGACCGCTCGGCGGCGGCACGCAGCGCGAGCCCGCTGACCTGCGCGGTGCCCATGACGGTGCGCAGGTTGTCCTGCGCGAAGACGCGCTCGATCGCCATCGCGTCGGGCCGGTGCTCGTCGACGAGGGCCTCGATGCCCCGGCCGATCGTCATGAGCCGCTGCTCGAGGGGCTCGTCGACGCCCGACCGGACGACCGTCACGGCGACGAGGGTGGCGCGCCGCTGGGCGTCGACCTCGACCACGCCGACGCCGCAGCGCGTCAGGCCGGGGTCGATGCCGAGCACCCGCAGCGGCACGGCCTCGTCAGTCTTCGTCGTCGTCGTCGAGCGCGGCCTGCACGTCGGCGGGCACGTCGAAGTTGGCGTAGACGTTCTGGACGTCGTCGTCGTCGTCGAGCGCGTCGACGAGCCGGAACACCTTGCGGGCGGTCTCGAGGTCGACCTCGATCTTGAGGCCGGGCACGAACTCCACGTCGGCGGAGTCGTAGTCGATCCCGGCGTCCTGGAGCGCGGTGCGGGTGGGGACGAGGTCGGACGGCTCCGTCACGATCTCGAAGCCCTCACCGCGGTCGGTGACCTCCTCGGCGCCGGCGTCGAGGACGGCGGCGAGGACGTCGTCCTCCGTCAGCTCGTCGGTCTTCATGACCGCGATGACGCCCTTGCGGCTGAAGTTGTACGCCACGCTGCCGGGGTCGGCCATGGTGCCGCCGTTCCGCGACATGACCGTGCGGACGTTGGCGGCGGCCCGGTTCTTGTTGTCGGTGAGGCACTCGATCAACAGGGCGACGCCGTTCGGGCCGTAGCCCTCGTACATGATGGTCTGGTAGTCGACGACCTCGCCGCTGAGGCCGGCGCCGCGCTTGATCGCGCGGTCGATGTTGTCGTTCGGCACCGAGGTCTTCTTGGCCTTCTGCACCGCGTCGACCAGGGTCGGGTTGCCCGACATGTCGGCACCGCCCTGCTTGGCGGCGACCTCGATGTTCTTGATGAGCTTGGCGAACGACTTCGCGCGACGGCTGTCGATGACGGCCTTCTTGTGCTTGGTCGTGGCCCACTTGGAATGCCCGGACACGGTGCTCCTTACCTACGGCAGATGATCCGGATCAGTGTACCGGCCGTCGCCGCCCGGAGAGGTCAGCGGGAGGCGAAGGCGCGGGCCTTGTCGAGGAACCGGGCGTGGAACCGGTAGTCGGCCGTGACCTCGGGGTGGAACGCGGTGCCGAGCAGGGAGCCCTGCTCGACCGCGACCACGCGGCCGTCGTCGAGCACGCCCACCGCGGTGGCCAGCGACCCGACCCTGTCGACGACGGGGGCGCGGATGAAGACCGCGTGCACGGGAGGGCCGCCGATCACGGGCACGTCGAGGTCGGTCTCGAAGGAGTCGGTCTGGCCGCCGAACGCGTTGCGGCGGACGGAGACGTCGAGCCCGCCGATCGTGCGCTGCCCGGGGGTGCCGTCGACGACGTGGTCGGCCAGCATGATGAGGCCCGCGCAGGTGCCGTAGACGGGCAGGCCGCCGTCCACCGCGGCACGGAGGGGCTCGGCCATGCCGAAGGTCCGGGAGAGCTTGTCCATCACGGTGGACTCCCCGCCGGGGATGACGAGGCCGGAGACCGAGGCCAGCTCGTCGGGGCGACGGACGGGCACGGCTTCGGCACCGAGGGCCGTGAGCACCGCGAGGTGCTCACGGAAGTCGCCCTGGAGGGCGAGGACCCCCACCCGGGGGCCCCGCGCCTCCGTCGAGGGGCTACCAGCCACGCTCGGCGAGGCGGTGGGGCGCCGGCAGGTCGGGCACGTTGATGCCGACCATGGCCTCGCCCAGGCCACGGGACGCGTCGGCCACGACCTGCGGGTCGTCGAAGAACGTGGTCGCCTTGACGATGGCGGCCGCCCGCTCACGCGGGTTGCCGGACTTGAAGATGCCGGAGCCGACGAAGACGCCGTCGGCGCCGAGCTGCATCATGAGCGCGGCGTCGGCCGGGGTCGCGACGCCGCCGGCGGTGAAGAGGACGACGGGCAGCTTGCCCGTCGCGGCGATCTCGGCGACGAGCTCGTACGGAGCCTGGAGCTCCTTCGCGGCGACGTAGAGCTCGTCCTTCGCGAGGCCCTTGAGCTGCGCGATCTCCTTCGAGATGGTGCGGATGTGCTTGGTCGCCTCGGAGACGTCGCCGGTGCCGGCCTCGCCCTTCGAGCGGATCATGGCCGCACCCTCGGTGATGCGGCGGAGGGCCTCGCCGAGGTTCGTCGCGCCGCAGACGAAGGGGACGGTGAAGTTCCACTTGTCGATGTGGTTGACGTAGTCGGCCGGGCTCAGGACCTCGGACTCGTCGATGTAGTCGACGCCGAGGGTCTGCAGGACCTGCGCCTCGACGAAGTGGCCGATGCGGGCCTTGGCCATGACGGGGATGGAGACGGCGGCGATGATCTCGTCGATCATGTCGGGGTCGCTCATGCGGGCGACGCCGCCCTGCGAGCGGATGTCGGCGGGCACGCGCTCCAGGGCCATGACGGCGACGGCGCCGGCCTCCTCCGCGATCTTCGCCTGCTCGACGTCGACGACGTCCATGATCACGCCGCCCTTCAGCATCTCTGCGAGGCCGCGCTTGACCCGGTCGGAGCCGGTCGTGCCGGCGGCGGTCGACGAGGAGGCGGAGGTGGGGACGGAGGTCGGGGTGCTGTCGCTCATGATGCGCCTAGTTTAGGCGCACTCGTCAGGCTGCGGGCCCCGGTGACGCCGCCGGTGCCGAAGTGGCCTCGTCGTGCGGCCACGCCTCGGCGACCGCGGTGCGGACGTCGCCGAGCAGCTGCGTGATCGCCTTCGTGCCCGCCACGATGGGGAAGAAGTTCGAGTCGCCCGCGTAGCGCGGCACGACGTGCTGGTGGAGGTGCGCCGCGATCCCCGCGCCGCCCACGGCTCCCTGGTTCATGCCCAGGTTGAACCCCTGCGCGTGGGACACCTCGGTGAGCACTCGCATGGCCGTCTGCGTCAGCGCCCCGATCTCCGCGACCTCCTCGGGAGTCGCGAGGTCGTAGGTGGAGACGTGCCGGTACGGGCAGACCAGCAGGTGACCCGGGTTGTACGGGAACAGGTTCAGGAGGACGTAGGCGTGGCGGCCGCGGGCGACGACCAGCGCCTCCTCGTCGGGTCGCAACGGCGCACGGCAGAACGGGCACGAGTCGTCGTCGTGCGCGCCCTGCCCGCCGGCGACGTACACGGCGCGGTGCGGAGTCCAGAGTCGCTGGAAGGCGTCGGGCACGCCCGCGAAGTCGCCCGCCGACTCCCCGGGGGCGGGCGTCGCGCCCTCTCCCCCGGAGCCGGCGGGCGTGCTCGCCGTCACCCTCAGACCTGGGCCTTCGTCTCGATGGCCTCGAGGATCTTCGCGACGGCGTCGGCGACGGGCACGCCGTTCTCCTGGGAGCCGTCGCGGTAGCGGAAGCTGACGGCCCCCGCGGCGCGGTCCTCCTCGCCGGCGATGAGCTGGAACGGCACCTTGGACTTCGTGTGCGTGCGGATCTTCTTCGGGAACCTGTCGTCGCCGTGGTCGACCTGGGCGCGCACGCCCTTCTCCCTCAGCTGCGCGACGACGCCGTCGAGGTAGTCGCCGTACTCGTCGGCCACCGGGATCGCGACGACCTGCACCGGCGAGAGCCAGACCGGGAAGGCCCCGGCGTAGTGCTCCGTGAGCACGCCGAAGAACCGCTCGATGGTGCCGAAGAGGGCCCGGTGGATCATGACCGGGCGCTGGCGCGTGCCGTCGGCGGCCGCGTACTCCAGCTCGAACCGCTCGGGCAGGTTGAAGTCGAGCTGCACCGTCGACATCTGCCAGGTGCGGCCGATGGCGTCGCGGGCCTGGACGGAGATCTTCGGGCCGTAGAACGCGGCCCCGCCCGGGTCGGGCACCAGCTCGAGGCCGGACTCCTCCGCGACCTCGCGAAGGGTCGACGTCGCGGTCTCCCAGATGTCGTCGTCGCCGACGTACTTCTCCGGGTCCTTCGTGCTGAGCTCGAGGTAGAAGTCGGTGAGGCCGTAGTCGCGGAGCAGCGACAGCACGAAGGCGAGCGTGCCGGTCAGCTCTTCCTTCATCTTCTCGCGGGTCGTGAAGATGTGGGCGTCGTCCTGGGTCATGCCGCGGACGCGCGTCAGGCCGTGGATGACGCCGGACTTCTCGTTGCGGTAGACCGTGCCGAACTCGAAGAGCCGGAGCGGCAGGTCGCGGTACGAGCGCGGCTGCGACCGGTAGGCGAGGATGTGCATCGGGCAGTTCATGGGCTTGAGGTAGTAGTCGGCGCCCTGGCGCGTGACCTCGCCCTCGTCGTTGCGTGCCTCGTCGAGCTTCATCGCCGGGAACATGCCGTCCTTGTACCAGCCGAGGTGGCCGGAGGTCTCGAACAGGCTGGCCTTGGTGATGTGCGGCGTGTAGACGAAGTCGTAGCCGGCGGCCTCGTGGCGCCGTCGCGAGTAGTCCTCCATCTCGCGGCGGATGATGCCGCCCTTCGGGTGGAAGATCGCGAGCCCGGAGCCGATCTCGTCCGGGAACGAGAACAGGTCGAGCTCGACGCCGAGCTTGCGGTGGTCGCGCTTCGCGGCCTCCTCGAGGCGGGCCTGGTAGGCCCGCAGCTCGTCCTTCGTGGGCCAGGCCGTGCCGTAGATGCGCTGCAGCTGGGGGTTCTTCTCCGAGCCGCGCCAGTAGGCGGCGGCCACGCGCATCAGCTTCGTGGCGTTGCCGAGGAGTCGCGTGCTCGGCAGGTGCGGACCGCGGCAGAGGTCGTACCAGACCACGTCGCCGGTCTTCGGGTCGACGTTGTCGTAGACGGTGAGCTCCGCCCCTCCGACCTCGACGGACTCGCCGTCGTCGCCCACGCCGTCGGCGCCGCCCTTGAGCCCCACGAGCTCGAGCTTGTAGGGCTCGCCGGCCAGGAGCTCGCGGGCCTCCTCGTCGGTGACGACGCGGCGCCTGAAGCGCTGGCCCTGGCGGATGATCCGCTCCATGCCCTTCTCGATGGCCTTGAGGTCGTCGGGCGTGAACGGCTCGGCGACGTCGAAGTCGTAGTAGAAGCCGTCGGTGACGGGCGGCCCGATGCCGAGCTTGGCCTCCGGGTTGATCGCCTGCACGGCCTGGGCCATCACGTGCGCGGCCGAGTGGCGGAGGATCGAGAGGCCGTCGGGCGAGTCGATCAGGACCGGCTCGACGACGTCGCCGGCGTGCACCTCGGACGCGAGGTCGCGGAGCTCGCCCGCCACGCGGATCGCCACGACGGCCTTGTCGGTGAACAGCTCGAGGCCGGTCGTCGTCTGCGTCACCTCGACCGTCTCCGGGCGGGCGGTGGCGCCGCTGTCGGGGGTGACGCTGGCGTCGGGGGCAGGCTGGTCAGACACGGTCGTGTGCTCCTTGGCGTTCGGGGGACGGCGGCCAGTTTAGCGGCGGGCGACGCCCCTCCCCGCTACGCGGCCAGCTCGACGGCGCAGGCCTCCGCCGCCACCCAGGCGAGCATGCCGCACTTGACGCGCATGACGAACTTCGAGACGCCGTGGAAGGCGACGGCGTCGCCGAGCAGCTCGTCGTCGGGCTCGCCCGCACCGCGCGACCGCATCATCTCGCGGAACGCCCCGACCCGGACCCGGAGCTCGTCGAGCGTCAGGCCGGGGGCGACGTCGGCGAGGACGGACGCGGACGCCATCGAGATGCTGCAGCCGGCGCCCTGCCAGCGCAGCGACTCGACGCGGTCCGTCCCGGGGACGAGCGCGACGCGCACGGTGATCTCGTCGCCGCAGGTGGGGTTCCGCTCGTAGTGCTCGGCGCCGGCCCCGGGCAGGTCGCCGTCGCCGTGCCGCGCCTTGGCGTGGTCGAGGATCACCTGCTGGTACAGGGAGTCGAGGGCGCCGCTCATCGGTCGCCCTCCCCGGCCGGGGCCGCCACGCCGTCGTCCACGCCGAAGTAGGCGCGGACCCCGGCGACCCCGGTCAGCAGCCGCGCCACGTCCTCCGTGGTCGTGTACAGGTACGTGCTCGCCCTCGTGGTGGCGGTGACGCCGAGCCGGCGGTGCAGCGGCTGGGCGCAGTGGTGCCCGACGCGCACCGCGACGCCCTGGGCGTCGAGGTACTGCCCGACGTCGTGGGCGTGGACGCCGTCCACGACGAAGCTGGCGAGGCCCGAGCGGGCGACGCCCGCGGGCGGCCCCACGACTCGGACGCCGGGGATCGCGGAGAGGCCCGTGACGAGCGACTCGGCCAGCGCCTCCTCGTGCTGCTGCACGCGGTCGAGCCCGACGGCCTGGAGGTACCGGACGGCCTCGGCGAGGGCGACGGCCTGCGAGACGGGCTGCGTGCCGGCCTCGAAGCGCTGCGGGGCGGGCAGGTACTCGGCCGAGTCGAGCGTGACGGTGGTGATCATCGACCCGCCCGTGCGGAAGGGCGGCAGCGCGCCCAGCAGCTCCGCCCTCCCCCAGAGCACCCCGATGCCGGTCGGCCCGAGCATCTTGTGGCCCGAGAACGCGAGGAAGTCGACGTCGAGGGCGCGGACGTCGACGGGGCGGTGGGGCACCGACTGGCAGGCGTCGAGCACGACGAGGGCCCCGACCGCGTGTGCGAGCGCGACGATTTCGTCGACGGGGGCGACCAGCCCGGTGACGTTCGAGACGTGGGCGACGGCCACGACGCGCGTCCGGGGCCCGATCAGGGCCGCGGCGTCGGCGGCCGTCCACACGCCGTCGTCGTCGACCGCGACGGCGCGGAGCACCGCTCCCGTCACGGCCGCTAGCTCTTGCCAGGGGACGAGGTTGGCGTGGTGCTCCGCCTCGGTGACGACGATCTCGTCGCCGGGCCGGAGGGCGAACCTCCGGGCGGGCTCGCCGCCGCGGCCGTGGGTCGCGTTCGCCATGCCGTAGGCCACGAGGTTCAGGGCGTCCGTGGCGTTCGCCGTCCAGACGACCTCGTCCGCGGAGGCGCCGAGCAGGCCGGCCACGGTCTCCCGCGCCTCCTCGAAGGCCTCGGTCGCCAGGGCGGCGAGCGTGTGCGCGCCGCGGTGCACGGCCGAGTTGGTCGTCTCGAGGAAGGCGCGCTCCGCGTCGAGCACGGCACGGGGCCGCTGCGCGGTCGCGCCGGAGTCGAGGTACGCCAGCGGCTCGCCCGAGATCTCCTGCGCGAGGAGCGGGAAGTCGGCGCGGAGGCGCGCGGCCTCGTCGTCGGAGAGCGGCCCCGGGGAGGCGGTCGTCGCGGCGGCCCGAGGGCCGGCGGTCGTAGAGGTGGTGGTCACGGTGTCCCTTCTCGCCGATCGTACCGAGGGTCGACCACGGCACCGTCGTGCAACGGCGCGAGGGCGCCGTGTGTTCCCGGAGGCCGCCCGGCCCGCGCACGCCGCGGTCGGCGTCAGTCGTCGAGCGGCCGCAGCACCCGTCGCAGGAACTGCTGCGTGCGCGCCTCGCGCGGGCGGTTGAGGACGTCGGCCGGCGTGCCGCGCTCGACCACGACGCCGTCGTCCATGAAGACGACCTCGTCGGCCACCCGCCGGGCGAACTCGAGCTCGTGCGTGACGACGATCATCGTCCAGCCCTCCTCCGCCAGCTCCTTCACGACGGTGAGCACGTCGCCGACGAGCTCGGGGTCGAGGGCGGAGGTCGGCTCGTCGAAGAGCAGCAGCTCGGGCCGGAGCGCCAGCGCGCGCACGATGCCCACGCGCTGCTGCTGCCCGCCGGAGAGCTCGACGGGGTAGGCGTCCTCGCGGCCGCCGAGGCCCACGCGCGCGAGCAGCCCTCGGGCCTCGCTCCGCGCCTCCCCCGGGTCGCGCCCCTGGACGCGGATCGGCCCCTCGACGACGTTCTGCAGCACGGTCATGTGCGGGAAGAGGTTGAAGTGCTGGAACACCATCGACGACCGGTCGCGGAGGGCGAGCAGCTCGCGCTTCGACGCCCCCGCCCCGAAGTCGAGCACCTGCCCGGTCGAGAGGGCGACGGTGCCGCCGTCGGGCACCTCGAGGCTGTTGAGCGACCGCAGCACCGTGGTCTTGCCCGAGCCGGAGGGCCCGATGATCGCGACCACCTTGCCACGGCGGACGGAGAGGTCGATGCCCTTCAGCACGGCCGTGCCCCCGAACGACTTCGTGAGCCCGGTCACGGTCAGCACGGCGGGGGCGGACGAGGAGGCGCGGGCGGGGCCGGCGGCGGAGGCGTCAGCGGGCGACATGGCGGTCCAGCTTCTTCTCGAGGGCGCCCTGGCCGGTCGACAGGGCGAGGCAGATGACCCAGTAGACCAGGGCGGCCTCGAGGTACAGCAGCATGAACTCGTTCGAGACCGTCGCGATCTGCTGTGCCTGCCGGAAGAGCTCGGTGACGAGGATCAGCGAGGCGAGCGAGGTGTCCTTGACGAGCGAGATGAACGTGTTCGAGAGCGGGGGCACGGAGACGCGCGCCGCCTGCGGCAGCACGACGCGCCGCAGCGCGAGCGAGCGCGACATGCCGATCGTGTGCGCCGCCTCCCACTGGCCGCGCGGCACCGACTGGATCGCCGCCCGGATCACCTCGGCGCCGTAGCCGCCCACGTTGAGCGAGAACGCGATGATCGCGCTCGGCCAGGGGTCGAGGCGCACGCCGATCGACGGCAGTCCGTAGAAGACCACGAACAACTGCACGAGGAGCGGCGTGCCCCGGATGACCGAGACGAAGACGCGGGCCGGCCACCGCAGCCACCGCGTCGGCGACAGCCGCATGAGGGCGACCACCAGGGCGATGACGAGCCCGATGGCCATCGAGGCGAGGGCCAGCGGGATCGAGGCCACGAGGGCGCCCGACACGATCGGCCAGAGCGACCGCCAGAAGAGGTCGGACGACGGCACGGGCTACTCGCTGACGTCGCTGCCGAAGTACTTCTCGGAGATCGAGGCGAGCGTGCCGTCGGCGCGCAGCTCGTCGAGGGCGTCGTCGATCGCGGCGACGAGATCGTCGGACCCCTTCGCGACCACGAAGGCGCTCTCGGAGACGTCGTCGGTGGTGGCGCCGACCTTGACCGCGGCCGCGGCCGTCGGGTCGGTCTGCTGGTAGTCGAGGAAGGTCAGCTCGTCGTTGACCGTGGCGTCGATGCGCCCCTGCTCGAGGAGGGCGATCGACTGCGCCCAGCCCTCGACGACCTCGACGTCGGCGCCGGCGTCCTTGGCGGTGGTGTACCAGTTGCTCGACTGCGACTGCGCGGTGGTCTTGCCGTCGAGGTCGGCGAGCGACGTGATGGAGGTGTCGTCGGCCGGCACGATGACCACGCCGCGGCTCACCGTGTACGGGGCCGAGAAGTCGTACTTGGCCTCGCGCTCGTCGGTGATCGAGACCTGGTTGGCGATGAGGTCGAAGCGGCCCGCGTCGAGGCCCGCGAAGATCGCGTCCCACTGGGTCTCCTGGAACTCGGGCGTGACTCCCAGCTTCTCGGCGACGGCGGTGACGACCTCGACGTCGTAGCCGGTGAGCTCGCCGGAGCCGTCCTCGTGGAAGGTGAACGGCTTGTAGGTGCCCTCGGTGCCGACGACGAGCTTCCCGGCGTCCTGCACGTCGGCGAGGGTCGTGCCCTCCCCCGCCGCGGCGCTGCTGCTGCCGGTCGGCGCGCTGACGACGCCGTCGGTCGACGCGGGGGCGCAGGCGCTGAGGCCGAGCACGGAGGCGGCGACGACGCCGGTGAGGGCGACGGTGCGGGCGAGGCGGGTGCGGGGCGCGGTGATCTTCACGTCGGACTTCCTGGTCGGGGGTGCTCCTGCGCCCGGGTCGGGCGTGGCTCCCGACCCTAACCGCGCGTCGCCCCCGCTGATTCCCGATGACGCCGCGTCTCGTCGTCGAGCCTCACGTGCACGTGCCGGACGTCGTCGGCGGCGACCGCGACGAGGGAGAGCGACAGCGACCCGAGCCAGCGGCCGTCGAGCAGGTCGGAGCGCACCAGGGCCTCCGGGTCGCGCTCGTCGAGCGACGTGCTCTCGCGGAGCACGTCGAGCCACGGACCCCACGAGGAGCCCGCGTCGGCGAGGGCGTCGAGACCGCCGAGCCCGTCCGCCCGGCTCTCGGCGGGCGGCGGCCCCGTGGGCGCCTCCGCCGCACGGAACCGCGGGGCCCAGCGAGCCACGCGCGGCACCGACGGGTCGTCCACCGCTCCGTGCGTGAGCACGTGCACCCCCGGGGCGAGGCGCTCGGTCCGGAGCGCGGAGCCGTCCCACGAGGTCACCAGCGCCCCCTCCCGGTCCGCGGTGAGGAGCGTGAAGGGACGCTGGCGCGGGCGGCCGACGGGCAGGTCGCCGTCGGCCGCCGCGCGGATCGGCAGGACCCCCCGGGTCTCCCACCCGCCCTCCGGCTCCGGCGGCCGTTCGTGCCGGTTGAGGACGACGGAGGCGCGGGCCGGGTCCGTCGCCGTGGCCAGCCAGGCACCGCCGGCCTCCCGGTCGTGGACGCCCTGCACCCGCTCGCCGAGCTCGGGCCACCAGGCGGCCGGAGGATCCCACGGGCGGTCGGCGGCCTCGTCGCGGAGGCCGAGGAACACCACGGGCCAGGGGCCGGACGGGGCGACGGAGACGACGACTGTGCACACGGGGAGGCTCCTCGGCCGGGTCGGGGGCGCGACCACCCCGGGATGGGGCATCGTGGAGGCAGCAACGCTACCGGGCCGCCGGCGCTTCCCCGACGGCCCCCGACGTCAGGGGAACCGTGACCGGACAGACCGACCGTGGCCAGCACCGACGAGACGACGACGGCGAGGGCGCCCGGCGCCTCACGGTCGTGGTCGGCGTCTCGGGCGGGATCGCCGCGTACAAGGCGGTCAGCGTCGTCCGCGGCCTCGTCGTCCGGGGCCACGACGTCCACGTCGTCCCGACGGAGGCGGCCCTGCGGTTCGTGGGCCTGCCCACCTTCGAGGCCATCAGCCGCAACCCGGTGCACACCTCCGTCTTCGACGACGTCGCCCAGGTGCGCCACGTCGCGCTCGGCCAGGCGGCGGACCTCGTCGTCGTCGCGCCGGCGACGGCCCACACCCTCGCGGCGATCGCGCACGGGCTCGCCGACGACCTCCTCGGCACGACGATCCTCGCGAGCACGGCTCCCCTGGTCGTCGCCCCGGCCATGCACACCGAGATGTGGCGGAACGCCGCCACCGTCGCGAACGTCGAGCTGCTGCGCTCGCGGGGCGTGGTCGTGGTCGGCCCCGACGACGGGCCGCTCACCGGCGGCGACAGCGGGCCGGGTCGTCTCAGCGAGCCGGACGTGATCGTCGAGGCCGCGCTCGCGGCCGTCGCCGAGGCCGTCGTCGCGGAGGCGCGCCCCCGCGACCTGTCCGGTCGCCGCGTCGTCGTGACGGCCGGCGGCACCCGCGAGCCCCTCGACCCCGTGAGGTTCCTCGGCAACCGCTCGAGCGGTCGACAGGGGCTCGCCCTGGCCCGGGCCGCTGCGTCCCGCGGGGCGGCCGTGACCCTCGTGGCCGCGCACCTGGACGACGACGTCGCCCGGGCGGCGGCGCTCCTCCCCGGCGTCGAGGTCGTGGCGGCGGGCACCGCGAGCGAGCTGCTCGACGCGACCACCGCCTCCTCGATCGGGGCCGACGTCGTCGTCATGGCGGCGGCGGTCGCCGACTACCGCCCCGTCGAGGTGGCCGCGTCGAAGATCCGCAAGGACGACCGGGGCGACGAGCTGACGCTCCGCCTGGTCAGGACGACCGACGTGCTCGCGGCCCTCAGCGCCTCACGGCCGGCCGACCAGGTCGTCGTCGGCTTCGCCGCCGAGACGGCCACGTCGCCCGAGGAGCTGCTCGACCTCGGGCGCCGGAAGCTCGCCCGCAAGGGCTGCGACCTGCTGGTGCTCAACCCGGTCGGCTGGTCGACCGGGTTCGGCACCGACGACTCGGACGTCGTCGTGCTGGGCGCCGGGGGCGACGAGGTCGGCCGCCTGGCCGGGACGAAGGACGAGGTGGCGCACCTCGTGCTCGACGCCGTCCTCGCGACGGGGCGACTCGACCTCGGCCTCGGCGGTGGCGGCCTCGCCTGAGGCGGCCGCCCGTGCCGCGGCGTCGTCGGCGCGTTGGTGCAGCCAGATGACGAGCACCACGCTGAAGACGACGAGCACCGTCCACGAGCCGATCTTCGACGGGTGCACGATCGACCAGCCGTCGGCCTGGGAGGCGTAGGCCCAGGCCCCGACGAGGGTCGCCGCGTTCTCCGCGAGCCAGATGAAGACGGCGATGAGCGCGAACGAGACGAGGAGCGGCATGCGACGGACCCTCCCCCGGACGGTGAAGGCGACCCGGTGCCGGCCGAGGAGGAGGACGGCCACCGCCATCAGCGGCCACCGGACGTCGGGCAGCCAGTGGTTCGTGAGGAAGTTCAGGTAGAAGGCGGCCGCGAGGGCCAGCGCCGGGCCCGTCCGCACGCGGTCGACCCGGAGGTCGAGGCGCCGCCAGGCCTGGCAGACGTAGCTCCCGACGGCCGCGTACATGAAGCCGCTGTAGAGCGGCACGTCGGCCACGCGGAGGACCCCCTCGTCGGGGTAGGACCACGAGCCGACGGCGACCTTGACCACCTCGAGGCCGAGGCCCAGGAGGTGGAAGGCGCAGATCACGAGCAGTTCGCGGCGGCTCTCGAGCCGCCCGACGACGAAGGCCGCCTGCACGGCGACGCACCAGACGAGCATCGCGTCGTACCGCGGGATCCCCACGTCGACGACCGAGGTGACGGCGAGGCCGACGAGCACGGCGACGGCGAAGGCGCAGGAGAGGGCCTGCTGCACCGCGAAGGCGACGAGGTCGCGGAGGGCCTCGACGGCCCGGTCGAGGGACGGCGCTCGGCGACCGGCGGTCGGGGAGCCGGCGGGCAGGGGGCCGGAGGCGGGCGTGGCGGACATGTCGGCGACGCTACGGGCGGCGACGCCCGCCCCGGATCGGCCCGGAGGACCACCGTGGTCCTCCCCGCGGACGACCGCTCCTGCGCCCCGGGCTCGCCCGTTCACCTCGGTGTGCCACCATGCCCCCGTGAGCAAGAAGATCGATGCAGCCCTCAAGACCCTGGTCAAGGCCCTCGAGCACCACGGCGAGGTGATGGGAGACCGGCCGCTCTCGGCGAAGAAGGCGGGGCGCGCCACCGAGCGCGTGCGCCAGGCGGCCGCCGAGTACACGCTGGTCGTGGCCGACAAGACCGGTCAGCCGAACCCGTTCGTCGACTTCCTCGACCCCGAGACCGTGCGCTCGCTGCGGGGCGAGCGCGACGCCATCGCGGCGAAGAAGGGCACGGGCTCGACCGGGCCCTCGTCCTCCTCCTGACCCCGGGGGCCGCCGGCGCCGTCAGCCGAACGGCACGACGGCGACGGCCCGCGGCGTGAACGCCACGTGGACGGACTCGCCGACCTCGCGCCGCTCGTGCGCGCGGTGGTCGAGCACGACGACGTCGTCGGGCGACGTCCGGACCCTCGTGCGGCAGACCGCGCCGAGGAACGACACCGACTCGACGACGCCCGCGACCCCGCGGTCGGCGAACGTCACGTCCTCCGGGCGCACGTAGGCCCACGCCTCTCCGTCGTCCGGGGAGCCGACGGCGGCGACCTCCTGCCCGGGCAGCCGCACCCGCCCGTCGACGACCTCGGCCCGCAGCCGGTTGCTCGACCCGACGAACTCCGCGACGAACCGCGTCGCCGGCGCCGAGTACAGCTGCTCGGGCGTGCCGATCTGCTCGATCGCGCCGGCCCGCATCACGGCGACCCGGTCGGCGACGGCCAGGGCCTCCTCCTGGTCGTGCGTCACGAAGAGGGTCGTGATGGCGAGCTCGCGCTGCAGGCGACGGATCTCCTCTCGCAGCTGCACCCGCACCTGGGCGTCGAGCGCGCTGAGAGGCTCGTCGAGCAGCAGCACGCGGGGCCGCGTGACGAGCGCGCGGGCGAGCGCGACGCGCTGCTGCTGGCCGCCCGAGAGCTGGTGCGAGAACCGGCCGCCCAGCTCCCCGAGGCCCACCAGGTCGAGCATCTCGGCGGCGCGGGTCGCCCGCTCGGCCCGCCCCGCGCGCCGCGTGCGGAGCCCGAACTCGACGTTCTGCTGCACCGTCAGGTGCGGGAAGAGCGAGTACGCCTGGAAGACCATGCCGACGTCTCGACGATGGGTCGGCACGTCGACGACGTCGCGCCCGTTCACCGTGATGCGGCCCTCGGTGACCGTCTCGAGCCCCGCGAGGGTGCGCAGTGCCGTCGTCTTGCCGCAGCCCGAGGGGCCGAGGAGGGCGACGAGCTCCCCCGGCGCGAGGTCGAGGTCGACGCCGCGGAGCGCCACGTGGCCCGCGTACTCCTTGACCACGCCGCGGAGGGCGACCGCGGCGCCCGCGGTCGACGTCGTCCGGGCGCCCGCGGCCGCGGAGCCTCGACCGGTCGGTGACGGGGCCGAGGAGGCGGTGGTCGGGTCGACGGGGGCGGTGGCGGTCACGAGAGGGCCTTCCGGGCGGGAGCTGGGGCGGGGGCCGCGACGTCGCGGCCGGGGAGGACGGGGCGGCCCGCGCCGGCGGAGCCGACCCTGCCGACGACGGCGAGCAGCAGGAACGCGAGCAGGAGGGCGAGCAGGGCGAGGATGACGGCCGCGAAGGGGTCGCTGCGCGAGACCTGGACGAGCGACGTCTGCAGCGTCACCCGGTTCAGCAGGCTGGCGATCGTGTACTCGCCCAGGACGACGGCCACCGTGATGAACGCCGCGGCCAGGAGCCCGCGACGGAGCGACGGCACCACCACACGGAGGAGGGTCGCGACGCCGCCGGAGCCGAGGGTCCTGGCCGCCTCGGTGAGGGTGCGGAGGTCGGTGGCGGCCAGGTCGGCCTGGACGGCGCGGTGCGCGTAGGGAAGGACGGTGACCCCGTAGGCCAGCGCGAGGGTCCAGGCCCCCGAGCCGGCGACCCGCGAGACGACCGAGTAGACCGGGGCCAGCCCGACGACGAGCACGATCGCCGGCACCGTGACGGGCACGAGGCAGACGAACTCGAGGGGCCGCACCAGCGCCGGGTACCGCAGGTGCACGACGACCATCGTCGGCACGAGCAGCACGAGCACGAGCACGGCCGTCACCGCCGCGAGGACGAGGCTGTTCGTGACGCCCTCGACGAGGGAGCGGTACGCCCTCTCGTTCTCGGGGGCGGCGAGGGCGGTCCAGTGCCCCAGGTCGTGGCCCGTCCCGTCCGCCGAGCGGAGGGAGAACGCGACCATGGCCGCGATCGGGACGGCGAAGACGGCGCCGACCACGGCGAGGACGGCCTTCCGCAGCGCCGTCCCGGGTTCCCCGCGTCGGCGGGTCACCGCTGCCACCGCTCCGTGCGGCGCTGGAGCAGCGAGTAGAGCGTCATGAGCACGACCATGACGACGACCATGCCGAGCGCGAGCACGCCGGCGACGTCCTCGCGGCCCAGCACCGTCTCGCTGACCAGCGCCGCGCGGATCTGCAGGGGCACGATCTGGGCGCCCTGGCTGATCAGGGCCGCGGCGGTCGCGTACGAGGAGAAGGCGTTCGCGAAGAGCAGCAGCACGCTGCCGACGAAGGCCGGTGCGAGCACGGGCACGACGACGCGGAGCAGGTGCTCGCGCCGCGTCCCGCCCAGGGTGGCCACCGCCTCCTGCCACTGGGGCTTGAGCCCCGTGACGGCCGGCATGAAGGTGATGACCATGAGCGGCACCTGGAAGTAGACGTAGGGCAGCAGCAGCCCGGGCACCTGGTAGAACCAGACGCCGCCGGCGAAGACGTCGACGCCCAGCCGGGTGAGCAGGAGCTGGGTGACGACGCCCTGGATCCCGATGGTGGCCGTGAAGGCGAAGGCGAGCATGACGCCGCCGAACTGCGCGAGGACGCTCGCGGCCGAGTCGACGAGGCTGCGGACGAGGCCGTCCGGGCGGAGGGCGGTGAGTCCCCAGCAGACGACGGCGCCGACGACCGCGCCGACGACGGCGGTGATCCCCGACACGAGCGCGGAGCTCCCGAAGGCGCGGAGCACGAGGGGCTCGCCGAGGGCGGTGAGCGCCGAGAGGCTGGGTCGGCCGTCGCCCGTCACGAAGCCGGTGCCCAGCGCGACGACGCAGGGCACGGCGAGGAAGAGCAGGACGTAGACCGCGAACGGGGTCAGGGCCCACCACGCCGCCGGACGGCGCCGGGCCCGAGGGGGCCGGGCGCCGTCGACGCGGTCGCGGTCGGCCGCGGGGGGCCTCCCCTCGACGAGCGCGACCACGATCAGCCGATCGCCTGCGCCCAGGTGCCGGCGAGCAGCGCGGAGGCGGCCTCGGTCTGCTCGGTCGTCAGCTGCACGGTGTCGGCCGGCTGCTCGCCGACGGCGTCGAGGGCGTCCTGGTCGACGGTGCCGGCCTCGGTCATCGCGGCCAGGCGCACGGGGTACGCCCCGGCGGCGAGGTACAGGTTCTGGGCCTCGTCGCTCATGATGAACTCCTGCCACAGGCGCGCGGCGGCGGGGTGGGGCGCGTCGACGTTGACGGCCTGGTTGTAGTAGCTGCCGAGCGCCGTCCCGGGCAGCACGGCCGTCCTCCAGTCGCGCCCTCCCGCGTCGGCCGCGGCCGCGAGGTTGTTGTAGCTCCAGTCGAAGACGACGGGCGTCTCGCCCGAGGCGATCGTGGCGGGGGTCGGGTCGGTGGGCAGGAAGTTGCCCGCGTCGGCGAGCTCGCCGAACCAGCTGACCCCGGCGCTGACGTCGTCGGCGCTGCCGCCGTCCTGGAGCGCCGCCCACTGGACGGCCGCCGCGGCCGCGCCGGCCTGGGTCGGGTCGCCGTTGATCGCGACCTTCCCCCTGTACTCGGAGCCCAGCAGGTCGTCGAGGGTCCCCGGCTCGGGCACGGCGTCCGCGTCGTAGCCGACGGACATCAGGCCGGTGTAGTCGTAGACCCAGGCGCCGTCCGCGTCCTTGTGGTCGTCGGCGATGTCGTCCCACGTCGCGACCTTGTACTTCGCGAACTGGTCGAGGTTCGCGAGCGTCACGGCCGAGCCCAGGTCGAAGACGTCGGGCGCGGTGTCCTGCCCGGCGAGGTTCTTCGCCGCCGTGATCTCCTCCGCGCTCGAGACGTCGGGGCTGTCGCTGTTGACCGTGATGTCGTACTCGGCCTCGAAGGCGTCGATGATCTTCCCGTAGTTGGCCCAGGTGTCGGGCAGGGCGATCACGTTGAGCTCGCCCTCGGCCTCGGCGGCCGCGACGAGGGCGTCCATGCCCCCGAGGTCCTCCGCGCTGGTGGCGGTCGCGGCGGTGCCGGAGGCGGCGTCGTCGCCCGCGGCGTCGGCGGCGGTGCAGCCCGCGAGGCCGAGGGCGAGGACGGTGAGCGCCGCGGCGGCGGCGAGGGGGCGGGTCGGGGTCACGGTGTCCTCCAGGTGCGGGGCCGCGGGCGGCCGCCGGTCGTGCGGCCGGTCGTGCGGCCGGTCGTGCTGACCGGCCCGCGAGCACCGTAGGGAGCGAGGACGACGAGGAGGCGGCGCCCCGGTGACGGGACGGTGGACGCCGGGTGGCCGTCCGAGCGGGCCGCCCTCAGCCCCGCGAGTAGCGGACGACGACGCCCGGTGACACCGTCACGCGGTCGGGCTCGCGCTCGGCGAGGTCGGGCAGGCCCGCCGCGGCCAGGAGCCCGTCGTCGAGGCGCGTGACCGTGCCCGTGCGGAAGGTCCACGGCTCGTGCGCGCGACGCCACCAGCCGGTGACTCCGCGGCGTGCGGTGTGGACCCCCCAGCGGTCGGAGAGGAACCTCGTCGTCTCGTCGGCGTCGGCCGTGGGCGGGGTGACCGTCTCGGGGACGAGGGCGACCCGGACGACCGAGCCCGCGCCTCCCGCCCGGCGCTGCGTGCGGTGGGCGACGTCGTCGTCGCGCACCCGGCTGCCGGCCCGGGCCCAGACGTAGGGCAGGCCGATCAGCCGAGCCGCGACCACGGCGGGCGCGTGCTGGGTGTCGATCGAGCGGTACGCGATGCCCCGACGGCCCTCGTCGTCGACGGTCGCGAGCTGGACGACGATCTCGGTCATGGTGCCGAGCCGCCCCAGGCGCGGCAGCGGCGGCACGGTGCTGTCGACGAAGCGGTAGGCGACGAGGCTCGCCCAGGCCGCCCCGTCGTGCAGGTCGGGCCTCGTGGCCCGGGGCACCAGCGGCGCCGCGAGGGCCGGGTCGACCGCCCAGTGCAGGCCGACGACGTCGCGCCAGTCGTGCTGGGTGACGGGGCGGTGCGGCAGCGGCGGGGCGGCGGGCATGCTCCGATGCTGCTCCCCCGGAGCGGGTGACGGTACGGTCACGGGATGAGCGACACGCCCCCTCCCGCCCCCACCACCGCGTCGTTGGCCATCACCGCCGGCATCGCCTTCCTCGGCCTCGTCTTCGCGGCGGAGGCGCTGCTCTCCCCCGACGGCTCGTGGGTGACCATCGTCGTCGGGGCGGTCATCGCCGTGGTCTACGGCGTGCGGACCGCGCTGGCGATCCGGCGACGGCGGGCCGCCAAGGAGGGCTGAGCGCCGACGTCGGCCCGCCCGGTGGACGCTGTCGAGCCGTGGTGACCACGACGGGTGCGGCGGAGGCGCCGCGGGCCTAGGCTCCTGCCACCGGAGGCCCGGACCCCGGCGGGCTCGGCACCGTGCCGGGTCGCTGCACGCACAGGGGGTCCCCGTGGACACGTTCGTCGTCTCGCTCTCGCTCGTGGCCGCGGTCGGCCTCGGAGCTCTCGCCCCGGCCTCGGCCCAGGCCGCGCCTCCGCCTCTCGTGTCGTCGACCGCCGTGGTGCCGGCCACGACGGCGACGGGCACGGTCTCCGTGAGGCTGCTGCGGTCGTCGGGCACGGCCCTCGGCCTTCCCGGGGCTGCCGTCCGCCTCGTCGGCGCCTGGCCCTTCGAGCGGGACGCGACCACCGACTCCACCGGGGCCCTGACCTTCGCC
Source organism: Frigoribacterium sp. CFBP 13707 (assembly GCF_014842245.1). NCBI lineage: Bacteria > Bacillati > Actinomycetota > Actinomycetes > Micrococcales > Microbacteriaceae > Frigoribacterium > Frigoribacterium sp. CFBP 13707. The sequence continues at coordinate 397,466 of NZ_JACYVL010000003.1, forward strand.
GACGTGCCCGTGGGCTCGCGCTACTGGGTCTCCGTGACCCCGCCGCCGACCGCCGGTCACGGTCGCCGGACACCGGTGATGACGACCGACCTCACCGTCCGGGCCGAGGCACCGACGGCGGTCGACGTGACGCTCCCCGTCGGGGGCACCCTCGGCGGCCGGCTGGTCGGCCCGTGGCCCACGCCGCCGGCCGGGCTCACGGTCGAGGTCTACGGCAACCGGACCGGCACCTCCCTCACCTCCGTCACCGACGCCGAGGGGCGCTACTTCTTCTCCGGCATGCCCACCGACCTCTACACGGCCACGGTCGTGGCTGCCCCGGGTGCGGTGCCCACCGTGTGGCGACAGGACGTCGAGGCCGAGACCGCCACGACGCCGGCGAGCCACGTCGCCGCGGCTCCCCGGTACGTCCACACGACGTACGACCTCCAGGTCGTCGTCGACGAGCCCGACCCGGTGAACGCCCCGGGCCCGGACCTCGACGGCGCCGTCGTGACCATCACCGACACGGCGACCGGGGCCGTCATGACGCAGGCCCTCGACGCGACGAGCTCCCCCCGCAAGGTGGCTCAGTTCATCGTGCCGAGCGGTCGCTACACGGTGGGCGTCGAGACGGCGTCGCACCAGCGCTGGTGGTGGGCGGGGCAGTACGTGCCCGTCCCGCTCGTGCGGAGCGCGGCGGAGGCGGTGCCGGTCTCGGTCACGTACGGGGCCGATCGGTCGACCGACGTGTTCCTGGCACCGCAGTCGTCCAGGCCGTGATGGGCGGCTGGCCGTGATGTCGGGTGAGGGCATGAAAAAACCCCGGCGGACCGGGGTTCTGTCGACATGCTCTGTCGAGAGGTGTTCTGTGTGGGCGATACCGGGCTCGAACCGATGACCTCTTCCGTGTGAAGGAAGCGCGCTACCAACTGCGCCAATCGCCCCTGTGGGACTCGTCGATGCTAGTGCATCGGGGCGGCCCGGCGCCATTCGAGGCCCCGGCGCGGGCAGGTCCGACCCTGCTGATCAGGGCCCGCAAGACACGAACATGCCTCAATTTGTTTTCTGCCCCGGGTCTGGGTATTGTTCTTTTGCACGCAGAAATGCAAAGCGAAATGCGGATGTGGCGCAGTGGTAGCGCATCACCTTGCCAAGGTGAGGGTCGCGAGTTCGAATCTCGTCATCCGCTCGAGTGTAATGCTCACCAGAGGGTGGTCCACCGACTGGTGGCTCCCCCTCTGGGAGCTGCTCGTATGGTGGAGTGGCCGAGAGGCGAGGCACCGGCCTGCAAAGCCGTTCACGCGGGTTCAAATCCCGTCTCCACCTCCATGTCGTCAAGACTCCGGTCTATGATGTCGTGATCAACTGAATACGTCGCCTCGGCGACATGCATGAGCGATTGGCGCAGCGGTAGCGCGCTTCCCTGACACGGAAGAGGTCGCTGGTTCGATCCCAGTATCGCTCACACAGAGAAAGCCCCCGGTTCGCCGGGGGCTTTCGTCGTTCCCGGGGGTTGGTTCGTTCCCGAGGGCTTTCCTCGATCTCATGGGCTGTCGGCCTCCGAGGAGCGTTCCGTCCTCCCCCGAGGGCACCGTCCGCCTCAGCCGCCTCAGCCGTGTCCGCCGCATGTCTCGTCGTACCGAACGTCCTCGGGTGGCCTCGCGCGCCTCCCGGCGTTCCTCCGGGGCGCAGCAGCCCGCCTGCGAGGCTCGGGAGCTCCCCCACCCACAGACGAAGGACGGCCCCGGTCGTGGTGACCGGGGCCGTCCTGGCGGAGCAGCGGTGACGAGCTAGGCGCGCGAGTTCTCGAGCACGTAGCCCTCTTCGCCGTGCAGCGCGAGGTCGATGCCCGCGACCTCGTCCTCGTTCTTGACGCGGAAGCCGATCGTCTTCTCGATGGCCAGGCCGATCAGGAAGGCGAGCACGAACGAGTAGGCCATGACGGCGAGGGCCGAGAGCGCCTGGATGCCCAGCTGGCGGAACGAGCCGGAGAAGATCAGGCCCGAGCCGTTGGCGAAGAAGCCGAGGTACAGCGTGCCGAGGAGGCCGCCGACGAGGTGGATGCCCACGACGTCGAGGGAGTCGTCGAAGCCGAGCTTGAACTTGAGGTCGATCGCCAGGGCGCAGACGGCGCCGGCGACGACGCCGAGCACGATGGCCCAGAACGGCGACAGGGCGGCACAGGCCGGCGTGATCGCGACGAGGCCGGCGACGGCGCCCGAGGCGGCGCCGACCGAGGTGGCCTTGCCGTCCTTGACCTTCTCGACGACGAGCCAGCCGAGGATGGCGGCCGCGGGGGCGGCGATCGTGTTGAGGAAGGCGAGGGCGGCGACGCCGTCGGCGGCGAGTTCCGAGCCGGCGTTGAACCCGAACCAGCCGAACCAGAGGAGGCCGGCGCCCAGCAGCACGAAGGGCGGGTTGTGGGGCTTGTCGGCGCCCTTGGCGAAGCCGACGCGCTTGCCGAGCACCAGGGCGAGGGCCAGGGCGGCGGCGCCCGCGTTGATGTGGACGGCCGTGCCGCCGGCGAAGTCGATGACGCCCATGCTGGCGATCCAGCCGCCGTCGACGACCGAGCCGTCCTCGCCGAGGGTGAAGTTGAAGACCCAGCTCGCGACGGGGAAGTACACGACCGTGGCCCAGACGCCGGCGAAGATCATCCACGCGCCGAACTTGGCGCGGTCGGCGATGGCGCCCGAGATGAGGGCGACGGTGATGATCGCGAACGTCGCCTGGAAGGCGGCGAAGGCGATGGTCGGGTAGTCGCCGACCGGCGCCGCGCTCTCCTGGAAGAGCGAGTCGAGGCTGAACATCGACGGGTCGAAGCCGAAGACGCCGTCCCACCCGATGTAGGTGTCGGTGCCCGCGGGGCCCTGGGGGCCGTTCGAGAACGCGATGGAGTAGCCGAAGAGCACCCAGAGGACGCCGATCAGGCCCATGGCCCCGAAGCTCAGCATCATCATGCTGATCACGCTCTTGGCCTTGACGAGGCCGCCGTAGAAGAACGCCAGGCCGGGCGTCATGAGCAGCACGAGTGCCGCGCAGATCAGCATGAAGGCGGTGTTGCCTTGATCCATGTGTGTGTCACCTCTCGAGTTCTGACAAGCCAGGGAGGCACCGGCCGCCCCGACCGTGGGGGTGCCACGGGCTGTGCGGGACGATGCGGGTGGTGCCGCCCTCAGTGTCTCGACGAGGTGTTTCGGGTCGTGTGCCGTCGTGTTTCGGGGATGTAACACGTATCGCGCGACTGTGAACAACGTGTTTCGCCCGCCTCAGGAAGGCCTCCGGGGTCGGGGCCCAGGGGGCGACGTCGCCGCGCGCCTCCGACGTCAGTGCGCCGACGTGAGCGCCACGAGCCTCGAGGTGGCCCGCAGGTACTTCTTCCGGTAGCCGCCGGCCAGCATCTCGTCGCTGAACACCGTGTCGAGCGGTGCGCCGGACGCGAGGACGCGCACCTGCGCGTCGTACAGCCGGTCGACGAAGGCCACGAAGCGGAGCGCGTCCGTCTGGCTCGTGAACGGCCGGACGTCGCGCAGGGCGACCCCGTCGAGGCCGTCGATGAGCTTGACGTACCGGCTCGGGTGCACCGACGAGAGGTGCGCGACCACGGCCGCGAAGTCGTCCACCGACACCGTGCCCGGCAGGGAGGCCACCGCGGCGTCCAGGTCGTCGACCGTGTGGGCCTTCGCCTCGACCTCCCGACGGCGGTAGTCGTCACCGTCGATGCGGAGGGTGCGGAAGCGGTCGGAGAGCCCCTGGATCTCGCGGAGGAAGTCCGCCGCCGCGAACCGGCCCTCGCCGAGGGCCGCCGGCGGCGTGTTCGAGGTCGCGGCGATCCGCGTCCCGCCCTCGGCGAGGTCGCCGAGCAGCCGCGTCATCATCATCGTGTCGCCCGGGTCGTCGAGCTCGAACTCGTCGATGCAGACCAGGGAGGCGCCCTCCAGCTGGCGAGCGGCGCCCGCGTACCCGACGGCGCCGACCAGGGCCGTGTACTCGATGAACGTCCCGAAGTAGCGACGCCCCGTGGTCCGGTTGAAGAGAGCGGCGAGCAGGTGGGTCTTGCCGACGCCGAAGCCGCCGTCGAGGTAGAGGCCGGGGAGCACGTCGGGAGAGTCCGCGCGTCGGCGGAACAGGCCGCGTCGTGCGGGACGCTCGGCGGCGCCGCCGAAGCCGGCCACCGCCTCCACCGCTTCCGCCTGCGACGGGAAGGCCGCGTCGGGCACGTAGTTCTCGAGCGACGCCCCGTCGAACTGCCGGGGCGGGACGAGCTCGGCGACGATCTCGGCGCCCGTGATCGTGGGGGCGCGCTCGGTCAGCGCGACGCGGGCGGTGAGGGGATCTGGTGACATCGGGCGACCTCGCAGGCAGGGGACCAGGGGGCGACGCACGTCGGGGGCCTGGCCGCGGTGTGCGTCGGGGCGATCTGTGTCAGAGTCTGAGGGGCGCCCGGACGACGCTCACGCCGTGTGCGTAGCCTCGACGGTGACCCGGGCCCGAGTCTAGCCACCGGGCACCGGCGCCCGTCCGCAGCGCCCGCCGCGCTGCACCCGAGATCGTCCGCCGTCGCCGGCGGCGCTCCGTCCCCGCGACGGAGAGACACAGCAGGAGGCACCCATGGTCGTCGAGCACGACGCAGCACCGAAGTTCCAGGAGTTCGCGCACCCCGAGCGCCTCGTCAGCACCGACTGGCTGCAGGAGCACCTCGGCACGCCGGGGCTCGTCGTCGTCGAGTCCGACGAGGACGTGCTGCTCTACGAGACCGGGCACATCGCCGGCGCCGTCAAGATCGACTGGCACCTCGACCTCAACGACCCCGTGCAGCGCGACTACGTCGACGGCGAGGCCTTCGCGGCGCTCATGTCGCGCAGCGGCGTCACGCGCGACTCGACGATCGTCGTCTACGGCGACAAGAACAACTGGTGGGCGGCCTACGCCCTCTGGGTGTTCTCGCTCTTCGGCCACGAGGACGTGCGCCTGCTCGACGGCGGCCGCGCCGCGTGGGAGGCGGAGGGCCGTGAGTACACCACCCAGGCCCCGAGCCCGGAGCCGACCGACTACCCCGTGGTCGAGCGCGACGACACCGTGATCCGCGCCTACAAGGACGACGTGCTCGCCCACCTCGGCCGGCCCCTCATCGACGTGCGCTCCCCCGAGGAGTACTCGGGCCAGCGCACCACCGCCCCCGCCTACCCGGAGGAGGGCGCCCTGCGCGCCGGCCACATCCCCAGCGCCCAGAACGTGCCGTGGGGCAAGGCCGCGGCCGACGACGGCCGCTTCCGCGGGCGCGCGGAGCTCGACGCGATCTACCGCGACGGCGCCGGCCTCGCCGACGGGGACTCCGTCGTGGCCTACTGCCGCATCGGCGAGCGGTCGAGTCACACCTGGTTCGTGCTGCACCACCTGATGGGCTTCGAGGACGTCCGGAACTACGACGGCTCGTGGACCGAGTGGGGCAGCGCCGTGCGCGTCCCGATCGTGCAGGGCACCGAGCCCGGCGCCGTCCCGGCTCGATGACGGCCGTGGCCGACACCGCGGCCGGCGCGGGCGACCTGCCCGCCTCGCTCGCCGAGATCCGTGACGAGTTCCTCGCCCTCGAGGTGCGGGACCGCCTCCAGCTGCTGCTCGAGTTCTCGAACGAGCTGCCGGCGCTGCCCGCCGAGTACGAGGGCCACCCCGACCTGCTCGAGCGCGTCGAGGAGTGCCAGTCGCCGGTCTTCATCTTCGTCGAGGTCGTCGACGGCGTCGTCGCGATGCACGCCACGGCCCCCCGTGAGGCGCCGACGACGCGCGGCTTCGCGTCGATCCTGGCGCAGGGCCTCACGGGCCTGACCGCCCAGCAGGTCCTCCGGGACGTGCCGGACGACTACCCCCAGACGATCGGCCTGGTCGAGGCCGTCAGCCCGCTGCGGGTCCGGGGCATGACCGCCCTCCTCGGGCGGGCCAAGCGCCAGATCGCCGAGAAGACGGCGCAGGCCGACACCGCCGGCGCCCCGGGGGCCTCGGGCGCGTGAGCCTCCGGGTCCTGCACACCGCCGCCCCGGCCTCCCTCGCGTCGGCGGGCGACCTCGTCCCGGTGGAGGGCGACGGCGACGGGGGGCGCGAGACCCTCCGGGGCCTCTACGCTCCCCCGGCCGAGACCTGGCTGCGCCTCAACCTCATCGCGGCGGTGAGCGGCGACGCCGCCGGCGAGGACGGCACCTCCGACACGCTCAGCAACGCGGTCGACCGGGCGGTGCTCGCGGTCGTCCGTGACCTCGCGGACGGCGTGGTGGTCGGCGCCGCCAGCGTCCGCGCCGAGGGCTACCGGGTGCCCAAGACCTCCCGGCTCGTCGTCGTCACGTCGTCCGGCGACCTGTCGGGCCACCGGATGGACCCCGCGGAGGCCGAGCGCGTCGTCGTCGTGTGCCCCGCCGGCGCGACCGACGCCGTGGCCGCGAGCCTGGGGCCGGCGGTCGCCGAGGCGGCGACCGTCCTGGTGGTCGACGACGTGGACGGGCGTCTCGACCCCTCGACGGTGCTCCGACGGCTGCGTGACCACCGCCTCCTCTCGCTCGTCTGCGAGGGCGGGCCGTCGCTGGCCGGGCAGTTCCTCCGCGACGGCCTCGTCGACGAGCTCTGCCTCAGCACCTCCCCCGTCGCGATCGGCAGCGGCCTGCCCGTCTTCGGCCGCGAGAGGTTCGACCCCGCGCGCCTCTCGCTCAGCCAGCTGCTGAAGGACGACCACGACGCGCTGTACGCGCGCTGGCTCGTGGCAGACGGCCCAGCCACTCGCCGATGACCCGCTCGAAGCGCTCCGGGTCGTAGTTCCAGATCTTCGTGTGGCGCGCCACGGCGAAGACCTCCAGCTGCACGAGGTCGGGCCGCGCCTCGGCCAGCGCGTGCGACGCGGTCGACGGGACGAACCCGTCGTCGTCGCTGTGCAGCAGGAGCACCGGCACGTCGAGCTGGTCGGCCCGTGCCACGAGGTCGAGACGGTCGAGGTCGATCGGCCCGTCGCGGCGGCCGAGCCGCGCCGCCGCGGGCGACTGCAGGAGGCGCAGCGCGAGTTCCTGCACGAGGCGCGGGACGTGCATGGCCCGCCCCTGGAAGCGCAGCGTCGTCCGCCAGTCGACGACGGGCGACTCGAGGGCCACCCCCACGACGCGCTCGCCGTGCCTCGCGCGCGTGACGGCCTGCAGGACGGTCGCTCCGCCCATCGACCAGCCCATGAGCACGAGGGCGGTCGCGCCGGAGGAGACCGCGTGCTCCATCGCGGCCTCCACGTCGCGCCACTCCTGGTCGCCGAGGGCGTAGCGGCCGTCGGGAGAGGGGGGCGCCTCCCCGTCGTTGCGGTACGAGACGAGGAGCGACGTCCAGCCCGCGCGGTGCGCGGCCGGCGCGGCGCGGATGGTCTCGGCCCGCGTGACGCCCCGGCCGTGCACGCTGATCAGCCACGGCCCGTCGGTGCCGCCGGGAGCGGGGACGAGCCAGGCGGGGGCGGGCCCGACCGGGGTGCCGACCTCGACGTCGACGACGGGGAGGCCGGCGTCGGCCGGCGTGCGCCACAGCCAGCCCCCCAGTCGCCCCCGCCGGGCCGACGCGAGGTCGCCCGCGTCGACGGCCTCGACCGACCGGACCACCCGGTGGCCGTCGTCGCTCAGCACCTCTCCGACGCGGGCGTGGCCCCGGCCGTGGTCGAACCAGAAGCTGTAGCGGCCGGGCAGGCGGGTGTCGGGGTCGGAGCTGAGCGTGACCGAGGGGACGGCCGGGTCGTGCCCGAGCACCCGGACGCCGTCGGCGCGACGCCGGGCCGGCGTCACGACCTTGTCGGCCATGACCAGGGCGCCGGAGACGACGGCCGCCGCCGAGACGACGGCCGTGGCGACGACGGAGGCCGAGAGCACGAGGCCGACGCCCCGGGCGCGACGCGCGCCGAGGTCGGGGGACGGAGTCGAGGGGCGGGTCACGGGAGCTCCGATCGACGGGGCGGCGGGCGGACGCGGCGTGCCGCCCACCTCGGGATCAGCTGGGAGCCTAGTCTGCTGGGGTGTCCGACACCCCCTCGACGCCGACGACCCCGTCCGCGTTCGCCGCAGCGGTCGAGTCCGTGCGCCGAGCCGTCGCCCGCGACGACCTCGCCGTGAGCGAGATCCCCGCTCCGGGCGGCCTCGCGCCGCACGCCCTCGCCCTCGCCGGCGACGTCGTGGGCGCCTCGGGCCGCGCCGACCCCGACCTCGGCACGGGCCGCTTCGTCCTGCTGTACGACGAGTCGGCCCCGGAGGCCTGGGGCGGAGTCTTCCGCGTCGTCTGCTTCGCCCAGGCGCCGCTCGAGGCCGACCTCGCGCTCGACCCGTTCGTCGCCGACGTCGCCTGGTCGTGGCTCGTCGACTCCCTCGCCGCCGGCGGGGCCTCCCACCACTCCGCCTCCGGCACCGCCACGAAGGTGCTCTCGACCGGCTACGGCGACCTCGCCGACCAGGGCGAGGGGGCGCAGCTCGAGCTGCGCGCCTCCTGGACGCCGACGAGCACCGACCTCGCACCGCACCTCGAGGCCTGGAGCGAACTGATCTGCACCCTCGCGGGCCTGCCGCCGACCGTCGAGGGCGTCACCCTCCTCGCGTCGCGCCGCGTCGGGCGCGACTGACCCGTCGCCCACCGCGACACCTCCGAGCCGAGAACAGGACCGCCGAGACATGGACACCGTCACCCCCGACCCGAGCGAGACGCCCTCGCCCGAGGCCGCCGCCGCTCCCCGAGTGACCGTGGCCCCCGTCGTCGCCACGGCGGACTCCGCCCACGGGCACGTGGACGTCATCGACGACCGCGACGGCTACCTGGCCGCGGTCGAGGCGATCGCCGCCGGGACGGGGCCGATCTCGATCGACGCGGAGCGCGCCTCCGGCTACCGCTACTCGCAGCGCGCGTACCTCATCCAGGTGTTCCGCCGCGGCTCGGGCGTCTTCCTCTTCGACCCGCCGGCCATCGGGCGCTTCGACGAGCTCCAGGCCGTCATCGGCCACGAGGAGTGGGTGCTGCACGCCGCCAGCCAAGACCTGGCGTGCCTGCGCGAGGTCGGCCTCGACCCCGACCTCGTGTTCGACACTGAGCTCGGCGCCCGCCTCGCCGGGCTGCCGAAGGTGGGCCTCGGGGCCGTCGTCGAGCAGCTCCTCGGCGTCCACCTCGCTAAGGAGCACTCCGCGGCCGACTGGTCGACCCGGCCCCTCCCCCAGAGCTGGCTGGTCTACGCGGCCCTCGACGTCGAGCTGCTCGTCGACCTCCGGGACGCGATGGCCGAGCTGCTCGAGCGTGACGGCAAACTCGACATCGCCCGGCAGGAGTTCGCGGCGACGGTCGCCCGCGAGGTCAAGCCGGCCAAGGCCGAGCCCTGGCGTCGCCTCACCGGGCTGCACACCGTGCGCGGGTCGCGGGGCCTCGCCGTCGCCCGTGAGCTCTGGACCGCGCGCGACGACTACGCCCGGCAGGTCGACACCGCCGCGGGCCGGCTCGTGCCGGACTCCTCCCTGGTCGCCGCCGCGAAGGCGCTGCCGGCCGACAAGCGCGCCCTGGCCGGCCTCCGCGAGTTCGTCGGCCGCGCGAGCCGGAGCGAGCTCGACCGGTGGTGGGCCGCCGTCGAGCGCGGCCAGGCGACCGCCGACCTGCCCTCGCACCGCGGGCCGGCCGGCGACACGCTGCCCCCGCCCCGCAGCTGGGCCGACAAGTCACCGATGGCCGACGCCCGGTACCGGCACGCCCGCCCCGTCGTGGCGGCGATCGCCGAGCGCCTCGACCTGCCGGTCGAGAACCTCCTCACGCCGGAGCTCCTCCGCCGGGTCTGCTGGGAGCCGCCGATCCCCTTCGAGCCCGAGGCCCTCGCCGCGGCCCTCACCGAGCTCGGGGCGCGCGCCTGGCAGGTCGAGGCCGTCGCCGGGCCCCTCGCCGACGCCTTTGTCGACGCCCACCAAGAGCCCGAGACGCAGCCCGCCGAGCCTTCGTAGCAATCCGCGAAGGATTCTGCCCGCCCCCGCCGCCTCCCTAGGATCGGACCAGTTCCGAGCACTGGAGGCAACGTGGCCGAGAGAACAGAAGTCGTCTTCGTCGACGGGGTCCGCACCCCGTTCGGCCGGGCAGGGGAGAAGGGCGTCTACTGGGGCACCCGGGCGGACGACCTCGTGGTCAAGGCCATGAAGGGGCTGCTGGAGCGGAATCCCTCCCTCCCCCTCGACCGCGTCGACGACGTCGCGGTCGCGGCGACCACGCAGCAGGGCGACCAGGGGCTGACCCTGGGGCGCACGACGGCGCTCCTCGCGGGCCTCCCCCGGTCGGTGCCCGGCTTCGCGATCGACCGGATGTGCGCCGGCGCGATGACGAGCGTGACGACCCTCGCGGGCGGCATCGCCTTCGGCGCCTACGACGTCGCCGTCGCCGGGGGCGTCGAGCACATGGGCCGCCACCCGATGGGCTTCGCCGCCGACCCCAACCCGAGGTTCCTCACCGAGAAGCTCGTCAGCGGCGACGCCCTCAACATGGGGTCGACGGCGGAGCGCATCCACGACCGCTTCCCGCAGCTGACGAAGGAGCGCTCCGACCGCTTCGCGATGCGGTCGCAGCAGAAGCTCGCGGCTGCCTACGACGCCGGGCACATCCAGCCCGACCTCGTGCCGGTCGCCGTGCCGTCGGCCGAGGGCTGGGGCCTCGTGACCCGCGACGAGGCACCGCGCCCGGAGACCACGATGGAGGCGCTGGCCGGCCTGCGGACGCCGTTCCGACCCCACGGGCGGGTCACCGCGGGCAACTCGTCGGGGCTGAACGACGGCGCGACCGTCAGCCTGCTCGCCTCGGCGGACGCCGCGCGCGAGTACGGCCTCGCCCCGAAGATGCGTCTCGTCAGCTTCGCCTACGCCGGGGTCGAGCCGGAGATCATGGGCATCGGCCCCGTGCCCTCCACCGAGAAGGCGCTCCGCAAGGCGGGGCTCACGATCGACGACATCGGGCTCTTCGAGCTGAACGAGGCGTTCGCCGTACAGGTGCTGTCGCTGCTCGACCACTTCGGCGTCGACGACGACGACCCGCGGGTCAACCCGTGGGGAGGCGCCATCGCCGTCGGCCACCCGCTCGCCTCGTCCGGCGTGCGGCTGATGATCCAGCTCGCCCGCCAGTTCGAGCAGCACCCGGAGGTCCGCTACGGCCTCACCGCGATGTGCGTCGGCCTCGGCCAGGGCGGCAGCGTCATCTGGGAGAACCCGCACTTCGACCGGAAGGCCGCACGAGCATGAGCACGACCACGAACGCCCCCCTCGAGGCCCTCACCGAGCTCAGCCACGACGAGGTCGTGACCCACAGCCACGTCCGCGACGTGCCCCTCCCCTCCGGCGGGGTCCTCGCGCTCGTGACCCTCGACAACGGCCGGGACCACACCCGGCCGAGCACCCTCGGGCCGGCGACGCTGCTCGAGTTCGGCGCGACGCTCGACGAGCTCCGGGCGCGTGCGTCGCGCGGCGAGGTCGCCGCGATCGCCGTCACGGGCAAGCCCTACTTCCTCGCCGCCGGGGCCGACCTCAGCAAGGTCAGCCAGATCCCCAGCCGCGAGGTCGCCCGCGAGCTCGCTCGACTCGGCCACTCCACCCTCGGCAAGCTGCACGACGCCGGCGTGCCGACCTTCGTCTTCGTGAACGGGCTCGCGCTCGGGGGCGGCCTCGAGATCGCCCTGCACGCCGACTACCGCACCGTCGACACGTCCGCCGCCGCCCTCGCGCTGCCCGAGGTCTTCCTCGGCATCGTCCCCGGCTGGGGAGGCGCGTGGCTGCTGCCGAACCTCATCGGCATCGAGGCCGCCCTCCGGGTGGTCATCGAGAACCCGCTCAAGAACAACCGGACGCTGAAGCCGGCGCAGGCCCTGGAGCTCGGCATCGTCGACGTGGCGTTCGGCCCGGCGGCCTTCCTCGAGGACTCGATCCGCTGGGCGGACGGCGTGGTGGCCGGTACGACGAAGGTCGCCCGCCCCCACGTGCCCGGACGCCTGGAGCGTGCGGTGAAGTGGGACGCCGCCGTCTCGATCGCCCGGAAGTCGCTCGAGGGCAAGATCGGCACGGTGGCGCGCTCGCCCTACGCGGCCTTGGAGCTGCTGAAGGCCGCCCGGTCGACCGACCGGGCCACGGGCTTCGCCGCGGAGGACGAGGCCCTCGCCGGGCTCGTCGCGGGCGACCAGTTCGCCGCGAGCATGTACTCGTTCGACCTCGTCCAGAAGCGGGCCAAGAAGCCGGCCGGCGCTCCCCCGCGCGACCTGGCGAAGCCCGTGACCAAGGTCGGCGTCGTCGGCGCGGGCCTGATGGCCAGCCAGTTCGCCCTGCTCTTCGTCCGTCGTCTCCAGGTGCCCGTCGTCATCACCGACCTCGACCAGGCCCGGGTCGACGCCGGCGTCGAGCGGATCCGCGGCGAGATCGTCGAGCTCGCGACGAAGGGCCGCATCTCGGGCGACGAGTCGAACCGGCTCTCCGCGCTCGTGACCGGCACGACCGACCTCTCCGACTTCGCCGACTGCGACTGGGTGATCGAGGCCGTCTTCGAGGAGCTCGGCGTGAAGCAGGACGTCTTCGAGCGGGTGGAGGCGGTGGTCGCGGAGGGCGCCGTGCTCGCCACGAACACCTCGTCGCTCAGCGTGGAGGCGATCGGGGCCCGCCTCCGCCACCCCGAGCGGCTGGTCGGCTTCCACTTCTTCAACCCGGTGGCCGTGATGCCCCTGGTCGAGGTGGTGCGCACGCCCGCCACCGACGAGGCCACCCTCAGCACCGCCATGGTGACGGCGGCCGCCCTCCGGAAGAACGCGGTCATCACGGCCGACACCCCTGGGTTCGTGGTGAACCGCATCCTCGCGAAGCTGCTCGGCGAGGCCATGCACGCGGTGGAGACGGGCACCCCGTTCGAGGTCGTCGACCGTGCGACGGCCCCGTTCGGCCTCCCGATGACCCCGTTCGAGCTCCTGGAGCTCGTCGGCCTCACGGTCGGCGCCCACGTGCTCGACACGCACCACGCGGCCTTCCCCGACCGCTTCTTCGCCAGCGACGGCCTGCACCGCCTCGCTGAGCACGGAACGATCTTCGAGCGGGACTCCAAGGGCCGCCGCAAGGGCTTCGACAAGAAGGCGGTCGCCCTCGCGGCCGGGCCCGGCACCGCCATGACGGACGACGAGCTCCGTCGCCGGATCGAGGACGGCCTCGCCGACGAGGTGGGCCGGATGCTCGACGACGGCGTGGTGTCGGCGGCGGAGGACATCGACCTCTGCCTCATCCTGGGCGCCGGGTACCCGTTCCAGATGGGCGGGGTGACGCCGTACCTCGACCGTGTGGGGGCGACCCGCCGCGTGCGTGGCGCGACATTCCACGACCCGATGATCGTCGGGCCGGAGCACGTCGACGCCTGACGCCACGGGGCACGGCGATCGGAGGGCCCGCCACGACGACGGTCGTGGCGGGCCCTCCGACGCTGTCGGCGCGGCCCGCCGAGGCCGGACGGGCGCCAAGGAGAGCCGAGCCGGCGCGGACGCCGGTGTCGGTCAGTCGTGCTGGGCGTCCACCCGACGCTCGTCGGCGTCGTCGAGCGGGCGGGCCACGGGGATCTTGCTCCCGAGGACCTGCGCCACGACGTCCCGCGCGATGTGCTGGGGGGTGAGGCCCGCCTCCTCGAGGATCTGGGCCCGTGAGCCGTGCTCGAGGAACTCGTCGGGCAGGCCCAGCTCGGTCACGGCCGTGTCGACGCCCGCCTGACGGAGGTCTTGTCGGACCCGGGTGCCGATGCCCCCCACCCGGACGCCGTCCTCGATCGTGACGACGAGGCGGTGGTCGGCGGCGAGGTCGACGATCGACCGGGCCACGGGCACGACCCAGCGCGGGTCGACCACGGTGGCGCCGATGCCCTGTGCGGCGAGGCGCTCGGCCACCTCGAGCCCCACGGAGGCCATCGGCCCCACGCAGACGAGCAGCACGTCGCGGCGCTCGTCGCTCGAGAGGACGTCGACGCCGTCGTCGAGCCGGCGCTCGGCCTCGTGCTCGGTGCCGACCGTGCCCTTCGAGAAGCGCACGACCGTCGGGGCGTCGGTGACGGCGACGGCCTCGCGGAGCTCCTCCCGGAGGCGCGTGGCGTCGCGGGGCGCGGCGAGACGGATGTGCGGGACGATCTGGAGCAGCGCCAAGTCCCAGATGCCGTGGTGGCTCGGGCCGTCCGGCCCGGTGACGCCCGCCCGGTCGAGCACGAAGGTCACGCCCGCCCGGTGCAGGCCGACGTCCATCAGGACCTGGTCGAAGGCGCGGTTGACGAAGGTGGAGTACAGGGCGACGACCGGGTGGAGCCCGGCGTAGGCCAGCCCCGCGGCGGAGGTGACCGCGTGCTGCTCGGCGATGCCGACGTCGAGCACCCGCTCGGGGAACCGCTCGGCCATCTTGTGCAGCCCGACCGGCCGCAGCATCGCGGCGGTGATGCCGACGACGGTCTCGTCCTCGGCGGCGACGGCGACCATCTCGTCCGCGAAGACGCTCGTGTACGAGGGCGCGGCGGTCGTCTCGAGCGGCTCGCCGGTCTCGGGGTCGATCTGGCCGACCGCGTGGAACTGGTCGGCCACGTCGGCGCGGGCGGGGTCGTAGCCGCGCCCCTTCTCCGTGATGGCGTGGACGATGACCGGCGCCCCGTAGTTCTTGGCCTGGTGGAGGGCCTCCTCCATCGCGACCTGGTCGTGGCCGTCGACGGGGCCGATGTACTTGATGTCGAGGTTCGAGTAGAGCGCCTCGTTGTTGGTGAAGCGGCTGAGGAAGCCGTGCAGCCCGCCCCGCACGCCGCGGTAGAACGCGCGACCCGGGTGGCCGAGCCGGTCGAACACGGCCTCGCTGCCCATGTGCATCTCGCGGTAGGTGCTCCGCGTGCGCACCGTGTTGAGGAAGCGCGCCATGCCGCCGATGGTGGGGGCGTACGACCGACCGTTGTCGTTCACGACGATGATCAGGCGGCGGTCGTTGTCGTCGCTGATGTTGTTCAGCGCCTCCCACGTCATGCCGCCGGTCAGCGCGCCGTCGCCGACGACGGCGACGACGTGGCGGTCGGACTGGCCGGTGAGGCCGAAGCCGCGCGAGATGCCGTCGGCCCACGAGAGGCTGCTGGAGGCGTGCGAGCTCTCGACGATGTCGTGCTCCGACTCGCTGCGCTGCGGGTAGCCCGCGAGTCCGCCCCGGAGGCGGAGACCGCTGAAGTCCTGTCGGCCCGTCACGAGCTTGTGCACGTACGACTGGTGGCCCGTGTCGAAGACGAACGCGTCGTGCGGCGAGCGGAACACGCGGTGCATGGCCAACGTCAGCTCGACGACCCCGAGGTTCGGCCCGAGGTGGCCGCCGGTCTTGCTGACCTCCGCCACGAGGAACGCCCGGATCTCCGTCGCGAGGTCGACCATCTGCTGGTCGGTCAACGCGAGGAGGTCACGCGGACCGTTGATCGTCTCGAGAATGCTCATGCCGGCTTCCTTTCCGCCTACCCGGAGGCAGCCGGGCTCAGTTTATGCGTCGACCCGGCGAGAACGCCGGAAGCCCCCACCGGGCGTCGGCGACGCGGGTGGGGGCTCCTCGTGCGGGCTAGACCAGGCTGCGCAGCACGTACTGCAGGATGCCGCCGTTGCGGTAGTAGTCGGCCTCACCGGGGGTGTCGATCCGGACGACGGCGTCGAACTCGATCGTCTGAGCGCCGGCGGCGGAGTGCTCGGTCGGCTCGGCGACGACACGGACCGTCTTCGGCGTCACGCCCTCGTTCAGCTGCTCGAGGCCGGAGATGCTGATCGACTCGGTGCCGTCGAGCCCGAGCGACTCCCAGCTCTCGCCCGCGGGGAACTGCAGCGGCACGACGCCCATGCCGATCAGGTTCGAGCGGTGGATCCGCTCGAAGCTCTCCGTGATGACCGCCGCGACGCCGAGCAGGCTCGTGCCCTTGGCCGCCCAGTCGCGGGACGAGCCGGAGCCGTACTCCTTGCCGCCCAGGATGACCAGGGGCGTGCCCTGCTCCTGGTAGCGCGCGCTGGCGTCGTAGATGAACGACTGCGGCGCGTCGGGCTGCGTGAAGTCGCGGGTGTAGCCGCCCTCGACCCCGTCGAGGAGCTGGTTGCGCAGGCGGATGTTCGCGAACGTGCCGCGGATCATGACCTCGTGGTTGCCGCGTCGCGACCCGTAGGAGTTGAAGTCCTTGCGGTCGACGCCGTGCTCGTCGAGGTACCGGCCCGCGGGGCTGTCGACCTTGATCGAGCCCGCCGGGCTGATGTGGTCGGTGGTGACCGAGTCGCCGAGCTTCGCGAGCACCCGTGCCCCGTTGATGTCGCGGACCGGCGTCGTCTCGAGGGTCATGCCCTCGAAGTACGGGGGCTTCCGCACGTACGTCGACTCGGAGTCCCACTCGAAGGTGGCGCCGGTGGGCGTCGGCAGCGACCTCCAGCGCTCGTCGCCGTCGAAGACGCCCGCGTACTCGTGGGTGAACATGCCCGTGTCGATCGACGAGTCGATGGTCGACTGGACCTCGGCCGCGTCGGGCCAGATGTCGCGGAGGTAGACGTCGTCGCCCTCCGGCGTCGTGCCCAGGGGGTCGGACTCGAAGTCGAAGTTCATCGAGCCGGCCAGCGCGTAGGCGATGACGAGCGGGGGGCTCGCCAGGTAGTTCATCTTGACGTCGGGGTTGATGCGGCCCTCGAAGTTCCGGTTGCCCGAGAGGACCGCCGTGACGGCGAGGTCGTTCTCCTGCACGGCCGACGAGATCTCGTCGAGGAGCGGGCCCGAGTTGCCGATGCAGGTCGTGCAGCCGTAGCCCACGGTGTAGAAGCCGAGGTCTTCGAGGTAGGTCGTGAGGCCGGCCTTCTCGTAGTAGTCGGTGACGACCTTCGAGCCGGGCGCGAGGGTGGTCTTGACCCACGGCTTGGCCTTGAGGCCCTTCTGGCTGGCGTTGCGGGCCAGCAGGCCCGCGGCGAGCATCACCGACGGGTTCGAGGTGTTGGTGCACGAGGTGATCGCCGCGATCGCGACGGCGCCGTGGTCGAGGGTGAAGGTGGAGCCGTCGCCCAGCTCGACCGACGTCGGCTTCGAGACCTTCGCCGGGGCGTGCGACGTGTGCGAGATGCTGTGCGGCTGCGCCTCGTCGTCGTCCTCGGCGGTGAAGCCGATGGGGTCGGAGGCCGGGAAGGTGCCCTCGACCGCGGCGTCGACGTGCGAGTGGTCGGTCGTCGCGTAGTTCTCCAGGTCGACCTCGAACTGGCTCTTGGCCGCGGTGAGCTCGATGCGGTCCTGCGGGCGCTTCGGCCCGGCGATCGAGGGCACGACGGTGGCCAGGTCGAGCTCGAGGTACTCGCTGAAGACCGGCTCGACCGACGGGTCGTGCCAGAGGCCCTGGAGCTTGGAGTACTTCTCGACGAGCTCGATCTGCTCGTCGGAGCGCCCGGTGAGGCGGAGGTAGTCGAGGGTCACGTCGTCGATCGGGAAGATCGCGGCGGTCGAGCCGAACTCGGGGCTCATGTTGCCGATCGTGGCGCGGTTCGCGAGGGGGACCTCGGCGACGCCCTCGCCGTAGAACTCGACGAACTTGCCGACGACGCCGTGGGCCCGGAGCTGCTGCGTGATCGTCAGGACGACGTCGGTGGCGGTGACCCCGGTGGGGATCGAGCCGCGGAGCTTGAAGCCGACGACCTTGGGGATCAGCATCGACACGGGCTGGCCGAGCATCGCGGCCTCCGCCTCGATGCCGCCGACGCCCCAGCCCAGCACGCCGAGGCCGTTGACCATGGTGGTGTGCGAGTCGGTGCCGACGAGGGTGTCGGGGTAGGCCTGCAGGACCGTGCCGCCGCCCTCGACCGCGACGTCGCGGCTGTACGTGACCCGGGCCAGGTACTCGATGTTGACCTGGTGGACGATGCCCGTGCCGGGCGGCACCACCTTGAAGTCCTGGAAGGCCGTCTGGCCCCAGCGGAGGAACTGGTACCGCTCGCCGTTGCGCTCGTACTCGATCTCGACGTTGCGCTCGAGCGCGTTCTCGCTGCCGAAGAGGTCGGCGATGACCGAGTGGTCGATGACCAGCTCGGCGGGGGCGAGGGGGTTGATCTTCGTCGGGTCGCCGCCGAGGGCCGACACGGCCTCGCGCATGGTGGCGAGGTCGACGATGCACGGCACGCCCGTGAAGTCCTGCATGACGACGCGCGCCGGAGTGAACTGGATCTCGGTGTCGGGGTCGGCCGTGGGCTGCCACTCCCCCAGGGCCGTGATCTGGTCGCGCGTGACGTTGGCGCCGTCCTCGGTGCGGAGGAGGTTCTCGAGGAGGACCTTGAGGCTGAACGGGAGCCTGGCCGAGCCGTCGACCGCGTCGATGCGGTAGACCTCGTACTCGGTCGCGCCGACCGTCAGGCTGTCCTTCGAGCTGAAGCTGTTGATTGCAGACACGTGCCGTCTCCCTTGCTGACTACGCCCTCATCATGGTCGCCCGACCCGGAGCCGCACCAGCGAGGCCAGCCTAAGTCGATCGTCCGCGAGCGGCCGTGGCCGTCGATGTATCTCGATGTCGAGACAACGGTACCACCAGGAGTCGCGGAAGAGAGGTCAGGAGCGCTGCGGATCGCCCTCGGCGGCCGCGTCGCCGACCTCGGCCTCGGCTCGGCCGCGGTAGACCGTCCGCACGAGCAGCCACGTGACCCAGAGCAGGCCCGCGTAGAGGGGCACGCCCATGATCAGCTTCAGGGTCGCGAGGGCGGTGATCTGGCCCGCGAAGAAGAGCGGGAGCTGGACCGCCAGCCGGGCGGCGAAGAGCCCCGCCCACAGGACGGTCGCGAGGGTGAGGACGCGACGCTTGGCGCGGTCGCCGCGCCAGGCGGAGCCCTCGTTGGTCAGGAGGCCGACGACGACGCCGATCAGCGGCCAGCGGACCACGACGCTCGCGAGGAGGGCGAGCAGCGACACGGCGTTGATGACGAGCCCGGGCACGAAGTTTCCCTCGGCGCGACCGCTGAGCAGGGCGATCGCGGCGGAGATCGCGATGCCCAGGACGCCGGCCAGGGCCTGGGCCACGGGGCCCCGCTGCACGGCGCGGGCGACGACGAAGGCCAGGGCCACGACGACCGGGATCAGCACCGACGGGAGCACGTCGCGCGTCACGGCGTAGACGACGACGAAGCCCAGGCCGGGGACGATCGACTCGACGAGGCCGCGGACGCCGCCGATCGCCGAGAGGAGCGCCGACGCCGTGGGCACCTCGCCGGGCGCGACCTGCCCGATGCCGGCACGCTGCGCCGCCGAGCGGAGCTGGGCCGAGAGCGAGACGCGAGGGTCGTCGAGAGGCGACGCCTCGCCGTCGCCGACGGGCGTGCCGGTCGCGCGGAGGTCGTCGGCGTCGCCGAGGCCGGGCGTGCTCACGGGCTCGGTCGCGTCAGACGCGCGAGGGCGTCGTGCTGGGGGCGTCGGTCGGGCCGGCCTTCGGCATGGTCAGCGGGATGAGGTCACGCGGGGCCATCGGGGTGCTGCCGCGGACGACGACGACGCTCCGGAAGAGCTCCTCGATCTTCTCCGCGGCCTCCGGGTCGACCGCCGCCTCGCCGGCGATGACGCCGCGGAGGAACCAGCGGGGGCCGTCGACGCCGATGAAGCGGGCTCGGCGGGTCGTGCTGGCGTCTCCGCCCATGACGGGGATCTCGGCCCTGACCTCGGGGCCGAACGGGCCGTCGACCTCGGCCGTCGTGCCGCCCTGTCGCTGGATCTGCTCGGTGATCTGCTCGCGGATCTCGTTCCACAGGCCCGTGCTGCGGGGGGCGGCGAACGGCTGCACCTGGAGCGTCGACTTCGCGAAGTCGAGCCCGACGGCGACGACGCGCTTGCTGCCCTCCTCGACCTCGAGGCGAAGGTGCAGGCCGTCGCGCGGCAGGATCTTCACGCCGCCCAGGTCGACGTACGGGCGGACGGGGCTGGCCTCGGTCTCGTCGAGCGGGCCCGTGTCGGCACGGTCGGCAGGAGCGGACTTGGAGTCGTCGAAGACCTCGACCTCCGCGTCCTCCAGGGACTCGATGCTGACCTCGACGTCGTCGAGGTCAGCGGTCTCGACCTCGACCTCGGTCGTGGCCAGCTGCTGCGCTTCGCGCTTCGACTTCCTCATGATGCGGTGCCTCCGGTGGTGTGTGCGTAGCCCGTGGAGCCGAAGCCCCCCTCGCCGCGGACGCTCTCGGGGAGGGCGTCGACGGGGAGGAACTCGGCCCGGACGACGGGCATGACGACGAGCTGGGCGATCTTGTCGCCGACGGCGACGTGGTGCTCGGCCTCGAGGTCGGTGTTCAACAACGCGACCTTGATCTCACCACGGTAGCCCGCGTCGACGGTGCCCGGGCTGTTGACGACGGTCACGCCGTGCTTGGCCGCGAGCCCGCTGCGGGGCATGACGAAGGCCGCGTGGCCCTCGGGCAGGGCGATCGAGACCCCCGTGCCGACCAGGGCACGACGGCCGGGCAGGAGCACGACCGACTCGCTCGCGAGGAGGTCTGCGCCGGCGTCGCCCGGGTGGGCGTACCGCGGCGTGTGGTCGACGGCGGCCGTGCCCGTGGACGGGTCGGCGGGCGACCTCCGGGCCGTGAGGGGGACGTCGAGGCTCTGGGTCACGTGTCGAGGGTAGTGCAGAAGTCTGGTCGAATGGACCCATGAACCCCTACCGCGAACGGCTGCTGCCGCCGCTCACCGTCTTCCTCGCCTCGGCGCTCCTGGTGCCCGCGACCCTGCTGGTCTTCCTGCCCATCGACCCCGTCGTGGGCGTCGTGGTGGCCGTGCTGTTCTACGCGGCCGCGGTCGTGGCGCTCGTGGTCAGCTCGCCGGTCGTCCGTGTGGACGACGAGGGGTTCCACGCCGGCCGTGCCCGGCTGCACCCCGACGAGATCGGCGAGGTGACGGGGTTCACGGGCTCCGCCGCCACCACGCAGAGAGGGCCCGGGCTCGACGCGCGAGCCTGGACCCTCTTCCGGGGCTGGGTGGGGCCGGTCGTGAAGATCACGCTGACCGACGAGTCCGACCCCGCTCCTTACTGGTTGGTGTCGACGCGACGACCTGACGAGGTCGTGCGCCGGGTGGAGGAGCTCAGGCGGCGCACTCCCGGCAGATAGCGCCCAGCTTGGTCTCGTGGTCGAGCTGCGAGCGGTGCTTCACGAGGAAGCACTCCACGCAGGTGAACTCGTCGACCTGGGGAGGGAGGACGACGACGTCGAGGTCGAGGTCGGAGAGGTCCTGCCCGGCCAGCTCGAACGAGCCGGGGTTGTCGGCGTCGTCGTCGATGACGCCGGTCGTCTTGTCAGGGGTGCGCTCCTTGAGGCCCTCGATCGACTCCGAGTCGTCGTCGTTCTTGCGAGGTGCGTCGTAGTCGGTGGCCATGCCCATCCAGTCTTCGTGTTGATCGTTGCCCGATTCGGCGGGCACAGTTTGCATCACTCGTTGTCGAATAGCAAACCCGCCGCGGGGGGCCTCTCGGCCGCCTCGGTGGAACCCGCGGCACGCCCGTCGCATTCCCGGCAGACGGCCTCTGACGTGCGATTCTTCTCCCGGGAACACGACGGCGAAAGGCGTGCCACATGCAGGATCTGAGGGTCAACGGAGTCGAGGACGGAGCGCTCCTCCTGACCACCGACGCCGGTGTCGAGTACCGCCTCCCCGTCACGCACTCGCTGCGCGCGCAGCTGCGCACGGCGAGCGGCGAGACGCCCGCCACGACGCGCAAGGCCCCGCCGCGCGAGATCCAGTCGCTCGTGCGCTCCGGGCTCTCGTCGGCCGAGGTCGCCGCGCTCACCGGCGCCGACGTCGAGTTCGTCCACCGCTTCGAGGGCCCCGTCCTCGCGGAGCGCGCCTTCGTCCTCGAGACGGCCCTCCGCGTGGCCGTCTCCGTCGCCACCGAGGTGGCTCCCTCTACGGGCTCCGGCACCTTCGGCGCGGTCATCGAGTCCCGCCTCGACGCCGCCGACGCGACCGACCGCGAGTGGACGAGCTACAAGGACGGCGAGCACGGCTGGGTCGTGCGGGTCTCCTACGTCACCCAGGAGGTCGCCCGCGACGCCGTCTGGCGCTTCGACCCCAAGCGCACCGCCCTGGCGCCCCACTCGGGCGACGCCCACGTGCTGTCCCGCCACTCCGCCGACCCGGGCCCCCTCGTCCCGCGCCTCCGCGCGGTGGGCCACTCCTCCGACGCCGAGTCGGACGCCGGCGACCGCTTCGACACCGGCGCCTTCGAGATCACCCCCGACCGCTCCGACGTCGTCGACGACACCGTCGTCGAGTCCCCGGCCGCCGAGCGCTCCCGCGTCGACCCGCGGTCCGCCGCCTCCCTGGCCGCCACGAACCGCGACTCCGCCCCGACCTCCCCGTCGTCGCAGGCCCAGACGGCCGACCTGCTCGAGGCCCTGCGCCGCCGTCGGGGCGAGCGCGAGGCCGCCCGCTTCACGGACGACGAGCGCTCGGCGCACCCGTCCACGGGGTCGATGCGGGTCATCGACGTCCCCCTGACCGACTTCGGCCTGCCCGAGGGCGCCCCTCCCGCCCCCCGGGACGACGAGACCGAGAAGGTCGACCCGCCGGCCCCCGCCCCGGCCGAGCCCCGGTCCATCGGCTCGGCCCGTCGCGGCCGCGGTCGCGACCCGATCCCGACCTCCGCCACGACCACCCCGCCGAAGAAGGGCAGGGGGCGTGCGTCGATGCCGAGCTGGGACGAGATCGTGTTCGGTGCCCGGACGGACGACGAGGGCCCCGCCTGACTCAGCGGGCGAAGGCCCCGAACCGGCGCAGGGGCACCTGCGTCTCCTCGCTCGACCAGGACCCGTGCTGGCCGATCATGCTGCCCGCGGCACCGCCGGTGGAGCGGCCGTCGTAGTAGACGACCCCCTTGCGGGCGGCGACGAGCAGGTCGCCGATGCGAGGCAGCACCGCCTCGTCGACCGGGCCGAACCAGCCGGCCTCCACCGCCTCCTCGCGGGTGACGACCCAGGAACGGTGCGACTCCGCCTCGCGCCAGGCCGCGACGGTCGCGGCCCGCAGGGCGTCGCTCGCGTCGGGCTCGAAGTGCAGCTGGAGGCAGCGCGGCTCCCCCGCCACGTGGCGCACCCCGTCGACGAGCGCGGCCTGGCCGCCGAAGACGACGCGGCCCTTCTCGGCCACGTCGAGCACGCCGTGGTCGGCCGTGACGAGCAGCCCCTCGTCGGCGCCGAGCGCCTCGTCCAGGCGCCGCACCTCTCCGTCGAGCTCCTCCAGGGCCGCCGTCCACTCGTCCGACTCCCACCCGGCCCGGTGGGCGATCATGTCGAGCTCGGGCACGTAGAGGTACACGAGGGAGGCGCCGGGCGCGGCCACGAGGGAGCGCGCGGTGGCGAAGCGCTCGGCCACGGTCTCGGCGGTGACGTAGTCGGCGCCGGAGAGGATCGCCTCGGTGAGCCCGGAGGTGGCGTAGCGACGAGGCCCGACCGCGAAGCTGCGGACCCCGACCGCGGAGCCGCGCTCGAAGACGGTCGACCGGCGCTGCCAGGTGCTCGGGCGCATCCGGTCGTCCCAGCCGGAGAGCTGCTTGACGACCCGGTCGTTCTCCGGGTCGAGGACGGACCAGCCGACGAGCCCGTGCTCGCCGGGGAGCGCACCCGTCGTGAGCGTCGCGAGGGCGGCGGCCGTCGTGGTCGGGAAGCCTGACCAGATGCTGCCCTTCCGGCCCGTGAGGGTGCGCGCGTGGCCCGCGCGGGCCCCCAGGGAGGCCGAGCCGAGGCCGTCGACGAGGAGGACGACCGCCGAGCGGGCGGGGGGAAGGGGGAGGGGGAGGGCGCCGACCTGGCCCGTGAGGGCGGCGACGGACGACTCCAGGACGTCGGCCAGGCTCACGGCTCCGGTCGGGCGCGCCGGTACGATGGTCGTCATCGGCACCAGTCTGGCACAGCGCCGTCTGGCCGGTCCCGCCGCCCCGCAGCCGGGTGCCGGCCCCGCCGAGGCGCCCCGCGCCTCCTTCCCCCGAGAAGTGCATGACCACGACGACGAACGACATGAGCAGCGCCAGCGACGGTGAGCGGATCGAGGACATCGACGTCTCCCTCGAGATGCAGGGGTCGTTCCTCGAGTACGCGTACTCCGTGATCTACTCGCGGGCCCTGCCCGACGCCCGCGACGGCCTCAAGCCGGTCCAGCGCCGCATCCTGTACCAGATGTCGGAGATGGGGCTCCGCCCCGACCGCGGGCACGTCAAGAGCGCCCGCGTCGTCGGCGAGGTGATGGGCAAGCTGCACCCCCACGGCGACACGGCGATCTACGACGCCATGGTGCGCCAGGCCCAGTCGTTCACCATGCGCGTGCCGCTGATCGACGGCCACGGCAACTTCGGCTCCCTCGACGACGGCCCCGCCGCCCCGCGCTACACCGAGGCCCGGCTGGCGGAGGCCTCCCTCGCCATGACCCGGGGCCTCGACGAGGACGTCGTGGACTTCGTCCCGAACTACGACAACCAGCTGATGCAGCCCGAGGTGCTGCCCGCGGCCTTCCCCAACCTGCTCGTCAACGGCGCGAGCGGCATCGCCGTCGGCATGGCGACCAACATGGCGCCCCACAACCTCGTCGAGGTCGTCGGTGCCGCCCGGCACCTCATCGACCACCCCGGGGCCAGCCTCGACGACCTCATGGCCTTCGTGCCGGGCCCCGACCTCCCCACCGGCGGCACGATCTCCGGGCTCGCCGGGGTGCGCGACGCGTACGCGACCGGGCGGGGCTCGTTCAAGACGCGGGCCAAGGTCCAGGTCGAGAGCATCACCGCCCGCAAGTCCGGGCTCGTCGTCACGGAGCTCCCCTACCTCGTCGGCCCGGAGAAGGTCATCGAGAAGATCAAGGACGGCGTCCAGGCGAAGAAGCTGACGGGCATCACCGACGTCACCGACCTCACCGACCGCACGCACGGGCTCCGGCTCGTCATCGGCATCAAGACCGGGTTCAGCCCGGAGGCGGTGCTCGAGCAGCTCTACCGCTACACGCCCCTGGAGGACGGCTTCAGCATCAACGCCGTCGCCCTGGTGGAGGGCCAGCCCCGGACGCTGGGCCTCAAGGAGATGCTGCAGGTCTACGTGGGGCACCGCCTCGAGGTCGTCACGCGCCGCAGCCGCCACCGCCTGGGCAAGAAGGAGGACCGCCTCCACCTGGTCGAGGGCCTCCTCGTCGCCATCCTCGACATCGACGAGGTGATCCAGGTCATCCGCACGAGCGACGACTCGGCCGCCGCACGGGCCCGGCTCCGGGAGGTCTTCGACCTCAGCGAGATCCAGGCCGAGTACATCCTCGACCTGCGCCTCGGCCGGCTCACGAAGTTCAGCCGCATCGAGCTCGAGTCGGAGCGCGACGAGCTCGTCGCCGCCATCGAGGAGCTCCGCGCCCTCCTGGCCGACCCGGCCCGGCTGCGCGCGCTGGTGTCGTCCGAGCTCGCGGAGATCGCGGAGCAGTTCGGCACCCCGCGACGCACCCTGCTCACCGAGGCCGCCCCGAGCGTCGCGACGGCCGGGCGTGGACGCAAGGCGCCCGTGCTGGAGATCGCGGACACGCCCACGCGGGTGTTCCTCTCGACGACCGGGCGCCTCCTCAGGGTCGACCACCCCGAGCCGGGCTCCGCGGCACCGACTCCCCCGGCCCGACGCACGAGCCACGACGCGGTGCTCTCGTCGATCGACACCTCCACGCGGAGCGAGGTCGGCGCCGTGACGACGACCGGTCGTCTGATCCGGTTCACGCCGGTGGACCTTCCCTCCGTGCCGCCGACCTCGGTCCAGCTCGGGGCCGGCGTCCCGGTGCGCGAGTACCTCGGGCTGCCGGACGCCACCGAGAAGGTGCTGGCGCTCGTCTCCCTCACCGCCGACCGCCCGGTCGCCCTCGGCACGGCACGGGGCGTCGTCAAGCGGGTCGCCCCCGGCCAGTGGCCGGCCAAGCCCGAGTTCCCGGTCGTCACGCTCAAGCCGGGCGATTCGGTGGTCGGCGTGGCGCAGGGCACCGACGACGACGAGTTCGTCTTCGTCACGTCGGCCGGCCAGCTGCTCCGGTTCCCCGCGGCGTCCGTCCGGCCCCAGGGCCCGGCGGGCGGCGGCGTGGCCGGGGTCAGCCTGACCGACAGTGCGCGCGTCCTCTTCTTCGGGGCCGTGCCGGAGGGGCAGGAGGCGGTGGTCGCGACGGTGTCGACGAGTGCGGCCTCGATCGACGGCGTCGACCCCGGCCGCGCGAAGCTCAGCGCCTTCGACGAGTTCCCGGCCAAGGGCCGCTCGACCGGCGGCGTCCGTGCCCACGCCCTCCTCAAGGGGGAGGGCGGCCTCTCGCTCGCCTGGGTGGGGCCGGGCCCCGCCCGGGCGGTCGCGGCGGACGGCGCCGTGCGCTCGCTGCCCGAGGAGCTCGTGCGGCGCGACGCCTCGGGGGCACCGCTCCCGGCCGTCGTCGCGTCGGTGGGGGCCTCGGTCGCGCACGTCACCGACTCGGCCACGGGGGCCGAGGCCGGGGCCGAGCCAGTCGACTGACCGACGACGGGCAGCCACCGGCCCGGCCAGGCCGGCGGGGCTCCCCCGCGGCGAGCGGTCGGGCCGACCCCGGCGGCGGCGTCAGACGTCGATGCGGTCGCGGCTGAGGCCGGCCCCGTCGATGATGAACTCCTTGCGGGGGGCCACGTCGTTGCCCATCAGCAGCTCGAAGACCCGCGCCGCGTTCTCCGCGTCGTCGACCCTGACCCGGCGCAGCATGCGCCCCTTGCGGTCCATCGTGGTGGTCGCTAGCTGCTCGGCGTCCATCTCGCCGAGGCCCTTGTAGCGCTGGATCGGGTCCTGGTAGCGCTTGCCGCTCCGGCGGAGACCCGCCAGCACCCCCTTCAGCTCCTGCTCGGAGTACGTGTAGATGGTCTGGTTCGGCTTGCTGCCGGCGTTGATGGCCACGACCCGGTGGAGGGGAGGCACGGCCGCGAAGACGCGCCCCTGCTCGATCATCGGGCGCATGTACCGGAAGAAGAGCGTGAGCAGCAGCGTCCGGATGTGGGCCCCGTCGACGTCGGCGTCGCTCATGATGATGACCTTGCCGTAGCGCGCCGCGTCGAGGTCGAACGACCGCCCCGACCCCGCCCCGAGCACCTGGATGATCGACGCGCACTCGACGTTGGAGAGCATGTCGCTGACCGAGGCCTTCTGCACGTTGAGGATCTTGCCGCGGATGGGCAGCAGCGCCTGGAACTCGCTGTCGCGGGCCAGCTTGGCCGTGCCGAGGGCCGAGTCGCCCTCGACGATGAAGAGCTCGCTGTTCGCGACGTCGCTGGACCGGCAGTCGACCAGCTTGGCGGGCAGCGAGCTGTTCTCGAGCGCGTTCTTGCGCCGCTGCGTCTCTTTGTGGGCCCGAGCGGCGATGCGGGACTTCATCTCGGCGACGACCTTGTCGAGCACGAGCGTCGTCTGCGCCTTGTCCTCCCGGCGCGACGAGCCGAAGAGCTCGCCGAACTGGTCGGCCACGACGCCGGCGACGATCGCCCGCACGGCGGGGGTGCCGAGGATCTCCTTCGTCTGGCCCTCGAACTGCGGCTCGGGGAGGCGCACGGTGAGCACCGCGGTCAGCCCCGCCAGCACGTCGTCCTTCTCGACCTTGTCGGTGCCGACCTTGAGCCGACGGGCGTTCGCCTCGACCTGCTGCCGGAGGAACTTGAGCAGGCCCGCCTCGAAGCCGGCCTGGTGCGAGCCGCCCTTGGGCGTCGCGATGATGTTGACGTAGCTGCGGAAGACCGTCTCGTAGCCGCTGCCCCAGCGCAGCGCGATGTCGACCTCGCACTCGCGCTCGAGCTCGGTGGCGACCATGGCACCGCCCTCGGTCAGCACGGGGACGGTCTCGGTGTAGCTCCCCCGGCCCGTCATGCGCCAGGTGTCGGTCACGGCCGTGTCGGGAGCCAGGAACTCGACGAACTCGCTGATGCCGCCGTCGAAGCGGAAGGTGCTCTCGGAGGGGAAGCCACCGTCGGTCAGCGAGCCGGGCCGCTCGTCACGGATGCGCAGCGACAGGCCGGGGATGAGGAAGGCCGTCTGGCGGGCCCGCCCGAACAGCTCGTCGGGCTGGAAGCTCGCGCCGCGGGTGAAGATCTGGCGGTCGGCCCAGTAGCGGATGCGCGTGCCCGTCACGCCCTTCTTCACCTTCCCGACCCGGCGCAGCACGCTGCCGGAGACGAACGGCGTGAAGGGCGCGTCGGGCGTCGGCTCGCCGGAGTCGTCGAACGTGCCGGGTTCCCCGCGGCGGAACGACATCGCCCAGGTGACGCCGTCGCGGTCGACCTCGACGTCGAGCCGCTCCGACAGGGCGTTCACGACGGAGGCGCCGACGCCGTGCAGGCCGCCCGAGGAGGCGTACGAGCCACCGCCGAACTTGCCGCCGGCGTGCAGCTTGGTGAACACGACCTCGACCCCCGTGAGGCCGGTCTTGGGCTCGATGTCGACGGGGATGCCGCGCGCGGTGTCGCGGACGGTGACGCTGTCGTCGGCGTGCAGGACGACGTCGATGGCGTCGCCGTGGCCGCCGAGCGCCTCGTCGACGGAGTTGTCGATGATCTCCCACAGGCAGTGCATCAGCCCGCGGGAGTCGGTCGACCCGATGTACATGCCGGGTCGCTTGCGCACCGCCTCGAGCCCCTCGAGGACGGAAAGGTGACGAGCCGAGTAATCAGACGTGGCCAACGGGGATCTCCTGACGCTGAGCCGACCGCGTCGACCGGGGGATCCGGAGGCGGTGGGCTCGGACCATCTTAACGAGAGCCCCCGACACGGCCGGGTCGACACCCTCGAGGCCCCCGTCCGGGGCCGTTCCGCTACGCGCGGAGCGAAATCCCGCGCAATGTGCTCCGTGCTCGCCGCGCGCGTGTTTTGATGAGTGTCACCCACCCACAGCACCACCGTCAGGAGGAGCACCCCATGACTCAGATGGCCACCGACACCACCGCCGTCGACGAGCTCGGCTCCCGGTACCAGCTCAGCGCCGCAGACCGCTGCGACAGCTGCGGAGCCCAGGCCTACGTCCGCGCGACCATGGCCAGCGGCGAACTGCTCTTCTGCGCCCACCACGGCGCGAAGTTCAAGGACAAGCTGCAGCCCGACGCCGTCGAGTGGCTCGACGAGAGCGCCAAGCTCACGGCGAGCTGACCACCCACGACTCCCGGCCGGGCACGCCCCGGCCCGTGACGACGAAGGGCCCGTGCCACCCGGCACGGGCCCTTCGTCGTACGGTCGCCCGCGCTCGGGTCACATCGCCTTGAACGAGCGCTCCAGGTTGTCGCGGATGACGCGCTGTGAGGCCGCGGCGTACTCGTCGAGCTTCGCGTGCGCGGCCGACGGGTGGTACGAGATGCTCCGGCGCGTGAGCGCTGCCCGCAGCAGGCGGTCGCTCAGGGCCGGGTTGAGCGGGAGCAGGGGGCCCTTGAGCTGCGTGCCGAAGGAGGCGCCCCGCCGGATCCCCTCGGAGCGACCGTCACCGTTGCCGCCGCCGTGGACGACGGTGGCGAACGCCTCCGCGTCGGCGTCGAGCTCGACGTGCGCCGCGTGGTCCTCGAAGCCGAAGAGCGTCAGCGTGTCGCCGAGGTGCTCGGTCGTGACCTGGAAGTAGTTCGTGCGGCGCGGCGCGCCCCGACGGACGGTGCCGGGGAGGAAGCCGATGCCGGCCACCGTCTCGCCCTCCGTCGTCTGCACGCCGTGGCTGAGGAGCTCCATGCCGCCGCCCACCCCGACGACGGGGACGCCGGACGCGGCGAAGCCCTCCAGCGCGTCGCGGAGGCGCTGTGCGTCCTCGCTGACGGCGCGGACGCCCGAGAGCGGGCCGTGGCCGACGAGCACGACGTCGGCGACCGTGGGGACCGCGTCGCCGACCCGGTACTCGAGGACCTCGCTCTCGATGCCGGCCCGGCGGGCGCGCTCGACGAGGGCCGTCACGTTGCCCCGGTCGCCGCTGACGCCGAGCTGCTCGGGGTAGAGGTGGACGAGGCGGAGGGTGTCGCTGCTCACGCGGTCTTCTCCAGGTCGGGGTGGCCGAGGATGCGACGGGCCAGCATCATCTGCTCGTAGTTCGTCACGAAGTGCTTCGTGTGGTCGCTCGGCGAGGGCAGCCGGCGCATGAGCCGGATGGCCTTCGAGATGTCCTCCTCGATGACGTGCACGGGGATGCCGTCGTGCTCGAGACGGAGCGCGAGCTGCCAGGCCTTGGCACCGGCCAGCACGTCGACGTGGTCGAGGTGCGAGAAGTCGATGTCGTAGATCCACGAGATGTCGGGGGTGCCCTCGTCGATCGCCAGCATGACCTGCTCGACGTCCTGCGGCAGGGCGTCGAGGTTCAGCTGGAGGCTCGCGGCGTTCTTGAACATGATGAACTCCGCCTCGTCGGCGCCGAGCGACATGCGCTCGCCCCGCCCGTAAGCCGGCTTCATCGACTCGAACGCCCGGCTGACGGCGGCCGGGTCGACGGGTCGGCCGAGGACGACCGAGGCGGTCTGCAGCGCCGCCGCGGCGTCGACGGCGTAGTGCAGGCCACGGGCGGGCAGCCTGACCTCGACCGTGGTGCCGCCGACCGAGATGGTGGCTCGGTCGCCGGAGAGCGAGAGGACCTCGCTGTCGGCCGACCGCCCGCCGTCGGCCTCGCGGCTGAAGTCGTGGGCGTTCTGCAGGCCGTTGGGCGACGCCTCGACGACGTCGGGGGCCGCGCCGAAGCGGGTGACGATCTGACCCGGGCGTGCCTCGTAGGGCGCGAGGTGCTGGTCGTCGCGGTTCGTGACCACGGCGGTCGTCGCCAGCGCGGCCGTGTCGGTCATCATCGTGCCGACGCGCTCCGTCTCGAAGAAGCGGTAGAGCTGGTCGACCTGGACGTTGAGCATCAGCACCGTCGAGGGGTGCAGCGACCGGGTCAGCTCGACCGCGAAGGCCTCGTCGACCTCGATCACGCCGATGTCGTGCTTGACACGGCCGGTCACCGTCACCTCGCGGAGGAAGGCCGACGCGATGCCCTGGGGCAGGTTGGCCCCGGTCGGGTTGGTGAAGACCGACAGGCCGTGGGCCCGCAGCGTCTCCGTCAGCATCATCGTCGTCGTCGACTTGCCGTTGGAGCCGAGCACGAAGACGACGCCCTGCTCGAACTGCGACGCGACGTGGCTGAGGAAGTCCGGCGCCAGCGTCAGGACGGTGCGGCCCGGGTAGGCCGAGCCGCCGCCGCGGAGCCGGGCCGCGGCACGGACCAGGCGCCCGGCCAGGACGGGGATGACGTACTTCACGGGTCTACTCGAGGTAGTCGCGGAGCGACTGCGACCGGGACGGGTGGCGGAGCTTGGCCATCGTCTTCGACTCGATCTGGCGGATGCGCTCGCGCGTCACGCCGAAGGTGTCGCCGATCTGGTCGAGCGTCTTCGGCATCCCGTCGCCGAGGCCGAAGCGCATGCGGATGACGCCCGCCTCGCGCTCGGAGAGGCTGTCGAGCAGCGACTCCAGCTGCTTCTGCAGCATGGTGAAGCCGACCGCGTCGGCCGGGACGACCGCCTCGGTGTCCTCGATGAGGTCGCCGAACTCGCTGTCGCCGTCCTCGCCGAGGGGCGTGTGCAGCGAGATGGGCTCGCGGCCGTACTTCTGGACCTCGACGACCTTCTCGGGCGTCATGTCCAGCTCACGGGAGAGCTCCTCGGGCGTGGGCTCGCGACCGAGGTCCTGCAGCATCTGCCGCTGCACGCGGGCCAGCTTGTTGATGACCTCGACCATGTGGACGGGGATGCGGATGGTGCGGGCCTGGTCGGCCATGGCGCGGGTGATGGCCTGGCGGATCCACCACGTCGCGTAGGTGCTGAACTTGAAGCCCTTCGTGTAGTCGAACTTCTCGACGGCACGGATCAGGCCCAGGTTGCCCTCCTGGATGAGGTCGAGGAACTGCATGCCGCGACCGGTGTAGCGCTTGGCGAGGCTCACGACGAGGCGGAGGTTCGCGCCGAGCAGGTGGCTCTTGGCCCGCTGCCC
This sequence comes from Frigoribacterium sp. CFBP 13707, assembly GCF_014842245.1. NCBI lineage: Bacteria > Bacillati > Actinomycetota > Actinomycetes > Micrococcales > Microbacteriaceae > Frigoribacterium > Frigoribacterium sp. CFBP 13707. The sequence continues at coordinate 429,429 of NZ_JACYVL010000003.1, forward strand.
ATCGCGGGCGACCCAGCGGAGCTCGCGCTCGAGCTCCTTGCTGAGGCCCGTGCTGTGCGAGAGCTTGTCCTCCGCGAAGAGGCCGGCCTCGATGCGCATCGCCAGCTCGACCTCCTCGGCGGCGTTGAGGAGGGCGACCTTGCCGATCTGCTTCAGGTAGTCCTTGACGGGGTCGGCCGTCGCACCGGTGATGGTGGTCGAGTAGACCGGCATCTCGTCGTCGTCGTCCTGCGAGATGACGAGGGCACCGGTGGGCAGCACCTCGGGAGCCTTCGCGGGGGCGTCGCCCTCGGTCTCGTCGGCGGCGTCGGCCTCGGTGTCGGCGGGCACCTCGACGGGCTCGACCTCGGCCTCGTCGTCGGGGGCGTCGTCGCCGGCCGCCGCCTTCGTCGACTTCGCCGGAGCCTTCTTGGCCGGGGCCTTCTTCGCGGGGGCCTTACGGGCCGGGGCCTTCTTGGCGGGGGCCGCGGCGGCGGTCTCGGCCGCCTCCGTGGCCGGGGACACGAGCTCGGTCCCCTCGTCGGACACGGCCGGGGCGGCCGTGGTCGCCTTGCTGCGAGTAGCCATGCGAACACCTTTCGATCGTCGGTTGCGTCGGGGAGGCTGCGGCGCGGCGTCTCGACGTGTCGACCGGCGCCCTGACGTCGGTCGGCCTTGCTTCTGGGCGGACGGCCCGCGGGGCGGGCCGACCGGATCGGCCCGGGTGGCGGGCCGATGTCGCTGTGGTCTCGCACGCCACGGGGCGCGCGGGAGATGGTGCAGGATTTCGGGCAGTACGAGGACCCATGTCAAGTCCTCGCGGTGACGCGCCTCACGGCGGACGGTGTGCGAGGACACGAACGGGTCCTTCGACCATTATTGCACGGCCCGGGCGAGCCGTTCGACACGCGGGCGCCCCCGCGGTGCGCCCTCGGCGGACGCCCGTGCGTCAGGCGCCACCTCGCCGCCGACGCCGCGCCTCGCGCCAGCGGCGGTCGAGCGCGACCCAGAGCGGAGCGACCTGGATCCCCTCCTCGAGGTGCAGGCGACGACGCGTGCCGCGGCGGGCGAGGAGCAGGCCGACCACCCCGCCGCCCACGACCACGTACTGCACCAGGAAGGCCACCCGGAAGGAGTCGAACGCGAAGAGGTCGCTCGGCTGCCCGGACGCCACCCGTGCGGCGTCCACCTGGTCGAGGACGACGCCGATGAGGAACATCATGACGAAGCTCGCGAGGAAGCCCCCGACGTTGACCACCCCGTTCGCGACGCCCAGGCTGCGCAGGGGGTTGAACGTCCGGGCGAAGTCGAAGCCGATGATCGAGCCGGGCCCTCCCACGCCGAGGGCCACGACCAGGACGACCGCCAGCCACTGCGGGGGCACCCCGGGCCAGGCCAGCAGCACCGTCCAGACGACGCCGAGCACGGTCACGATGCCCAGCACGAGCGCCGAGCGGCGCAGCGGGAAGCGCGCCATCAGGACGCCGAGCACCGGCCCGGCCACGACGCCCGACACGACGAGCACGGTGAGGAGGCCCGAGGCCTGTCCGCTCGTGAAGCCGAGCCCGCCCACGAGGAAGGGCACGCCCCAGAGGAGGGAGAAGACCGTGCCCGACGACTGCGTCACGAAGTGCGACCAGAAGCCGAGGCGGGTGCCCGGCCGCTTCACGCTCTCGCCGAGCTGCCGGCCCGCCTCGCGCCAGGTGAGCACGGCGCGGTCGCGGTCGCGGCCCTCCGGGGACTCGCTGACGACGGCGACCACGAGGCCGACCGCGAGCACGGAGAGCGCCGCGGCGCTGAGGAAGGCGGGCGACCAGCCCGCGGAGTGCAGCACGAGCGACAGGGGCAGGGCGGAGAGCACCTGCCCGGCCTGGCCGATGTTGCCCGTCCACTGCGAGACCTGAGGCAGGATCGGCCCGCGGAACCAGGCCGGCAGGAGCCGCATCACCGAGATGAACGTCATCGCGTCGCCGGCCCCCACCAGCACCCGACCGACCACGGCCACGCCGATCACGGGCGGCGACAGGGCGACGACGCCCTGCCCGACCGCCAGGAGGACGCCGCCCGTCACGATCAGGGCCTTGGGCCCGACGCGGTCGAGCATGACGCCGACCGGGATCTGCAGCCCGGCGTAGACCGCGAGCTGCACGACGGCGAGCGTGGAGAGGGTGGCGGCCGAGATGCCGAAGAGCTGCTGAGCCTCGACGCCCGAGACGCCGAGGGAGGACCGCTGGAGCACGGCGACCACGTACGCGAGGACGGCGGTGCCCCAGACCAGCCAGGCACGCGCGGAGTTCACCCGACGAACCTACCCGACCCGCTCCTCCCCCGGCACGGAGCGGGCGTCAGCCCTCGTCGTCGGGGCGGCGCGTCGCGAGGAACTTCTCGAGCTCGGCCGCCAGGGCGTCGGCCGACGGGACCTGGCCGTCCTGGTCGGTGAGGGGCGACGGCAGGGGGTTGCCCTCCATGTACGTGTCGTGGCGCTCCTCCAGGGTCGTCACGAGCCGCGACAGCTCCTGGTTGCCGTGCACCTGCTCGTCGACCTTCACGAGGAAGTCGCGCCCCTCGGTGCGGAGGCGGTCGGTCGGGAAGATCAGTCCGGTGGCCGCGCTGATGCTCGAGAGCGCGGTCACGGCCGCGTCGGGGAACTCGGTGTCGGCCAGGTAGTGCGGCACCAGGAGGACGAAGCCCGCCGTCGGGTGGCCGTCGTCGTGCAGCCGCTTCTCGATCAGGTGGAGGGCGTTGGCGGGCGCCTGCGTCACGGGCTTCCAGACGGAGAGGGTCTCGATGAGGTCGGCCCGGTTGCCGCTGACCGTGACCCCGAGCGGGCGGGTGTGCGGCACGGGCATGGGGATCGAGTGCACCCACGTCGTCGTCGACACGCGGTACCGCTCGACCAGGCCCACCACCGCCGCCGTGAAGCGCTGCCACTGGAAGTCGGGCTCGAACCCGGAGAGGAAGAGGAACGGCTGCCCCACGTCGTCCTGCACGAGGTGCAGCGACAGCGGGGAGGTCGTGATCTCGGCGACGTGGTCCTGGTCGAAGGTGAACACCGGACGGCGGGCCCGGTAGTCGAGGAGCTCGTCGGGGTCGAAGGTCGCGACGAGGGTGTGGTCGAGGGTGTCGAGCACGTACTGCCCGAGCTGGCTGACGGCGGAGCCCGCGTCGGCGAAGCCGGTGAGCCCCGCGACGAGCGGCAGGCCCTCGGGCACGTCGTGGGAGTCGGGGGCGAGGTCGTAGAGGCCGGCGGGGTCGTGCATGTGATCGAGCCTAGACACCCCGGGGTCGCCTCCCCGGCCGCCGGCGCGTGCCGAGAGCGAACAGCGCCGTCGGTAGCATCGACGTCATGACCGAGCTCAGCCTGTCCGCCGTCCGCACCTCCCCCGCCGAGACCACCGCCGACGTCCTCGTCGTGGGCGTCCTCAAGGGAGCCGACGGCCCCACCGTGACCGTGGAGCTCGAAGGCCTGCCGACCGACCTCGCAGTCCTCGGCGTGACCGGTGCCCGTGACCAGCTCGTCCGCGTGCCCGCCCTGGGCGTGGCCGCGTCGGTCGTCGCCCTCGTGGGCCTCGGCGACGTCGTCGACGCGGAGTCCCTGCGCTACGCCGCCGGCTCGGCGGTCCGCCAGCTCACCGGCGTCGACCGCGTCGCCCTCGCCCTCCCCGTGGCCGACGACGACCAAGCCGCGGCCGTCCTCGAGGGCGCGGCCATCGCCTCCTGGGAGTTCGACTCCTTCCGCTCGACCTCGGCCGGCGAGTCGCGGCGGCACGCGCGCGAGCTGGTGCTGGTCGCCGACCGTGACCTCGAGGAGTCGCTGGTGACGCGCGCCGCGGTCGTCGCGGAGGCCGTCCACACCGTCCGTGACCTCGCCATGACCCCGCCGCAGCAGATGTTCCCGCAGGCGCTGGCCGACGTGGCCGTCGCCCGGGCCGAGGGCCTGCCCCTGACCGTCACCGTCCTCGCGGAGGACGAGCTGCGCGCCGGCGGCTACGGCGGCATCCTCGGGGTCGGGCAGGGGTCGTCGCGCGGGCCTCGCCTGGTCAAGGTCGAGTACGCGCCCGAGGGCGCCGCCAAGCACCTCGCCCTCGTGGGCAAGGGCATCACCTACGACACCGGCGGGCTCTCGCTCAAGCCGGCCGGCAGCATGCTCGGGATGAAGGACGACATGACGGGCGCGGCCACGGTGCTCGCCGTCACCGTCGCGGCCGCTCGCCTCGCCCTCCCCGTCCGGCTCACGGCGTGGCTCTGCATCGCCGAGAACATGGTCAGCGGCACGTCGATCCGCCCGGACGACGTCCTGACGATCCGCGGCGGCACCACCGTCGAGGTGACCAACACCGACGCGGAGGGCCGCCTCGTCATGGCCGACGGCCTGGTCGCCGCGAGCGAGGAGATGCCCGACGCGGTCGTCGACGTCGCCACGCTCACGGGCGCCCAGGTCGTGGCCCTGGGCACGCGCACGGTCGGGGTGATGGGCAACGACGCGCTGGCCGACGAGGTCGTCGGCCTCGCGGGCCGTGTCGGCGAGACGTTCTGGCGGATGCCGCTGCCCGGCGAGCTGCGCGCCCGTCTCGACTCCGACGTCGCGGACCTCGTCAACGCGACCCCGGGCAACACCGCCGCCGGCATGCTCCTCGCCGGCGTGTTCCTCCAGGAGTTCGTCGGGCGCCGCGAGGACGGCAGCGTCCTCCCGTGGGTCCACCTCGACATCGCGGGGCCGTCGAACAACAAGGGAGGCGGCTACGGCTTCACGGCCAAGGGCTCGACCGGCGTCTCCGTCCGCACCCTGCTGGAGCTGGCAGCCGTCTTTTCGGTCGCGTAGTAGGGTCGGGGAGGCGGGAGAAACCCGCCGAGATCGGTCCCCCGGGCGACACCAGCCCCGCGCCCTGCAGAGCACCTGCCGGGCGCAGCTCCTGACGGAGCAGACGCTGGCGGGTGCGACGACGCCGTCACCGCGACGCCGCAGCACCTCAGCCCCGCGGGGTACCTCCGAACGCACGAGGGAGTTGCTGGGTGTCGGAACAGAATTTTGACCTGGTGGTGCTCGGCGGCGGCAGCGGCGGCTACGCCGCCGCGCTGCGGGCGACCGAGCTGGGGCTGAGCGTCGCGCTCGTCGAGAAGGACAAGGTCGGCGGCACCTGCCTCCACCGGGGCTGCATCCCGACCAAGGCCCTGCTGCACTCCGCCGAGGTGGCCGACGTCTCGCGCGAGTCGGAGAAGTACGGCGTGCACACCGACTTCCACGGCATCGACATCGCCGCCGTGACCTCCTACCGGGAGGGCGTCGTGGCCAGCAAGTACAAGGGCCTGCAGGGCCTGCTCAAGGCCCGCAAGATCACGACCGTCGAGGGCGAGGGGCGCCTCACCTCGCCCACCACCGTCCAGGTCGGCGACGTGACCCTCACGGGCAAGAACGTCGTGCTGGCGACTGGGTCGTACTCACGGAGCCTGCCCGGCCTCGAGATCGGCGGCCGTGTCATCACCAGCGAGCAGGCGCTCGCCCTCGACCACGTCCCGTCGCGCGTCGCCATCCTGGGCGGCGGGGTGATCGGCGTCGAGTTCGCGAGCGTCTGGAAGTCGTTCGGCGCCGAGGTCGACATCATCGAGGCGCTGCCGCACCTCGTGCCGAACGAGGAGGAGTCGATCTCGAAGCAGTTCGAGCGCGCCTTCCGGAAGCGCGGCATCGGCTTCTCGCTCGGGGTCCGCTTCCAGAGCGTCACCCAGAGCGACGACGGCGTCGTCGTCACCCTGGAGGACGGCAAGACCTTCGAGGCCGACATCCTGCTGGTCGCCGTGGGCCGCGGCCCCTCGACCGCGGGCCTCGGCTACGAGGAGGTGGGCCTGACCATGGACCGCGGCTTCGTCATCACGAACGAGCGCCTCGCGACGAGCGTCCCCGGCGTCTACGCCGTCGGCGACATCGTCCCCGGCCTCCAGCTCGCCCACCGCAGCTTCCAGCACGGGATCTTCGTCGCGGAGGAGATCGCGGGGCTCTCGCCCCAGGTCATCGACGACGTGAACATCCCCAAGGTCACCTACTCCGACCCCGAGGTCGCCTCCGTCGGCCTCTCCGAGGCCAAGGCCGTCGAGAAGCACGGCCGTGACGCCGTGGCGACCTACGACTACAACCTCGCGGGCAACGGCAAGAGCCACATCATCGGCACGAGCGGCTCGGTGAAGGTCGTCCGCGTCGTCGACGGCCCCGTCGTCGGCGTCCACATGATCGGCGCCCGCGTCGGCGAGCTCATCGGCGAGGCCCAGCTGACGGTCAACTGGGAGGCCTACCCGGAGGACGTCGCTCCCCTGGTCCACGCCCACCCCACCCAGAACGAGGCGCTCGGCGAGGCCATGCTGGCCCTGGCGGGCAAGCCCCTCCACGCGATGTAGCACCACCCACCACTGCACCGCACCGCACACACAGGCACATGATGTCGTCAAAGGAGTTCCACGCATGAGCGAATCCGTCAACCTCCCGGCACTCGGGGAGAGTGTCACCGAGGGCACGGTCACCCGATGGTTGAAGAACGTCGGCGACCGGGTCGAGGTCGACGAGCCCCTGCTCGAGGTCTCGACCGACAAGGTCGACACCGAGATCCCGTCGCCGGTCGCCGGCGTCGTCGAGGAGATCCTCGTCCAGGAGGACGAGACGGTCGAGGTCGGCACGGCGCTGGTGCGCATCGGTGACGGCAGCGGCTCCTCCGACGGCGGCTCCGCCCCCGAGTCGGCGCCCGCCGAGGCCGAGCAGCAGCCCGAGCCCGAGTCGGAGACGGAGGAGACCGTCGTCTCGTCGTCGAACGCTCCCGCTCCTGGCGAGGAGGCCCCCGCGGCTCCCCTCGCCCCGGCGGACGAGGTCGACCCGGCGCCCGCCGCGTCGGACGACGCGCCCGCCCAGCCGGGGGCGACCGATGCGTCGGCTCCCGTCCCCGCACCCTCCGCCCCGGTGGCCGCTCCCGCCGCCGTGCCGGCCGCGGTGCCCGCCGCCGCCCCGGCTCCGGCAGCGCCGGCGGCCAGCCCCGCGCCGGCCGCCGCTCCCGCCGCCGAGTCCGCCTCGAGCAGCTCCGCTCCGACGGGCTACGTCACCCCCCTCGTGCGCAAGCTCGCCAACGAGAAGGGCGTCGACATCAGCACGCTCAGCGGCAGCGGCGTCGGCGGACGCATCCGCAAGGAGGACGTGCTCGCCGCCGCCGAGGCCGCCTCGGCCGCGGCGTCGGCCCCGGCGTCGTCGGGCGCCGCGGCTCCCGCCCCCGTCGAGGTCTCGCCGCTCCGCGGCACGACCGTCCCGATGACCCGCCTCCGCAAGGTCGTCGCCGAGCGCGCCGTCCAGTCGATGCAGGCGATGGCCCAGCTCACCAGCGTGGTCGAGGTCGACGTGACCGCCGTGGCCTCCTTCCGGGACGCCCACAAGGCCGAGTTCCTGGAGAAGACCGGCAACAAGCTGTCGTTCCTCCCGTTCTTCACCCTCGCGGCGGCGGAGGCCCTCAAGGCCCACCCGAAGCTCAACGCGACCGTCGACGGCGACTCGATCGTCTACCCGGACCACGAGAACGTCAGCATGGCCGTCGACACGGAGCGCGGCCTGCTCACGCCCGTCATCAAGAACGCCTCGGAGCTCGACCTGGCCGGCATCGCCGCCCAGATCGCCGACCTCGCCCAGCGGACGCGCGACAACAAGCTGAAGCCCGACGAGCTCGCCGGCGGCACCTTCACGGTCACGAACACGGGGTCGCGCGGCGCGCTGTTCGACACCCCGGTGGTGTTCCTGCCGCAGGTCGCCATCCTCGGCACCGGCATCGTGGTCAAGCGCCCCGTCGTCGTCAAGGCCGCCGGGGGCGAGGCCATCGCGGTCCGCTCCATGGTGTACCTCGCCCTGTCGTACGACCACCGCATCGTCGACGGCGCTGACGCCGCCCGCTTCCTCGTCGCGGTCAAGGACCGCCTCGAGGCAGGCGACTTCGCCTCCGTGCTCGGCATCTAGCCCGGTCGNCGGCCCCGCGGGCGTCGAGGAGCACCGTCTCGCCCAGTCGCTGCACCTCGCCGTCGACCGCCGTCGGGACGAGTGCCCCTCCCGCCGCCCCGGGGTCGTCCAGCAGCTGCGCGTCTCGCGCCGCGACCGGTGAGCCCGGCTGGTCGACGGCCGCGAGGCACGAGGGCGTGACATCGGCGAGACAGCGTTCCCGAGCCTCAAGGAGCACCCGGGCCGCGGCGACGGCGTCCTCCCCCGTGGTCACGACGTCGTCGTCGCCCGGGGTCGGCCGGTCGCCACCCCGGGAGGTCGTCGGCGGCTGCCCGGGAGGAGACGTCGCACCGGCATCACCGCCATCACCGGCGTCCGCTGCCGGGGCGAGTGTCGGGGAGGGGCCGGCCGCGCCCCCGCCGTCCGTCGCGACGGCGGTGCCGCCGTCGACGGACCCTCCCGGTGCCGAGAGCAGGAGGGCGATCACGACCGACGCCGCCACGACGCCGCCCAGGAGCCAGAACCGGGGCCTCACCGCCGCGACGCGCGCCCGGACGGAGGTCTCGCGACGGGCGGCGAGCCAGTCGAGGGCCGCGTCGACCACGGCCGCCTCCGGCAGCGCGGCCGCCCACGCGGGGCGCGGCGGACCCGCCAGGGCGGACCAGTCGACCTCGTCGCCCCGGGTCGCGTCGTCCGTCTCCGCCGCCGCCGACGGCAGGGGCAGCGGGGCCGCGAGGTCGTGCACGGCCTCCACGACGGCGTCGAGGTCGTCCGCTGCCGCCAGGGCCGTGAGCAGGGGCGACGAGCCCTCCTCGAGGTGCCCCGCCACGAGCTCGACGAGACCCCGCGAGGCGGCGGCCGCCGACGCACGGGCCGCCGCGACGTCCGCCGTCGCGCCCGCCGTGCGCAGGCGCCGCAGCAGCGGTGCGCCGCGGTCGTCGAGGACCACGTCGCCGAGGTCGGGGCGGTCGACGAGCAGACCCGTTGCGGCCGCGCGCTCCAGCACCGCGAGGAGGGGCACCGCCAGGGTGACCAGCTCCCCCGGCACCAGGGGCCCCCGGCCCGCGAGCCACGACGGGAGGGGGACGAGCTCGCCGTCGGGCACGACCATGACCAGGCGCCCGTCGGGGTCGTGCAGGACGTCGACGGTGGGCAGCAGGTGGGCGTGCCGCACCGGGGCGGCCCGGGCGAGCTCCGCCTGCACGCGCGCTCCGTGCGGGCCGGCCTGCGCCGGCCTCAGGAGGACGACCGGCAGCCCGTCCGGTCCCGTCGCGCGGAGGGCCTCGAGGCCGTCGTGCTCGTCTCGGGCGTGGACGTCGTAGGGGCCGGTGCGGGAGCTGCTCACCCGGAGAGCGTGCCCGGTGCCGGGCCCGGCACCGCGACTCCCCGGGGTGCCCTGTGGACGGGCCCGCCCCGGGCGGAGGCCGGGAGGGCCGACCGGGCCGCCGTGCGCACGCCCGTCCCGTATCCTGGTCGACATGGCACGACGCTCCGAGAACCCGACCCCCAAGCCGCCCAAGGAACCGGGTCGGTTCAAGCAGATGTGGCAGGTCTTCCAGATGACCCGCCGCTACGACTCCCAGGCGCTGCCGCTGATGCTCGCGGCGCTGCTCGTGCCGGTGGTGCTCGGCGTCGTCGCGGCCCTGCTGCTCTCGGGCGGCAACGTGCTCGCGCTCGTGCTCTACATCATCGTCGGGCTCATGCTCGGCGTCCTCCTGCTGCTCATCGTCCTGGGGCGACGTGCCGAGAAGGCCGCGTACTCGCAGATCGAGGGCCAGCCGGGCGCCGTCGGCGCCGTCATGAAGAGCGGCCTCCGCCGCTCGTGGCGTGCGGCCGAGATGCCCGTCGCCGTGCAGGGCCGCACCCAGGCCGCGGTCTACCGGGCCGTGGGCAAGGGCGGCGTCGTCCTCATCGCCGAGGGCGCCGCGGCCCAGACCAAGAAGCTCGTCGACGAGGAGCGCCGCAAGGTAGCCCGCATCCTCCCGAACGTCGCCGTGACCGTGCTGCACGTCGGCCCCGACGCCGACGCCGTCCCGCTGCACAAGCTCGCCGGGCGCATGAACAAGGTCAAGTCGACCCTGAACCGCAACGAGGTGCTGGCGGTCAGCAACCGCCTCCAGTCGCTCGGCAAGAACGGCCTGCCCATCCCCAAGGGCGTCGACCCGTTCAAGGTCCGCTCCGGCCGACCGCGCTGACCGTCTGCGCTGACCGACCGCCCCGCACGACGACGGCGCCGCTCCCCTCGGGGGCGGCGCCGTCGTCGTGTCGAGCGGCACCCACCGGACCGGGCGGGCCCGCGCGGGCGGCGTCAGACGCGGACGAGCACCGTGCCGGCGATGCGGTCGTGGAGGCCGCGCTGGTCGAGGTCCCACACCACGGCGGGGACGACGAGGGCGACCAGGAGCGTGCGGACCAGCGGGCGCCAGAGACCGACCGCTCCCCCTCGCATCGGCACGAGGCGCATGCCCAGGGCGAGGTGGCCCGGAGTGCCCCCGAGGGTGACCAGGAAGAGCACCTGCACGACGACGAACACGGCGGTGATGGCGAGGCCCTCACCGTCGAAGAACGCGTACGCGACGACCGAGGCGAGGGCCCAGTCGATCACCAGGCCGCCGACCCGGCGCCCGAGGCGCGCGATCGACCGCGGCCCCTCGCGCGGCAGGCCGAGACGCTGGCCCGGCCACTCCTGGCGGCCGTCGGAGCCGCCCTGGCCGGAGGGCGCGGCGGGCTCGGACGGAGGTCGACGGATGGAGTCGGGCATGGCGTCGAGCCTACCGACCGGCACATGCGTAACATGCCGGAAACACGAGGGACACCGCAGCGAAACCCCTCGCCCATACCGTCGTCAGTGGCTGCGTCCCGCTGGCCGATCCGTTCCACACCATTGGAGAGACATCTAGATGTTCACTGATTCTTCCGAGGTGCTGAAGTTCATCAAGGACACCGACGTCAAGTTCCTCGACATCCGGTTCACCGACCTCCCCGGCGTCCAGCAGCACTTCAACATCCCCGCCTCCACGGTCGACGAGGAGTTCTTCTCCGTCGGGCAGCTCTTCGACGGATCGTCCATTCGTGGCTTCGCCTCGATCCACGAGTCGGACATGCAGCTCATCCCCGACGTCACGACCGGCTACGTGGACCCCTTCCGGGCCGAGCGCACGCTCATCCTGGTCTTCGACATCTTCAACCCGCGGAACGGCGAGCTCTACAGCCGCGACCCCCGCCAGGTCGCCAAGAAAGCCGAGAAGTACCTCGCCTCGACCGGCATCGCCGACACGGCGTTCTTCGCGCCCGAGGCCGAGTTCTACATCTTCGACGACGTCCGCTACGAGGTCACGCAGAACGCGAGCTTCTACAGCGTCGACTCCGAGGAGGGCGCCTGGAACACCGGTCGCGTCGAGGAGGGCGGCAACCTCGCCAACAAGACGGCCTACAAGGGCGGCTACTTCCCCGTCAGCCCCGTCGACAAGACGGCCGACCTCCGCGACGACATCAGCCTCAAGCTGATCGACTCCGGCCTGGAGCTCGAGCGCGCGCACCACGAGGTCGGCACGGGCGGCCAGCAGGAGATCAACTACAAGTTCGACACGATGGTCCACGCGGCGGACGACATCCTGAAGTTCAAGTACATCGTCAAGAACACCGCCGAGCAGTGGGGCAAGGTCGCGACCTTCATGCCCAAGCCGCTCTTCGGCGACAACGGGTCGGGCATGCACACCCACCAGTCGCTCTGGAGCGACGGCAAGCCCCTCTTCTACGACGAGAACGGCTACGGCGGTCTCTCCGACGTCGCGCGCTGGTACATCGGCGGCCTGCTCAAGCACGCTCCGGCGGTGCTCGCCTTCACCAACCCGTCGATCAACTCGTACCACCGCCTGATCCCCGGCTTCGAGGCCCCCGTCAACCTGGTCTACTCGGCCGGCAACCGGTCCGCGGCGATCCGCATCCCGATCACGGGCACGAACCCGAAGGCCAAGCGCATCGAGTTCCGCGTCCCCGACGCGGCCTCGAACCCGTACCTCGCGTTCGCCGCCCAGCTGATGGCGGGCCTCGACGGCATCCAGAACCGGATCGAGCCGCACGAGCCCGTCGACAAGGACCTCTACGAGCTGCCCCCGGAGGAGGCCAAGAACATCCCCCAGGTGCCCGCCTCGCTCGACGCGGCCCTGCTCGCGCTCGAGGCCGACCACGAGTTCCTCACCAAGGGCAACGTGTTCACCGAGGACCTCATCGAGACCTGGATCGCGTACAAGCGCGACAAGGAGATCCTGCCCATGGCGCAGCGTCCCCACCCGTTCGAGTTCGAGATGTACTTCGGCGTCTAGCTCACGAGCGTTCTCCGCGGAGGCCCGCNGCACGCGGACGGGCCGCCCTCCCGGAGGAGGACGGCCCGTGATCGCCGAGCGGCGGCTGGCTCAGGCCGGGATCGCGACCGGCGACAGCGCCTGGCGACGCGCGGGGACGCGGCGGCTGCCGAGCGGCCGGACCTCCCAGCCGGCGCTCGCCCAGACCTCGGCGTCGAGCGCGTTGCGGGCGTCGATCACGACGGGGTTGGCGGCCAGCTGCGCGAGGGGCAGCGGCTCGGCCCCGACGAACTCGGGCCACTCGGTCAGCAGGAGGACGGCGTCGGCGTCGGTCACCGCCTCCTCGATGCTGTCCGCGAACGACAGCGTGGGGAAGCTGCGCTGGGCCGTCTGCGTCGCCTCGGGGTCGACGACGAGCACCTGCGCACCGCGCAGGTGCAGCGCCGCGGCGACGTTGAGGGCGGGCGAGTCGCGGACGTCGTCGGTGTGCGGCTTGAAGGCCGCGCCGAGGACGGCGATCCGGCGGTTGAGCACGGAGCCGCCGCAGGCGTCGATGGCCTGGTCGATGACGCGCTGGCGCTGGGCCATGTTGATCTCGTCGACCTGCTGCATCAGGCCCACCGCGCGATGGGCGCCGAGCTCGTTGGCCCGGAACATCAGGGCGCGGATGTCCTTGGGCAGGCAGCCCCCGCCGAAGCCGAGGCCCGCGTTGAGGAACTTGCGGCCGATGCGGTCGTCGAAGCCCAGCGCGTCGGCGAGCGTCGACACGTCGGCGCCGGCGGCCTCGCAGAGCTCGGAGATGGCGTTGATGAACGAGATCTTCGTCGCGAGGAAGGCGTTGGCGCTGACCTTCACCAGCTCGGCCGTCGGCAGGTCACACGAGATGACCGGCGTACCGGTCGAGATGGGCTCGGCGTAGACGGCCCGCAGCACGGCCTCCGAGCGGCTGTCGGTGCCCCCGAAGACGATGCGGTCGGGGCGCAGGGTGTCCTCGACGGCGTGGCCCTCGCGGAGGAACTCGGGGTTCCAGACGACGTCGGCCGAGATGCCGGCGGGCAGCACGCCCGCGACGATCTCACGAAGCCGGGCCGCCGTGCCCACGGGCACGGTCGACTTGCCGACGATGAGGCCGTCGTGGCTCAGCGAGCGGGCCACGGCCCGGGTCGCCTCCTCCACGTAGGTCAGGTTCGCCGCGTGGCTCCCGCGCCGCTGGGGCGTGCCCACGCAGATGAAGTGGACGTCGCTGAGGGCGACGGCCTCGGCGAGGTCGGTGGTGAACACCAGCCGGCCGGAGTCGACGTGCTTGACGATCAGCTCGGGCAGGCCGGGCTCGAAGAACGGGACGCGGCCCTGGGCCAGCGCCTCCACCTTCGAGGGGTCGGTGTCGACGCCGATCACGTCGAAGCCCATCTCCGCCATGGCGGCCGCGTGGGTGGCGCCGAGGTAGCCGGTGCCGATGACGCTGATGCGCGGCCGGGCGGAGTCGGCGGAGGTGACGGGGGCGTCGCTGTCGAAGGGGGTGAGGTCGTCGGTCATGATGCGCTCCTGAGGATGGTGGGGGCTGCAGGGAGGGAGGAGGGACGGGCGGGGCCGGTCACGGGAGGGTCCGGAGGTCGAAGCCCGTGTCGCGCCGGGCGATGCCCTCACGGAAGGCCGTGATCGAGTCCTGTCGGGAGACGATCCGCCAGTCGTTGGTCAGGTACGACCCGGACGCGACGGTGGTCGCCGTGAGGTTGAACCAGGCGAAGCCGACGATGTCGTCGTTCGCCGGGTCGGCCAGGGTGTCGAACAGCGAGTCGATCCAGCGCGGCTTCTGGGCGGCCTTCGTCGTGCCCAGCTCGGCCGCGCCGATCTCGGCGAGGACGATCGGCTTGTCGGTGATGGCCCGCAGGTAGCCGAGGGTCTTGCCGAAGGTGCCGTCGAAGTCGCCGGTCTGCGGCGTCTCGGCGTTGCTGCGGAGGTAGCCGGTCATGCCGACCCAGTCGACGTAGTCGTCGCCGGGGTACAGGCTCGCGGTGTACTCGAGCGTCCGGTTCTTGGTCGGCACGCCCTCCACGCGGGTGGGAGCCCAGACCCAGGCGACGAGGTCGTTCGCCCCCTCGCGCTCGAAGACGTCGTGCACGTGGCGCCACATCTCTCGGTACTGGCCGGGAGTGTTGTTGTTGACGCCCTCGTCCCACGGGTACCAGTTGCCGTTCATCTCGTGGTCGAGACGGATGGCGAGGGGCAGCCCGGTGGTCTTGATGTCCTGGGCGTACTTCGTCAGGTACGCGTCGAACTCGCCGTCGATGATCTTGCCGAGCTCGTAGTCGGGGTCGACGACCTGGTCGTTGGCCGCCTTCAGCGGGCGCGACTCCCAGGTGAGGAAGGGCAGGTCGCCCTTGGCCCACGCCCGGGTGACCGCGTTCGGGTCGAAGTCCTGGTCCCAGCCCTGGAAGTACCCCGCCATGTTCGGCTGCGCGCCGACCTTGCTGCTGACGTCGTCGAACTCGGACCAGCTGAAGGGCGACTGCGTCGTGTAGAGGCCGAAGTAGCGCGACTCGGGCTGGATGATGCTCGCCAGCGACGGCGCCGTGACGGGCTGGGGGGCCGCCGGGGTCCCGCTGCCGGTGCCGGAGCCCGAGCCGCTGCCGCTGCCGCTGCCGGAGCCCTTGCCCCCCGACCCCGTCGCGCCCTTGGCGCCCGAGAAGGCGGCGGCGCCGCCGGACCCGCCGGCTGCCGACCCTGCGGCCGTCGATCCGCCGTCGGCCGCGGCCTGCGCCTGGTCGAGGGCGCTCTGCGCCGAGGCGAGCTTCGCCTGCGCCGCGGTCAGCTGCCCCTCGGAGGTCCAGGCCTGCTGCTGCACGTCGGCCAGGGCGGTCTTGCTGTCGGCCAGCTGCGCCTTGGCGCTCACCAGCTGGTCGAGCAGGGCCGACCGGTCGGCCTTCAGCTCGGCGACGTCGGACGGCGAGGCGCCCACGGCGGTCTGCACCGCGCTGCGCACGGCGTTGTCGGACGGGGAGATCCAGATCAGCCACGAGATCATGGCGAGCAGGACGACGACGGCGGTGGCGCCGAGGCCCGTGCGGCGGGCGTTGCCGTGGGACTGCGCCCACCAGGCTCCCGACTGCACGTGCGCCGGGGCGACGAACTTCTGTGCGGACTCAGACAATGAAGAGCACCTCCAGGGCGAGGATGACGGCACCGATCAGGTACGGGAAGCCGGCTTTGGGGTTGAGGCGACGACGGGGAGGCGCGGCCACGCGGGCCGGGGAGGTCGCCTCCGCCAGCGCGGTCGCCGTGCTGGTCGTGACGGCGTCGCCGGGGCGGGCGTCCACGGCCGTCTCCGCGCGGTGGCTGCGCACCATGACCGCGCCGCGGTCACCGTCGCGCACCGTGGTGGAGTCGCCGGTCGGGCCGGCCGTCGAGGTGGACGGTCCGAAGTCGAACAGGGTGTCGACGCCGGGGTCGGCCTCGCCCCGGAACTCGCGCTCCAGCACGTCGAGGGAGTCGTCGGCCCCCACGGACTGGACCTGGGCCTGCACGGCGTCGTCCGCCGCGCCTCCCCCGTAGGCACCGGCACGGGTGCCCCAGCCGCTCGCGTGGCCCATGCGGAAGAAGCCGATGACGCGGATGGGCATCAGGAAGAACGTCGACACGATGATGAAGACGGGCAGGCGGAAGAAGTCCGAGGGCTTCTCGGCGAGGTGGCGCATCTGGCGGATCGCCATGCTCAGCACGGAGGAGAGGACCATCAACACGATGATGCTGATGAGCCCGGTCGAGACGCCGTACTCGGCGAGGATGCCGCGGTAGAGGTTGACGCCCTGGCCGGTGATGCCGCGGTAGACCCAGCCGCCGATGACGCCCATGAGCATGAACGGCAGGATGATGTCCATCGCGAAGAAGAAGGCGAGCATCGGAGCGTGGCCGAGCATCCACGGCATCATCCGGAAGGTGTTGTACTGGCTGCCGCGGGCCCAGCGGAGCTGCTGCTTGAAGAGCTTCTTCACCTGGAGGGGCGCGTCGGTGTAGACGAGGCTCGTGTGCTGGTAGACGGTGCGGTAGCCCTCCTTGAGCGTGAGGTTCGTCAGGGTGCGGTCGTCGCTCACCTCGAGGAAGACGCCCATGAACTTCTCGGTCATGAACTTGTCCATGACCCGCTCGAGGATGACGCGGCGGAAGGCGATGGTGCGGCCGGGGAGGCAGCCGATCTGGCCGAGCACGCTCTGGGCGGGCATCGAGTACAGGGCCCGCGAGTTCTCGAGCCAGTCCGCCCAGCGGGTGATCCAGCTGCGCTCGGGCTCGAGGATGCGCTGACGGGTGGTGACGCCGCCGACGTTGGCCTCGGAGAAGGGGCGGACGAGCTCGGAGAGCGTGCCCGGCGTCCACACCGTGTCGGAGTCGACGAGCACCGTGATGTCGCCGCGGCTCAGCTCGGTGCCGATCATGACGGCGTTGCGCTTGCCGGGGATCGGCGTGTGCACCCAGCGCACGAGGGGCGCGTACTCGTCGCAGACCGCGGCGAGGTCGGGGTTCGGGGCGCCGTTGATGACGACGATGATCTCGCCGGGCGCCTGCTCGACCATGCGGCCGATGACGTCGCGGAAGAGGTCGAGGGGCTCGTCGACCACGGGGACGACGACGCTGGTCGTGCCGGTGAACTCGCCCGTCGAGGGGCGGTACCGGCGCGAGAGGACCACCTTGACGATCCACAGGACCCAGATGAGGGCCGAGTACACCGCGAACAGGTAGACCTCGGGGTAGCCGCCCGCCATGGAACGGATCTGAAGGATGAAAGTCAACACGATGGCCGCCTCGGAAGATGGGGGAACAGGGGGTGGCGTCCGCGTCGTCGGGGAACCTGGGTGTCGGATGAGGCAATCTTCAGTCACCCTGCGGGTGCTCACAAGCCGTCACCTCTTCGGGGGCGTGCTCTCACCCCGTGGGGTACGGCACTTGTCCTCCCTCTGGTGTCAGGCGAAATGCCGACACCGGACAGCGACACGGCTGGTGCCCCCTGAACGACGGCCGTCGCCTCCCTCAGGGCTCGATGAGAGCCCGCCTCACGATCGGCGACAAGCCCTCTGGACAGGGTTTTCTACCGGATGGACTGAAGCACCGAGAGCGAGCACCCGTGAACCTGAGAAGGACCTGTCAGACACGGGCCGTGCTCCTGTCAGCCACGAGCCCGAAACACGCCGGTCATCTCGGTCGGGGTACATCGGGTGATATCGGGGTACGCAGCGATCACCCGCGACGAATTCGTGCATCACCCGTCGAGATCTGCATCCCGGGCGTGTCGCGCCTCAGCCCGTGGGGGTGGGAGCCTCGTCGAGGCCGTAGAAGCCCCGCTCGAAGACGGCCCGGGCACGCCGGGTCGCGGCGAGGTAGTCCTCCTCCAGCCGCGTCGCCGAGCCGGGCGGGTACTCCATCAGCCGCGCCACGCCCTCGAGCTGACGACGGTCGGTCGGCAGGACGTCGGACGTCCGCGACGTCCAGAGGACCCCGGCCGAGCGTGCGCGGGAGGCGATCACCCAGGCGTCGTGCAGCTTGCGGGCGTCCTCCGCCGAGACGAGCCCGGCCTCCTCCGCCGCCGCCAGGGCGTCGAGGGTCGAGGGCGTGCGGAGGGCGGGCACGGCGTGGGCGTGCTGCAGCTGGAGCAGCTGCACGAACCACTCGACGTCGCTCAGCGACCCCCGCCCGAGCTTGAGGTGCCGGGACGGCTCGGCGCCGCGGGGCAGCCTCTCGGCCTCGACGCGCGCCTTGATGCGCTTGACCTCCCGCACCTCCTGCTCGGAGAGCTCCGCGGGGTACCTCACCGTGTCGGCGACGGCCGTGAAGTCACGGCGCAGCGCCTCGTCGCCGGCCACGGCACGAGCCCGGAGCAGCGACTGCGCCTCCCACGTGAGCGACCACCGGTCGTAGTACGCCCGGTACGACGTCAACGAGCGCACCACGGGCCCGCTGCTGCCCTCCGGTCGCAGGCCGGCGTCGAGGTCGAGGGGCACGAGGGAGTCGGCGGTCAGGCGGTTCAGCTCCGCCACGACGCGGACGGCCCGGCGGTGCGCGGTCTCGTCGCCGTCCGGGGCCCGGTAGACGTAGAGCACGTCCGCGTCCGAGCCGAAGCCGAGCTCCCGGCCTCCGTAGCGCCCCATGGCCACGACGGCGAACTCGATGTCGCCCGCGTCGCGCCGCGCGAGGGCGAGCGCGCCCGTGATGGCGGCCGTGGTCACGTCGGTGAGGCCGGCCGCCAGCTCGTCGATCGTCATCAGGCCGAGGATGCCGCCGATGGCGAGGCGGAGGACCTCGCGTCGGCGGGCGTTCCTCAGGACCGCGGCCCCCGCCTCCGGGGTGTCGTGGCGGGCCAGGGTCGCGTGCGTCTCGTCGAGCAGGCTGGGGAGGCTGCGCGGGCGCAGCTCGTCGTCGTTCTCGAACCAGACCGCGGCCTCGGGGGTGCGCTCGAGGAGGTCCGCCACGAAGCGCGACGTCGACAGGACGGTGGTGAGCCGGTGCGCCGCCCCGGACGAGTCGCGGAGCATGCGCAGGAACCAGTAGGACTCCCCCAGCCCGTCGCTGAGGCGACGGAAGGCGAGGAGGCCCAGGTCGGGGTCGGTCCCGTCGGCGAACCACTGCAGCATCGCCGGCAGGAGGTGGCGCTGGATGCTCGCGCGGCGGGAGACGCCGCCCGTGAGGGCCGCGATGTGCCCCAGCGCTCCCCGCGGGTCGGCGAAGCCGATGGCCGCGAGCCTCGCGGCGGCCTGGTCGGTGCTGAGCGCGAGCTCCTCCTCCGGCCGCGCCGCGACGGCGGAGAGCAGCGGGCGGTAGAAGAGGCGCTCGTGGAGGGTGCGCACCCGTCGCTTGACGCCCTGCCACGCCTCGACGAGTTCGCGCGCCGAGCCGGCCAGGCCGGTGCCGCGGGCGAGGGCGCGGAGGTCGTCGTCGTCGGTCGGCATGAGGTGCGTGCGGCGCAGGCGGGAGAGCTGGATGCGGTGCTCGAGCAGCCGGAGGACGCGGTAGTCGCGGTCGAACTCGGCCGCCTCGGCCCGCCCGACGTAGCCCCGGCGGGCGAGGGCCGACAGGGCCGCGAGGGTCGACCGCTCCCGGACGCCGTCGTCGGCCTGGCCGTGCACGAGCTGGAGCAGCTGGATCGTGAACTCGACGTCGCGGAGGCCCCCGGGGCCGAGCTTGAGCTGACGGTCGACCTCGTCGGCGGGGATGAGGTCGGTGACGCGCTCGCGCATCCGCTGCACCGACTCGACGAAGGCCTCGCGGGAGGCCGCCGACCAGACGAAGGGCGCGATGCGCTCGACGTAGCGCTCGCCCAGCTCGCGGTCGCCCGCGATCGGCCGGGCCTTGAGCAGCGCCTGGAACTCCCACCCCCGGGCCCAGCGGTCGTAGTACGCCACGTGCGAGTCGAGGGTGCGGACGAGCGCGCCGTCCTTGCCCTCGGGGCGGAGGTTCGCGTCGACCTCCCAGAGCTCGGGCTCGATCGACAGGTCGGAGACCGCGCGCACGGCGTGGACCGCGAGGCGGGTGGCGATCTCGACGGCCCGGCCCGGCCCGAGCCCGTCGGCGCCCTCGGCGACGTACACGACGTCGACGTCGCTGAGGTAGTTGAGCTCGCGGGCGCCCGTCTTGCCCATGCCGATGACGGTGAAGCGCGTGCGGGCGACGTCGTCGGCGGGGAAGGGCACCTCGCGCCGGGCGACGTCGACGGCGGCCTCGAGGGCGGCGCCGGCGAGGTCGGCGAGGGCGGCGGCCACCTCGGGCAGGACGGCGACCGGGTCGGCCGACTCGAGGTCCCAGGCCGACAGCCGCAGGAGGTGGTGGCGGTACCGGCGACGGAGCGCGACCGCGGCGTCGTCGCCCACCAGCCCCGCGACGACGGCGAGGAGGTCGCCGACGTAGTCCTCCGGTGAGGGAGGCGCGGTGAGGGGCACGAGGAGGCCCGCGAGTTCGTCCGGTCGTCGCGTCAGGAACTCCGCGAGGCCCGACGACGCCCCGAGCACGCGCACCAGGCGGGGCCCGGCTCCGGCGTCGAGGAGCCGGGAGACGCCGTCGGCGTCGCGCTCGACGAGCCGCTCGAGGTGCCGGAGCGCCGCGTCGGGGTCGGGAGCACGGGCGAACGACGCGACCAGCGACTCCGCCCGGGGCTCCTCGGCGACCAGCCGCTCGATGCGGTCGCGGGCCTCCCGCAGCTCCGCGAAGCCCAGCCGGGCGAGCTCGGACAGTCCGGTGCTCGGGCGGGTCATGACGGTCGGGCGCGCGGGGTGCGGCGCGGGCTAGAGGATCTCGAGGTTCGAGCGCAGCTCGTAGGGGGTGACCTGGGCGC
Source organism: Frigoribacterium sp. CFBP 13707 (assembly GCF_014842245.1). Lineage (NCBI taxonomy): Bacteria > Bacillati > Actinomycetota > Actinomycetes > Micrococcales > Microbacteriaceae > Frigoribacterium > Frigoribacterium sp. CFBP 13707. The sequence continues at coordinate 449,980 of NZ_JACYVL010000003.1, forward strand.
GGTAGGCCTTCCACTCCTGGCGCTTGTTGAGCAGCACGTAGTTGAAGACCTGCTCGCCCAGCGTCTCGGCGACGAGCTCGCTGTCCTCCATGATGGACAGGGCGTGGTCGAGGCTGGCGGGGAGCTGCTTGTAGCCCAGCGCGCGGCGCTCCGCGTCGCTCATGCCCCAGACGTTGTCCTCCGCCTCGGTCGGCAGCTCGTAGCCCTCCTCGATGCCCTTGAGGCCGGCGGCCAGCATGAGCGAGAAGGCGAGGTACGGGTTCGCCGCCGAGTCGATCGCGCGGTACTCGACGCGGCTCGAGTTGCCCTTGTTCGGCTTGTAGAGCGGCACGCGCACGAGGGCGCTGCGGTTGTTGTGGCCCCAGGTGACGAAGCTCGGGGCCTCGTCGCCGCCCCAGAGGCGCTTGTAGCTGTTGACGAACTGGTTCGTGACGGCCGTGATCTCGGGGGCGTGCTTGAGCAGGCCGGCGATGAACTGTCGACCGATGCGGGAGAGCTGGTACTCCGCGCCCGCCTCGTAGAAGGCGTTCGAGTCGCCCTCGAAGAGCGACATGTGGGTGTGCATGCCCGACCCGGGGTGCTGGCTGAAGGGCTTCGGCATGAACGTCGCGTAGACGCCCTGCTCGATCGCGACCTCCTTGATGACCGTGCGGAAGGTCATGATGTTGTCGGCTGTGGTCAGCGCGTCGGCGTAGCGGAGGTCGATCTCGTTCTGGCCGGGGCCGGCCTCGTGGTGGCTGAACTCCACCGAGATGCCCAGGTCTTCGAGCATGCGCACCGAGCGACGACGGAAGTCGTGGGCGGTGCCGCCGGGCACGTTGTCGAAGTAGCCGGCGGAGTCGACCGGCTGGGGGCCCTCCGGGCCGTGCTGGGCGCTCTTGAGGAGGTAGAACTCGACCTCGGGGTGCGTGTAGAAGGTGAAGCCCCGGTCGCCGGCGCGGGCGAGCGTGCGCTTGAGCACGTTGCGGGGGTCGGCGACCGCCGGCTGCCCGTCAGGCGTCGTGATGTCGCAGAACATGCGGGCCGTCGGGTCGATCTCGCCCCGCCAGGGCAGGATCTGGAACGTCGTCGGGTCGGGCTGCGCCAGGACGTCGGCTTCGTAGGAGCGGGTCAGCCCCTCGATCGCCGAGCCGTCGAAGCCGATCCCCTCGGCGAACGCCCCCTCGACCTCGGCCGGCGCGATGGCCACCGACTTGAGGGTGCCGATCACGTCGGTGAACCAGAGGCGGATGAACTTGATGCCCCGCTCTTCGATGGTCCGAAGAACGAAGTCTGTCTGCTTGTCCATGCACGGCCTTTCTGCTCGACGACCAGGCTAGTGGACGGGACGCACGCCGCGGGGGCGCGGGCCCGGTCAGTCGTCGGCGGCGTCCTCGGCGTCGAGGCGGGCGTTGCGCTCCGTGATGGTCTGGATCGCGCGCTCCGCCTCCTCACGGGTGGCGTAGGGGCCTGCTCGGTCGACGGCCGGCGAGACCTTGCCCTCCTCGACCTCGTGGGTGGTGATGTTGTACCAGTACTCGGGTGCCATGGCAGCAGGCTACCTCCGGGTCCCGGACCCGGGGCCGCCGGGGGCCCGCCGGGTGCGCCCCGCGGACGACGTCTCCCCCTAAGGTGGACGACATGCCTCGGGACTCCCACGGACACCTGACCCCGGGCCGGATCTCAGCGCAGCGTCCGGTCCCCGCGTCGATCCCTCGACCGGAGTACGTGGGCAAGGCCGGGCCGGCTCCCTACACGGGCGGCGACGTGTACGACGCCCCGACCGTCGAACTCATCCGCGAGAGCGGCCGGATCGCCTCGCAGGCCATCGACGCCGTCCAGGCGGCCCTCCGCCCCGGCGTCACCACCGACGAGCTCGACCGGGTCGCCCACGAGTTCGTCGTCGCGCACGGCGCCTACCCCTCCACCCTGGGCTACCGCGGCTTCCCGAAGTCGATCTGCACCTCGCTCAACGAGGTGATCTGCCACGGCATCCCCGACGACACCACCCTCGTCGAGGGCGACCTGCTGAACGTCGACGTCACCGCGTTCAAGGACGGCGTCCACGGCGACCTCAACCGCACGATGATCGTCGGCGAGGCGCCCCAGGCCACGGTCGACCTCGTCGACCGGACGCGGGAGGCCCTGCGTCGGGGAATCAAGGCCGTCGCGCCGGGCCGGCAGGTGAACGTCATCGGCCGCGCGATCGAGTCGTACGCCGCGCGCTTCGGCTACGGCGTCGTCCGCGACTACACCGGCCACGGCGTGGGCCGTGCGTTCCACTCCGGCCTGGTCATCCCGCACTACGACGCCCCGCAGTACGACGACGTCATGACCCCCGGCATGGTCTTCACCATCGAGCCGATGCTGACGCTCGGCGGCGTCGAGGCCGACATCTGGCCCGACGACTGGACGGTCACGACCCGCGACCGGTCGCTCACGGCGCAGTTCGAGCACACCCTCGTCGTCACCGAGCGCGGCGCCGACGTGCTCACCCTCAGCTGACCCCAACTCCGACACACTCCCCTAGGAAGGTTCCACCCGTGGCACAGAAGGCAGTGGGCATCGACATCGGCGGCACCGGCATCAAGGGGGCGATCGTCGACGTCGAGTCGGGCGAGCTGCTCACCGACCGCCTCAAGAAGCCGACCCCGGCCGGCGGCGAGCCCGACGACATCGTGGCCGTCGTGAAGCAGATCGTCGAGGAGCTCGGCGTCGACGACCTCGACGTGCCCGTCGGCGTCTGCTTCCCCGCCGCGATCATGGACGGCAAGACGCTGTCGGCCGCGAACGTGTCGAAGAAGTGGATCGACTTCGAGGCCGAGCGCCTCTTCGAGACCACCCTCGGGCGCGACATCCACTTCGTCAACGACGCCGACGCGGCGGGCTACGCCGAGACGCGCTACGGCGCGGCGAAGGGGGTCCCGGGGCTGGTGGTCATGACGACGCTGGGCACCGGGATCGGCACCGCGCTCATCAACGACGGCGTCCTCATCGTCAACGCCGAGCTCGGCCACCTCGAGATCGGCGGCAAGGACTACGAGACGAAGGCCTCGTTCGCCGCCAAGGAACGCGACGAGCTGAGCTGGAAGCACTGGGCCAAGCGCCTGCAGAAGTACTACTCGCACCTCGAGGCCCTGCTCTACCCGCGGCTCATCATCGTCGGCGGCGGCGTCTCGAAGCACCACCAGGAGTTCCTCCCCCTGCTCGACCTCCGGGCCGAGATCGTGCCGGCCGTGCTCCGCAACAACGCGGGCATCCTCGGCGCGGCGGCCCTCGCGGCGTCGTCGCGGCCCACGACCGCGGTCTGAGCCGACGACGGCCCGGGGCGGCGACCGCCCGGGCCGACCGTCGTCACGACGTGACGGAGGCCCGGGTGCGGGAGGCGTGCCTCCTGCACCCGGGCCTCCTGTCGGTCTGGGGCGGATGGGCCGGCTGATACGCCGGGTTCTGTCCCGGTGCCGAGGCACCATGGACGGCCATCTATCTCGGGACTACGTTGCCGCAGCCCTCCAGCGGTCTACCCGAGGACTCGGCGAGCCACCTCGACGTCCTCTGTCTGACCTTGCTCCGGGCGAGGTTTGCCTAGCCGGTCGGTCACCCGAACCGCTGGTGGTCTCTTACACCACCGTTTCACCCTCACCGCGGCCCCGTCTCACGACGTGACCGAGGCGGTCTGCTCTCTGTTGCACTGTCTCGCGGGTCGCCCCGGGTGGGTGTTGCCCACCGCCCTGCTCTGTGGAGCCCGGACGTTCCTCGGCGGTCGGGAGCGAGCCCCCGACCGACGCGACCGTCTTGCCGACCCATCCGCCCTGCCACTGTAGCGCGCGCCGGCGGGGCGCCGAGCCGGTGCCGGCCCCCGTGCCCCGGAGAGGCCTAGATCCCGGACTCGTTCGTGCGCACGAGGACGGCGTTGCTGTCGGGGCAGAGCACGACGTCGTACGCGCTGGCGGAGCGCACGGCGGCCAGGTCGCTGCCGGTCAGGGTGACCCCGCTGGCGCTCGAGACGCCGCCGCGCAGGAGGGAGGCACCGATGCCGTACCGGCGACGCTGCGTCTCGTAGAGGTCGAGCAGGTCGGCCGGCACCTTCTCGGCGAGCGTGGCGCGGTCGGCCTCGACCTGACGGCGCTCGATCTCGAGCTCGCCGAGCTTGGCGTCGCGCGTGCTCCGGGCGTCGGCCCGGCGGACCTCGAGCTGGTCGAGCTCCTCGTGGGTGACCGTGGCGACGGCGCCGAGGCTCTCGACGCGCTCCATCACCTCGAGCTGCATGTCCTCCAGGTCGGAGCCCCGCTTCGCGAGGGCGGCTAGCTCCGCCTCGAGCGCCTGGACGTCCTTGACGGACGAGGTGCTCGCGAGCCGCTGCTGGTCGCGGGCGACGCGGGCCTCGACGACCGCCACGTCGGACTCGACGCGGCGGAGCTCGGCCTGCGCGTCCTCCCAGGCGCCTTGCTCCGACGCCATGCGGCTGCGGAGGCGGTGGGCGTCGCCGTCGACCGTCGCGAGGACGGCGATCTCGGGGAGGTTCGCGGCACGGTGCGCGAGCTGCTGCAGGGTGGTGTCGAGCTTCTGGAGGTCGAGCAGCAGGGCCTGGTCGGCGGGGCTGGCTTGCAACGGCACGGGGACTTCTTTCGTCAGGGGCGGAACGGGGCGGGCGCCGGGGCGCCCGGGCGGGTCGGCGGCGGCTACTGCACGACCGCGAAGTCCCAGGGGTCGGTGCGGAGGTCGCTCAGGGTGACCTCGACGTCGTCGAGCTCGCGTCGGAGCTGCTCCGCGGCGGTGTCGAGCCAGAGCCACTCGCTCGCCCAGTGCGACACGTCGACGAGGGCGGGCCCGTGGCCGAGGCGCATCAGGTCGCGGGCGTCGGAGGCGGGGTGGTGCCGGAGGTCGCTCGTGACGTAGACGTCGGCGGCCCGCACGGCGGGGTGGTCGAGCAGCGAGTCGCCGGCGCCCGCGCAGAGCGCCACGGTCTCGACGACGCGGTCGGCGTCTCCGGCCACCCGGACTCCGGAGGCCGTGGGCGGCAGCACGTCGCCGAGCTGGCGGGCGAGCGCGACGAGGCTGATCGGGCGCGGGAGGCGCCCGACGACGCCGAGCCCGGTGCCCGGGAGGGCGCCCGCCGTGATCGGCGACTGGTCGACGAGGCCGAGCTGGTGGGCCAGCACCCGCGAGGTGCCGGTGGGCACGACGTCGGCGTTGGTGTGCGCCGCGAGGAGGGCGCACCCGGCCCGCTGCAGCCGGGCCACGACGGCGCCCTTGGTCGTGTCGCCCGCCAGCGTCGTCACGCCGCGGAAGAGCAGGGGGTGGTGCGTCAGGAGGAGGTCGGCGCCCAGGGCGACGGCCTCGTCGACGGTGTCGAGCACCGCGTCGACCGCCAGGTGCACGTGCCGGACGGGCTGCTCGGGGTCGCCGAGCACGAGGCCCGGAGAATCCCACGACTCGGCGCCCGCGAGGGGCCAGAGGCGCTCGACGGCGGCGGAGACGGCTGCGAGGGAGGACACCCCGTCAGCCTAGTCGCGGGCCGCCGGGCGGACGAGGGCGACGGACGCGACCACGACCACCGCGACGAGGGCCGCGGCGACCAGGGCGACGAGCAGGCCGACGACCGGCTCGAGCGGGGCGCCGCCGAGCAGGTAGCCCTGCCACGAGAGGGCCTCCGACGAGGGGGCCAGCAGGCCGAGGCCGACGACGGCGGAGAGCACGACGGCGGCCACGACGGCGATCGGGCCCCGGGTCTCGAGCCGGGCGTCGCCCGGGCGGCGCTGTGAGGCGACGCGGAGCGCCGCGGTGGCCACGAGGCCCCCGACGACCGGCACCGCGAGGGTCGCCACGACGGCGGAGACCAGGAGGCCGGCGTCGAGGAGCGTGAGCACCAGGGCGGCGAGGACGACGAGGACGCCGACGGCCAGGCCGGCCAGGCCGAGGGGGCGTCGCGAGGGCGCGGCCACGGCGACGGGGGCGACCGGGGCGTCAGCGGCCGAGGTGCCGGCGACGACGTCGGAGGGCACGGGAGCCGGCTCGGCGCGGGCGACCTCGGCGGCGGCGGCGGTCGTGACCGGTGCCGGGGACCCGGCGGGCGCCTCCTCCACGACCTGCGGGCCCTCGGGGGCAGGAGCGACGTCGAGGACGGCAGGCTCGGCGGCCTCGGACGAGACCTCCGGGGCGACGGCGACCTCGTCGCCCGGAGCGAGCGTCAGGGGCAGGACGACGTCGATGACGCCGGTGAAGCGGAGGCGGGTGCGCTCGAGGGCCTCGGCGGCCTCGTCGGTGCCGATGCGGCCGACCTCGTCGGCCCAGCGGGCGAAGCGGGCGGCCTCCTGGCGGCGCGCCTCCATCTGGGCCTGGACGACGGCCATCAGGTCGACGGTCGCCGTGTCGTCGAGGCGTCGCTCGACCATGCGGACGAGGACGTCGTCGTCGAGCGAGATGCGCTCGGGCGGCTGCGGCAGCGAGGGGTCGACGGGCTCGGCGAAGACGGGGAGGGTGATGCTCGACGTGTCGAGGGAGTGACGCGCGACGCTCGCGGGGCGGGGCTCGGCGGCGTCGGTCGGCACGACGTCGGCGGGCACGTCGGCCCGGTGCGACGGGACGGAGACGGGACGCGGCTCGCGCACCGGGGCGATCGGCTCGACGACCGCCGCCGGGTCGAGGTCGGCGGGCGACGGCTCGGGGTCGGCGGGCGACTGCTCCAGGTCGGCGGGGGCCTCGGGCGTCAGGGTGGGTGTCACGGGGCGGAGCTCCTGGTCGGTCGCCTCGGGCGGGGCGGTGGCCTCCGCCTCGGGCGACGTGCGGGGCACCGGCTCGACGAAGGTCGAGCGGTGCCGCTGGGGCGCGTCGTCGGCCTCGGGCACCACGATGGTGTCGCCCTCGGCCGTCCGCACGCTGTCGGTCATGGCGGGACGGTACCTCGGGCGGCACGCCGGGCCGGGGAGGCTCGCCGGTGTGACCAGCAGGAACGACGGAGTCGCGGGGCCGTCGGCAGGCCCGTGCGGTGCCTGCCCCTCAGCCCCACCCGCCGAGCCACGCCGCGAGGGAGGGCTCGCCGACGAGGGGCTCGAGGCCGTCGGCCGCGCGGCGCTCCGTCCGGAAGAGGTCGCTGCGCTCCCAGCGCGCCCGCCGCAGCTCGGCCCGCCGGGACGTGACGCGGGCGACGACGACGGGCGCGGCTCCGCCGGCCTCGTCGCCTCTGCCGCCCTCCCGCCCACCGTCCTCAGGCTCCACGGCGCACAGCTCGACGGTGCCCAGCTCGCCGACGCCGACCTCGGCCACGGCCCGGACGAGGGCCACACCGTCCCGGACCCTCACCTCACCAGGCAGGTCGACCGTCACCCGGGCACCCGTCACGATCTCGGGCCGCGTGGCGACCGCCGCCGCGGAGACGACGCGCGGGTCGCCGCCGACGGCCGACGCGACCTCGCTCGGGACGACGACCCGCGCCTCCGGCAGCACCGCCAGGACGGAGTCCGCCGTGAGGAATGCACGCCCCGGCGACAGGGCGCGGCCGAGGCGGACGACGACGTCGACCGGCCCGTCGCCCCCCCGCAGCGCTCGGGGGCGGGAGCCGGACACGGCCACCAGCCTGCTGAGCGTGATCGTCTCCGCGTTCTGACGCCGCTGCCGGGCCTCGTCGTCGCCGGAGCGACCGGCCCAGTCCGGGCCGTCGTGCCAGGCGACCGCATCGCGGACGTGCGCGAGCACGGCCCCGCCCCGCCAGGCGCGGTGGACCCACTCCCAGTCCTCTCCCCCGTACTCGATGAAGCCCTCGTCCCAGCCGCCGACCTCCTCGACGAGCCACCGGCTGCAGGCCGTGACGGCCCCGATGACGTGGCGGTACGACCGGTCGTCGGCGTCGAGCAGGTCGCGGCTGGCCCGGTGGGCGTCGTCGAGCCACGCGGGCGACGGGAGCTCGGCGGCCGGCCCCGCGACCTCGACCGGTGCGTCGACCGGGACGCCGCCGAAGTCGGCGTGCCGGCGGCGCCCCACGGCCACCACCTCGGGCGCGAGGGCCGGCAGCCGGGTCACCGCGGCGACGTAGCCCGGCTCGGGCGCCGTGTCGGCGTCGAGGAAGACGAGCACGTCGCCGGTCGCGGTCCGCACGCCGAGGTTGCGCGCGGCGGCCAGCCGGAAGCCCTCGTCGCGCTGCCGCACGAGCACGACGCCGGGCGGCACGACGGGCGCCTCGGGCGACCCGTCGTCGACGACCACGACCTCGAGGCGGTCGGCGGGGTGCGTCTGCCGGGCGAGGGCCGCGAGCGTCCGGTCGAGCTCGGCCTGCTGACGGTAGTGGGGCACGACGACGCTCACGCGGGGCGGCTCCGCGGGGAGGTCGCCGTCGAGCAGGTCCCAGCGGTTGCCGGGCAGGCCCCGCCCCCACGGCGGCCGCGCGGTCACCAGGCCACCTCGTCGGCCCACCAGCGCACCGAGGCCGCCGCGACGTCGGCGAGGCCGGGCGCCGTCACCGCCGTCGGCCCGAGCCAGGTCGAGGCGGGGTCGGCGAGGGCCGCCGCCAACGCCGTCACGAGGTCGTCGGGGTCGACGAGGGTCAGGGTGCCCGGCCGCAGCTCGGCCATCTCGCGGGAGTACCTCGTGTCGGGGACCAGCGGGCGCCGCCCGGCCGCGATCCAGGTCGCGATCGATCCGGAGGCCGAGACGTGGCGGTGGGCGGCGACGGGCACCGCGGCCCGGCGGCAGCGCTCGAGCAGCTCGTCGTCGTCGAGGTAGCCCGTGACCTCCAGTGAGACTCCGCGGGAGGCGGCGCCGGCCACGAGCTCGGCGAGCTCGCCCTCGTGGCCCGTCGACGCGCGCCCCAGGGCCGCGACCCGCAGGGCCGACCCGGCGGCCCGCAGCGCGACGACGGCGTCGACGAGCTCGGCGTGGCCCTTGCCCGGGTAGAAGAACCCGATGACGGCCGCCGTCCCGTCCGGCCGTGGGCGCTGCCCGGGCGCGGGCACCGGCCCGACGGGGTCGACGGCCAGGGGCAGGACGGCCGCCCGGGCGCCCGCCCCGGCGAGGACGTGCTCGTCGAGCAGCAGCGCCTCGTGCCGGCTGTTGCAGACGACGCCCGCGGCCGCCTCGACCACGCGCCGGTAGCACTCGGCGCGCCGCGGGAGGTTGCGCTCGCCGTCGGAGGGCTGCGGGAGGTCGTGCAGGGTGACCGTGAGCGACGTCCGGCGCGCGAGGTCCTCGACGCGGTCGGCCGCCTCCTCGGGGGACCCTCCCCAGAGCCGGTCGGTGAAGTGGAGGTGGGACCGGGCCGGAGGCGCGGTGCCGGTGAGCGCGTCGGGCCCGACCGCGAGGTCCCGCCCGACCAGGGCCGCCACGGCCTCGGCGACGCGACGGGCGTACGTCGAGACCCCGTGCTGCGGGTCGTCGGTGACGACGAGGGCCGGCAGGCCGGCGGAGCCGGACGCCGAGGGCGCCGGCACCGGGCCGCTCACGACAGCCCCAGCAGGCGCAGCGCGTCTTCGTGGCGGGCGAGCGCCGCCGTCACGACCTCGGGGTGGTCGGCGTACCAGCCGAGGTGCGCCTCCTCGACCTCGGCCGCCTCGACGCGGCGGCCGCCGACGACCCAGTGGTCGGTCGGCGCCTCGTCGAGGCCGAACGCCTCGACGACGACGGCCTCCCGGGGCGCGTGCACGCTGTCGAGCAGGGGGCGCCCCGGGTCGACCTCGTGCTCGGGCAGGGCGAGCCGACGACGGACCCGCTCGGCCAGCGAGCGCCAGACGGGGTTGCCGGGGTGGTTGAGCGTGCGCATCTGGGCGAAGGAGGGGCGGTCGAAGAGGTCGGAGACGACGACGGCGTCGTGGGCCTCCTCGCGCCGGCGCAGCTCGGCCCGGGAGAGCTCGGCGACCGCCCGCACGGACTCGGGCCGGAGCGGGGGCAGCGGCGAGGGCGCGTCGACGGCGCCGCCCCGCGCCGCGGCCCGCACGACGAGCCGCAGGTCGTGGTACTCGACGACGGGCGGCACCAGCGACGCGTCGCTCGGCGGCCGGACGATGGCGTGGGCCGGGTAGAGGCCCGCGAACCGGATGACGGGCACCCGCACGACCCGGGCCCGCGCCGGCAGCGCCGCCGCGAGCTGCGCCGTCCCGAGGGGCAGGCCATGGTAGTCGTCGCGGACGGGCTGCGAGACCAGCAGCTCCGCCCGGGCGAGCCAGCGGGCGAGGTGCGGGAGGTCCGTGGCGACCAGCTCGTGGACGGCGGGCGTCCGCACCGTCCGCAGGCCGCCTCCCTCGAGGGCGATGCGGAGCGACTCCGCCTGGCAGTTGCCGACGACGAGCGCGACGGCGCCGTCGCCCTCGGGCTCGCTGAGCCCGTAGAAGTCGCCGTAGTGGCGCGTGCGGCCGTCGACGACGGGGGTGGTGGTCACGATGGGGTCGCCTTCCTGCCGGCGACGGTCGTGGCGGGCAGCCCCAGCTTGCCGGGTCCGGGGCCCTCCCGCCCGGCGCGGATCAGAGGGGTACACGCACACAGGGCCTGAGAGCCTCCCGAGGACTAGCGTCCGTGGAGGCCGCTCCCATCGGCTCACCCCCTCCTCGACACCGACCGGCCCCCGGACGTCAGCAGGGTCCTGCGGACTCGTCCGCCCCGCCCCAGACGACACGCCGAGGAGGCACGATCATCGATCCCCTGAACGACCGGGTCGCTCCCCCGCAGCCGCTGCTCCGGGTCGCGTCCGTCCCCGCCGCCCACCCCTACGTGCGCGCGCTCGACGCGGCGGACCGCCCCGCCACGGTCGTCCGCCTCGCCGACCCGGCCCCGGCCGGCGCCGGCCCCGGCCAGTGGTGGCCCCCCGTGATGGTCGACGCCGGCTGGGTCCGGGCGCACGCCGACGAGTTCGACCTCCTGCACGTCCACTTCGGCACGGAGTCGTTCACCCTCGAGCACCTCGTGGGCGTCGTCGCCGCGCTGCGCGAGGTCGGCAAGCCGCTCGTCTACACCGTCCACGACCTCGAGAACCCCCAGCTCGTCGACCAGGGCGACCACGCCGCCCAGCTCGACCTCCTGGTGCCCGCCGCGGACGTCGTCCTGACCCTCACGCCCGGGGCCGCCGCCGAGGTGGCCCGGCGCTGGGGGCGCGAGGCCGTCGTCGTCGCGCACCCCGACCTGCTGCCCCTCGACGCCGAGGCGCCCTCCGGCCGGGCGTCCGACGCGCTGGTCGTCGGCGCGGCGCTCCGCGACCTGCGACCGAACATCGACGCCGTCCGCGCCGTCGAGACGCTGCTGGCCGCGGCCGAGCTGCTGCGCCGCGACGGCACCGACGTCGTCGTCCGCGTCGACCTCAACGAGCGCGTGCGGGACGAGGAGGCGCGGGTCCGCGTGGCCGCGCTGGTCGCGTCGGACCCCCACGCCGTCCTCGACGTGCACCCCCGCCTCTCCGACGACGAGCTCGCCGCGTCGCTCGCCGACCTCGACGTGGCCGTGCTCCCCTACCGGCACGGCACCCACTCCGGCTGGGTCGAGCTCTGCTGGGACCTCGGCGTCCCCGTCGCCGGCCCCCGCGTCGGCTACGCGGCCGAGCAGCACCCGGACTCCTTCGCTGCGTTCGACGCCGGCGACCCTCCCGCGCTCGCCGAGGCCCTCCGCACCCTGACCGACGGCCGGGGAGGCCGTCCCGGCAGCGCCGCCCGGGCCGAGCTCGTCGCGCGCCGGCGCCTCGTGCGCCGGGTGCAGCGGCGCACGGTGGCCGCGACGCACGACGAGGCCTACGCCGCCGCGCTCCGCTCGGTGGCCGACCGCTCGGGCGCCTCCGCGCCGGAGCCGCGCGGCCGGGCGGACGCCGCCGAGCCGGGCGACGCCTCCGGCCGCGACGGGGAGCCCCTCCGCATCGCCGTCGTCGCACCGCTCCGGTACCCCATCCGCCAGCCGCACGCGGGCGGGCTCGAGTCGTCGGTCTGGAACCAGGTGCGGACGCTCCGTGCCCGCGGCCACCACGTCGTGCTCTGCGCCCCCGAGGGCAGCGACTTCCTGGAGGGCGGGCCGACCGAGTTCACCCTGCCGCCCGTGGTGTGGGACGACCCCTCCGAGGCCACCGACACGACGTACCCGGCCGGCTACCTCGAGCGGGCGCTGCCGGCCCTCGACCGGGCGCTGGCCTGGGTCGCCGACCACGCCGACCAGTTCGACGTCGTCGAGAACCACAGCCTGCACGGCCTGCCCCTCTCGTGGGCGGGCCGACTCGGCGTGCCCGTCGTGTCGACGCTGCACACGCCGACGCTGCCCGACCTGCTCGAGCACCACGCCCGCGGGCCCGAGCCGCGCAGCGCCTTCCTCGCCGTCAGCGACCACACGGCGCGGGAGTGGCGGGCGGCGGGCGTCGAGTCGCTCGTGCTGCCGAACGGCGTCGACACCGACCTGTGGCCGCTCGGGCCGGGCGGCGACGACCTCGTCTGGTCGGGGCGGCTCGTGCCCGAGAAGGGCGCCGACCTGGCGATCGCAGCCGCCCGGCGGACCGGTCGGCGCCTCGTGCTCGCCGGCCGCGTCGGGGACGCGGCCTGGTTCGAGGAGGCCGTCGAGCCGCACCTCGGCGACCGGGTCCGCTACGTCGGCGAGCTCGACCAGCGCAGCCTCGCCGACCTCGTCGGCCGCAGTGCCTGCGCGCTCGTCACGCCCGTGTGGGAGGAGCCGTTCGGCCTCGTCATCGCCGAGGCGCTCGCCGTCGGGACGCCGGTGGCGGCCTTCGACACCGGCGGCGTCTCGGAGGTCGTCGGCTCGTCGGCCGGAGCGGGCCTCGTCGCCATGGGCGACGCCGACGCGCTGGCCCACGTCGCGGAGGGGCTCGCCGCGCAGTCGCAGAGCACCCCCGGGTTCCGGGCGCGCATCCGCGAGGACGCCGTCGACCGGCTGTCGCTGCGGCACCGCGCGGGCGTGCTCGAGGGCCTCTACCGGTCGCTCGTCGAGACCCGCCGAGGCGTCTCGTCGACGTCGTCGCCCTCCCCGGTCGACACGGGCACGGTCGACACGCTCGACTCCCTCGACGTGACCGACGCCGGCGCCCGGGCCGACGCGTGAGCGACGCCCCGCCGCTCGTCGGCTGGTACGTCCACCACCACGGGGCCGGCCACGTCACGCGCTTCACGGCCGTGCGCCCGCACCTCGCCGCGCGGGTGGTCGTGTTCAGCAGCCTGCCCGCCCCCGCCGGCCTCCCCGCCGACACCGAGTGGGTGCTCCTGCCCCGCGACGACGGGCCCGTCGCGCCCCGCTCGGGCGACGGCGCCGACCTCGACCCCCGCGACGCCTCCCCGACGGTGCGGGGCCTGCTCCACTGGGCCCCGCTGCACCACCCCGGCCACTCCGGGCGGCTGGCCGCGATCGCCGGCTGGGTCGGCGAGCACCGGCCCGCGGCGTTCGTCGTCGACGTCTCGGTCGAGGTCGCGCTGCTCGTCCGCCTCCTCGGCGTGCCGCCCGTCGTCGTCACCCAGCCGGGCGACCGCTCCGACGAGCCCCACCTCCTCGCCTTCCGCGCCGCCGAGCGGGTCCTCGCGCCGTGGGCGCCGGGCCTCCACGCCTCCCCCGCCCTCGACGTCGCCGCCGACCGCGTCCGGACGGTGGGGGGCATCTCCCGCTTCGCCGGTCGACCCCGCGCGGTGCGCCCCACGGCCTCGGCGGGCCCGCGGGTGCTGGTGCTGCCGGGAGGGGGCGACGGAGGCGCGGGTCGCCTCGCCGACGACGTCGCGCGCGCCGCGGCGGTCACCCCCGGCGCCTCGTGGACCCTGCTGGGCGGCGAGGCGGGCGCGTGGGTGGACGACCCCTGGGAGCTCCTGTCGACGGCCGACGTCGTCGTGACGGCGGCCGGGCAGAACAGCGTGGCCGACCTCGCCGCCGCCGGGGCCCGCGCCGTCGTCGTGCCGCAGGGCCGCCCGTTCGACGAGCAGGGCGCGACGGCGCGCCTGCTGGCCGACCGCGGCCTCGCCGTCGTCGTCGACGGGTGGCCGGCCGACGAGGCGTGGCCCGCCCTCCTCGACCGGGCGCTGGCGACGACGCCCGACTGGTCGACCTGGCAGGTCGAGGGCGCGCCCGCCCGGGCCGCGGCCGTCGTCGCGGAGGTGGCCTCGTGGCAGCGCTGACGGTCGCCGTGACGCTGTGCTCGGAGGCGCGGCTCGGCCACCTGCGGGCCCAGCGGGTCCGCCTGGGCCGGCTGGCGCCTCCGGTGCCCCACGTCGTCGTGTGGCTCGACGAGTCCCCGGCCCCGGAGGGCGCGGGGCTGGAGGACGCCGTCGTCGTGCACGTCCCGCCGGGGCCGGACGGCCTGCGGCTCGCCGAGGGCCGGAACCGCGGCGCCGCGGCGGCCCGGGCGCTCGGGGCGAGCCTGCTCGTGTTCCTCGACGCGGACTGCGTGCCCGGGCCCGACCTCGTCCGCGGCTACGAGGCCGCGGCGGCCCGGCACCCCGGCGCGCTGCTCTGCGGCCCCGTCACGTACCTGTCCGAGGGCGCGAGCCTCGCCGAGCTCGACCGTGACCCCGCGGGGCTGACGCGCCCGCACGCGGCCCGGCCCGCGCCTCCCGCCGGCCGCACCGTCGTCGCCCGCGACGGCGACCACCGGCTGTTCTGGTCGCTCTCGTTCGCGCTCGACGTCGACACCTGGGCCCGCGTCGGCGGCTTCTCCGCGGAGTACGAGGGCTACGGCGGGGAGGACACCGACTTCGCGTTCGCGGCGCACGCGGCGGAGGTGCCGCTCGTCTGGGTGGGCGGCGCGCACGCCTACCACCAGTGGCACCCGACCTCCTCGCCGCCGTGGCAGCACCTCGACGACATCCTCCGCAACGGGCGAGTGTTCGCTGAGCGCTGGGGCAGCTGGCCCATGGAGGGGTGGCTCGCCGCCTTCGAGGAGGCCGGGGCGATCGAGCGCCGCGGCGGGGGCTGGGCACGGACGACGCGTGCGGCGACGGGGCAGTCGGCCTGACCTCGTGGTGAGGGTAGGCTAACCTCACCTGGTGACCTCGTCCGCTCCTCCCCTCACCACCTCCAACTTCGGTACTGCCCGGCGGGCCGCTCCCCGGGGCGTGCTCCTCCTCGCCGCCCTGGTCGTCGTCGTCGCGGCGAGCCTCGCCCTCGGCAGCGCCGTCCTCTCGCCGGCCGCCGTCGTCGGCGCCCTCCTCGACCCGGCCCGCGACGTCGGGGCCGTGGTCTGGGGCTCCCGCGTGCCGCGGACCGTCCTCGGGCTGCTGGTGGGCGCCTCCCTCGGCCTCGCGGGCGCCGTGATGCAGGGGCAGACGCGCAACCCCCTGGCCGACCCGGGGCTCTTCGGCGTCTCGGCCGGGGCGAGCCTCGCCGTCGTCGTCGGCGTGTACGTGCTCGGCACGAGCTCGGTCGTCGCGACGCTCTGGCTCGCGCTCGTCGGCGCCGTCGTCGCGAGCGTCGTCGTCTTCTCGGTCGCGGCCCTCGGGCGGGGGCTCGCGAGCCCCGTGCCGCTGGCGGTCGCGGGGTCGGCGGTCTCGGCCTTGCTCGTGGCGCTGACGTCGTTCCTCGTCCTCTCCGACGAGACGACGCTCGCCGCGTACCGCATCTGGGTCGTCGGCTCGCTCTCCGGCCGCTCGCTCGACGGGGCGGGGCCCGCCGTCGCCGTCGCCCTCGCCGGAGCGGCCCTGGCGGCGGTCAACGCCCGGTCGCTCGACACGCTCGCCCTCGGCGCCGAGCTCGCCCGGGGCCTCGGCGAGAGCCTCCTCCAGGCGCGGCTGGTCGGGCTCGGGGCCATCACCCTGCTGACGGCCGCCGCGGTCGCCGTCAGCGGGCCGATCGGCTTCGTCGGGCTCACGGCCCCGCACCTGGCCCGCGCGCTGGTCGGGGGCGGGCACGCCCGGCTGCTGCCGGCCTCGGCGCTCGTCGGCGCGGTGGTCCTGCTCGCCTGCGACGTCGTCGGCCGACTGGTCGGCGGCACGTCGGAGCTGTCGGTCGGGGTGGTGCTCACGGTGCTCGGCGGGGCGGCCTTCGTCGCGATCGTCCGCCGCGGGACGGCGGCCGCGCTGTGAGCCGGCTCGACGCCCGCGCGCCCGCCGNCTCGGCCACCGGCACGGCCTCGTGCCGTCGGCGGGCCCCGCGCGGCCGCCGCGACGGCGGGCTCGCTGCTGGTCGTCGTCGCCCTCGCTCTGCTGGGGCTCGCCGCGGGGTCGTCGTCGCTCGGGGTCGCCGACGTCGTCCGCACCCTCGCCGGAGGCGGCACGCCCGCCCAGGAGCTCATCGTGCTCGACCTGCGCCTGCCCCGGGTCGCCGGGGCGCTCGTGGTCGGGGCGTGCCTCGGCCTGGCCGGCGCCCTCACGCAGACCTTCGCGCGCAACCCGTTGGCGACCCCCGACATCCTCGGCGTCACCTCGGGCGCCGGCCTCGGCGCCGTCGCGGCGATCGTGCTGGCCGGCGGCGGGTACTCCGTGACGGGAGGGCTGCTCAGCGTCGGCGTCCCGACGGCCGCGGTCGTCGGGGCCCTCGTGGCCGCCGTGGCGGTGTACGCGCTGTCGTGGCGGGGCGGCGTCGACGGCTACCGGCTCGTGCTCGTCGGCATCGGGGCGACCGCCGCCCTCGGCGGGCTCACGAGCTGGCTCGTCGCCCGCGCCCGGATCACCGACGCCGCGGCGGCCAGCCAGTGGCTCGTGGGCAGCGTCTCGGGCATCTCGTGGGCGAGCGTCTGGCCCGCCCTGGTCGTGTTCGCCGTCGTCGCCCCGCTGGCGGCGACGCAGACGAGGGCGCTCGACGTCAGCCAGCTGGGCGACGACCTGTCGCGGGGGCTCGGCGTCGCCGTGCAGCGCCACCGGCTCGTCGTGCTCGCCTGCGCCGTGCTGCTGACCGCCGCCGCGGTGTCGGCCGGGGGGCCGCTCGAGTTCGTCGCGTTCGTCGCGCCGCAGCTCGCCCGGCGCGTCGCCGGCACGGGCCGCCCGCCCCTCGCCGCCTCGGCGACGTTCGGGGCGCTCGTCGTCGTCGCCGCCGACCTCGCCACCCGGACGCTGCTGCCCGGCGAGGTGCCCGTGGGCATCGTCACCGCCGTGGTCGGCGCCCCGTACCTGATCTGGCTGCTCGTCCGCCACCGTCGAGAGGACCGACCCGCATGACCGCCCCCACCCGCGACTCCCCCGCCTCCCCTGCCTCCCCTGCCCGCGACTCCCCCGGCCCCGCGCTCCGCGCCCGGGGGGTGACGCTCGGCTACGACCGGCGGATCGTCGTCGACGGGCTCGACCTGTCGATCGAGCGCGGCACCGTCACGACCCTCATCGGCGCGAACGGCAGCGGGAAGTCGACGGTGCTGAGCGCGCTCGGCAGGCTGCTGGCGCCGGTCGCGGGCGCGGTCGAGCTCGACGGCCAGCCCCTCCGCTCGCTGCCCGGCAGGGCCGTGGCGCGACGGCTGGCGGTCCTGCCGCAGAAGCCCCTCACCCCGTCGGCGACGACCGTCCGCGACCTCGTGTCGCGCGGTCGACACCCGCACCAGAGCCTGCTGCGCCCGTGGACGCCCGCCGACGCGGCGGCGATCGACGACGCCCTCGACGCGACGGGGCTCCGCGACCTCGCGGGGCGCGACGTCGGGTCGCTCTCCGGCGGGCAGCTGCAGCGCGCGTGGCTCGCGCTCGTCCTCGCGCAGCAGGCCGACGTGCTCCTGCTCGACGAGCCGACCACCTTCCTCGACCTGGCCCACCAGCTCGAGATCCTGCGGCTGGTGCGGTCGATCAACCGGCGGCGCGGCACCACGGTGGTGATGGTGCTGCACGACCTCACCCTCGCCGCTCGGTACTCCGACCGGCTCGTGGTCGTGGGCGCCGGGCGAGTGCTGGCCGACGGGACGCCGTGGGAGGTCCTGACGCCGGAGCTGCTGCAGGAGGCGTTCGACCTCGACGCCGTGGTGCTGACCGACCCGACGAGCGGTGCTCCGCTCGTGGTGCCGCGCGACCCCGACCTGCACCCCGCCGTGGATCCCGCCGGCGAGCCCGGCCACGCGGACGCCGGTGGCGCCACGAGGTAAGGGTAGGCTACCCTTACTCTTCGTGACCATCTCGACGGCCGTGCGCCGCCCCCTCCGCCCCTTCCGCCTCCTCGCGCCCGTCGCGGCCCTCGCCCTCGTGCTCTCCGGCTGCTCGACCGACGCGGGGGGCGACTCCCCCGCCGCCGACGGCGCCGACACCGGCGCCTGGAGCTTCACCGACGACACCGGCACGACGGTCGAGCTCGACCACCGCCCCGAGCGCGTCGCGAGCTTCACCGACTACGCGATCGGCCTGATGAGCTACGGCGTCGAGCCGGTGGCCCTGTTCGGCCGCTACGACGTCGCGAGCGACGCGCGCCTCGAGGGCGCCGACCTCCAGGACACCGCGATCGTCGGGAACTCCTACGGCGAGATCGACCTCGAGGCCCTCGCCGAGGCCGCCCCCGACCTGATCGTGACGGGCATCTACCCCACCGACCGCGAGGGCACCCTCGACCTCGAGGCGCCGTACTACGGCTTCGCCGACGCCGAGCAGCAGGCCCAGCTCGAGAAGATCGCCCCGGTCGTCGCGATCGAGGTCGGCGGCTCGGGCCTCGACGTCATCGACAGCGTCAACCGGCTCGCCTCGGCGCTCGGCGTGGACGACGCGACGATCGCCGACGCGAAGACCGAGTTCGACGCCGCGGCGGCCGACCTCACGGCGGCGGCCGACGAGAGCGACGTCGAGGTGACGGCGATGTACGCCGACGCCGACGGCGTCTACGTGACGAAGCCCGCCGACGAGCCCGAGACCGAGCTGTACCGCAGCCTCGGCGTCCGGTACACGGACCTCCACCCGGACGGGTACTACTACTGGGACATCTTCAGCTGGGAGAACGCGAGCCAGATGATGACCGGCGACGTGCTGCTGGTCAACAACGAGGGCTTCCAGACCGCGGACCTGGAGGCGCAGCCCACCTTCGCGTCGCACCCCGCCCTCGCCGCGGGGCAGGTGCACGACGGCTGGTCGGGCGCCGCCCTCGACTACCGCTCGCAGGCCGAGCACATGACCGAGCTCGCCGAGATCCTGCGCGAGTCGCGACCGCTCTGACGCTCGTCGAGGCGAGGGTGCGTCGTGCCCGCCGCCGTGTCCGGGTCAGTCCGTTTGCAAAAGTCCTACTTTTCATGGCACCCTGACCCGGACGCAGGGCCCGCACCGGGCTCCGGCGTGGGACGGCGCACCTCGCCCGACGAATTCAACGGAGAAGATCGACATGGACGACTGGACACAGACTCTGGAGGCGGGGCCGCTCCTCGCCATCGCGGCGGGGGCCATCGCGCTCATCCTGCTGCTGGTCATCAAGTTCAAGCTGCACGCCTTCCTGACCCTCGTCATCGTCGCGGCGCTGACGGCGCTCGTCGCCGGCGTCCCGACCGGCGCCATCGCCGAGCTGCTCGTGACGAGCTTCGGCACCACGCTCGGCTCCGTCGCCCTGCTGGTCGGCCTCGGCGCGATGCTCGGCCGCCTCGTCGAGTCGTCGGGCGGCGCCCGGGTGCTCGCCGACCGGATGGTCGACGTCTTCGGCGAGAAGCGGGCGCCGTTCGCGCTCGGCCTCGCCTCGCTCATCATGGGCTTCCCGATCTTCTTCGACGCCGGCCTCATCGTCATGCTGCCGATCGTCTTCGCCGTCGCCCGCCGCATGGGCGGCAAGTCGATGCTGCTCTACGGCATCAGCGCCGCCGCCGCCTTCTCGGTCATGCACGTCTTCCTGCCCCCGCACCCGGGCCCCGTCTCGGCGACCGAGCTGCTCGGCGCCGACCTCGGCATCGTCCTGCTCGCCGGCCTCGTCATCGTCTTCCCGCTCTGGTACGTCTCGGGCTACCTGTGGGCCAAGTACGTCAACGCGCGCATCCCCCTCCCCGTGCTCTCGCTCTTCGGCGACGAGAAGGACGACGTGCAGGCCGGCAACCCGCCGAAGGCCAGCACGGTCATCGCCGTCCTCGCCGTGCCGCTCGTGCTGATCCTCCTCAACACCGGCCTCACCTCCCTCTCGTCCGTCGGCGTCGTCGACGGCGACGCCACCTGGGTCCAGGCACTCGTGCTCGTCGGCACCAGCGGCATCGCGCTGCTCATCTCGGTGCTCGTCGCCGCCGTCGTCCTCGGCCGTGCCCGCGGCGTGAGCGGCAGCGCCCTCGAGAAGGTGCTCGAGAGCGCCCTCGGCCCGATCTGCTCCGTCGTGCTCATCACCGGCGCCGGCGGCATGTTCGGCGGCGTGCTCCGCGCCTCGGGCATCGGCGACGCCCTCGCCGACGTCCTCGGCGACCTCGGCCTGCCCGTCATCGTGGCCGCCTGGCTGATCGCCGCCATCCTGCGCCTCGCCCAGGGCTCGGCCACGGTCGCCCTCGTGACGGCCGCCGGCCTGATCGCCCCCGCCGTCGCCCTGGCCGACCTCAACCCCGTCCAGCTCGCCGCCGTCGTGCTCGCCACCGCCGCGGGCTCGGTCTTCGCCGGTCACGTCAACGACTCGGGCTTCTGGCTCGTCGGCCGCCTCATGGGCATGGACGTCAAGACGACGCTCCGCGTCTGGACCGTGCAGCAGGCGGTGGAGTCGGTGCTCGGCTTCGCCGCCGCCCTCCTGGTCTTCGGCGTGGGCGCGCTGCTCTAGCCCTCCCCCGCCCCCGCACGGCCCCGCCCGTCCCCGCCCTTCCCGGAGTCCGCCGGCAGGGCCCCTCGAGAGGAACATCGTGAACGACCTGTTCGACCTGACCGACCGGCTGGCCCTCGTGACCGGCTCCTCCCGCGGCCTCGGTCGCACCCTGGCGACGGCCCTGGCGGAGGCGGGGGCCCGGGTCGTCGTGCACGGTCGCGACGCCGCGGCCCTGGAGGAGACGCGCGACGAGATCGAGCGCGCGACCGGCCGCCGCCCCGCCGCGACGCTCTTCGACGTCACCGACGCCGCGGCCGTCGAGTCCGCCGTCGCGGACCTCGTGGCGGAGCACGGCGTGCCCGACGTCCTGGTGAACAACGCCGGCGTGCAGCGTCGGGCGCCCTTCACCGAGTTCCCGGTCGAGGACTGGGACGCGGTGGTGAGGACGAACCTCTCGAGCGTGTTCTACGTCTCGCGCTTCGTGGCCCCGGGGATGGTCGAGCGCGGCTCGGGCAAGATCGTCAACATCGCGAGCGTGCAGTCGATGCTCGCGCGGCAGACGATCGCGCCCTACTCGGCGACCAAGGCCGGCGTCGCCCAGCTGAGCCGCGGCATGGCGGCCGACCTGGCGCGGCACAACGTGCAGGTCAACACCCTGTCGCCCGGCTACTTCGCGACCGAGATGAACACCGACCTCTGGCAGGACGAGACCTTCGACGCCTGGCTGCGGCAGCGCACCCCCGCCCAGCGCTGGGGCCGGGTGGAGGAGCTGCAGGGCACCCTCATCTACCTCGCCTCGGCGGCGAGCGACTTCGTCTCGGGGCAGAACATCTTCGTCGACGGCGGCATGACGAGCGTCGTCTAGAGCAGTGGAGGACACGACCATGAAGACCATCCAGATCGACGGAGCCCTCAGCCTGGCCGAGCGCTACGTGCCCCTGCCCGAGCCCACGGAGGGCGAGGTGCGCATCCGCGTCGAGTGGGTCGGCATCTGCGGCTCCGACCTGCACTACTACTTCGAGGGCGCCAACGGGGCCTTCGTCGTCGAGGAGCCCCTGACCCCCGGGCACGAGCTCTCGGGCCGCGTCGACCTCGACCCCAGCGGCCGCCTCGCGCCCGGCACCCCCGTGACGGTCCACCCGGCCCGCCGGGGCACGCCGTCGCCCGGCGTCGAGGACGCCCCGCACCTCTGGCCCGGCGGCTCCTACCTCGGCAGCGCGTCCACCCGACCGCACACGCAGGGGGCCCTCAGCGAGCACCTCGTCGTCGACGCCGCCATGGTGCGGGTGCTGCCCGAGGGCCTGCCCCTCGACCGGGCCGCCCTCGCCGAGCCCCTCGCCGTCGCCCTCCACGGCGTCGGCCGGGCGGGCGACGTCACCGGGGCGCGCGTGCTCGTGTCGGGGGCCGGGCCGATCGGCCTGCTCGCCGCCGCGGCCGCCCGGGCCCGCGGAGCCGCCCACGTGACCGTGGTCGACCTCCTGCCCGAGCCCCTCGCCCGGGCCACGGCGGTCGGGGCCGACGTCGTCCTGCGCCTCGGCGTCGACGAGGTGCCCGCCGAGGCCTTCGACGTCGTGCTCGAGTGCTCGGGCGCCTCCCCCGCGATCAGCGCCGCGTTCGTCGCCGCGCGTCGTCGGGGCGTCGTCGCGCAGATCGGCATGGTGCCCGACCAGCCCCGACCCGTGAACCTCGCACCGGCCATCTCGAAGGAGCTCACGGTCGTCGGGGTGTTCCGCTTCGACGACGAGATCGACGAGGCCGTGCGCCTGCTCACCGACGACCCGTCGCTGGAGGCGGTCGTCACCCACCGGCTGCCGGCCGCCGAGGCCGTCCGCGCCTTCGAGGTCGCGAAGGACTCCTCGGCCAGCGGCAAGGTGCTCGTCTCCGCCTGGCACGGCTGACGACGCGCCTCCCGACGGGAGCAGGCGCGGAGCGGGCGCGGAGGGGGCACTGACGGGGCCTGCCTCCCCGGAGGTGCCGCGCGTAGCGTGGTGGGAGGCGACCGGAGCGGCCTCGTGTCGGGCTCCGCGCCTCCCCCTCACCACCACCCTTGGAGCACCCCCATGCGCACCGTCACCGCCTACGCCGCCCCGTCGGCCACCGAGCCCCTCGTGAAGACGACCATCGAGCGCCGCGACGTCGGCCCGAAGGACGTCATGATCGAGATCGCCTACGCCGGCATCTGCCACAGCGACATCCACACCGTCCGCGGCGAGTGGGGCGAGATCCAGTACCCGCAGGTCGTCGGCCACGAGATCGTCGGGACCGTCTCCGAGGTCGGCTCGGAGGTGACGAAGCACCAGGTCGGCGACCGCGTCGGCGTCGGCTGCATGGTGAACTCGTGCGGCGAGTGCGAGTACTGCCTGCGCGGCGACGAGCAGTACTGCGCGAAGGGCAACGTCGGCACGTACACCGGCGTCGACCCCGCCGACGGCACGATCACCCAGGGCGGCTACTCGCAGGCCGTCGTCGTCACCGAGGACTTCGTCCTCCGCGTGCCGGAGTCGCTCGACTACGACAAGGTCGCGCCGCTGCTCTGCGCCGGCATCACCCTCTACTCGCCGCTGCACCACTGGGGCGTGACCGAGGGCACCAAGGTCGCCATCGTGGGCATGGGCGGCCTCGGCCACATGGGCGTCAAGATCGCCGCGGCGCTCGGCGCCGAGGTCACCGTGCTCTCGCAGACGACCTCGAAGGAGGAGGACTCGCTCCGGTTCGGCGCGAAGGCGCACTACGCGACCAGCGACGAGCAGACCTTCACCGACCTGGCGAACTCGTTCGACCTGATCGTCAACACCGTGTCGGCGAAGATCGACATGGGCGCGTACCTCAGCCTCCTGAGGGTCGACGGGACGCTCGTCAACGTGGGCGCCCCGTCGGAGCCCCTCGAGGTGCCGGCGTTCGCTCTCATCCCCGCGCGTCGCAGCTGGGCCGGCTCGGCCATCGGCGGCATCCGCGAGACGCAGGAGATGCTCGACTTCTGCGCCGAGCACGGCATCCTGCCCGAGACGGAGCTGATCAGCGCCGACCAGATCAACGAGGCCTACGAGCGCGTCCTGGCGTCCGACGTGCGCTACCGCTTCGTCATCGACACGGCGACCATGGCCTGAGGCCCGCGCGGGGCGACCCGCGACGACGACGACGCCCGTGCCGGAGGAGGTCCTCCGGCACGGGCGTCGTCGTGTCGCGGTGCTGCGGTGCGGCGGTGCTGCGGTGCTGCGGTGCTGCGCCGCTACTTCACCGCGATCGACTGCGCCTCGAGGGCCGCGATCGTCTTTTCCTGGCCGTCCTTGAGCGCGTCGAGCAGGGTGCCGTCGCCGGAGGCCGCGGTGCCGAAGCCGTCCGAGATGTCGCTGTAGGTCTGCGTCATCGTGGGGCCCCAGGTGAAGGGCTGGATGTTCTCGGCGGCCTTCGCGAAGTCCTCGTAGATGGGCTGGTCGCCGTAGAACTCGACGCCGGCGGTCAGGGCCGGCAGGTCGGCGCCGGTGGTCGAGGCCGGGTACAGGTTGGCCTCCTTGTTGAGGGCGTCCAGCGCCTCCGTGGAGGTGTTCAGCCAGATCAGGAACTTCGACGCCTCGGCGGGGTGCTCGCTGCCCTTGAAGACGACGTTCGACGATCCGCCCCAGGCGGCCGAGGCGCTCTCGCCCTCCTCCCACTGCGGCATGGGCGCGACGGCCCACTTGCCCGACGTGTCGGGCGCGCCGCTCGAGATGGTGTTGGCGCCCCAGACGGCCGAGACCCAGGTCCAGTCCTGGTCGGTGTTGTACGCGTTGTTCCACTCGTCGGTGAAGCTCGGCAGCGTGCTGACGAGCCCCTTCGAGATGAGGTCCTGCCAGTAGTCGGCGACCTTGGTGGAGGCCTCGTCGGTCATGTCGACGCTCCAGGTGCCGTCGCTCGTGTCGAACCACTGGCCGCCGGCCTGCGAGACGAGCCCGGCGAACTGGTTGACGTCGCCCTTGGCGAAGTTGGTGATGCTGCCGCCCATCTCCTTGATCGTCACGGCGTCCTCGGCGTACTGCTCCCACGTGGTGGGCACGTCGAGGCCGGCCTGCTCGAAGAGGTCCTTGCGGTAGTACAGCGCCATGGGGCCGGAGTCCTGCGGGATCGCGTAGACGGAGTCGTCCTCGCCGAAGGTGACCTGGTTCCAGAGTCCGTCGGAGAAGTCGGCCTCGGCGTCGGAGACGCCCTCGCACGAGGCGATGTTCGCGAGGCCGTCCTGCACGCGGAACGCGGGCAGCGTGTCGTACTCGACCTGACCGATGTCGGGGGCGTTGTCGGCCTTCAGCTGGTTGAAGAAGTTCTGGTAGGTGCCGCTGTTGCCGTTCGGCACGATCGAGACCTTGACCTGGATGTCGGGGTTCTCCTCGTTCCAGAGGGCGACGACCTTGTCCATGTTGGGCACCCAGGTCGTGAAGTTCAGGGTGACCTCGCCCGAGGAGGCCTCGCACGAGGCGGAGTCGCCGGAGGCGCTGTCCGAGCCGCTGCCGGAGCTGCAGCCGGCGAGGGCGATGGTCGAGACCACGGCGGCTGCCGCGATCGTGAGGACGCGGGATCTGTTCATGCTGATTCCTATCGAGGTGCGTGACCGGGGTGCCCGGTCACGGGTGGGAACGACGCTGTTGCCGTGGGGAAGGGAAGTCGAGGAGGCGCGGTGCGGGTCGAGCGGGCCGGGCCGGCTCACTTGAGCCCGCCGGCGCCCAGGCCGCTGCGCCAGAAGCGCTGCAGGCTGAGGAAGGCGACCAGGAGGGGGATGATCGAGACGAACGCCCCCACGAGCACCAGGGTGCGCAGCTCGGGGTACTGGCTCACGTTGGAGTTCCAGGTGTAGAGGCCGAGGGTCACGGGGAAGAGCTCCTGCGACCGCAGCATCACGAGGGGCAGGAAGAAGTTGTTCCAGATCGCGACGAACTGGAAGAGGAACACCGTCACCAGGGCGGGCGACATGAGGCGGATCGCGACGGTGAAGAAGGTGCGGAGCTCGCTCGAGCCGTCGATGCGGGCCGCCTCGATGATCTCGTCGGGCACGCTCGACGCCGCGTAGATCCGGCTCAGGTAGACGCCGAACGGGCTGACGATGCTCGGCAGGAAGACCGCCCAGAAGGTGTCGGTCAGCTGCACCTGGCTGAAGATCAGGAAGAGCGGGAGCGCGAGCGCCGTCGCGGGCACCAGGACGCCGCCGAGGAAGACGTTGAACAGGGCCTCGCGACCGCGGAAGCGGTACTTCGCCAGGGCGTAGCCGCACATGGCGGAGAGGATCGTGCCGAGCCCGCCGGCGACCGTGGCGTACACGATGCTGTTCAGCATCCACCGCGGGAAGATGCCGTCGTTGTAGGTGAAGAGCTGCCCGATGTTGCCGACGAAGTCCTGCAGCGACGTCGCCGAGAACCAGAGCGCCGGCCCGCTGTTGAAGTTGTCGAGCGTCTTGGTCGACGAGACGAACAGCCAGAAGATCGGGATGAGGAAGTAGAGCGTGAAGGCGCCCATGATGATCATCGCGGCGGAGCGCGACATGACGCTCTCGCGGGGGCCGCGGCCGCGCTTCGGCGCCGGCGTGCTGGCGTCGTCGAACGACTGGGCGGGACGGGTGGGTGCGTCGACGGTCACTGGTCGGCCTTCCGCTGGGTCAACCGGAGGAAGCCGATCGAGAGGATGAACGTCGCGACCGCGAGGACGACGCTGAACGCGGCGGCGAGGTTGAAGTTGGGCACCGACGACGTCGAGTAGACGAGCATGTTCGGCGTGAAGGTCGACGAGATCGTCGACGTGAACTGGCGGAACACCAGCGGCTCGGTCAGCAGCTGCAGGGTGCCGATCACCGAGAACACCGCGGTGAGCACGATCGCCGGGATGACGAGCGGGATCTTGATGGCGACGGCGATGCGCCACTGCGAGGCGCCGTCCAGGCGCGCGGCCTCGTAGATCTCGGTGGGGATGGCGAGCAGCGACGAGTAGATGATCAGCATGTTGTAGCCGACGAAGACCCAGGTGACGACGTTGGCGATGGCCCACAGCACCGTGCCGCCGTCGAGCAGGCCCACGCTCGAGGTCACCGCGGAGAACGGCGAGAGGCT
This sequence comes from Frigoribacterium sp. CFBP 13707, assembly GCF_014842245.1. Classification (NCBI taxonomy): domain Bacteria; kingdom Bacillati; phylum Actinomycetota; class Actinomycetes; order Micrococcales; family Microbacteriaceae; genus Frigoribacterium; species Frigoribacterium sp. CFBP 13707. Next base: position 476,553 of record NZ_JACYVL010000003.1, read on the forward strand.
CGGCGAGTAGAGGTAGCCCCACATGATGGCCGCGATCACGCCGGGGACGGCGTACGGGGCGAAGAAGGCGAGGCGGAAGAAGCGCTTGCCGCGGAGGAGGGGCGAGTCGAGGAGCAGGGCGAAGAGCAGGGCCAGGAAGAGCATGACCGGCACCTGCACGACGCCGAAGAGCAGCACCCGGAGGATGGACGACCAGAACTCGCCGTTCTGGAAGACCAGCGCGTACTGCGCCAGGCCGCCGAAGACCTGGGTGGGGGCGCCGAAGGTGCCCTCGCGCTCGATCTTCTGGAGCGACTGCCAGACCGCGTAGAGGATGGGCGTGAGGTAGAAGGCCGCGAAGAGCACGCCGAACGGGAGGACGAAGATCGCGATCGCCTTGCGGTAGCGGAACCCCCTCCTGCGGCCGGGGGCCTCGGGTCGCGGGGCCTCGTCGGTCGCGCGGCGACCTCGCGAGCGGGCGGAGGTGACGGTCATGATGCCTTCCTGTCCTGGCGGATGATGTGCGAGCCGCCCGCGGCGAGCTCGACGGGCCCCGAGACGTGCTGCTCGGAGACCAGGTCGTAGCCGGAGAACTCGTGGACGACGACGTCGTCGGAGTGGTTGAGGACGAAGATCCACTCGTGCTGGTCGCCGACGCGGCGGACGACCTCGACCCCGGCGCGGCCGGCGACCTCGCTGCGGGGGGCGACCCCGGCCTCGTCGACGGCGCGGGCCACGACGTGGCGGAGCGTCGCGGCGTCGAGCTCGGTCGAGACGTACCAGCCGAGGCCTCGGCCGTGCGCGTTCCGCGTCACGGCGGGGCGACCGGCGAGCGTGCCGGAGGCGTAGCCCAGGACGGCCTCGGCGCCGACGAGCTCCACGGGCTCCGACCAGAGCGACCCGGTGGCGCCGACGGGCCCGCCCGAGATCTCGACCCGGCCGCCGACCGGCAGCGGGGAGAACTCGTCGACCCGCACGCCCAGCAGGTCGCGGAACGCCCCGGGGTAGCCGCCGACGCGGACCGCGTCGGTCTCGTCGACGACGCCGCTGAAGAACGTGACGAGGGCCGAGCCGCCGGCCGCGACGAACTCGTCGACCACGGCCGCGTGCTCGTCGCGGACGAGGTAGAGGCTCGGCACCACGACGAGCGCGTAGCCGTCGAGGGAGGCGCCGGGCGCGACCACGTCGACGGTGACGCCGAGCTCCCAGAGGGCGCCGTAGAGCCGGTGGACCTGCTCGATGTACGAGAAGTCGGCCGTGGGGTGCGCCTCGAGGTCGGCCGCCCACCAGTTCTCCCAGCTGAAGACGAGGGCGACGTCGGCGACGACCCGCGAGCCGCGCAGCTCGCCGAGCCGGCCGGCGAGGGCGCCGAGCTCGACGGAGTCCCGCCAGGTGCGCGACGAGGTGCCGGCGTGCGGCAGGAGCGCCGAGTGGAACTTCTCGGTGCCCTTGACGGAGGCGCGCCACTGGAAGAAGCAGATGCCGTCGGCGCCGCGGGCCACGTGGGAGGCGGTGTTCCGGAGCATCTCGCCCGGCGCCTTCGTGAGGTTGCGGGGCTGCCAGTTCACGGCTCCCGTCGAGTGCTCCATCAGGATCCACGGCGCGCCGCCGGCGAGGCCCCGGGTGGTGTCGGCGGCGAACGAGAGCTCGACCTCGGGGCGCTCGAGGCGGTGGTCGAGGTAGTGGTCGTTGGCGATCACGGCCATGTCGCCCGCCCAGGTCCAGTAGTCCTGGTTCCTGATGTGCGCGGCCACCATGAAGTTGGTCGTGATCGGCACCGCACTGGCGAGCCGGATGACCTCGGCCTCGGCCCGGTAGTGCTCGAGCAGCGCGTCGGAGCTGAAGCGGTGGAAGTCGATGGTCTGCGCCGGGTTGACGAACGACAGCGTCGCCCGCGGGGGCAGCACCTCGGTGAACGACGAGTAGCGCTGGCTCCAGAAGGCCGTGCCCCACGCGTCGTTCAGCGCGTCCACGGTGCCGTGGCGCGCCTCCAGCCAGGCCCGGAAGGCGAGGGCCGACTCGTCGCAGTAGCAGAGTGCGTTGTGGCAGCCGAGCTCGTTCGAGACGTGCCAGAGCTTCAGGGCCGGGTGCGAACCGTAGCGCTCGGCGGTCGCCCGCACGAGGTCGAGGGCGCGCTCGCGGAAGACCGGCGAGCTGGGGCAGTAGGCCTGGCGGCCGCCCGGCCAGCGCGTCGTGCCGTCGGCCGCGACCGGCAGCACCTCGGGGTGGCGCGTGGTGAGCCACGGCGGCGGGGACGACGTGCCGGTGCCGAGGTTGACGCCGATGCCGGCCTCGTGCAGCAGCTCGATGACCGTGTCGAGGTCGTCGAACCGGAAGCGCCCGGGCTCGGGCTCCACGTGCGACCAGCCGAAGATGTTGATCGCGACCAGGTTGACCCCGGCCTCGCGCATCAGCGCCACGTCCTCGACCCAGGTCTCGCGCGACCACTGCTCGGGGTTGTAGTCGCAGCCGAAGACGAGGCCGTCGAGCCCGAGGTCGAGCGCGGTGCGCTGCGGGAGGGTCTGGGTGAGCACGGGGGCCTCGGCTTCGTCGTCGGGTTCTCCCCCGCCGACGCCAGGCCGGAGCCCTTCGTCTGTGAAGGTTCACACACAGTTTCTGTGATCGTTCCCACACACCACCGACGAGGGCCGGGGCGAGTGTTTCTGGGAACGTTCACAGAGTAAAACCCAGGCTCTCCGGTTTGTCAACACGACGGGCCCCGAGATGCCGGGCCCGGCCGTCCAGGGTCGGCTAAGGTGACTCCCATGCCTGGTCAGCCAGCCCCCCGGCGCCGGGCCACGATCCACGACGTCGCCGCCGAGGCGGGCATCTCACGAGGCACCGTCTCGAGGGTGCTCAACGACGAGCCCTACGTGTCCGCGCAGGCCCGGGAGGCCGTCGAGGCCGCGGTGGCGAAGGTCGGCTACGTCCGCAACGCGGCCGCGCGCAACCTCGTCACGCAGCGGTCGCGGGCCGTCGCGCTGATCGTGCACGAGCCGCACTCGGTGGTGCTCGACGACCCCAACATCGGCAACATCCTGATCGGCACGAACGCGGTGCTCTCGCAGGCCGACCACCAGCTCGTCACCCTGATGATCGACTCCCGCCGCGACAGCGACCGCGTCGTCGAGTACCTCCGGGGCGGCTTCGTCGACGGCGCGATCATCCTGTCGGCCCGCACCGGCGACCCGATCTCGCAGGCGGTCGCCGAGCTGCGCCTCCCCGCGTCGTTCGTCGGCCACCCGCTCGACGCCCCCGACATCCCCTACATCGGCATCGACAACGCCGCCGCGGCCGAGGCGATCGTGCGTCGCCTGCTCGGCACCGGCCGGCGCCGGGTCGGCATGCTCGCCTCCGGCCTGGACCGCGACTCGGGCCAGGACCGCCTCGCGGGCTTCCAGGCCGCCCTCGGCGACCTCTTCGACCCCGACCTCGTCGTCCGGAACCCGTTCTACAGCTACACCGCCGGCGTCGACGGCATGACGGAGCTGCTGCGACGCGACCCCACCGTCGACGGCGTCTTCGCCGCGTCGGACGCCGTCGCGGCCGGGGCCCTCGACGTGCTGCACCGGCGGGGCGTCGACGTGCCGGGGCAGGTCGGCATCGTCGGCTTCGACGACAGCTCGTGGGCGCTGCGCTGCACGCCGGCGCTCTCGACCGTGCGGCAGCCGGCGGAGGACCTCGGCCGCCGGGCCGCCCAGCAGGTGCTCGACCAGCTCGGGGGCACCGACCGCGCCGTCGGCGTCCTGCTGCCGACCGACATCGTGTGGCGCGACAGCGCCTGACCGGGCCCGCAGGGGCCCGGGGCCGGGGGCCGGCGTGCGGCGGCCGCCACTCCACAGCCGCCGCCCCGGTTCGTCAGCTGCGCGCGCGGGGCACGAGCCGCTCGAGCTGCGTGACGTGGCGCGGCTCCAGCTCCTCGAGCGAGTTCACGCCGAGGAGGCGCATCGTGCGCGCGATCTCGACCGAGAGGATCTCGATCGCCCGGTCGACGCCCTCGCGCCCGCCGGCCATGAGGCCGTACAGGTAGGCGCGGCCGACCAGCGTGAAGCGCGCCCCGAGCGCGACCGCCGCGACGATGTCGGCCCCCGACATGATGCCCGTGTCGAGGTGCACCTCGGTGTCGGCGCCGACCTCCTTCACGACGTCGGGCAGCAGGTGGAACGGGATCGGTGCCCGGTCGAGCTGTCGTCCGCCGTGGTTCGAGAGGATGAGGGCGTCGACGCCGAGGTCGGTCACGCGCCGCGCGTCCTCGACGGTCTGTACGCCCTTGACGACGAGCTTCCCCGGCCACTGCGACTTGATCCAGGCGAGGTCGTCGTAGGTCACGGTGGGGTCGAACATGGTGTTGAGCAGCTCGGCGACGGTGCCCGACCAGCGGTCGAGCGAGGCGAAGGCCAGGGGCTCGGTGGTGAGGAAGTCGATCCACCACCACGGGCGGGGCAGGGCGTCGACGATCGTGCGGGGCGTCAGCGACGGCGGGATGGTCATCCCGTTCCGGGAGTCGCGGAGGCGCGCACCGGCGACCGGCACGTCCACCGTCACCAGCAGGGTGTCGAAGCCCGCCGCGGCCGCACGGTCGACGAGGGCCATCGACCGGTCGCGGTCCTTCCACATGTAGAGCTGGAACCAGTTCCGGCCGCCGGGTGCCGCCTCCGCGACGTCCTCGACCGACGCCGTCCCCATCGTCGACAGGCTGAACGGGATGCCCGCCGCCGCCGCCGCGGCGGCTCCCGCCTTCTCCCCCTCGGTCTGCATCATGCGGGTGAAGCCGGTCGGCGCGATGCCGAACGGCTGCTCGACCCGCTTCCCGAGCACGTCCCAGCCCGTGTCGACGGTGGCGACGTCGTGCAGGATCGCCGGGTTGAACTGCACGTCCCGGAAGGCCTGGCGGGCACGGCGCAGCGAGATCTCCGCCTCCGCCGAGCCGTCGGTGTAGTCGAAGGCCGCGGTGGGGGTGCGCCGCTTGGCGATCCTCCGCAGGTCCTCGATGGTGAGCGCCTCGCGCAGGCGCTTCGCCTTGAGGTCGAAGGTGGGCTTCTTGAACTGCATCAGCGGGGCGAGGTCGTGCAGGTTCGGCAGGCGGCGGTCGACCATGGGTGGTCCTTCCGGGTCGGGGTGGAGAGGTCAGGAGGCGCGGGCGGGGGCCGCGAGCGGCGACGTCCGCGGCCGGTAGGTCACGACGGCGTGCGACGCGGCGACGAGGGCGCGCAGCGACTCGAGCGACGACGAGCGGTCGACGAGCCCGACCGCACGGGCCTGGACGAGAACGTTGCCGAGGGCGGTCGCCTCGACCGGCCCGGCCAGCACCGTGCAGCCGGTGCGGTCGGCCGTGAGCTGGCAGAGCAGCTCGTTCTGCGAGCCGCCCCCGACGACGTGGACCGTGCGGACGGTGCGGCCCGAGAGCCGCTCGGCGTCGCGGAGGGTCGCCGCGTAGGCGGCCGCCAGGGACTCGAGGATGCTCCGCACCGTCTCGGCGCGGCTGCGCGGGGGCTCGACGTCGTGCTCGGTGCACCACGCCTCGATGCGCGCGGGCATGTCGCCCGGCGGGGTGAACCGCTCGTCGGTCGCGTCGAAGACGGAGACCGGCCGCGTCACGGCGGCCGCCTCGCCCAGGAGGGTCGCCAGGTCGCTGCTGCGCTCGGCGGCCGAGGTGCCCGAGCGGCTCCAGGCGCGCATCGACTCGCTGAGCAGCCACAGACCGGAGACGTTCTTGAGGAACCGCACGCGGCCGTCGACGCCGCCCTCGTTCGTGAACCCCGCCGCCCGCACGTCGTCGCCGAGCAGCGGAGACGACAGCTCGAGGCCGACGAGGGACCACGTGCCGCTCGACACGTAGGCGGCGTCGTCGCCCGTCATCGGGACGGCGACGACGGCCGACGCGGTGTCGTGCGAACCGACCGCCGTGACCTCGAGCGAGGGCGGAGCGCCGACCGCGGCGGCGACCGACGGCCGCAGCGGTCCGAGCGACGTCCCCGGGTCGACGAGCGGCGCGAACAGGCCGGGGTCGAGGCCGAGCCGCCGGACGAGCTCGGCGTCCCACTCTCCTGTCACGGGCGACAGCAGGCCGGTCGTCGAGGCGTTGGTGCGCTCGGTCGCCGCCGTGCCGGTGAGCCACCACGAGAAGAGGTCGGGCACGAGCAGGGCTCGGTCGGCGGGCGAGAGGACTCCCGTCGCCCGGTCGGCGGCGAGCTGGAAGACGGTGTTGAAGGGCAGGTGCTGGAGGCCCGTCCGCGCGAAGAGCTCCTCCGGCGGCACGACGGCGTGCACGGCCTCGACCCCGGCCGCCGACCGCTCGTCGCGGTAGTGGTACGGCGAGCCGAGGAGGCGGCCGTCCCGCAGCAGCCCGTAGTCCACGGCCCAGGAGTCGACCCCGATCGACACGACGGCGGGCTCGTCGCGGAGGGCCTTGGTCAGCCCCGCGGTGACCGACCGCCAGAGCCCGAGGGCGTCCCAGTGCAGGCCTACCCGGCCCGCGACTCCCCCCGGCTCCCCCTCCGGCACGGCGACGGGCTCGTTCGCGAAGCGCGCGACGTGCTGCAGGCGCACGCCGTCACGGTCGACCCGGCCGACCACGACGCGGCCGCTCGTCGCCCCCAGGTCGACCGCGACGACGGCTCCGCCGGTCGTGCGCACTGTGCTCATCGCCGGCTCACCGGAGGAAGGCGGCGGCGACGCCCGCGTCGACCGGCACGTGCAGCCCGGTCGTGTGCGAGAAGTCGCTCGTGCAGAGGGCGGCGACGGCCGCGGCGACGTTCTCGGGCACGACCTCGCGCTTGAGGATGGTCCGCTGGGCGTAGAACGCCCCGAGGTCCTTCTCGTCGACGCCGTAGGTCGCGGCGCGGTTGGCCCCCCACCCGCTGGCGAAGATGCCCGACCCGCGCACGACGCCGTCGGGGTTGATGCCGTTGACGCGGATGCCGTGCTCGCCGAGCTCGGCCGCGAGCAGCCTGACCTGGTGCGCCTGGTCGGCCTTCGTCGCGCTGTAGGCGATGTTGTTCGGGCCGGCGAAGACCGAGTTCTTCGACGAGATGTAGACGATGTCGCCGCCGAGGCCCTGGTCGACGAGCACGCGCGCCGCGTTCTTCGCGACGAGGAAGGAGCCCTTCGCCATGACGTCGTGCTGCAGGTCCCAGTCGGCCTCCGTGGTGTCGAACAGCGACTTCGAGAGACTGAGGCCCGCGTTGTTGACGACGAGGTCGAGGCCGCCGAACGCGAGAAGCACCTCGGCGATCGCCGCCTTCACGGCCGCCTCGTCGCTGACGTCGGCCGCGACGCCGCGGGCCACGTCCGGCCCGCCGATCTCGGCCGCCGCGGCCTGCGCCTTGGCGAGGTCGAGGTCGGCGACCACGACGCAGGCGCCCTCGGCGGCGAGCCGGGTGGCGATGGCCTTGCCGATGCCCGACGCGGCACCCGTGACGAGCGCGACGCGGGTGGCCAGCCGCTTCGGCGCGGGCCGGCGCTGCAGCTTGGCCTCCTCGAGGGCCCAGTACTCGATGCGGAACTTCTCGGCCTCGTCGATCGGCGCGTAGCTCGAGACGCCCTCGGCGCCGCGCATGACGGCGATCGCGTTCACGTAGAACTCGCCGGCGACGCGCGCCGTCTGGGCGTCGGCCCCGTACGAGAACATGCCGACGCCCGGCACGAGCACGATCAGCGGGTCGGCGCCGCGGATCGCCGGGCTGTCGGGCGTCGCGTGCCGGTCGTAGTAGGCCTGGTAGTCGAGGCGGTACTGCTCGTGCAGCTCGCGGAGGCGCGCGATCGACTCCTCGACGGTCGCGTCGGCCGGCAGGTCGAGCACCAGCGGCCGCACCTTCGTGCGGAGGAAGTGGTCGGGGCAGCTCGTGCCGAGCGCCGCGAGCCGCGGGTGCTCGGTGCTCGCGAGGAAGTCGAGCACGACGTCGCTGTCGGTGAACGCGCCGACCTGCGGCCGGTCGTGGGAGGCGATGCCACGGACGACCGGCGCGAGGGCCGCGGCCTTCGCGCGACGCTCCTCGGCGGGCAGGGCCGCGTACCCGGCGAGCGGGGGCCCGAACGGCTCGGGCCGCGAGTGCTCGTCGAGCCAGGCCTGCGCGGTCTCGATGATCCAGCGCGAGGCCGCCTCCGCCTCCTCGCTGGTCTCGCCCCACGCGGTGATGCCGTGCCCGCCCAGGATCGTGCCCCGCGCCTCCGGGTGCTCCGCCTTGATGGCCGCGATGTCGAGGCCGAGCTGCCAGCCCGGCCGGCGCCACGGCACCCAGACGACCGCGCCGCCGAAGATCTCGGCCGTCAGCCGCTCGCCGTCCGCCGCCGTCGCGATCGCGATCCCCGCGTCGGGGTGCAGGTGGTCGACGTGCGCCGCGTCGACGAGGCCGTGCATGGCCGTGTCGATCGACGGCGCCGCCCCGCCCTTGCCGTGCAGGGCGTAGTCGAACGCCGCGACCATCTCGTCCTCGTGCTCGACGCCGCGGTAGACGCCCGCCAGGCCGCGCAGCCGGTCGAGCCGCAGCACCGCGAGGCCGCCCTCGGTGAGGGTGCCGAGGTCTCCGCCGCTGCCCTTGACCCAGAGCAGCTCGACCGGCTCGCCCGTCGCGGGGTCGGTCGCGGTGCCCTTGGCCGAGGTGTTGCCGCCGGCGTAGTTCGTGTTGGCCGGGTCGGCACCGAGGCGGTTGCTGCGCGCGACGAGGTCGGCGGCGGGGGTGGGCGTGGTGCTGGTCACGAGGTGGGGTCCGTTCGAGGTGAGGAGGGGCGGGTCGAGGGGGCGCGGGAGGCGCGGGTCGGGGTGCGCGGATCAGGTCCAGCTGAGCTGCGTGCCGCCCGCCCGCTCGGCGGCCAGGCGCTCGGGCGTGCCGCTCGTGAGGTAGGCCGCCATCGGGTCGCGGGGCAGGCCGCGGCCCTCGCGCCAGTCGGCCAGGGCCGGGCGCACGTCGGTGTAGAACGCGTCCATGAGCACGGCGTGGGCGCCGAGGACGTCGTGGGAGGCGCGGGCCGCGTCGAGCGCCGGGCGGTCGACGAGCAGGGCGCGCGCCGTCATCTCCTGCACGTTCAGCACGCTGCGGATCTGCCCGGGGATCTTGTCCTCGACGTTGTGGCACTGGTCGAGCATGAACTGCACGGGCGAGCCCTCGTCGAGCCCGCCGCCGTCGGCGACCTCGAACAGGATGCGGAAGAGCTGGAACGGGTCGGCCGCCCCGACGATCAGGTCGTCGTCGGCGTAGAAGCGCGAGTTGAAGTCGAAGGAGCCGAGCTTGCCGAGCCGCAGCAGCTGCATGACGATGAACTCGATGTTCGTGCCCGGGGCGTGGTGGCCGGTGTCGAGGCAGGTCAGCGCCCGGTCGCCGAGGGCGGTCACCTGCGCGTAGCTCGTTCCCCAGTCGGGGACGTCGGTGTGGTAGAACGCCGGCTCGAAGAACTTGTACTCGAGCACGAGGCGCTGCTCGTCGCCGAGACCTGCGTAGATCTCGGCGAGCGACTCCGCGAGGTGGTCCTGGCGCTGCCGCAGGGAGTCCTGGCCGGGGTAGTTGCTGCCGTCGGCGAGCCAGATCTTGAGGTCGCGCGACCCGGTCTCGTGCATGATCTCGAGGCAGCGCAGGTGGTGGTCGACGGCCTTGCGGCGGACGGCCGCGTCGCTGTGGGCCAGGCTGCCGAACTTGTAGGCCTCGTCCTGGAACGTGTTCGAGTTGACGGTGCCGAGGGCGACGCCCTGCTCGGCGGCGAACGAGCGGAGGGCGCCGAAGTCGTCGACCTCGTCCCACGGGATGTGCAGGGCGACGCTCGGGGCCAGGCCCGTCACGCGGTGCACCGTGGCGGCGTCGGCGATCTTCTCCTCGGGCGTGCGGGGCGTGCCCGGCGTGCCGAACACCTTGAACCGCGTGCCGGAGTTGCCGAACGCCCAGCTGGGCAGCTCGATGGCCTGCCGCTCGAGCACGGGGACGATGGACTCGAAGGTGGTCATGAGGTCTCTTCCGTGGTCGTCGTTCCGGTCGTCGTCGTCGACGCCGGGGTCGTGGGGGTGAGGGGGGTGACGCGTGGCCCGGGGCTCGCGTCGGCGGCCGCGGGGCGGCCGCCGCCCGGCAGGCCGAGCTGACGCTCGAGGTTGAAGACCTGCGTCAGCAGCTCGAGGCCCTCGTCGGGCGGGGTGCCGTCGAGCGAGGTGAAGAACTCGGCCATCGAGGCCTGCCAGCGCGCGTTGACCTCGGTCTCGGCCATCGCTGCCTGGGCGGCGACCAGCGACTCGGCCTCCACGTAGCCGACGAGCAGGCCGTCGGCAGCGGCGAAGAGCGAGTAACCGTGCCAGCCGCTGTCGTGGAGGGCCTGCAGCATCTCGGGCCAGACCGCGGCGTGGCGCCGGGCGTAGTCGTCGAGTCGGTCGGGGGCGACCTGCAGCCGGAACGCGTAGCGCTCGTGCTCGTCGGCGGTCATCAGGAGATCTCCGGTTCGTCGTTGAATCGTTTCAATGGACTGAGCGTATCCCGGGGGGCACGCGGTGTCGAGCAGGTCAGGGCGTCGAGCGGCCGATGCTCCGGGCGAAGCCGTCGGCGTCGTCGAACGGCGCCGAGACGTGGCGGTGCTCGATGCCGAGGAGGGAGGCGGCGGCGGCGACGTCGCGGGCCACGTGCCCGGTGCAGAGACCCCAGTGGTGGCCGATGCCCGTCCGGGACCACTCGTCGACCCACTCACCGGGGTCTCCCCCGAAGTCGACACGGGAGGTCGTGTTGCCGATCGACAGGTGCGGCCCGGGCACGACGGCCCCCTCGCTCGTCACGAACGAGAGGCCGCCGTCGCGGTCCTGCCCGAGGCCGAAGGTCGTGACCGGGCCCGGCTGCACGTCGAACTCGACGCTGACGCCGTGCCCGCGCTTGCCGTGGAACACGCCGAGGCCGCGCAGCACGGGCCTCGCCGACGACAGCGCCAGGTGCCCCGGCCCGTCGTGGCCCATCTCGACGACGCCGTCCCCGAAGTGGATCGCCTGGATCTCCGTGAACGAGCCGCCGACGCCGAGCGACTGCGCCGCCAGCATCGCGACCGAGGTCCGGAGCTCGTACTCCCCCACGGCCGGCAGGCCGCGGGCGTTGAGCAGCGAGGCGCCGAGGATCATGCCGGCGCCGATGCGCTCGTGCAGCTCGCCGTCGAGCCCGCGGTGGTAGTAGGCCAGCGAGTCGAGGTCGAAGTCGTCGACGAGGCGGTCGAGGGCGACGGAGACGCGTGCTCCCCAGTCGAGGTCGTCCTCGTCGACCGACGGGTGGACGTCGAAGACCCGGCGGGCGAGCGCCGAGCGGTCCCGCACCTGCGCGGCGGTCACGTCGTCGACCCGCACCCGGAGGTCGTCGAGCTCGAGCACCTCGACGTGCGAGCCGAAGTGCGTCGAGACGAGGGTGAGGTCGGTCGACACGTCGAGCATGCCCGGGTACAGGTGCCCCATGAGGCCGTGCCGCGCCTCCCTCAGCCGGGCGCGGACCCCGGCCGCGTGCACCCACCGCTCGATGCGGGCCCAGGCCCGCTCGCTGCGGAGGTGGCCGGTCACCGACCGGAACTCGACCCCGGCTCGCCGGAAGACGTTCGCCACCTCGGGCACCGGGCACTGGCCGCAGTACGCGAGCCACAGCCCGGTGTCGAAGGTCGCGTGGTCCATGGCCTCGCTGGGCTGGAGGTCGATGACGAGCACGGGCACGCCCGCCCGCTGCGCGATCGGCAGCACCATCGACGAGGTCAGGTACGTCGTGAGGAAGACCACGACCAGGTCGCAGTCCGCCGTGCGCAGCGTCTCGGCCGCGCCCCGCGCCTCCCTCGCGTCCGAGATGAAGCCCGTGTCGACGACCTCGGCGTCGAGCCCGCCGAAGCGGTCGACGACGTAGCGGGTGGACTCCTGCAGCTGGGGCAGCAGGCCGGGGAACTGCGGCCAGTAGGTGCCGAGCCCGCCCGCCACCAGCCCGACGCGGGTGGGGCGACGGCGGATCGGGGGCAGCAGGTCGGTGGCCGGCGGGGGCGTGGCGCTCATGGGGGTCGCTCCGTCGCGAGGGATGAGGGCGGGCAGGGGCGGCACGGGAGCACCGCGGGGCGGTGACGGAGGCGGCCGGCTGGGCCGCCGCCCCCGTCACGGACGACGACTAGAAGTCGTAGTCGTCGATGTTGTCGGCGTCGAACTCGGTCGGCGGGCCGACGATGATGATCCCGTCGGCGCCGACGGTGCGCTCACCGAGGTCGCCGGCGGTGAACGTGTCGCCCTCGGCGCCGGTGATGGTGCCGTCGACCAGCGCCTGGCCCGCGTAGGCCGCGACCTCGCCCAGCTGCGCCGGGTCCCAGAGGGCGAAGGCCGTCACGGTGCCGTCCTTGACAAACTCGCGCATCTCGTTGGGCAGGCCGAGCCCGGTGAGCGCGACCTTGCCCTTGTACTCCGAGGTCGAGAGGTAGCGGGCGGTGGCCGCGATGCCGACCGTGGTGGGCGAGATGATGCCCTTGAGGTCGGGGTTCGCCTGCAGCAGGCCCTGGGCCTCCTGGAACGACTTCGCGTCGTCGTCGTCGCCGTAGACGGTGGAGACGATCGAGATGCCCGCGTAGTCCGGGTTCGTCTCGACCTCCTCCTGGATGTACTTGATCCACTCGTTCTGGTTCGTGGCGTTCGCCGTGGCCGACAGGATGGCGATGTCGCCCTCCCCGCCGATCTGCTCGCTCATCTGGCGGATCTGGATGAGCGCGACGTCCTTCGCCTCGACCTGGCTGACGAACACGTCGCGGTAGTCGGGGTTCGTGTCGGAGTCGAACGCGACGATCTTCGCTCCGCCGTCGCGCGCCTCCTTCAGGGCGGGCCCGACCGCGTCGGGGTCGTTCGCGGCGATGACGATGACGTTCGTGCCCTGCTGGGTGAGGGTGTTGAGGAAGGTGACCTGTGACGAGGCGCTCGCCTCGAGCGGGCCGACGACGCTGTAGTCGTAGCCGATGTCCTTCGACGCGGCCTCGCCGCCGCCGAGGACGACGTCGGTGTACGGGTTGTTCAGCTGCTTCGGCACGAAGGCGATCGACGACGAGCCGCCGCCCGAGCCGGAGCCCGAGCCGGCGTCGTCGCCGCCGGCCGTCAGGGCGCAGCCGGAGGCGACGAGCGAGACGGCGGCGACGGTCGCGGCGGCGGCGAGGCCTCGCCGGAGGGCGCGGCCGCGGGGGAAGGTGGGGAACTCCATCGTTCTGTCCTTTGCTGTGGGGTGGGGTGGTGCCGGGGTGGTGCTGGGGGTCGGGTGGGATCGGGGAGGTCAGGCGGGATCGGCGGAGCCGTCGAGGACGGCCCTCGCGGCCCGCCTCGCCCGGGCCCTCTCGCGGACGACCGCGATCAGGCTCGGGGTGACCACGCTGCCGACGAGCAGCAGCCCGGTGACGACGTTGAGCACGACGTCGCTGATGCCGCCGAGCCGCAGCGCGTAGCTGATGCTCGAGATGATCAGCACGCCGGCGACGACGCCGGGGATCGAGCCCCGGCCGCCGAAGATCGAGACGCCGCCGAGCAGCACGGCGGCGATGACGGCCAGCTCGATGCCGGTCGCGTTGTCGCTGCGGGCGCTCGAGTAGCGGAGCGTCCAGTAGATGCCGACCAGGGCCGAGACGACCCCGGTGGCGACGAACATCCAGAACTTGGCGCGGCCGACGTGCACGCCGACGAAGCTCGCGGCCTCCTTGCTGAAGCCGATCGCGGGCAGGGCCCGGCCGAACGAGCTGAAGTGCAAGAGGACCCCGAAGAAGAGGATGACGACGACGACGCCGACCATCACCGTCGGGACTCCCGTGCCGCCGATCTTCGAGGTGAAGAACGACGTGAGGCCGGGAGGGAAGTTCGCCACCGCGTCGTCACCGATGACGACGAGCGCGAGACCGCGGTAGAGCGCCAGGGTGCCGATGGTGACCGCGAGGCTCGGCAGCCCGACCGTCGTCACGAGCGCGCCGTTGAGCGCACCGCAGACGACGCCGATCAGCACGCACACGACGAAGATCTCGGGGATGCCCCAGCCGGCGGCCCAGAGCACGCCCATCGTCGCGCTCGTGAGGCCCGCGGTGCTGGCGACCGAGAGGTCGATCTCGCCGGTGATGACGACCAGCGCCATCGGCATGGCGATCATGAGGATCGGGATCGCGTCGAGCAGCAGGAACCCGGTGGTCTGGACGCTGGCGAAGCGCGGCACCGTCAGGGCGCAGACGAGCAGGGTCGCGAGCAGCGCCCAGACCATGATCGCTCCGCGACCGGTGAGGAGGCGGCGGCGGCGCAGCGCCCGTTCGGCGCGCTGCCCGGGGTCGCGGGTGGCGCTCCCCGACGGGGAGGCGGGGGCCTGGGGGGCGCGGGTGACGGTCTGGTCAGGCATTGGTGGCCTCGCTCGTGCGCAGTCGTCGGGCCTTGCGGATCGAGGCGATCCGCTCGACGAGGATGGCGGTCAGGATGAGGACGCCGACGATGGCCTGCTGCCAGAACTTGTCGACGCCGAGGGCGGTGAGGCTGCTCGTGATGGTGGTCAGCAGCACGGCACCGATGGCCGCGCCGACGACGCTGCCGGAGCCGCCGAAGATCGCGATGCCGCCGACGACGGCCGCGGCCACGATGTCGAGCTCGAGCCCGGTGCCCGTCGTCGCGCCGACCGAGTTGAAGCGGCTGGCGTAGAGCACGCCCGCCAGGCCCGTCAGCGTCCCGTTGAGCACGAACGCCGTCACGACGCGCCGGCTCACCGGGATGCCGAAGAGGCGTGCCGCCTGTTCGTCGGAACCGATGGCGTACAGGTCGCGACCGGGCCGGGTGCGGGCGAGGAACACCGCGACCAGCACGACGACCACGACGGCGATGACCGTGATGATCGGGACGCCGAGCACCGTGTCCACCGACAGGCGGCCGAAGGCGGCGGGGCGGTCCCCCGCGAAGTACTGCTGGCCGCCGGCCCACGCGTTGTTGAGGCCGCGGTAGATGTAGAGCATGCCGAGGGTGATGACGAGCGACGGCACCCGGGCCACCGTGACCAGGAACCCGTTGACCGCGCCGAGCACCGCGCCGATCGCGAGGCCGAGGAGGAAGACGACGACGATCGGGATCTCCGGCGCGGCCGCGAACACCGTGCCGGTCGCGAACGCGACGAGGCCGAGGATCGAGCCCACCGAGAGGTCGATGTTGTTCGTGATGATCACCGCGCCGAGGCCGACGGCCATGATGACCGTGATCGTCGCGTTGAGCATGAGGTCCTTGACGCCCTGGGCCGAGACGAAGAGCGGGTTGGCGATCGTCGTGACGATCACCAGCACGACGAGGGCCGAGGCGACCGGCACCTCGCGCTGACGGAGCACCGAGGCGAGGGGGCTGCGCCCTGACGTGGCGGCGGGCGCGAGAGCGTGGGACGTGGTCATCGGGTGGCCTCTGCGGTCGGGGGCATGGACGGGGACGGGGCCGGAGGCGCGGGCTCGGCGGGCGCCCCGGTCGCGGTCGGGTCCGCCGCGGGCGCCCCGGTCGCGGTCGGGTCCGCCGCTCCCGACCCGGTCGCGGCGTGCATCACGCGCTCCGCCGTGGCCTCGGCGCGGTCGAGGGTCGCGGTCAGACGACCCTCGTGCATGACGAGCACCCGGTCGGCCATGCCGAGCACCTCGGGCAGCTCGGACGAGATCATCAGCACCGCGATGCCGCGGCCCGCCAGGTCGCTGATCAGCCGGTGCACCTCGCTCTTGGTGCCGACGTCGATGCCGCGGGTCGGCTCGTCCACGATCAGGAAGGTCGGGTCGGTCGCCAGCCACTTCGCCAGCACCACCTTCTGCTGGTTGCCGCCCGACAGGGTCGCGACGGGGAGCTCCTGGCTGCCGGTCTTGACCTGCAGGCGCCGCGACCACTCGGCCGCGGCCTCGCGCTCGCGGCGCGCACTCACCAGGCCGGCCCGGCTGAGCGTCCTGCGCAGGGTGAGCGTGGTGTTGCGGCTCACCGACATGTCCATCACGAGACCCTGCCTGCGGCGGTCCTCGGGCACGAAGCCGATGCCGGCCGTGATGGCAGCCAGCGGGCTCCGCCGCGCGAGGGGCTTCCCGTTCACGGTGACGCTGCCGGCGTCGTAGCGGTCGATGCCGAACAGGGCGCGGGCGACCTCCGTCCGGCCCGCCCCGACGAGCCCCGCCAGGCCGACGATCTCGCCGGCCCGCACCTCGAACGACACGTCGTGGAAGACGCCCTGCCGCGTCAGCCCCTGGACGGTCACGACGGGCTCGCCGATCCGCGCCTCCTGCTTGGGGAACAGCTGGTCGACGTCGCGGCCGACCATCGCGCGGACGACCTCGGCCGTCGTGACGTCGCCGGTGGCGTGCTCGGAGATGAAGGCGCCGTCGCGCATGACGGTGATGCGGTCGCTGAGCCCGAAGACCTCGTCGAAGCGGTGCGAGATGAACATGATGGCGCTGCCGCGGTCGCGGAGGGCCCGGGCGACGCCGAAGAGACGCTCGACCTCGACGCCGCTGAGGGCCGCCGTCGGCTCGTCCATGATCAGCACCTTGGCGTCGAGCGAGATCGCCTTGGCGATCTCGATGATCTGCTGGTCGGCGATCGAGAGCCCCTCGGCGACGCGGTCGGGGTCGATCGGGACGCCGAGGCGCTCGAACAGGGCCCGGGCGTCGGCCCGCATCTTGCCGCGGTCGATGAAGCCGAGGCGCGAGGTGGGCTGACGGCCGACGAAGATGTTCTCGGCGACGGTCAGGTCGGGGAAGAGCGTGGGCTCCTGGTAGATGACGCTGACGCCCGCCGCCTTGCTCTCCGCCGGCGTGCGGAAGACGATCGGGTGGCCGTCGAAGAGGAACTCGCCGGAGTCGGGCTGGTGCACGCCGGCGAGGATCTTCACCATCGTGGACTTGCCGGCGCCGTTCTCGCCGACTAGCGCGTTGATCTCGCCGGCCCGCAGCTGCACGCTGCCGCTGGCGAGGGCCACGACCGCTCCGAAGGTCTTGCGGGCGTGCCGCAGCTCCAGGACGGGGGCCGTCGGCGAGTAGCCGGAGGCCGGGGGGTCGATCGTCATCGATCGTTCTCCTCATCGAGAAATGAATCGTTTCAACAGCTCGTGGGGACGACAGTAGGGGCGGGCGGGTCCGACGTCAAGCACGGCGTGCCGCGGGCCGTGTCGTCGCCACGCGGGAGGTGCGGCCCGCCCCGCCCGCAACCACCCGTCGGCCTACACTCGTCACCGTCGGCGGACGCACGTCGACCGTCGCCCGCCCGGGCGCCGACGACGGAGGGGGCCCGGTGGAGTCGGTCAGCATCCGCGACGTCGCGACCACCGCGGGCGTGTCGGTCGGCACCGTCAGCAACGTGCTGAACCACCCCGACAAGGTCAGCCCCGCCACCGTCGAGCGCGTGCACGCCGCCATCGACGAGCTCGGCTTCGTGCGCAACGACGCGGCGCGCCAGCTGCGCGCCGGGGCCAGCCGGGCCGTCGGCCTGGTGATCCTCGACGGGGCGAACCCGTTCTTCTCCGACGTGGCCCGGGGCGCCGAGACCGCGGCGGAGCGCGCGGGCCGCGTCGTCCTGCTCGGCAACAGCGACCAGCAGGTCGAGCGCGAGGCACACTACCTCGACCTCTTCGAGCAGCACCGCGTGCTCGGCATCCTCATCTCCCCCGTCGGCGACGTCACCGCGAGGCTCGCCCGACTGCGACGCCGGGGCACGCCGGCCGTGCTCGTCGACCGACGGGCCGACCTCACCGACTTCTCCTCCGTCTCCGTCGACGACGTGCGCGGCGGCCAGCTCGCCGTCGAGCACCTCGTCTCGATCGGCCGTCGTCGCCTGGTGGTCGTCGGCGGCCCCCTCGATCTGCAGCAGGTCGCCGACCGCGTCGCGGGGGCCCGGGAGGCGGTGCGCGCCGCGGGCCCGGAGGTCACCCTCGAGGTGGTCGAGGTCCCGGGCCTCACCGTCGAGCACGGCCGGGCGGCGGCGGCGGCCCTCATGGCCAGGCCGGCGGCCGAGCGGCCGGACGGCGTCTTCGCGGCGAACGACCTCGTGGCGATGGGCGTGCTCCAGTCGCTGGTGATGCTCGGCGACCTGCGGGTGCCCGACGACGTCGCCCTCGTGGGCTACGACGACATCGACTTCGCCCAGGCCGCCGTGGTGCCCCTGACGTCGGTGCGCCAGCCCAGCGGCCTGATCGGCCAGACGGCGATGGAGATCCTGCAGGAGGAGATCGACGACCCGACGCGCGAGCCACGGCGCGTCGTCTTCGCTCCCGAGCTCGTCGTGCGGGCCAGCACCGTGGCGGGCGCCTCGGGCTGAGGCGCGCCGGGTGCTGCTCGGGGCCCGGACCTGCTCACCGTTCGAGAGGGACTGCGAGGAGGCGCGCCTCCCGTCGTGCGGGCGCGAACCACCACCCGAGGAAGCCGCCCATGAGCGTCGCCCCGGCCGCCGCCCACGCGGGCGACCCGGAGCGCCGGCGGACGGCGAGCAGGAGTGACGTGCCGACCACGAGGTTCGTCGACGACCACGCGGCGTTCTCGCGGGGCGACGAGAGGCCCACCCCCGGGGGCGTCGCGAACGGGCTGGGGAACTCACGCCGGCGCAGCGCCGCCGCCCCGTGCGGAACGGCGTTCGCGAGGAACGCACCGGCCAGGAAGCGGGTCACCGTGACGACGATCATCGCTCGACCCTAGGCTCGGGGCTCGGGCACCGCGCGCCGAGACCCGGCTGGCCTCGCGTCGCGCACCTCGTCGCTCGCCCCCTGACTCCTCCGACCTGAAGGCCCTCCATGCTGTTCGCGATCACCCTCCTCGTCCTCGGTCTCGTCGGCGTCGTCGGAGGCGCCCTCATCGTCGCGCGGCGGGCGGGCGGCAGCCCGGCCCCGGGCATCGTCATCATCGTGCTGGGTGCGGTGGCGGCCGCGCTGGCGGTGGCGCTGTCGACGCTCCCCGGCGTCCCGGCCTGACACCTCACCCCGCACCGCAGCCGCCGCCCTACCGGCGACGGTGCCGTCCGACGAGACTCCCGAGGAGGGCCAGCCCGCAGACGGTCGGCAGTGGCCTGGACTCGCGCCGAGCACCCTCGGTCGGAAGGCTCGCGAACTCGGCGCCTGGGAACCGAGTGCTCGTGACCAGAAGAACACGGGGTCTCGTCGCTACGGGACGAGCCCGCCCCGGTAGGCGAAGGCCACGAGCTGAGCCCGGTCGCGGGCCTGCAGCTTGGTCATCGCGCGAGACACATGGGTCTTGACCGTGAACGGCGAGACGAACATCTCGGCCGCGATCGTGGCGTTGTCCTTGCCTGCCGCAGCGGCCACGACCACGTCCCTCTCGCGTGGTGTCAACCGGTCGAAGAGCGCCGCGACTGCTGTGTCGACAGCAGGGGGCGTCGCTTCGGAGACCTGCCTGATGAGAGCTGCGGTGGCCCGCGCCGACAGGACTCCCCCGCCCCGTGCCACGTCGACGATGCCCGCGACGAGCTCGGCCGGCCCGACGCCCTTGCTGAGGAACCCGTCCGCACCGGCCCGCAACGCCTCGAGCACCGTCGCGTCGTCGTCGAAGGTGGTGAGGACGATGATCGACGGCCGACCCGGGGAGCCCGCTGAGCCCGCGGCACGGATGCGCCTCGTGGCCTCCACGCCGTCGATGCCCGGCATGCGGACGTCCATCAGGACGACGTCGACCGTCTCCGTGAGCACTCGCTCGACGGCGAGGAGGCCGTCGGCGACGTCATCGACCACCGTCACCTCGTCGCTCGCCTCGAGGATGCCGCGCAGCCCGAGCCGGATCATCAGCTGGTCGTCGACGATCAGCACCCGGACCGGGCCAGGACGTCGGTCGACCCTGGCGTCGTCGTTCATGAGCCGCTCCTCTCGTCCATGGTCACGGTCGCCACGACCCGGAAGACGTCGGGCGTGCGGGACACGACGACGTCGCCTCCTGCACTCCGGGCCCGTTCCGTCATCCCCACGAGACCCAGGCCCCGCCGATCGGCCGGCCGGTCCGGTCCTGGCTCGTGGACCGGGTTCGTCACGTCGATCGTGATCGCCCCGACGCTCGCCGTGACTGACAGGTCGACCGGACCAGCACCGTGCTTCAGCGCGTTCGTGAGGCCCTCCTGCACGATGCGGTAGACCGCGGTGTCCACGGTGACGTCCAGATGATGCGGCAGCTCGCCGAGCTGTACGCGGATGACGAGCCCCGACGCCGAGAACGAGTCGAGCAGGGCGGGAAGCGCCGCGACGCCCGGAGCCGGCCGCCGGTCGTCGTCGTCTGCCGAGGGGCCGGAGGCGCGGAGCAGCGTCAGGATCTCCTGCGTCTCCCGCAGCACCGCCTGCACACCCACCCGTGCGTCGGCGAGTGCGCGGCGTGACGCGTCCGCCCCGTCGGGCAGCCCCACCTCGGCGAGCCCGAGGTGCATGCTCACGACGGCGACCTCGTGCCCCACGACGTCGTGCAGGTCACGGGCGATGCGGACGCGCTCCTCGGCCACTCGACGTTCCGCCTCGACCTCGCGGGTCAGGACGGCCTGCCGGGTCTGCTCCTCGAGCGACCGCCACCAGCGGTGCTGGCTGAGCACGGCGCTGCCGGCGGCGGCCCCGGCGATCGAGGTCATCGCCGCGAGCGTCACTTCAGGGCGACCGAGCTCGAACGACGCGACCAACGCCTCCGACAGGGCTGTCACCGCTCCGGTGAGCAGGCCGGCCACGAGGGGGGAAGCGCCCCGCACGGTGACCGAGAAGACCGTGAAGACGCCGATGGTCCAGAGCGTGATGGGCTCCCAGCCGGACACGGCGGCGACGACCGCGGCGGCGAGCACCACCGCGAGTCCCGCCCACGCGCGGCGGCGGGCGACGAGGACACCCGCCAGCACGACGACCAGGGCGACCCAGCCACCCGCGGGAGCAGGTGCAGCGTCGCCGAGGAGGTGGATCACCTCGCCGACCACCGCGGCCAGCGATACGACGAAGGCGCCGTGGTCGAGCACGGCAGGCCGTCGGAACCAGGCCTCCGGCTGGAGGTACTGCGGGGCGGTGTCGGTCACGGCGCCATCCTCTCGCTTCGGCGGTGCAGGTCGGATCGCACACGGCGGCGGACCGGGCACGACCGCTGTTCGGTCGTCCCGGCCCACAGCCGTCTCACACGGTCACGGGGTCACGCCCGCACGAGCTCGGGGTCGTGCTCGTCGGACGACGTGGCGTCGCGAGAGGCCTCGTCCTGTGCGTCGAGCGCGTGGCCCTCGATGTCGAGGCGGGGCAGGAGGCGGTCGAGCCAGGCCGGAGTCCACCAGGCGGCCTTCCCCAGCAGCGCGAGCGCCGCCGGCATCAGCACGAGCCGGACGAGGAACACGTCCGCGAGCACGCCGACGACGAGGCCGAAGGCGATGGAGGCGGCGACCGCCATCGTGCTGGACGCGAACCCTGCGAAGACCACGGCCATGATGCTGCCCGCCGCCACGAGCACGGGAGCCGACCGGGTGAACCCGGCGACCACCGCCTCCTTCGGGCTCATGCCCTTCGAGTGCATCTCCTGGATGCGCGAGACGAGGAACACCTGGTAGTCCATCGCGAGGCCGAACAGCACCCCGACCAGGAGGATCGGCAGGAGGCTCAGCATCGGGTCGCCCTGCGGCGCGGGGATGAGCGCGTCGAGCCAGCCCCACTGGAAGATCGCGACGCTGCCGCCGAAGGACGCGAGCAGCGACAGGAGGTAGCCGAGGGTCGCGATGACGGGGATGACGAGCGATCGGAAGAGGACCGTCAGGAGCACGAGCGACAGGACGGCGATCAGGATCACGTACTTGATGAGGGCCTGGTTCAGGGCGGCGTCCTCGTTGATGTAGATCGCGGCCTCGCCGGTGACCTCGAGGGTCACGCCCGAGACGGAGGCGTCGTCGCGGACGGCCGAGACGAGGTCGATCGTGCGGTCGTCGATCGGGCTGCCGGTGGGCACGACGCTGTACATCACGGCGTCGCCGTCGTCGGAGACGAGGCCGGGCGAGACCGACTGCACGCCGTCGAGACGGGACAGCTCGGTGGACACCGCCTCGGAGCGGTCGCCGGCGTCGGTGCCCTCGGCGAGGACGACGAGGGGGCTCTGCACGCCGCCGAACTCGTCGAGTACGAGCGTGTAGGCGGCACGCTCTGTCGACTCGGGGTCGGTGCCGCCGGGGACGTTGAAGGCGGTCTTCATGCTGAGGGTCGGCAGGGCGACGAACACGAGGACGGCGACGCCGGCGACCATCGAGAGCACAGGATGTGCGACGACGGTGCGGACCCAGCCGGCGAGGAAGCCCCGACGTGACGGTGTGTCCGCTGCGCGCGCGGTCTCGCGGACGTGACGTTCACGCCGCGGCAGCACTCGGCGTCCGAGGGTGCGCATGAGCACGGGGAGGAGCGTGAGGGCGATGAGGACGGCGATGGCGACAGCCGCGGCGGCGGCGACGCCCATCTCGCTGATGTCGCGCATCCCGACGACGAGCAGCCCGACGAGGGCGACGATGACGGTGAGGCCGGCGAAGACGACGGCGGTGCCGGCGGTGCCGACCGATCTCGCGACGGCGTCCTCGACGCCCCGTCCCTCGCGGAGCTCGGCGCGGAACCTGCTGAGGATGAAGAGGCTGTAGTCGATGCCGACCGCCAGCCCGAGCATGGCGGCGAGGATCAGCGTGTTGTCGCCCATCGGGAAGAAGGCGCCGTAGGTCAGGATGCCGACCACGCCCACGCCGACTCCGAAGGCGGCGACGAGGAGGTTGGCGCCGGCCGCGAGCAGCGAGCCGAAGGTGAGCACGAGCACGAGCAGGGCGGCGATCACGCCGATGCCCTCACCGATGCCCGCCTCGGGGGCCTGCGTCTCGAGCAGGTCGCCGCCGAGCTCGACCCGGAGGTCGCTCGGGGCGGACCGCTGCAGGTCGAGGGCCGCGTCGTACTTCTCGGTCTTGTCGGCAGTGTCGCCGAGGTCGGAGTACGACAGGGTCGCGACGGCCGTGCGGCCGTCCTCGGAGACGAACGGCGCCGCCGGGTCGAGCGGATCGGACACGGAGGTGACACCCGGCAGATCCGTCGCGACGGCGAGGACGTCCCCGATGGCGACCGAGTTCGCGGCGTCCGAGACGGTCGTGCCCGACGGCACCTGGAAGACGAGCTGCAGCGTGTCCGCAGCCGCGTCGGTCTCGGTGTCGGTCGCGGGGAACTCGTCGTGCAACCGGTCGAGGGTCTGCGCGGCCGCGGTGGACGACGACGCGGACCGCTCGGCCTCGGCCGGTGCGTCGCGCTGGGAGCCGATCGCGAAGGCGGCTACGAGGGCGGCGAAGACGACCAGCCACACGCCGGCGACGAGCAGCCGGTGCCGGGCGCTGAAGCGTCCGATCCGGGAGAGGAACAGGGACATGGCGGACTCCTTGACGAGAGGGCTGTGGGGACCGCGGCAGGGACGCCTCGGGATGTCCCCATGGTTCCGCGGACGGCCCCCGGTGCCGTCGTCCCTCCGGACCGATGTGCCTACTCCCCCGGGAGTAGGCCGGCACCACGAACGCATTCACCGATCAGCGAGTCATGCGCTGCCGCTCACGACCTTCCGCTGTGGTCCTGGCCGAACTCGACGACATTCTCGCTTCGGGGAGGTGATGGCGCTCATGCTCGACGAGAGCCTCCTCAGGCTGCGTCGCTGATACAGGTCAGACCACCGTTCTGCCGTCGACGGCACCGGCGAGGCCGGCGAGACCTCACAGGTTCACGTCGAGCCGCCCCGGCGCTTCTGTCTCCGCGGCAGTGGACAGGGTTCCTGGCACTAATGCCCGCCCGCATGCCCGGCAGTGCAGTTCTGCCACGAATTCATGACCGCAGTCGTCATGGACGATCTCCAGGCGTTGCATGTACGGGTCGCCGTAGAGGTCGCCCCATTTCTTCAGGACGAGGATCACCTGAGCCAGATCGCGCCCCTTCGAGGTGAGTTCGTAGCCCGCCGGGCGACCCTCGCCAGGGACGGCCCGCACGACGCCCGCGTCGGTCAGCGACCGCAACCGGGCGGCGAGTACGTCGCGGGGTGAGCCCACGGCCCGCAGGATCGCCGTGTAGCGAGCGGCACCGAAGGCGAGCGCCCGGACGATGTGCAATGACCAGCGATCGTCCACAGCTGCCAGGGCGAACGTCAATGAATCACCCTGCGGTTTGCTTTTCAAACCGCTTGGCTTAGAGTCGTCGAGGTTTGACATTCAAACCACACTAGTGGAGGAGCCCACCCATGTCGGCTGACACATCCGCCCCCATCGAGAGACCCACGGCGCGGGAGATGCCGGGGCAGACCACGAAGCACGCGGCGTGGATCTCAGTCGTGGTCACCGGACTCGTCATCGGCACCGTGTTCATCAGCTTGTTCGTCGGGCTGCAACGTGCCCCCGTGCCGTCACACCTGCCCCTCGCCGTCACCGGAACGACTCTCGCGGCTGCCGCACGCGACGCGCTCGGTGACAGAGCGGACGTGTCCGCGGTCGACAGCGAAGCCGAGGGGCTGGCCTCAGTTCGGCGCGGCGACACTGTGGCCTCGCTGAGCGTCTCCGACGGATCACTCCACGTCGCGTACGCCGGCGCTCGAGGCCTCAGCGAGAGCTCGGCTGCCCGAGCTCTCGCGACAGGGCTCGCCGAGTCGTCGGGCCTGGAAGTCAGCGAAGATGACGTCGTGCCGCTCAGTCCGTTCGACAGCAAGGGCCTCGTGTCGTTCTACGTGACCTTCGGAGTCGCATTGGCTTCCTTCATCCTCGGCCAGGGACTCACCGGAGCGGCTGGCCGTGTCCGCCTGCGGCACCGCCTGCTCGTCACGGCAGCCTTCGCCGTCGTCATCGGCAGCGTCGCTGCGACGGTCGTCGGCACGATGTACGACGCCCTGCCAGCCCCGTGGCCTCTCCTCGCGGTGACTCTCGTACTGCTGTCCGCCGCGTGTGCGCTGACGACCGAAGCCCTCGGGGCTTGGCTCGGAGCCGCGGGCATCGGCATCGCCGTCCTGCTCCTCACGACCACCGGCAACGCGCTCAGCAGCGCCACCATCGGCCAAGATCTGCTGCCCTCGTGGGCTCAGTTCTTGTCTCCAGCCCTTCCGGCGGGAGCTGCCGTTCGAGCCGTCACGGACTTCGGGTACTTCGCCCCGTCCGACGCGCTGACGTCCCTCCTCGTCCTCGTCGGCTGGGCCGCCGTCGGGCTCGCGCTCATCACCGTCAAGGCCTCTCGAACTCGCCGTCGCGCTGTTGCACACACCCCGGCACACGTCGCTGGGTCGTGACACCCCCGGATGCGGAGGGCTGCGGGGGTCCTGACGTTCGCACGCAGTGTCAGCGTGCGCCGAGACGCACCTCGAGTGCCGCGCTCAACCCGCCTCCGGGGCTGCCGGTGACGTTCGCCGTCTGGAGAGCTGCAGAGTCGTCGCCGAAGACGATGTCGGTCGCGAGGGAGAGCTGGTCCAGGTTCTCGAGAGATCCCTCGTAGGAGGCCTGCCCGTAGACCTCTCGGCTGATGCTCTCGGGCAGCGCGAGCTGGGACGTCAGGACGGGGTCTTGTGACCCTGTCACCGACTCGAGTCGGGGGTAGACCTCGAAATGGACGTGCGGCCAGCGTCCGGGGTAACAACCGGGGAATACCGAGGCGAAGGTGGCCGTGCCCGAGGAGTCGACCTGTTGGACCCCGCGAAGGTACGTCTCGGTCTCGAGGCCGGGCGAGTACATCGAGTAGCCCCCTCGGGAATCGCACTGCCACACGTAGACCGCCGCATCACTGACGGGAAGGCCGCCGTTGCCCGCGTCGGTGATGGTCAGCGCGATGACGAGCGGCACTCCAGCTACTGCGCGTCCACCCCCGATGCTGGAGGTGATGTCCTGCCGGACGATCCCGGAACGATCGAGGACGTCGATGCCGTTCGACCCGTCGCCCGGAAAGGGCCCCGCGATCTCTTCCGGAGTGTCCAGCATGCTGGAGCCTCCGATGGGCGGCTGTGACGACGATGGCGAGCCCTGTGCTGTACAGGCTGCGAGGGCGAATGCGCCGGCGCCGAGGCCCAGGAGCTTGATGGCGCGACGCCTGTTGATCACGGTGGTGACGTCGAAGGCGGCCCCCTGATCGACGACCTCGTCGTGAGGCCGCGCCAATGGGCGTCCTTCGAACGTCTGCCCTTGTGACGTGGTCTCGGGCTGGGGGATGAGCCCCGCGGGCTCACCGGCAGGCTTCGTCATGTGGCCCACGGTAAGGCGCTGACCTCGGCGGCAACCAGGCCCTGTCGGGACCACCCTCGCGCCCGGTGACCTGGAGGGCGAGGTGCAGCTGCGCCTCGGGAAGCATCGTGGACTCGGTCACTGCAAGCGTGTCACGGTCGAGTGCGCCCCGTCCTCGAGGAGCCCGGTGAGCGCGTCGAGGTAAGGCTCAGTGAAGCGGGGTTCGTCCACGAGGTCGCCGAAGAGCTCGCGATCACGGAGGAAGGCGAGCCTGTCAGCGCGCTGGCTCAGGGCTGTGGTCGTCAGCCGGTCGGCCAGTCGGTCAACGACCGTGATGGGTTCGCCGTGCTCGTCGGTGCCCTCGGCGTAGCGGGCCCAGCTCGCGACGATCGCGGCCGACCGAGCCACGTCACCTCCCGACGCGATGTTCTCGCGCACGACCGGCAGCAGCCATCTGGGGATGCGGTCGCTCGACTCGGCGCAGAGCCGGGCGAGGGTGTCCCGTACCTCGGGGTTGCGGAAGCGCTCGATCAGTGTCGACTTGTAGCCGTCGAGGTCGATGCCGGGAACGGGCGGGAGCGTGGGCGTGGCCTCGCGGTCCATGTAGCTGCGGAGGAAGGTCGCGATCGCTGGGTCGGCAGTCGCCTCGTGGGCGTAGCGGTAGCCCGACAGGTAGCCGAAGTAGCACAGGCCCTGGTGGCTGGCGTTGAGCAGCCGCAGCTTCATGAGCTCGTACGGTTCGACGTCGTCCACCAGTTGCACGTCGACGTGCTCGTACGGCGGCCTCCCGAGGGGGAAGTCGTCCTCGAGCACCCACTGGAAGAACGGCTCGGCCACCACTGGCCACGCATCATCGACGCCCAGCACGTCGCGCACCTCGGCCAGGTCGTCGTCGCTCGTGACCGGGGTGATCCGGTCGACCATGCAGTTCGGGAACGAGACGGACTCGCGCATCCAGGCGCCGAGGTCCGGGTCGACGAGGTCGGCGTAGGCCGAGAACATCTTCTTCGCCACGTGTCCGTTGCCGGGGATGTTGTCGCACGACATGACGGTGAACGGCTCCATGCCCCGCTCGCGGCGACGCTGCAGGGCCGCCGCGACGAGACCGAACGTCGTGTGCGGCAGTCCGCCTGAGACGACCGTCTCGACGTCGGCGCGGACGACCGGGGTCGACTCATCGAAGTCGCCCGTCACGTGGTGGAAGTTGTAGCCGCCCTCGGTCACGGTCAGCGAGACGATCCGGGTCTCGGGCGACGCCATCTTCTCGATGACCCCCTCGGGGTCGTCGACGGCCAGCAGGTACTCGACGATGCTGCCGACGACGCGGGCTTCACGTCGGCCGTCCGGGTGCTTGAGGACGAGCGTGTAGAGGCCGCCCTGGGCGTCCATCACCTCTTTCATGCGACGGTCCTGCTCGAGCACACCGACGCCGCAGATCGCGAAGTCGCGCGCTTCGCCCGCCGCGAGGAGGCGGTCGATCACCATCGCCTGGTGGGCCCGGTGGAACCCGCCCACGCCGAAGTGCACGATGCCGGCCGTGAGCCCCTCCCGGTCGTAGGTCGGCACCGAGACACCACGCGCCGCGAGGGCGGCGAGGGTGTCCGGCCGGAGGGGCAGGGGCTCACGTGCGGCGTGGGAGCCGGGAACAGGGCTCTCGTGGTTGTCGTTCGTCATGATCTCTCCGTGAGACGGGGGTGCAGGTGGAGGCGCGGAGCGGGCTGGCGTGGACGAGCTACTTCACGGCGCCGAGGCTGAGGCCCTGCACGAGCTTGTCCTGTGCCGCGAAGCCGGCGACCAACACCGGGAACGACACAGCGACGGCGGCTGCGCAGACCTTCGCGAGGAACAGGCCCTGACTGGTGACGAAGCTGGTGAGGAACACCGGCGCCGTGAACGCCTGGGTGCTGGTGAGCACGGAGGCGAACAGCAGCTCGTTCCAGCTGAAGATGAAGCAGATCAGTGCTGTCGCCGCGAGGCCCGGTCCGGAGATCGGGATGATGACACGGCGGAAGATCGACAGGAGGTTCGCGCCGTCGAGCGCAGCGGCCTCGAGGATCTCAACGGGGATCTCTGAGAGGAACGACCGCATCATCCACACCGCGATGGGGAGGTTCATCGACGTGTAGAGCACGATCAGCAGCCCGATCGAGTCCAGGGCGCCGATGCGAGAGGCGATGAGGTAGATCGGGAGCAGCCCGGCGACCATCGGCAGCATCTTCGTCGAGAGGAAGAAGAACATGACGTCCGACCACTTCTCCACGGGACGGATCGACAGGGCGTACGCGGCGGGCAGTGCCAGCACGAGCACGAGCAGGGTCGAGATGATCGACGCGGAGGCGCTGTTGATCAGCGGCGGCCAGGGGCCGGCACCCGAGTTCGCGCCGAAGAAGTTCGCGTAGCCATCGAGGGTGAGAGGCGCGAAGAGCGAGGGCGGGTTCGTGGCCGCGTCGGTCTCGGAGTGGAAGCTCGTCAGCACCATCCAGGCCACCGGGGCGAAGAAGGCCAAGCCGACGATCCAGGCTGCGAGGCCCGCCAAGCCCCCGCGGGCCCGGCTTCCGAGCGTGCGTCCCGCCGTGGCTCCCGGGGCCGATGAGGCTCGGACCGAACGGGCAGCGCGGCGTGGGGTGGTGAGGGTGGTCATCGGTTCTCCTCCTTGAGAAGCGTGGACACGGTGCGGAGCGCGAAGTTGGCGATGATGAGCGAGCCGATGACGACGATGACGCCTGCCGCGGATGCTGCGCCGTAGTCGTGCGCCTGGAAGAACTGTTGGTAGATCGTGTACGGCAGGTTCGCGGTGCCGAGCCCGCCGGCGGTGATCGTGAAGACGGCGTCGAAGTTCTGGACGATGTAGATCGACCCGAGCAGCGCTGCCAGCTCCAGGTAGCGCTGCATGTGGGGAAGCGTCATGTAGCGGAAGATCTGCCAGGCGCTGGCGCCGTCGACGCGTGCAGCCTCGAGCACGTCGAGGGGTCTGCTCTGAAGGCCTGCGAGCAAGATCAGCATCATGAACGGAGTCCACTGCCAGATCAGTGCCGCCTCGACCGCGATCAGCGGGTTGTTCGTGATCCAGTCGGGCTGCGGCGCGGTGGCGCCGAAGAGGCCGAAGAACCAGGTGAGCGCGCCGTTGAACAGGCCGTACTCGGGGTTGTAGAGCGCGTGCTTCCAGACCAGTGCCGCAGCGACGGGCACCACGAGGAACGGCGCGATCATGATCGTGCGCACGACCCCGCGACCGAGGAACTTCCGGTCGAGCAGGAGCGCGATCAGGAGCCCGAACATGAGGCTGACGAGAACAACGGCCACGGTCAGGACGATGGTGGTGACGACGGAGGCGCGCATGGTCGCGTCGGTGAAGACGTTGACGTAGTTGTCGAACCAGCCGAAGGCGATGTCGTTCGGGTAGAGCGAGTTCCAGTTGATGAACGACACCACGATGGTGATGACGAACGGCACCTGGGTGACTGCGATGACGAAGATCAAGGCAGGGAGCAGCGGTGCGCGACGTGCCCAGGCGCCGGCCTTGGCGAGTCGGGCTGCGTCTCGGCGCGGCTGCCGGAAGCGGGGCGCCGTGGGGCGCGGTTCCGCCGGGGTCGGCGTACGGCCGACGGATGGGGCGTGTGTCGATGTCACTGGACGTCCTCGTCTCTGGTGGGCACGATGTCGTGGCAGGAGGGTGCGCAGGGGGCGACGGCGTGTGGCCGCCGCCCCCTTCGTTGTCACTCCTGGTACTTCTCGGCGACCTTCTCGGCAAGTTGCTGGCCCTCGGCGACGGCATCCGTCACGGATGTCTGCCCGGCGATGGCAGCGCTGATCTCCTGGGAGGCCTGGGTCGCCATGTCGGCGAACTCGGGGATCGCCACGAACTGGATCCCCGGGGCCGGGCGGGGCTGCACACCCGGGTCGTCCGGGTCGGCGGTCGTGATGGCGTCCTCGGTCTGCTGGTAGAACGCCCCGGCGGATGCCTGGTAGTCGGCATTGTCGTAGGTGCTGGCGCGCTTGCCGGCGGGGACGCTCGACCAGCCGATCTTCTCGCCCACGAGCTGCTCGTACTCCTTGCTCGATGCCCACGCGATGAACTCGGCTGCGGCGTCCTGGTTCTTGCCGGCCTTCTGGATGCCCCAGGCCCACGAGTACAGCCAGCCGGAGCTGGCGGTCTCCTTCACCGGCGCTGCGACGTAGCCGAGCTTGCCCTTGACGGGCGAGTCGTCGGCCTCGAGGCTGCCCGCTGCGGCCGTGGAGTCGTACCACATGGCCACGTTTCCCTGCTGCAGGTTGTTGAGGCACTCGGTGTAGCCGGCCTGGGCGGCACCGTTCTCTCCGTGCTCTCTCACGAGGTCGACGTAGAACTGCACGGCCTCGGTGAACTCGGGGCTGTCCGCCTGAGCGGTCCAGTCCTCGTCGAACCACGTGCCACCGAAGGTGTTCACGACACTGGTCAGCGGGGCGTACACCTGCCCCCAGCCGGGCTGTCCCCGGAGGCAGATGCCCTTCATGCCGTCCTCTGCTCCGTCGACCTCGGCCGCGAGCTCGGCGACCTGGTCCCACGTGGGCTTGTCGGGCATCGTCAGCCCGGCCGCGTCGAAGACGTCCTTGCGGTACATGAGGAACGAGCTCTCCCCGTAGAAGGGCTCGGCGTACAGCTTGCCGTCTGCCGCGGTGAGGGACTTCGTCATGGGCTCGAGGATGTCGCCCTGATCGAACTCCGCGCTGGCGGCGACGGTGTCGTCGAGAGGCGTCAGCCACCCGTTCGTGGCGTAGAAGGGGACCTCGTAGTTGCTGATGCTCGCGACGTCGTACTGGCCGGCCTGGCTGGAGAATTCCTGGCTGATCTTGGCGCGGACGTCGTTCTCTGGCAGCACTGTGTAGTTGACCTTGATGCCGGTGTCGGCCGTGAAGGCATCGGCGGTCAGTTTCTGCAGGTCGACCATCTGGGGGTTGTTGACCATGAGGACGTTGACCTCTTGGTCTCCCCCGTCGGCCCCCGTCGATCCGCCTGCGCCGCCGCACGCCGCGAGGGCCATGGCCATGATCGAGGCACCGGCCACTGTCGTGGCGATGCGCCTGTGTCGTCTGTTCATCGGAAGGACTCCTTCGTTCTCCGGGCGGGTACCCACCGCCGTGGTGAGCCCTGGGGCGATGCCGCTGCTGCGAGGCGCCGTCCGGGCACGAGTCTGACTTCATGACGGAACACGAACTAGCGCGCCCACCTCCGAGAACTGGTACGAATTTGTATGCTGTCGCCATGGATGCACATGGCCCTGGATCGGACACGGCGACGATGCTCGCTGAGCGCCTGACCGGGATGCGAGCGGCGAGGGAGATCATCACGGCCGACCCGGACCGGTCGGTGCGGTGGGCTCAGCACGACTACCCGAGCCCTGTGGCTAGGTGGAATTACCATCCGGAGTACGAGATCCACTTGATCCGCTCTGGCACTGGCCGATTCATCGTCGGTGACCATGTCGGTACGTTCGAGGCCGGCCACGTCTCCCTCATCGGGTCTGGCCTGCCACACGACTGGGTGAGCGACCTGGCCGATGGCGAAGCCCTCGTTAACCGCGACGCCGTCATCCAGATCGACCCGGCGTGGATCACCCAGGGTTCAGCTGTGATGCCGGAGCTTCGGGAGGTGCAGCCGCTCCTCCTAGCGTCCTCAAGGGGGATCGAATTCACCGGCGAGTCCGCCGTTCGAGCCGCGGCCCTCATCGAGAAGGTGGGAGTCACGAACGGTCTGGACCGACTGCGACACGTGTTCGAGTTGCTCACCGTGCTGGCTCGGTCACCTCACGAAGAACGGCTCCTTCTGGCGACCGAGTTCTTCCAGCCGCAGCTGGACGATCGCGCCGCCGCGATCGTTGACGTCGTTCTCGAGTACGCCTTCGCCGGGCACACGGGCGAGATCAGCATGGCTGAGGCTGCTGCCACCGTCGGCATGTCCGACGCCACGTTCTCGAAGTACTTCAAGCGTGCGACAGGTCAGAACTTCAGCGAGCTGGTGCGCAAGCTCCGCGTTGCGCACGCCAGTCGCCTTCTCCTCGAGACCGACCTCCCTGTGGCGACGATCTGCTTCGACGTGGGGTTCACGAATCTCTCGAACTTCAACCGGCAGTTCCTCCGTGAGAAGGGCTTGACCCCGAGGCAATTCCGCAACGGACTCAGTAAGGGCGACGAGGCGTGAGAGGGCTCCGCTGCGTTGTCGACTTCGACATGACACCGGTGCGCGTCACCGGAGGTCGCGAGCCCAGGGGAGATCGGCGCCGGCCCTGGAGACGGTGATGGCAGCGCAGCGGGTGGCGAGATCGGCCAGGCGACTCAGGACGCCCTCAGGCCAGTGGTCGGCGCTGCGCATCCGAACGAGGTCGAGGGCGCCGGACGACCGGGCGCCGGCGATGCCGTGAACGAGGGCGGCCATGAAGGAGTCCCCAGCGCCCACGGTGTCCACGACCTGGACGAGAGGGGGCACGGTGTGCCTGCGATCGGCATGGGTCGCGACGAGTGCCCCCTCACGACCACGAGTGAGCACCACCAAGCTCGGGCCCAGCTCCAAGATTCGGGTCACGACGTCCTCCGGGGAAAGGGAAAACCCGAACAAGGCAGCAGCGTCCTCGTCGCTCAGCTTCACGACGTCGGAGACCGTGGCGAAGCGCTCGAATGAGCGGGCCACATCGTCGGCTGCGGTGCCCAGGCCGAGCCGGACGTTGGGGTCGAACGTGACCACCGCCTCCTCGTGTTGCTCCATGAGGAGAGTGAAGGCAGTGTTCGCGCCCGGCATGAGGTGGGTCGCGATCGATCCGGCGTGGACGACGGCGGCAGGGCCGGGGACGGACACCGGTGCGATGTCCCACTCGATGTCGAACTCGTAGGATGCTGCCCCGCCGAGTCCGAGCACCGCCGTCGCCGTCGACGTGTGACCTGAGACGGGGGCCTGGCTCCAGACTTCCACGCCCGAGCGGACGAGGTGCTGATCGATGAGGGTGCCCGCGTCGTCCTGGGCGTAAGACGTCACGAACCGCACCGGGGATCCGAGCCTGGCGGCACCCGCCGCGACGTTCAGGGGTGATCCCCCGGCGTGTCGCCTCGGTTGGCCGTGTCGGGGCACCACGACGTCGATGAGCGACTCGCCGATGACGAGGACGTCACCCGGCCCCAGGGCACGAGACTCCCTGTCCGCTGCCGTCACGCGCGAGGGTCGACGACGGCCTTGAGGGATCGTGCCTCGCGCCTCGCTAGTGTGAGCGCGGCCTGCGTCTCAGCGATGCCGAACCGGTGCGTGATGACCCTGTCGACGTCGACGCCCCCCGACGCGATCAACTGCAGGGCCGTCGGGTAGGTGTTGGCGTAGCGGAAGATGCCCTGGAGAGTGAGCTCCTTCCCCTGGACGAGCGGCACGTTGATCGTGGCCTCGTCCGCGCCCATGCCCACGAGGACGGCACGGCCCGCGGAGGCGAGCGCCTCCAGGCCTGAGGCCAGCGCGGGAGCCGCACCAGAGCACTCGAGCAGGACGTCGAACTCTCCCTCGAGCGCCTCGCCCGCCCGGGTCGCGGTGAAACCTAGATCGCGAGCAGTGTCGAGCCGGAACTCGCTCACGTCGGTGACGGTGACCTGTGTTGCTCCGAAGCCGCGGGCGACCTGGGCGGCGAGCAGACCGATCGGCCCGGCCCCGGTGACCAGGACGCGGTCGCCGGCAGTCACCTCGGCCTTGCGGCACGCCCACACCCCCACCGACACCGGCTCCGCCATCGCTGCCTTCTCAGCGCTCAGGCCATGAGGGACGACGTGGGCGAACTCGGCGTCGATGACGACGTAGCGCGCGATCGAGCCATCGACCGGTGGCGTCGCGAAGAACTGGACGAACGGGCAGAGGTTGTATCGCCCGAGACGGCACTGCTCACAGTGACGGCACGGGACTCCTGGCTCGAGGGCGACAGTCTGGCCGATGCGTTCAGGCGAGACGTCCGTACCGACGCCGACGATGACTCCGGCCGACTCGTGGCCCACGACCATCGGTGCCTCCACGACGTACCGGCCGATCCGACCAGCCTCGAAGTAGTGGACGTCGGACCCGCAGATCCCGACGGCGTGGATCTCCACGAGGACTTCATGGGTCGCCGGCACGGGTGTCGGGCGCTCCTCGATACGGAGGTCACCGGCTGCGTAGAGGACGGCTGACGAATTGGACATCTCGGGCTCCTTTGCTCGGGGTGAGGCAGTGTTCGGTCCCACAGGATCCCGAGGTTACGGAGCACGGGCAAGGACGACTAGCTCACGCTCCCGCTCTGACTGGTACGAATTTGCCACCCTGCCCAACTGCAGTCGTCTCGTCCGTCGGTGGCCAGCAGGCTGGAGGTCAGCCCTGTCGCTCGTAGGTGGCCCGGAATCCCTCCGTGGGGTCCGTCGGGGTCAGGACGAGCGTGTCACCGTCGATGTCGAAGTCCCGGGCGAGGCTCTGCCCGATGAGGTCTCGGGCGAGTGCGGACTCGACCTCGACGGTGAAGGAGTCGTCGTCGACGAGCGTGACCTCGCCGTAGAAGGCCTCGTACCCGTTGACGGTGTAGGGGCCGTCGGGAGCTGCGGTGTCGGGGTTCGCTGCCTGGACGGCCATGGTGCCGGCATCGGTGAAGATCACCTGGCCGCCGTAGGGGATCTCGGCCAGGTCGCCGTCTGTTCCGACTTCCAGGGAGGTCATCTCCCATTCACCGGTCAAGCTGCTCGTCGGGGCCGTCGCTGAGGTCGTCACGGTCGCGTCGCCGGCGTCCGCGGTGGTCGAGGTGCACCCGGTGACCGCCGCGCCGACGGCGATGAGGGCGAGAGCGATGCTCGTGGTCCGGTGGGTGGTGTTCATGTGGTGCCTTTCGATCAGATGTCGGTCTGCGCTTCGAGGAAGTCGGGGTAGCGGGCTCCGACGACCGCTGAGTCGTCGGAGAGGGACGTGAGGCGCCGCGTCTGGGCGTCGGTGAGGGTGATGTCCGACGCTCCGAGGTTCTCCTCGAGGCGGTGGACCTTCGTCGTACCGGGGATGGGGATGATGAACGGCTCCCGGGCGAGCAGCCACGCGAGGGCTACCTGGGCCGGCGTGGCGCCGTGTTCGGCCGCGATGCCCTTGACGACGTCGACCAGCTGGAGGTTGTGCTCGATGACGTCGGCGCCGAAACGCGGGATGCTGCCCCGGAGGTCGCCGTCGGCGAAGGAGCTGGACGCGGTGATGGTGCCGGTGAGGAACCCCTTCCCGAGGGGGCTGTACGGCACGAACGCGATGCCGAGTTCATTGCACGCCGCGAGGACGCCGTTGTCGGGTCGACGCCACCAGAGCGAGTACTCGCTCTGCACCGCAGCGAGGGGCAGCACGGCGTGGGCTCGGCGGATGGTGCTCTCGGAGGCCTCAGAGAGCCCGTAGCGGTGGACCTTCCCGGCGTCGACGAGCTGCGACACCGCGCCGGCGTACTCCTCGACAGGGATGTCCGGGTTGATCCGGTGCTGGTAGTAGAGGTCGAGCCGTTCGACGCCGAGACGTCGGAGGGAACCCTCGGCGGCCTCCGCGACCTCGTCGGGCCGCAGCAGCCGCCCCCGGGGTTCCCGGGTGACAGGGTCGATGGCCATGGCGAACTTGGTGGCGATGACGACGTCGTCGGGTCGATCGGCGAGGGCCTCTCCGAGGAGCTCTTCGTTGGAGTGCGGCCCGTAGACCTCTGCCGTGTCGAACAGGGTCACCCCGCGGTCGACGGCTCCGCGGAGAAGCTCCACCATGTCGCGACGCTCGGCTGCAGCACCGTAGCCGCCGGTCATCGTCATGCAGCCGAGGCCGAGGGGGGACACGGCGGGGCCACCGGCTCCCAATGTGCGAGGGATCATGAGTCGCTCTTTTCGTGGATAGGAGGGGACGTGGCGGGCAGGCGCCGTCGTCAGAGGGTGAGCGGGACTCGGAGGAGCTTGTCGTCGCCGTCCCGTGGGGTGCCTTGGCTGTTCGTGTTCCCGGTGAGGAACCAGAGGTTCCCGTCGGGGCCTTCGGTGACGGCTCGGATGCGACCGAACTCACCCTCGTAGTAGTCGGTGGCTGTGGTGGGGTCAGCGACCGGGACTGCCCGCAGGACTTCGCCGCGGAGGTTCGCGATGAACACCGTGTCGGCGGTGACCGTGATGCCGCTCGGGCTGGCGTCGGCGGGTGACCATTGCTGGACGGGGTCGATGTAGTCCTCTCCCCCGGAGAAGCCCTCGGCCTCGGGCCAGCCGTAGTTGCCGCCAGCTTCGATGATGTTCAGTTCGTCCCAGGTGTTCTGACCGAACTCGCTGGCGAACATGGTCCCGTCGGCCGCCCACCCGAGCCCTTGGACATTGCGGTGGCCGAGGCTGTAGACCACTGATCCGGGGAAGGGGTTGTCGGCGGGGACGGACCCGTCGGCGTTCATGCGCAGGATCTTCCCGGAGAGCGAATCGGGGTCCTGGCTGGCTGAGCTCTGTCCGGCGTCGCCGACGCCGGCGTAGAGCATCCCGTCGGGGCCGAAGGCGATCCGGCCTCCGTTGTGGTACCCGGCGGACGCGATCCCGTCGATGATCGACTCGCCTGGTCCGAGTTCGAGGGACCCGGCCTCGCCCGTCAGGGTGTACCGCTCGATGCGGTTCCCTTCCTCCCCGGTCGAGTAGACGTACAGGCGATCGTCCTCCCCGACAGCGAGACCGAGGAGACCCCCTTCGCCATCGGGCTGCACGCCGGGAACCGTCCCGACGACGCGGGTCTCACCCGTCGATGTCAGCTCGAGGACTCGGCCCGAGTCCCGTTCACTGACCAGGGGTGTGCCTCGGAGGAAGGCGATCGACCACGGTGCCTCGAGACCTGATGCCATCTGGGTGGGGGCGTCGGCGACGAGGGGGGCGGTAGGGGACGCGCCCGAGGTGGCAGAGGACGAGGGAGGTCGGTCCATGCCGGAACCGGTGCTGGTGCAGGCGCTGAACACGGCCGATGCGAGGACACCTGCGGCGGCTACAGCCACGACGGCCCTCACGGTCTTGCGTGTCGTCGCTCTTCCCGGCGACGTTCCGTTCGTCACGGGACGACCTCGATGGTCACGTCGGTGTCGTCGAACGCCGCGAGCTGGTCCGGTGTGGCGTCGTAGCTGCCGATGTGGATCGTCTTCTCGGAGTAGTCGATTCCGGAGGCGTCGTAGTAGAAGCCGATGTTGCCCCAGGGTGTGAAGTAGATGAGATCGCCGTCCTCGGGATCGGAGCCCGGAGACCCTTCGACGATGAGTCCGGGTGAGGGGTAGCCGATCTTCTCGCGGCCGGCGAACTCCTCGAGGCGCAGGGTCGTCGGCAGCCGGGTCAGGAGATCCCGGGTGGTGGGGTTGTCTTCCTCGAGCGTCACGTCGACCACGCTGCCTCCGCCGCTGAACCTGATGACGGTCCCGACGACCTCGCGAGGGGCTTCGGGCTCTGGGGTAGGGCCTGCCTCAGGAGCCGGTCGGGCAGTGCCAGCGGCCGAGGGTTCCGCCGCAGGCGTGGATGCGCCGGCAGGTTCCGGGGTCTGTCCCGTGGCGCTCGAGCATCCGGTGAGGACACCGATGCTGGCGGTCGTGAGAAGGAGTGCCGACGTGACCTGGGCGGGACGTCGTCCGTGGGTGGAGGTGGGCGGGGCCATGGAGATGTTCCTGTCGTTCATCGTGCTGGACGGCGGGTGGGTGGGCATCTGGTCAGTCCCGCCCGGGGAGGTCAGGGACGGATGAGGACCTTCAGTGCTTCGCGGTCGTCCATGAGGCGGTACGCCTCGGCGATGTCGTCGAGGGGCATCTCGCGGTCGAAGACACGGCCAGGATCGATGCTTCCGTCGAGGACCTGGGGCAGGACCTGCTCGAGGTAAGCGCGGACAGTCGCGGGGCCGCCGGTGAGGGTGACGTTCTTTCCGAACAGGGACGCCATGCCGACCGCCGCCTCTTCGTACTGGGGAACGCCGACACGGCTGATGGTTCCTCCGGCACGGACGATCTTGTACGCCTGCTCGTACGCCGGCATGTGACCGACGGCCTCGAGCACGACGTGCGAGCCCTCGCCTCCGGTGATCTCCATGACCTTCGCGACGCCCTCGTCGCCGCGCTCAGCGACGACGTGCGTGGCCCCGAACTCGCGCCCGAGGTCGGTGCGGGACGTGTGACGGCCCATCAGGATGATCGTCTCCGTACCGAGCTGCTTCGACGCGAGGACAGCGGAGAGGCCGACGGCGCCGTCGCCGATGACGGTGACGGTCTTCCCGTGCTCGACATCGCCGCGGATCGCGGCGTGGTAGCCGGTGAGGTACACGTCGGACAAGGTCAGCAGGCTCGGCATGAGCGCTTCGTCGGTTCCCTCGGGGATGACGACGGCGGTTCCGTCGGCCTGGGGGACGATCAGCTTCTCGGCCTGGGTGGCTGAGGCCGCACCGTCGAAGAAGCCGCCGTGGATGCACGCCGTCGTGATGCCGTCCTGACAGAACGGGCAGGTTCCGTCGGACCAGGCGAAGGGCACGATGACCGTGTCGCCGACCGACAGGGTGCGAACGTCTTCGCCGATCTCCTCGACGACACCGATGGCCTCGTGGCCCATGCGGCGGCCCTCGGGGGTGTCCCCGAGGTCGTGGTAGGGGTGCAGATCGGACCCGCAGACGCAGGCGTAGGTGACGCGGATGAGCGCCTCGGTGGGCTGCTGGATGACGGGGTCAGGAACCTCCACCACTCGGACGTCGCCGGACTTGTACATCACGGTGGCCTTCATTGGGGCTCCTTCTCAGATCAGTTGCGGAGAGGCAGTACGCGCTGCGCAGGCCCCAGTCACAGGGCGATGCGGGTCAGCGGGGTTCTTCCCGGAGACGCTAAGCCGTCGCTGGAGAAGCTGACAGGCCCGGTCAGAACCCCCTTGGTGCTCGGCCCTCTCGGCGGAACGGGGGTCCCGTCAGGGCCTGGCTGGCGAAGGACATCAGTCGTAGCGTCACGGCATGGACAATCGAGCTGAGGTACGGGAGTTCCTCTCGTCACGCCGTGCACGACTGAGCCCCGACGCGCCGGGCATCATCAGCGTCGGCGGTCGCCGCCGGGTACCGGGCCTGCGGCGTGAGGAAGTCGCCCGTCTCGCCGGTGTCAGTGTCGACTACTACACCAGGGTCGAACGCGGCAGCCTCAGTGGGGTCTCTGACAGCGTGCTCGACAGCATCGCTCGGGCACTGGAGATGGATCAGGCCGAACAGGACCACCTGTACGACCTCGCCCGTGCCGCAGCGCCCACCCGTCGCCGCCCCACGTCGAGCCCTGAGCAGAAGATCGCAGCCTCCCCTCTTCAGCACATGCTGGATGCGATGACCGGTTCGGTCGCCATGATCACGAACACCCGCATGGATCTCGTCGCAGCCAACGCCCTCGGATTCGCCCTGTACTCGGAGATGTACCGTGGCTCACTCCGGCCGGCGAACCACTCCCGGTTCATCTTCCTCGACCCTCGGGCACACGAGTTCTACCCGGACTGGGAGCGCGCGGCGAACGTCAACGTCGCCATCCTCCGACGGGATGCAGGACGCGACCCCCATGACGCCGGCATCGCAGCCCTCGTCGGGGAGCTCTCCATCCGAAGTGACGACTTCCGTACCCGGTGGGCTGCACACGATGTTCGGCGGCACTACTCCGGTGCGAAGCAGTTCCGGCACCCGGTCGTGGGGCTCCTCGAGCTCGACTTCCACGCCATGGACCTGCAGGACTCCCCCGGCCACTCCCTCACCGTCTACACCGCTGCCCCCGGCAGCGAGTCCGACCAAGGACTGCAGCTGCTCGCCTCCTGGGCTGCGACGGAATGCATCGCCGAACGCGCCCGGAGCACCGAACACGCGGTCTGACCCGGCAGCCCCTTCCCGGTCTTCTCCTCGGACCCGACACTTTCCGACTCCTCGTGATCTCAGGCTGCTTCACCGCGCCCGAAAGGACTTCGTGACCACTCCGACCGCATCCGTCCCGATCGGTGTCCCTGCCTCACAGGACGCTGGCGGGCCTTCACCGAGGCTGCCTCTGTTCTCCCTCATCGTCCTCGCCACGACCGGGTTCATCCTCGTGGCCATGGAGACGATGCCCGCCGGGCTGCTACCGCAGATCGCCAGCGGACTGGACACCGGCGAAGGCACCGTGGGCCTGCTCATCAGCGCCTACGCGCTCGGCACCGTCATCGCCACTGTCCCTGCGATCACCCTGACCCGGGGCGTCCGTCGCCGACGGTTGCTCGCCGTCGCCCTCGTCGGTCTCATCGTGGCCAATGCCGTCACCGCCGTGGCACCGACGGTGATCGTCGCCCTCGTCGCTCGTTTCGTCGCCGGAGCATTCTCGGGAACCATCTGGGGCATGCTCGCCGCCTACGGGCGCCGCATCAGCCCGACGAACCAGGCCGGGCGCTCTCTCGCGATCGTCTCCGCCGGAGCCCCCGTCGGTTTCGCCTTCGGCACACCCCTGGGCTCGTGGATCGGAACGACCTTCGACTGGCGGTGGTCCTTCGGCGGTCTCAGCATCCTCGGGGCCGTCGTCTTGGTCCTGGTGCTCACCGTCGTCTCCGACGCCGAACCGGCACCAGCGACATCGCGCCTGCCCCTCACCCGAGTGATCAGGATCCCCGGGGTCGCAATGATCCTGGCCGTCATCGCGACGTGGATGATCGCTCACAACACCCTGTACACCTACATCGCGCCCTACCTCCGGACCGGCGGTTCAGGCCTCGGTGTCGACCTCACCCTGCTCGTCTACGGCGTCTCCTCGATCGGCGGCATCATCATCACCGGCGCCCTCCTCGACCGACACCCGCGACCACTGCTGCACGGCAGCCTCGCGGTCTTCGTCGGCGTAGGCGTGGTGCTCCTCGTCAGCCACGCGTCAGCATCGGCCGTTCTCGTCGCCGCCGTGCTCTGGGGCCTGACCTTCGGCGGCGCCGCAGCGCAGCTCCAAGCAGCCCTCACAACAGCTGGCGGCGACAACGCCGATGTCGCCAACTCGTTCCTGCCCGTGGCGTTCAACATCGCGATCTTCGCCGCCGGGATCGTCGGCGCCGGCCTGCTGACCCGAGCCGACGGCCTCATCCTCCCCGTCGTCCTGATCATCTTCGGGACCATCGCGTTCGGTCTCACCCTCATCGGTCGCAGGAACGCCTTCCCCGCCGAGCTCTGACCCTCCATCCACCGCCCTCGACGCACAGCGCCGCGGCATCCTCACCACCCATCCCCCCGACTCCTCAAGGAGACAATCATGAGCTTCACCACCCCCCGATTTACGGACAAGGTCGCGTTCGTCACCGGCGCCGCGGGCGGCATCGGCCGCGCCACCGCCCTCGCCTACGCCGCAGAAGGCGCCCGCGTCGCCGTCGCCGACCTCCCCGGTGCCGGCCACCACGACACCGCCTTGATGATCACCGCAGCAGGCGGCACCACGACGGCCATCGATCTCGACGTCTCCGACGCCGCTCAGGTCGTCGCTGCCCTCGACCACGTCGTCTCTTTCTGGGGCCGTCTCGACGTCGCCTTCAACAACGCCGGCGTCGAACAGACCCAGACCCCCACCGCCGACCTCGACGACGCCGAGTTCGATCGGATCATGAGCGTCGACGTGCGCGGCGTGTACCTCTGCATGAAGCACGAGATCCGGCACATGAAGACCTCCGGAGGAGGCGCCATCGTCAACACCTCCTCGGGAGCAGGCGTCATGGGCATCTCGGGTCAAGCCGCCTACGCCGCCGCGAAGCACGCTGTCATCGGACTCAGCAAGTCCACCGCCCTGGAGTACGTCGCAAACGGCATCCGGGTCAACGTCGTCGCCCCCGGGATGATCGACACGAAGATGATCGAACGCCTCACCGGAGGGACCGACGACGGCTACGCAGACGTCATCTCCCAGGAGCCCATCGGCCGACTCGGCAAGCCCGAAGAGATCGCCTCGGCCGTTCTCTGGCTCACCTCCGACGACGGCGGCTTCGCCGTCGGTCACACCCTCGTCGTCGATGGCGGCCAGACCATCGGCTGAGCCACTGGATGCGGAGTCAAGCCAGGTACCCCTGGCTGCACCCCGTCCCTGTGAACCTACGACGGACGCCTCGCCCTCGAGGAGCGGAGCGAAGAAGGAGAGTCATGCGCGCAATCGGTGTGAGGCACTACGGCGGTCCAGAGGAGCTGATGGCAGTCGATCTGCCCGAGCCACACGCGGGCCCGGGCCAGGTCCGAATCCGAGTCCATGCGGCCGCGGTGAATCCGGTCGACGCCATCATTCGCAGCGGATCGTTCCAGGGCAATGACGGCGAGATCACCTCCGCGGTCGTTCCCGGCACGGACGTGTCCGGTGTCATCGATGAGGTCGGATCGGATCTTCCGGAGAGCATGACACTTCTGGTAGGTGACGAGGTGGTGGGTTTCGTCGCTCCATCAGGCTCGCACGGCGGGTACAGCGAATTCGTTGTTCTGCCAGCAGAATCGTTGGTTGCGCTGCCCACTCGAGGTGACCATGTCTCGGGGGCCGCTTTCTTGTCCAATGCCCTGACTGCCGAGATGGCCCTAGAAGGGCTCCACCTGGAACCTGGCTCGGTTCTCGCGGTCACGGGCGCCACGGGGGCGGTCGGCGGGTATCTCGTCGAGTTGGCTTCGGCGCGGGGAGTGACCGTCATCGCTGATGCCCGCCCGGAAGAGCACGCGATCGTCCGCGCGTTCGGGGCTCACCATGTCGTGGATCGTGATGCGAATTTTGGTGCAGAAGTCAGGAAACTCACCGATGGAAAGGGAGCCGACGCTCTCGCTGATCCGGCGGCTCGTGGGGCTGCCGCCTTCGAGGCGGTCGCCGATGGTGGGCAACTCGCACTGTTCTTGCCAGCTGATCTCGAGCCGAGGCGAGGTGTTCGTGTCTTCCAGTCCTACGTCATGAGGTCGAACCGTCGCCATGACGCCATCGAGGCTCTTGCCGGTCGGGTCGGTCGCGGGGAACTCACCGTCCGCGTCGCCGACACGCTCCCCGCGGACCAGGCCAGTACCGCTCATCGCCGGATGGAAGCCGGCGGTCTTCGCGGCCGCCTCATCCTGACCTTCTGATGTGCCGCCTGGCTCCTCATGAACAAGTCCTCACGGAGAACGAGACCTTCTGACCAGACGGCCCTGATGCCCGGCAAAGGGTGCCACGTCAGGGCCTCCCTCGGGCGGCGCGTCGGGTGTTCCGTGGACGACAGGACCGCGACGCGCGGCCCTCCACGACACGACGGACA
This sequence comes from Frigoribacterium sp. CFBP 13707, assembly GCF_014842245.1. NCBI lineage: Bacteria > Bacillati > Actinomycetota > Actinomycetes > Micrococcales > Microbacteriaceae > Frigoribacterium > Frigoribacterium sp. CFBP 13707. Next base: position 519,862 of record NZ_JACYVL010000003.1, read on the forward strand.
GGAGCACCACCATGGCCGACCAGCCGATCCAGATCGGGGGCGGGCGCCGCACGTTCGGGGACTTCGCCCCCAAGCTCGCCGCCCTCACCGACGACGTCCTCTTCGAGGACGTCTGGAACCGCCCCGAGCTCTCCGCCCGGGATCGCAGCCTCGTCACCGTCGCCGTCCTCGCCGCCGGCGGGCACACGGGGCAGCT
>NZ_JACYVL010000004.1:0-250053 GCF_014842245.1 Frigoribacterium sp. CFBP 13707
CGCTCCTCCACCCCAGAGTGGAGCACGGCCCTCGGGGCGAACAGCGCCCGCGGTCCCGCTCCTCCACTCCAGAGTGGAGGACGACTTCGGGGAGACGTCTTCTCAACCCCCGCTGCTCCACTCCGGAGTGGAACGACGTTTCTCGACCACGACGTCCTGGCCGGCCACCGCAGCAGCGAGCCAGCCGCACCGCGCCGGGCGACGACGTCGAGGTGACCCTTCCTGGGGCCTCCGTGCGGAGGAAGGCCCAGGAAGGGTCACCTCGATGCGCGGCGCGGCGCGGCGCCGGGCGCCGGCGCCAGCGCTCAGGCGAGCAGGTCGTTCGCGAGGTAGCCCGCGTAGCCGCCGCGCGTGCGGCCGACGCGACGCCCCGAGGTCAGCACCTCGCCCGCCTCCGACGCCAGCAGGGTCGCCCCCGCCGCGCGCAGCCGCCCCACGAGCGTCACGTCCTCGTGCAGGTCGAGGTCGCCGAAGCCCCCCGCCTCCGCGTAGCGCGACGCCCGCACCCCGAGGTTCGCCCCGTGCACGTGCCCGTTCGGCCGCCCGGGCGTGTGGCGGGCCGTCCAGGCGGCGACCTGCTCCCGGCTGAGGTCGGCGAAGTCGGGCCGGACGGTGCCGACCACGACGTCCGCCCCGGCGTCGGCCTCGTCGAGCTGCGACGTCAGCCAGGCCGGCGGCACCTGCGAGTCGGCGTCCGTGTTGGCGATCCACACGCGGTCCGCGGTGGTCGCGGGCCCGTCGTCCGGCCCGCCCCGGCCCTCGCCCCGGCGCAGCTCCACGAGCGCCCACTCGACGCCGGCCGACCGCGCGAGCCCGACGTTGTGGACGCTGGTCTCGAGCACGGTGACTCCCGGCACGGCCCTTGCGAGCCGCACGGTGTCGTCCGTGCAGCCGTCGGCCACGACGACGACGACGACCCGCGCCTCCGGGCGCTCCTCGGCCAGGCGACGCCGCGCCTCGGCGACGGAGGCGAGGCAGCGCTCGATCAGCTCCTGCTCGTCACGGGCCGGCACGACGACGGCGACCCCGACGACCGGGGCCGGCGAGGAGTCGCGGGCCGGCTCCGCGACGGAGGCCCGGTCGCGCGCGTCGTCGGCGGGCACGGCGCAGGGCGCGGGCGCGCTCACCGGAGGCCCGTCCGCTCGGCGACGGACCGGCCGTCGAGCGAGAACACGTCGAGCAGGAAGTCGGCCTCGACGTGCTGCACCACGCGGCGCAGCCCGGCGCGCTCGGCCCAGGCGGCCAGCACGGCGTGCACCTCGTCGCCTCCCTGGGCGAAGTCGTCGGCCCCGTGCCGCCAGTGGCAGGCCACGAGCGTTCCGGTCGCCGTGAGCGCGGCGGCGACGCCGTCGAGCAGGGCGGTCAGCGCACCGGGCTCGAGGTAGTAGCCGACCTCGCCGAGCACGACGAGGTCCCAACGCCCCTCGGGCAGCCCCTCGGAGGCGTCGGCCCGCTCCACCCGCACGTGCGGCCGGTCGGCGAGCCGCTCGCGGGCACGCTGCACGGCCACCGGCGAGACGTCGAGCGCGAGGACCCGGTCGGCCCGGGCGGCGAGCTCGCTCGTCACGACGCCGATCGAGCAGCCGACCTCGAGCACCGCGCCGTACCGCTCGTCGGGCAGGGCCCCGAGCACCAGGGCGCGCTTGCGCCGCTCGTACCACCGCGTCGTGACCCCCCACGGGTCGTCGCGGGCGGCGTGCGTCCCGTCGAAGCGCGAGGCGTCGTCGGCGGGGGCGTCACCGGCGACGGGTACGTCGACGGGGACGTCCGCGGGCACGGAGCGCACGAACACGTCGCGCCCGGCGGCGAAGTGGGCGAGGAACTCCGGCCGCAGCACCGCCTCGTCGCCCGGGCGCGCGGAGAGCGGCCTGACCTGGCTGACGTAGCGGGCGAGGGCGTGCTGGCGCGCGACCCGCGCCTCCTCGTCCACCGTCAGCTGGACCAGCTGTGCCCACGGCACGTCGGGGTGGTCGGGCGAGCCCCAGTGCCACATCCAGACCGGGTACTCGAGCAGCTCGGGCGCCGGGTGCGCTCCGGCGACGACCTCGGCCGCCACCTCGCCGAGCACGCGGTGGTCGCGGTGCCCGTCGCCGCGCCAGGTCGACACGACCGCGGAGGGAGCGAGCTCGTCGACGAGGTCGACGAGCCGGTCGCGCACGGCCTCGCGGTGCTCCCGCACGGCCCCGTCGGGCACGCCGAGCATCACGAGCCGGACCCCGGGGCCGAGCTCGTCGAGGGCCGCGCGCGCCTCGCGGCGCCGGACCTCGCCGAGCTCGGCGCTCGACGTCGTCTCCGACGCCGGGTGCGAGGCGGTGCCGTCCGTCACGACGACGACCGTGACGGGCTGCCCCCGCCGGGCGGCGGCGGCGATCAGCGAGCCGGCGCCGAGCGTCTCGTCGTCGGCGTGGGCCGCGAGCACGAGCAGGGAGCCGGGGAGGCGCGGTGCAGCCGGCAGCGCCGCCAGGCGCGGGTCGGCCTCCCACGTCGCGACGGAGGTGCCGGGCTCGCGGGCGTCGAAGCTCACCACGGGTCCACCCCCTCCCCGGCGGCGTCGACCCCGTCGCCGGCGGGCTGGACGGACTCGGCCACGCGGTCGAGCGCCCGCTCGCGGACAGCGCCGCCGAGCGACGCCTCGTCCTTCTCCGCGTGGTGCTGGCGCAGGTACAGCTCGAGGTCGGCGACGCGGGCGGCGTGCGCCGCGTCGAGCGCCAGGGGCGCGGGCCCGAGGGCCCGGCCGACGGCGGTGAGCACGTCGTCGGCGGCGCGGGCCACCGTTCCCCGCACCCGCTTGGCGAGGAGGCGCCCCTCGCGACCGGTGGCCTCGCCCGCGTCGACGAGGTCGGCGGCCTCGGCGAGCGCACGCCGCGCGTCGCCGAGGCGCTCGTCGACCACCCCGAGGGCGCGGAGCCGCCAGGGGTCGGGCTCGCGGCCGACGGTCGCGGCGTGGAGGGTGCGGGCGACGCCGACCGCTCCGCCGTACCAGCAGGCGGCGACGCCGATGCCGCCCCACTCGAAGCCCGGGCGGCGCAGGTACCAGCCGGGCTCGCCGACCGGGCTCGCCGCGACGTCGTCGAAACGGACGGGGCCCGAGGGGATGTCGACCAGGCCGCGGGCGTGCCACGCGCCCGGGACGACCTCGACGCCGGGCTGGTGCAGGTCGACCGCGAAGAGACGGCGCTCGTCGCCCGCCCAGGCGGTGACGAGGGCGGCGTCGAGCTGGCCGGCGAGGGAGCACCACGGCTTGACGCCGGTGAGCGTCCAGCGCTCGGGGGCGGCGGTCGCGGCGCCGCCGGCAGCGGGGGCGCCGGGGTCGGCGGGGTCGGCGGGGTCGACAGCGATGCTCGGAGCCCGCGTGGCGTCGAGCCGCACCCCCGGGCCCTCGGCGGCGAAGACGCCCCAGACCGGCCCGGCCGCGGAGGCCCGGCCACCCGAGCCCGCGACGCCGGCGGCGCCCGCAGCGCCCGCGACGTCCGCGGCGGCCGGCGCCACCTGCCCGGCCTCCCGGGCCTGCTCGAGGACGGCCACCGCGTCGAGGTGCGGCTCCACCGCCCGCGCCGCGGAGAGGTCGTGGGCGGCGAGCGTGGCCAGCGCGCGCCAGAGGTCCGCGGTGTGGCCGGTGCCGGGGGCGGGCACCGCGCCTCCCCGCCGCCCGGGGCCGGTCAGGCTCGCGGCGAGGCCCAGGGCCTCGGCGACGGAGGCCGGCAGGTGAGCACGGACGAAGGAGGTCGTCGACCCTGGCGGGACGGCGCGCGACAAGTGCATGCTCCGACCGTACGGGGCGTGCACGGCCTGCACCCAGCGTTGTCCCCCACACAGGGCACGGCGGCGTGTGCGCTCCCGGCCGCCCGAGCGGCCGGGCCCGCCGTCAGAACGAGGTGATGCCGTGCAGCGGCCGGTCGGGCGCGAGCATCGCCCGGAGCGACTGCACCGCGCCCGCGCGGCGCTCGCGGACGAGACCGGCCCCGGCGAGCGTCACGGGGTCGACGCCGCCGAGCCAGAGCGAGCCCAGCGTGGCGACGTCGAGGTCGAGGTCGGCCCGGCGGACGCCCGCGCGCTTGACGGTCGCCGAGCCACCCTCGCTCGTGACCCGGAAGGTGCCGGCCGCGTGCCCCAGGGCGTCGGCGACCGCGAGCGTGACGACCCCGTCGGCCGACCACGGCCGCGCCTGCAGCGCCGCCACGGGGTCGAGCACGCGCAGCCAGACGTGGTCCTCGTCGTGGGTGATGCGCATCGCGCGGGGGTCGACCAGCGCGTGCAGCAGCGGGTCGGCCTGGGGAGCCTGCTCGTAGCGGACGGTGTCGACGAGGTCGACCTCGAGCAGCAGCTGCCAGAGGCCGAGGTACGCGTCGTCGCTCGCCGCCACGAGGTCGGTGACGATCAGCACGGTCGTCGCGCCCTCGTCGAGCTTGTAGGTGACGTAGCCGTCGACCGCGCCCGCGGGGTCACGGTGCACCGCGGCGCGGATCGCGGGGTCGGAGACGCCGCCCGGCCGGCCGCCGTGCAGCCGGTGCGACCAGACGCCCTCGTGCCGGTCGATCGACCCCGGGCTGCGGCGGTGGAACCGGGCGAAGACCTCGCGGGCCGTCGCCTCGAACGCCTCGTCGCGGGCGACCAGGTCGACGCTGCCCGCGGGCTCGGAGAGCAGGCCGGAGGCGCGGCGCCGGTCGACCTCGACCTTGCGTTCGCGGGTGGCCGGCCCGAACCCGAACCGTCGGTAGATCACGCCCTCGCTGGCGGTCAGCGCGGCCACCGCGAGGCCCGCGCCCTTCGCGGCGGCGAGGTCGTCGGTCATCAACCGGCGGAGGATGCCCCGACGGCGGTAGGTCGGCTGCACGGTCACGCCCGAGACGAGGTGCGCGTCGAGGAGGCGCCCGCCGCCGACATTGATCGAGCGGGTGAGGCTGACGAAGGTGCCCACGGGCACTCCGGACGCGGCGAGGGAGCCCTCCCGCGCCTCCTTCGCGTAGACGCCCGTGTAGAGCCGGCCGTCGACGACGCCGCGCTGCGTCTCGCGGCCGATCGTGGCAGCGTCGGGCTCAGCGTTGTGGAAGCCGAGGGTGACCGCCCGCGTCCAGGCCGTCGAGTCGGCGTCGGCGCGCGGGTCGGCGGGCGCGGCGCCGTCGCCCGCGGCGTCGCCTTCGGCACCGTCAGCGTCGTCGCCCGCATCGGCGACCGGGGTCGGCTCGAGCGCGGCGGGGAAGGAACGGATGTCGAAGTCGTCGTCGAAGGGAGCCACGACGGCCAGCGTAGGGCGCGCCGCCGACGCTGTCGTCGGCCGGAGGGAGGAGCCGACGGCTAGAGCGTCAGCCGCCGCTCCACGAGCCCGCGGGCGACGTCGGCGAGGCGCGTGCGGGTGCGCCGCGCATGCGACCGCATCAGCTCGAAGGCCTGGTCGGTGCTGACGTCGTGCGTGTGGGCGAGCACGCCCTTCGCCTGCTCGATGACGACGCGGGTGGTCAGCGCCGACTGCAGCTGGGCCTGGACGGCGGTGCTCTCGCGCAGCGTCCTCTCCTGCACGATGCCGATGGTCGCGACGTCGGCGAGCGCCTGCGCCACGCGCACGTCGCGCTCGTTGAGCTCGCCGGGCTCGTGCCGCAGCAGGTTGAGCGTGCCGATCACGGTCTCGCGGAGGCGCAGGGGCACGGCGTGCACCGAGCGGAAGCCCTGCTCGCGCGCGACGCGGGCGAAGCGCGGCCAGCGGGCGTCGCCCTCGTCGAGCGAGGTGACCGAGACGACCTTGCCGGTGCGGAAGCACTCCCAGCAGGGCCCCTCCTCCGCGTCGAGCTGCATGGTCTCGACGAGCGAGGTCGCCTCGCTCGTCGAGGCGACGACCTCGAGCTCGCCCGAGTCGTCGGCGAGCAGGATGCCCCCCTCCGAGACGTCGAGCAGGTCGTGGCAGGTCTCGACGAGCGACTGCAGCAGCTCGATGACGTCGAAGCCCGCGACGAGCGAGTCGGCCAGGGTGGTGAAGGCGTCGACGAGAGCGGCCTCCCGTGTGGATTCCGTCATGATGACTCCTCGATGCCCGTGGGGCGTGTGGCGAAGCTGAGGCGACCGGCCAGGACGTCGTCGGCGACCTCGCGCATCGACGTCCCGGTGGCGAAGGCGTGGCCCTGCAGCAGCAGCTCGGCGTCCTCGGGCGAGACGCCGACCTGGGCGAGCACCATGCCGGTGGCCTGGTGGACGTGCCGGCGCGAGAAGCGGTCGGTCACGGCGTCGTCGTGCTGCTCGTCGGCGATCTCGCGGACGGCGGCGCGCAGCAGGTGGCGGCTGACCTCGCGGGCCAGGGCGGAGGCGCGGAGGGCGTGCTCGTCGCTCAGGTCGTGCGCGTGGTCGCACCAGAGGTCCATGGCGCCGAGCGCGAGCGGGCCGAGCAGCAGGGGGAAGGCGAAGAGGGCACCGATCGGCTCGTCGGCGAGCGCCCGCGAGAACGCGGGCCAGACGCGCACGGGCGAGCCCGCGACGTCAGGCTCGAGCACCGGTCGGCGGGCGGCGACGGCGTCCCAGCAGGGGCCCTCGCCGAGGTCGAACTGCAGCTCGTCGAGCCGCGCGGCCTGGTCGTCGGTGGCGGCGACCGTCCCGGTGGGCAGCAGGTCGCCCATCGTCGCGATGGAGAGGCCCGTCACGGGCAGGGCGCCGAGCAACGGACGGGCCAGGTCGCCCCCGGTCGAGGAGGCGCGGCGCAGCTCGGCCACGGCCGTCACCATCTCGTCGTCCACGTCGCTGCTCCCTGCACACTCCGGTCTCGGAGTCAACCGAACCGCCGACCCTGTCGCCGGGGCCCCGTGACGTGCGACCATCGGAGCACGAGAGACCGTTCCCCCGGACCCCGGGAGCGGCGGACACGCGGCCTCGGCCGCTCTACCGGACGGGGTCACCGTGAACGTCACCAGCCTGAGCATCGACGGCCAGCTCTACCACCTCGACCCCTCGGTCGACGTGGGCGCCCTCAAGGCCCGCATCTCGGCCGTCGCCCGACAGGGAGCGGACTTCGTCGACTTCTCGACGGTCGCGCACGGCCTGGTCTCGGTGCTCGTCACGGCGTCGAGCGTCGTGCGCCTCCAGTCGGTGCCGACCGAGCCCGTCGACGCGGCCCACGAGCCGGAGGAAGCCACGGAGTGGGCGCGCATCGACGCCGCCATCGACTTCGACGAGTACGCCTGGTAGCCCCCGCGTCGCCGACGGGCCACGATGGAGGCACCCGGTCACCCGACAGAGACGTCGACACGACCGCGAGACGGACGGAGCCCCCATGCGCGTCGGCGTGCCCACCGAGATCAAGAACAACGAGGCCCGCGTGGCGATCACGCCCGCCGGGGTCGACGCCCTGGTGCGCCGGGGCCACGAGGTGCTCGTGCAGTCGGGGGCGGGCCTCGGCTCGCGTCTCTCCGACGCCGACTTCGCCGCGGCGGGCGCGACGGTCGTCGACGGCCCCGCGGCCGTGTGGGACGCCGCCGACCTGCTCGTCAAGGTCAAGGAGCCCGTCGCCGAGGAGCACGCCCGCCTCCGTGCCGACCAGGTGCTCTTCACGTACCTGCACCTCGCGGCCGACCGGGCCCTGACGGAGGCGCTGGTCGCCTCGGGCACGACCGCGATCGCCTACGAGACCGTGCAGCTGGCCGACCGCTCGCTGCCGCTGCTGCAGCCGATGAGCGAGGTGGCCGGGCGGCTGTCGATCACGGTGGGGGCGTACCACCTGATGCGCGCCTCCGGCGGTCGCGGGACCATGCTCGGCGGCGTCCCGGGCACCCCGCGCGCGAAGGTCGTCGTGATCGGCGGGGGCGTCGCCGGCGAGCACGCGGCGGCCGCCGCCGTCGGCCTGGGCGCCGACGTGACCGTGGTCGACTTGTCGCTGCCGCGCCTCCGCAGCCTGGAGGCGCGCTTCGACGGGCGCGTCGCCACGCGGCACTCGTCGCCGTGGGAGATCGCGGCGCAGGTGCGCGACGCCGACCTCGTGATCGGGTCGGTGCTCGTGCCCGGAGCCGCGGCGCCGAAGCTCGTGACCGACGAGATGGTCGCTGGCATGAAGGCCGGTGCGGTGCTCGTCGACATCGCGATCGACCAGGGCGGCTGCTTCGAGGGGTCGCGCCCGACCACGCACGACGACCCCACCTTCGCGGTGCACGACGCCGTGTACTACTGCGTCGCCAACATGCCCGGCGCCGTGCCGGAGACGTCGACGCGGGCGCTCACGGCGGCGACGCTGCCCTACGTGACGGCGCTCGCCGACCACGGCTGGCGTGCGGCGACCGAGGCGGACCCGGCCCTCGCGCTCGGGCTCAACGTCGTGGGCGGGCGCGTCACGAACGCCGGGGTCGCGACGGCGCTCGGGCTGCCGCTGGGCTAGGCGAGGGAGGGCCCGCCGGAGGGCGTGCCGCAGCGCGCTCCCGAGTGCCTCGGCGCGACGCGCCGGTGTCCGCGGGCGACGCGCCGGAGCGCTTGCGGACCGTCGGAGGGGCTGCCTACACTCGACCCCTGTTCGAACACGTGTTCGAGAGAGGCGGCCCTGATGAACATCTCCACGACCCGATCCGACGTCGCGCTCTGGTTCGTCGACGAGGTGCCCGACCGGCTCGTGCACGACGGGGTGCGGTACCGCGTCTCCGACATGCCGACGAAGCTCTTCGACGAGCCGACCTTCGTGCACGCGCTCATCACGCACCCGCCACGGCAGTTCGTCGGGTGGCGGTTCCAGGCCACCGACGGGGTCGGCACGACCCACATGTTCGAGGTGCTGCGCGACGCCGCGGGCCGGTGGGTGCTGGGCCGCGTCTACGACTGAGGCGAGGCCGCCCCTCGACCGAGGTGACTCGATCTGGGCCCTGGGAGTCCGTGACGACCCAGGACGCGACATCTCGCGTGGGTCGCCCACCCCCGGCCGGCGTCGGCACCCGAGTCACGAGTTGTCGACAGAGTGTGGATGACGTGTGGAGAACCTGTGCCGACACGCCGCCCGCCCCGTGGAGAACTGGGGACAACTGGGGACAAAGGTGTGGAAATCACACCGGTGTAATTCACGCATAGCTCTGTGACCAGCACTTTCGGCGAGGGCTAGCCCTGTGGATAACTCTCGATCTCGCGCTCGACTTGTCCACATCGCGGGAGGGGGACGGATGCGGTAGGTGCGACCTGAGGCCGGTCGCAGGTCGCGGTGCCAGACTCGCCGCAGCGATCTCCCGGCGCCCGTGCCCGCGGCGCCGTCCACCCGAGGAAGGACCGCCGTGCCCAAGGACGACAAGACCCCGAAGAACTCCGACGCGGGGAAGGGCTCCGCCAAGGGGGCCACGAAGAAGGGCTCCGCGAAGGGCTCCGCGAAGGGCGGCTCGAAGCCCGCCGAGGCCGAGACCCGCGCTCGCGAGGCCCTGCGCGCCGCGAAGGCCGCCGTCGCCGAGGCGCGCGCCCGGTCGGCGGCGCTGACCACCGTCACGCGGCCGGGCCTCGACGACCTCGCGCAGCAGCTCGTCGTCGTCAAGGGCGAGATCAAGGCCGCGACCCGTCGCGCCGAGAAGGCGGACGCCCAGCGCGCCGAGCTCGAAGAGCGCCGCGCCGCCGCCCGGAAGGCCCGTGCCCGCGCCGAGAAGAAGGCCGCGAAGGCCGACGCTGCCCGCGAGGAGGTCGCGGCGGCCGAGAAGGCCGCCGCGAAGGCCGCCCGACGCGTCGAGAAGGCCGCCGCGAAGGCGTCGCGCAGCACGGCGGCCACGGCACAGGGCGCCTCGTCGACGCCGACGTCCGGCCCGGCGGCCGACGCGACCGGTGCGCCCGCCGGCACCGCGACTCCGGCAGCCGCCGCCGCCGCCGGCTCCGCTCCCGTCGACTACGCCCTGCCGCTCCCCCCGAGCGACGAGACGACCGTGACGCGCGAGGACGGCAGCGAGGCCCGCGAGGACCTGCACGCCCAGACCCTCGTGCACCTGCGCGGCCTCGCCCGCGCGGCGGGGCTCACGGGGTACTCGCGCCTGACGAAGACCGCGCTGGTGGCGAAGCTGCAGGAGCTCCCGGTTCGGTGACCGGACATCGGCGAGCGAGCCGCGGTCTTCGTTCGTAGGGTCGGTGCATGAGCGCTGATCAGAGGGAGATCGACCTGGCCCGCGTGTTCGTCGACCTGGCGGACTCGCTCCGGGGAGGGCACGACGTCATCGACACGATGGACGTGCTCGTGCAGGCGACCGTCACGCACACCCGCGCCTCCGAGGCGGCGGTCGTGCTGGCGGACGCCGGCGGCTCCCTCCACGTCGTCGCGTCGACCTCGGAGCGCTCCGTCGACGTCGAGGAGGCGCAGATCGGCACGGCGTCGGGCCCCTGCGTCGCCGCCTACGCGGACGGCCACCTGCTCGAGGTGCCGGACGTGCACGGGGTCGTCGACCGCTGGCCGGAGTTCGTCGAGACGGCCGAGGCGTCGGGCCTGCGCGCCGCCGTCGCCATCCCGCTGACGGTGCGCGACCGGACCATCGGCGGCATGAACGTCTTCCTGCGCGAGGCGGGGCGCCTGAGCGACGTCGAGCTGGTGCTGCTGCAGGCGATGACCCACGTGGCGACGATCAGCGTGCTCCAGCAGCGCGACTCCGACGCCCGCGACGAGCTCGCCGACCAGCTGCAGCGGGCGCTCGACGCCCGCGTCACGATCGAGCAGGCGAAGGGGTTCCTCGCCTACCAGCACGAGACGGGGGTGGACCAGGCCTTCGCGCTGATCCGTGACCACGCCCGGCGACACCGGGTGCGCCTCCGCGAGGTCGCCGAGGGCGTGGTGCGTCGCGAGCTCAGCCTCTGACCTCCGGCGCCGAGGCCCCGGTGGCCGAGACCGGCTCGGGCAGCACGTGCAGGCCGGGGCCGCTGTCGGCGGAGGCGGCGAGCGCCCTCAGCCAGGCGGGGTTGATCGCCGGAGGGCGGCTGCCGGCGAAGCGGAAGCGCAGGCTCACGGTCGGGAAGACCCAGATGGTGCTGCGCCCGTCACCGGACGCCGCGGGCTCTTTCCACGAGAAGGCGAAGCTCTCGTGGCGGCGCAGCTTGGCGACCATGACGATCTGGAGGTGCGCCAGCACACGGTCGTCCATCTGCACCTCGGCGGTGCCGCGGTCGTAGATCAGGTGGCCCACGGTCGTGCCCCCGCTCAGGCGCCGGGCACGGCCGCGTCGTCGACGGCGTGGTCGTGCGGGGCGTGGTCGGCGTGCTGGTCGTGGGCGCCGTTCTCGGCGGCGGGGCCGGAGGCGCCCTGCGGCAGGCGCGCCTGGTCGAGGATCGACACGGCGTCGGCCGCCGAGATCGACCAGGTGATGGTCGCCGTGACCGTGGCGCTGCCGCCCGCCCCGATGTCGTCGCTGAGGAAGTCGACCCGGACGTCGGAGACCGACTGGTCGCGTGCGGGCACGTCCGCGACCGCGCGCACGATGACGCCGTCGTCGTAGGGCAGGTTGGAGATGGCCATGGTGCTCGGTCCGTTCGTCGGGTGCGGGACGGGGCTGCCGCCTCCCCCAGTGTCCTCCTCGGGGGCCGGCGCCGTCAGGCGGTCGCTCCGGGCCGCGCCCGCCGGGGGCGCCCGAGCTGGCCGCCCGGCGCGCTCCGCGACGCGCTTGTCCGGAAAGCGAAGTCTCTAGGAGGACTAACTAGCTCGACTAGCTAAATCGTGTCACGATCTCCCTCGTACCGGTTCACGGCGGTACGGCCCGACTTCACGGCGGGCCGCCCGCAACGACGACGGCGCAGGGCCGTCAGGAACGAGAACGACATGAGCATCACGAGCCAGTCTCCGTTCACGGAGATCCGAGCCACCGAACGCCAGGCCACCCTCTTCGTCATCGCGACCTCGGCGGTCGCCGCGTGCGGCACCGTCGTCGCCGGCATGCTCGTCGCCCTCGGGGTCGCCGCGTGAACGCCCCCGGCGCCGCAGCCACCTGGTCGGACCTCGCGCTCCCCGCGACCGAGCCGCTCGACCTCGCCGACCTCTTCCGGGCGGAGGCCGCCTGATGGACCTCCGGTCGCTCACCCACGAGGCGCTCGTCGCCGCCGTCTCGGGTCGCCTGGTCGGCCCCCAGTCGCTCTCGGCCGCCGAGGTGCAGGCGTTCTCCGCCAGCCCCGTCGAGGCCCCCTCGGCCCGCCCCGAGCACGCGAGGATGGAGGCGGCCTGATGCCGTTCTCCGCCCGCGCCCTCGCTCCCGAGCTCGAGCACGTCTCGTACTTCGACACGTCGATCGACGACGACGACCTCGACTGACACCTCCCCGGAGGCCCCCGGCACCACCCGCACGACAGCACCCGCACGACAGCAGCACAGGACGACCGCACGACAGCATGACGACCACCGCATGACCCCGCTCGACCACCGCCTCCACCAGGGCCGGCAGCGCGAGGGCGACGCCCGACGGGCACCGCACCGAACACCGTCACCCCGACGGCCTGATCACCCAGAGGACCCCGCGATGCCCCAGCGAATCCAGGCAGCCCGCCTGCACGCCTCCCTCGAGAGCTACCGGATCACCGAGCAGCGCCTCGACCGGACGGCCGGGTCGTCGCCCCTGCCGCGGACGGAGCGGGACGCCCTCGCGCTCATCCTCGCCGCGGAGGCCACCGAGCAGCCGATGACGCCGGGCGCCCTCGCCGCGACCCTGGGCTTCACCACCCCCGCCGTCTCGAACCTGCTGCACCGGCTGCAGGACGCCGGTCTCGTGCTCTGCGAGGCCGACCCGAGCGACCGTCGCCGCAAGACCGTGCACACCACGCCGGAGGGGCGCGACGCCTGCGAGACCACCACGACGGTGCCGCCGGTGCAGGAGTTCCTCATGCAGGTGCCCCCGGAGCAGGCCGAGGTGATCAGCGCGTTCCTCGACGAGCTGAGCACCGTGATCGCGTCGCAGGCGGAGCGCGTCCCGCGCTGACGCTCGAGCGTCGAGGCGACCCGTCCCGGACCCTCCGCGGTGCGCGGGCCCCAGATCGGGTCACCTCGACGAGGCGGGGCTCGCCAGTTGCCGATTCGAGGGCTTAGGAGCGTCGATCTGCCCCTCGACGTGGCGAGTACCGCGGCTCCGCTACCGTCGACGTGTCGACGGGCATGCCCGCACCGAGGCACGAGGAGGCGCGGATGAGCGACGCGACGCCGGTCCCGGTCCCGACCCGCAGGCCGTCGCCGGCGCCCCGCCGCGCCACCGTCGTCGTGGTCGGCGCCGGCCAGGCCGGGCTGTCGGCCGCGCACCACCTGGCGCGCCGCGGGTTCGGCTCCGCGCTCGACGACCCCGACGCCGACGGAGACGCGGCCCGCACGCTCGTCGTGCTCGACGCGGACGACCGACCGGGAGGCGCGTGGCAGCACCGGTGGGAGTCGCTGCGCATGGGCACCGTCAACGGCATCTTCGACCTGCCGGGCATGCCCCTGCCGCCCGTCGACCCCGAGGAGCCGAGCCGCGACGCGGTGCCGCGGTACTTCGCCGCGTACGAGGAGCGCGAGCGGCTGCCGATCGTGCGGCCCGTACGCGTGACCGCGGTGCGGGCGGTCGACGACGACCCGGGCGGCGACCTGCTCGTCGAGACGACGGCGGGCACCTGGCTGACGCGCGCGGTCGTCAACGCCACCGGCACGTGGAACACGCCCGTCGTGCCCGACGTGCCGGGCCGCGAGCTGTTCGCCGGCCTGCAGCGGCACAGCCGTGACTACGGACGCGCCTCGGACTTCGGGGGCCGGCGCGTCGCGATCGTCGGGGGCGGCATCTCGGCGGTGCAGCTGCTCGAGGAGGTCAGCCGGGTCGCGACCACCCTCTGGTACACGCGACGCGAGCCCGTCTTCCTCGACCACGACTTCACGCAGAGCCTCGACGGCGTCGACGTCGAGCGCCGTGTCGCGGCCGACGCGGCGGAGGGCCGCCCGCCCGCGAGCATCGTCTCGTACACCGGGCTCGGCTGGACGAGCTACGCCGTGGAGGCGCGGCGCCGGGGAGTCCTCACCCGTCGCCCGATGTTCACGGCGCTCGGCCCGCACCACGTGGTCGAGGCCGACGGGTCGAGCACGAGCGTCGACGCGGTCATCTGGGCCACGGGGTTCCGGGCCGACCTCGACCACCTCGACCCGCTGCGGCTGCGCGGGCCGCTCGGCGGGGTGCCGCTCGTCGGCACGCGGGCCCGGGCCGACGAGCGCGTGCACCTGATCGGCTACGGGCCGTCGCAGTCGACCGTCGGTGCCAACCGGGCGGGCCGCGCGGCCGCGGTCGCGCTGGTGCAGCGGCTGGGTGCGGGGACGGGCGCGGCGGTGACGGCGGAGCCGAGTGAGGCGAGCACGGCGCGGGACGAGCGAGGAGAGCGAGTGACGGGAATCGAACCCGCGCTACCAGCTTGGGAAGCTGGAGTTCTACCATTGAACTACACTCGCGCGCCGCGGTGATGCGGACTCCCCCACTATAGCGACCCGCGACTCCTCGGTCTGTGCGGCCGCCCGACGGCCGGCCCGACGGCACGCTCACGACGTCGCGTCCCCCGTTCCACCCGGTGTCCCCCGGTCGGGGGCCGGTTGTCAAGGGCCTGCACCGATCCGTCCACCCGCTTAGCGTCGAGGGGACCACCGGGGCCGACTGGGCGGACCCGAGCGACCAGAGGAGCACCTCATGAGCCACTACGTCAGCGATCCTGACGCCCGACCGGTCAAGATCACCACCTACCCGCCGCGGCCCCGACGCCGCACCACGCCGGGCCAGCGCTCCACCCGCCGCGACGAGGTCCGCTACGGCGACTTCTTCGTCGCCGAGTCCGCCGCGAGCGGGGTGGCCTGATGCCCCCCGCCGGTCAGACGTCGACCGCGCAGCAGCTGGTGCGCGTGCCGCTGACCGACGTCTCCGACGTGCACCTGCACCGGATCGACGACGGCCAGTGGCGGGTGCTCGACCGGCGCCTGCCCTCCGACGACGTCGCCGCACTGCTCGGCTTCGTCGAGCGCACCGGGGGCCTCTACGAGGTCACGCTGATGGGGCGGCCGCGCGAGCACGTGCCGTGCCCCGACCTGCGCTGCGCGGCGCTGACGTTCGTCGAGCACGGGGTCGAGCTGGGCTGAGCCGTGCGCCCTGGTCGGCGCGGCGCGGCGCGGTTCGGTCGCGGGCGCGGGCTGCTCTCCACCGCACGGCCCAGCTCCGGGCCGGGATCCGCCCCGACAAGTACGGTCCACATCCGCTGATCCACTCCGGAGTGGAGCAGCCTCCGCCCTCCCGCCACGTCGAGAGCCGCCGATCCACTCCGGAGTGGAGCGGCGATCCGGGCGACCGACCTGCGGCCGCCCGGCCCGCCCGGCCCGCCCGCCTGACCCGGGAGGCGGGCTGGTCCTCGCGACCGGACCGCGACTCCTCGGGGAATGCGAGAGGAATCCGGCCCGCCGCGGCCGTGTCAGGCGAGAGCCGCGGGCCCGCGGCACGGATCACTCGCGAATTCGGCAGGCAAGTGAGGTGGAACGACGGCCGGGCCGCGCCGGGGACGACGACCGGGCGCTGCGGGGCACGACGACCGGGCGCTGCGGGGGACGCCGACCGGGCCGCGGGGGGCCCGCCCACCGGGGGACGCGACGGGCCCAAGGGCAAGGGGGCCTGTGAATACGGGCGGAGCGGGGGCCGTCCTCCTAGCGTCGGCCTCATGATCACGAAGAAGACCCTGCTGCCCCTCGCCGCCCTGCTGATGCTGCCGCTCGCGGGCTGCACCGGAGGCGCGCAGAACACGGACCCCGCCGGCGACGTGCCCGGCTCGTCCGCCACCCGCACCGACCCGGGCCAGGCCAACGACGCCGCGTGCACCCGCATCGGCGCGACCGCCCTCTCGACCCTCGCCGACGGGGCCACCGACGACGTGCTGCTCGGCTACGCCGTCCAGGAAGGCGACACCTGGTACGTCGCGGCGCCCCTCGGCGAGAACAACGTGCTGAGCGACACCATCGGCCTCTGGACCACGACGGGCGACGTCGAGTCGGACGACTTCGACGCGACCTTCGAGTCGGCCAACGACGACGCCGCCGAGAACTCGTCGTTCACCCGTGCGACCGACGCCGACGACGACTCCGACGCCGCCGAGCAGGCGCTGTCGTGCATCGAGGACGCCGACGACACGGCCCGCTGAGCCCCGCACCGTCAGGAGGACGAGCGCGACGGGCACCTGACGGCGGCCGGGGCGGCCGTCCGGGGCGCCAGTGCGCCTTCCGGTCACCACGGTGCGCAGCGCTCGGCCTCCTGGCACCATGGGAGGGAAGGGGCCTGCGCCCCTCGTGCCGAGGAGACGGGAGGCACCGTGGGCTACCTGACCTACGACGGCGGCACCGCGGAGGTGCAGCTGGACGACCGCGTGCTGGCCCACCTCCAGATCGTGATCATCACCAAGATCCGCCGCCAGGAGAGCTTCGTCTTCTCCTGGAAGGAGCCCGCCTCGGCCGGCGACGGCCGCAGCAGCGTGTGGATCCACCCGACCGTGAGCCTGCGCTTCTCGTTCGCGGGCAGCCGACCGCCGACCATCAACCCGCGGTGGATCGCCGTGCTCACCGAGTCGGCCAACAGTGGCCAGGGCCTCCAGCTCCTCCCCGAGCCGCCCGTCGGCGCCGCCGGCGAGGCGACCCCGACGACGTCCGTCGCGAGCGGGGCGACCGGGGCCGAGGGCGCCTAGCCCCGCCGAGCCCGGGCCGGGCCGAGCCGAGCCTCGCCGAGCCCGCGCAGGGTCCCGCACCCCGCGCCTCCCGTCAAGCCCGTTTGGCGATGCGTGCCCCGGCGAGCGCTCCCCTGGGTGTCGACCCGCGCCTCCCGGCGTGGTGTGGAGGTCCATCCACTCGACGAGAGGACCCCCATGTTCTTCCACAAGCAAGAGCTGCAGCACAGCGCGACCCCCGACGCCCCCGACGCCGTCTACGCCCGCAAGCTGCAGGAGGTGCTCGGCGGCCAGTACGGCGAGATCACCATCGCCATGCAGTACGGCTTCCAGGCCTGGAACACCCACATCCCCGGCAAGTACCGCGACCTGCTCTTCGGCATCGCCGCCGAGGAGTTCGGCCACGTCGAGATGCTCGCCATCATGATCTCGCAGCTGCTCGAGAAGGCCCCCGTGGGCCTCACCGACGAGGCCGTGCAGAACGACCCCGTCATGGCGGCCGTGATCGGCGGCACCGACGTGCAGCAGGCCATCGTCGCCGGCGCCGGCGCCCGCCCCGTCGACAGCATGGGCAACCCCTGGCAGGGCGCGTTCATCACGTCGAGCGGCAACCTCCTCGCCGACTTCACCGCCAACGCGAACGGCGAGATGCAGGGCCGCCTCCAGGCCGCCCGGCTCTACCACATGACCGACGACAAGGGCGTGAAGGACCTCCTGAGCTTCCTCATCGCCCGCGACACCATGCACCAGAACCAGTGGCTCGCCGCGATCCAGGAGCTGCAGGACGACGGCATCGAGCAGTTCCCGGTGCCGAGCACCTTCCCGCAGTCGAAGGAGGACCAGACGGTGAACTACCAGTACCTCAACTTCTCCGACGGCGCGCACGCGAAGGAGGGCTCGTGGGCCAGCGGCCCCACCCCCGACGGCAAGGGCGAGTTCAGCTACCACGACGGCCCCACGACGACGGCGCCGATGCCCGCGCCGACGACGCCCGACGAGCGCTTCCACGGCACGACCGGCAAGTCGCCGCTGCTCGAGAAGACGAAGGGCGCCGTCAAGGACGCCCTCCACAAGGGCTGACCCGGCCCTCCCTCACCAGGACCCCGTCCCGGACGAGCTTCCCCGCCCGGGACGCCCGCCCGGGGCGGGGTCCTCGTGCATCCCCCACCCTGACGACGAAGGAGTCGCGGGTCGGCTCGTCCGCACCCGCCCGCCCCCGAAGGAGACCACCATGAACAAGAGCACCCTCGCCCTGCTCGGAGCCGGCGCGGGCGTCGCCGCCTCCGCGGCGGCGGCCGCCGCGGCCCTGGCCCGGCGCCACGCGGAGAAGCAGCCCGTCGCCGACGGCTGGAAGTCCGTGACCGTCCTGGCGACGCCGGACGACATCGCCCCGGGCGGCGTCGTCGGGCCGCCGTTCGACCGGCTCGCGGAGGTCGTCGAGACGCGCCTCCTGCCGGTCCCCGGCGACCGCGGCACCGAGCTGCACGCGCGGGTGCTGCCCGGCGGCCGGGCCGAGGCCGTCGTCCGCGAGCAGCTCGGCGGCGACCCCGCCGACACGCTGCGCCGGGCCCTCCGCGAGCTCAAGACGCGCGTCGAGACGGGCGAGGTGCTGCAGCAGCTGCCGCGGCCCGAGGGGCGCCGGAAGCACACGGTCGCGGGTGCCCTCGTCGACGGCGCCGAGCGTCGCGCGTTCGGGGCGGGTGCGCTGTGAGGGCGCTTGTCTGGAACGGGGTGAACGACCTCCGTGTCGAGCAGGTCGACGAGCCGAGGCTGCTCAACGCCCACGACGCGATCGTCAAGGTGTTTCTCACCACCTCGTGCGGCAGCGACCTGCACCTGCTCGGCGGCTACGTGCCGACCATGCGCTCCGGCGACGTGCTCGGCCACGAGTTCGTCGGCGAGGTCGTCGAGGTCGGCTCGGCCGTCCGCCGGCACGCCGTCGGCGACCGGGTCGTCGTCAACTCGTTCATCGCCTGCGGCCGCTGCTGGTACTGCCGGCAGGAGCAGTACTCGCTCTGCGACAACGGCAACCCGAACGCGGGCATCGCCGAGGGCCTCTGGGGCCAGTCGCCCGGCGGCTGCTTCGGCTACTCGCACGCGGTCGGCGGCTGGGCGGGCAGCCACGCGGAGTACATCCGGGTGCCGTACGCCGACGTCGGGGCCTTCACCGTGCCCGAGTCGGTCAGCGACGAGCGCGCGCTGTTCGCCTCCGACGCGGCGCCGACCGGCTGGATGGGCGCCGACCTCGGCGGCGTCGGGCCGGGGTCGACCGTGGCCGTCTGGGGTGCCGGCGGCGTCGGGCAGATGGCGGCCCGCGCCTCCCTGCTGCTCGGGGCGGAACGCGTCGTCGTCATCGACCGCCTGCCCGAGCGCCTCGCACAGGTGCGTGACGTGATCGGCGCCGAGACGATGGACTACACGCAGGTCGAGGTGCTGCCCGAGCTGCGCGAGCTCACCGGCGGCCGGGGCCCCGACGTCTGCATCGAGGCCGTCGGCATGGAGGCCCACCGCGACCGGCCGGACTTCGGCTACGACATGGTCAAGCAGCAGCTGCGGCTGCAGACCGACCGGCCCACGGCCGTGCGCGAGGCCGTGACGGCGGCCCGCAAGGGCGGCAGCGTGTTCGTGCTCGGCGTCTTCGGCGGGGTGGTCGACAAGTTCCCGCTCGGGGCGCTGATGAACAAGGGGCTGACCATGCGCGGGGCCCAGATGCACGGGCAGCGGTACACGCCGATGCTGCTCGAGCGCATGGCCGCCGGCGAGCTGACCACCGAGCACCTCGCGACCCACGTGATGCCGCTCGACGAGGCGCCGCGGGGCTACGAGATGTTCAAGGAGAAGGAGGACGGCTGCGTGCGGGCGGTGTTCCGCCCGTAGCGGCGTCGAGGAGGCGCGGGCGCGGCCCCTCAGAGGAGCCCGGTGAGCCCGGTGGTCACCAGCGTCGCGCCGCCGAGCAGCGCGACGCCCAGGGCGACCGCCCGCACGACGGGGGCGGGGACGCGGTGGCCCAGCGCGACTCCCGCGGCGGCTCCGGCCAGGAGGCCGGCGACGGCCCAGGCGAGCGGGGCCAGGGGCAGGCCGGCTGGGGCGGCCGCGCCAACGGCGACGGCGGTGGCGGAGGCGGCGCTACCGCCACCGCCACCGCCAGCGCCGTCGCCGACGAGCACCAGCACGGCGAGTGTCACGAGGTTGAGCGGCAGCGAGAAGGCCTGGAGGGTGGCGCTCATCACGCGCGGTTCCCACCGACGCTGCGCGGCGAAGATCGCCACCGGCGGGCCCGACGCCGCGGCGAGCGTGTTGAAGACGCCGCTGGCGGCCCCGGCCGCGACCGCCCCGCGGGTGCCGTCGAGCCAGCGCAGCTCGCGGCGCGCGATGACGAGCGCGGTCGCGACGACCACGACCGACCCCGCGAGCAGCGAGAGCAGCGGCGTGCGCACCGACTGCGCCAGCAGGGCGGTCGGCGTGACGAACAGGGCGGCGGGCACGAGCAGCCGCAGCGCGTCGCCGAGGCGGACGTGCTGCCACGAGCGCGCGAGCACCACGAGGTTGAGCACGATCGACATGACCAGCACCACACGCACGCCGGGGCCGTGACCGAGCACCAGCACGAGCAACGGCGAGCAGACGAGCGCGAAGCCGAGCCCCGAGGCGACCTGGCACGCGGCGCCGACGGCGACGACGAGCAGCACCGCGACGCCCAGCCAGTCCATGTGCCCCCCGCCGTGAGCCTACCGACCGGGCCCGCGCCTCCCGGGCTCAGCGCCCCTGGCCGCGCACCCCGACCTGCAGCGTCAGGCGCCGAGCAGCAGCTCCAGGCCGAGCACGGTCATGACGACGGCGATGAGCCCGTCGAGGATCCGCCACGACGACGGCCGCGCGAAGAAGGGGCGCAGGAGGCGCGAGCCGAGGCCCAGCGCCGCGAACCACGCGAGGCTGCCCGCGATCGCTCCCCCGGCGAACCACCAGCGCAGGTCGCCCTCCTGCTGGTTGGCCACCGAGCCGAGGAAGACGATCGTGTCGAGGTAGGTGTGCGGGTTGAGCCAGGTGAGGGCGAGGACGGTGAGGACGGCCGTGCGGCGGCGGACCGGGGCGGAGCCGGGCGCACGGCCAGAGGTCGACGAGCGGGCCGGCGCCGGGGCGGCGACCGTCGCGAGCGAGCCGGTGGCGGGGCTGCCTGCCCCGCCGGTGATGGTCCCGGCGACGGGGCCCGCGGCGGTGACGGGCTCGAGGGCCGCGGAGCCGGGGCCGACCCCGGACGCGGAGGGCGTGCCGGTCGCGGGGGCCTCGTCGGGCCCGTCGACCGTCAGCCCTCCGACCGGTCGCAGCGCCCGACGGGCGGCGAACCCGGCGTAGACGAGGAGGAACGCCGCCCCCACGACCCGCACGACGACGAGCGCCTGCGGAGCAGCGGCGACCACCGCGCCGACCCCGGCGACGCCCGCGGTGATGAGCACGGCGTCGCTGAGGGCGCAGATGACGATGACCGGCACGATGACGCGGTTCACGCCCTGCAGCCCGAGCTTCAGCACGTAGGCGTTCTGGGCGCCGATCGCGACGATGAGGGCGAGCCCGGTGCCCATGCCCGTGAGGGAGGTCAGCAGCAGCGTGGAAGTGGTCACCCGGCGACGCTACGTCCGCGCCGCACATCTCTCCAGCTACAGATCGTCATGCCGCATAAGCTGTGCTGATGACGACACCGGAGCCGCGCGGATGACGCCGTTCGCTCTCGACCACCTCGAGACCCTGCGCGCCATCGTCGACGAGGGCACCTTCGAGGCCGCGGCCCAGAGGCTGCACATGACGCAGTCGGCCGTCTCGCAGCGCATCAAGGCGCTCGAGCGCACCGCGGGCCAGGTGCTGCTGCAGCGCACGACCCCGGTCGTGCCGACCGCGGCCGGCGACGTCGTGCTGCGCTACGCCCGCCAGGTGCAGCTGCTCGCCGCCGACACGGCGGCCGAGCTGGGGCACGGAGCACGAGGAGGCGCCTCCGACGCGGGTGCGCCGCCCCCGTCGCTGGCCCTGGCCGTCAACGCCGACTCGCTCGCCACCTGGTTCCTCGACGCGCTGGCGTCGCTGCCGCCGGAGGCGCCCGTGGTGTTCGACATCCGGCGCGAGGACGAGGAGCGGACGACGACCCTGCTGCGCCAGGGCGACGTGCTCGCGGCGGTGACGTCGACGAGAGAGCCGATCCAGGGCTGCACGTCGGAGGCGCTCGGCACGATGCGGTACCGCGCGGTGGCGAGCCCCGGGTACGTCGACCGCTGGCTCGGCGGGGTGCCGTCGATCGGCCGGGTCGACGCGACGCCGATGCTCTCGTTCGACCGCAACGACGACCTGCAGCGGGGGTTCCTCCGCCGGGCGCTCGGCTACGACCCGCGCCCGCCGCGGCACTACGTGCCCTCGTCGTCGGACTTCGTGCGGGCCGTCGGGCTCGGCCTCGGCTGGGCGCTGCTGCCCGACCAGCAGAGCGCCGACGACCTCGCCGCGGGGCGGCTCGTCGAGCTGTCGCCGGGCGACGTGGTCGACGTCGAGCTCTGGTGGCAGCGCTGGACGCTGGCCTCCCCCCTGCTCGACCGCGTCTCGGCGGCCGTCCGGGCGGGCGCCGCGGGGGCGCTGCTGCCGCCCGCCTGAGCGGTGCGGCGCCCGGCCCGCCCTGCCGCACTCGGGCCGAGCCCTTCGCGAGCGGGCGGGTCCGTGTCCTCGTGGGCGGGCCGGCGCTGACCCGCCCACGGGGACACGGACCCGCCGCACTGCCCACACCACCCGGTCCGACGCGAGACGGGCGGCGACAGACCCGTGCACCCCGCGCAGGCTCAGCACACGGCAGCGGCGCGGCGCAAGTCCCTGACGCGATGAGGCCCCGCGTGCAGGGCCGGTGGTTGCCTCGGTGGGCGCCGGGGCGCGGCCGACAGGACGGCCGGGCCGACGGTGCCCGCTGCCAGGAGGACACATGACCACGCCCGCCCGACCCGCCGCCTCCTCGGAGCCGGCCCGTCCCGAGGGCTCGACCCGCGACTCCGGCACCCCGGGCGCCGACGGCGCCGCCGGCGGCTCGAAGCTCAAGCAGGCGATCACCGGCCCGCTGCTGTACCTCTTCATCCTCGGCGACGTGCTCGGCGCCGGCATCTACGCCCTCATGGGCACGCTCTCGGCCGAGGTCGGCGGCGCGCTCTGGGCCCCGCTGCTGCTCGCCCTGCTGCTCGCGCTGCTGACCGCCGGCTCGTACGCCGAGCTCGTCACCAAGTACCCCAAGGCCGGAGGCGCGGCGATCTTCGCCGAGAGGGCGTTCCGTCAGCCGGTGATCTCGTTCCTGGTCGGCTTCAGCATGCTCGCCGCCGGCGTCGTCAGCGCGGCCGGCCTCTCGCTCGCGTTCGCCGGCGACTACCTGTCGACCTTCGTCGACCTGCCGACCGTGCCGACCGCCATCGCCTTCCTCGCCCTCGTCGCCTGCCTCAATGCCCGCGGCATCAGCGAGTCGCTCAAGGGCAACGTCGTGATGACCGTGATCGAGGTGAGCGGCCTCGTCATCGTGATCGTCGTCGTCGCCGTGATGCTCGGCAGCGGGGGCGGCGACGTCGGCCGCGTCGGCGAGTTCCCGGCCGATGCTGACCCGGCGATCGCGACGCTCGGCGCCGCGATCATCGCCTACTACTCGTTCGTCGGCTTCGAGACGAGCGCCAACATCGCCGAGGAGGTGCGCGAGCCCCGCCGCGTCTACCCCCGCGCCCTGTTCGGCGCCCTCGCCACCGCCGGCGTCGTCTACGTGCTCGTCGGCCTCGCCAGCGCGATCGCCCTGCCCGCCGACGAGCTCAGCGGCTCGACCGGCCCCCTGCTCGACGTCGTCGCGGCCAGCGGCGTCGCCGTGCCCTCGTGGCTGTTCAGCCTCATCGCGCTGATCGCGGTCGCCAACGGCGCCCTGCTCACCATGATCATGTCGAGCCGCGTCACCTACGGCATGGCCGAGCAGGGGCTGCTGCCCCGCCCGCTCGGCGCCGTGCTCGAGAAGCGCCGCACGCCGTGGGCCGCCATCCTCGTCACCACAGCCGTCGCGATGGGGCTCACCCTCGTCGGCGACATCGGCACGCTCGCCGAGACGGTCGTGCTGCTGCTGCTCTTCGTGTTCATCAGCACGAACGTCGCGGTGCTCGTGCTGAGGAAGGACCGCGTCGAGCACGAGCACTTCCGGGTCTGGACGGCCGTGCCCGTGCTGGGCGTCGCCTCCTGCGTCCTGCTGCTCACGCAGCAGAGCGCTCAGGTGTGGCTGTTCGGCGCGATCATGCTCGCCGCGGGCGTCGTGCTCTACCTGCTCGCGAAGCTCGGCAGCCGCCGCGGACCGGAAGCCGGCAGCGGCGCGGGCACCGGCACCAGCAGCGGCGCCGGCGCCGACCGGGCCTGAGGCGCCCGGACCGCACCGACCCCGCGTCGTCCGCGACGCGAACAGTTCCGGCCCGGGCCGGGCACCCGGCGCCCCGCCGGTGTCGACTCGGAGCACGGCACGACCGACCGCACCACCACCGCCCGCGGCACAGCAGCCGCGGCGCACGACAGCCCGCGAGGGCGGAGGAGGCACCATGCGCGAACTCAGGATCGTCAAGGCACTCGAGGCGGTCGAGCGCGAGAAGAGGCTCGACCCGCTCGTCGAGAAGGTGGCCGGCGTCGTCGACGCCGTGCTGCAGCCCCGGGCGCTGCGCGACCTGCTGCACGGCGTGCCCGCCGGCCACCCGCTGCACCCCGTGATGGTGCTCGTGCCGACCGGCGCGTGGATCAGCGCGGCCCTGCTCGACCTGATGCCCGGCCAGGAGCGCCCCGCCCGCACCCTCGTCGGCGCCGGCGTGCTCGCGGTCGCCCCGTCGGCCCTGGCCGGCTTCGCCGACTGGTCGGCCACGCACGAGCAGCAGAAGCGCACCGGGCTCGTGCACTCCGCCGCCAACCTCGTCGGCACCGCGCTCTACGGCGCCTCGTACCTGCAGCGGCTGCGCGGCCGGCAGACGAGCGCCAAGGTGCTCTCGTTCGCGGGCCTCGGCGCGGTCGGCATCGGCGGCTTCATCGGCGGGCACCTCGCCTACCGCCAGGCCGTCGGCGCGAACCACGCGGAGGACGTGCCGCACCTCGTCTCGCCCGGCTGGCACGAGGTCACCCGCCTCGACGCCCTGCCCGAGGGCGAGCTGACCGGCCTCGACCTCGACGGGCAGCCGCTCGTCGCGCTGCGTCGCGGCGACGAGGTGGAGGTGCTCTCGAGCGTCTGCAGCCACCTCTCCGGCCCGCTCTCCGAGGGCGAGCTCGTCACCGACGCGGGCAAGCCCGGCGAGGCCTGCGTCTCGTGCCCCTGGCACGACAGCGTCTTCTCGATGCGCACCGGCGAGGTCGTGCACGGGCCGGCGACGTCGCCGCAGCCGCGGTTCGACACCCGCGTCGTCGACGGCACGGTGGAGGTGCGGCTGCCCGACGCGGGCTGACCGCCCGGCCGACCCGCGCCTCCGGCAGGCCCTCGCTCCCGCTCCGGGGCGGTGGGAGCACGCCGGAGGCGCGGTGCGCGTAGTGCACGGACGCCCCGCGAGCAAGGGCGAGCACGGCCGGGCCCCTCGTGGTTCGGTCGATCCCATGAGACGACTCCACTACTCCGGCAGCTACATGCTGGTCGGTGACCGCACCTGCAAGGCCGTGCTCCGCTACACGAGGGCGCTCGCCGAGGCCGACACCTCCGACATCGTGTCGGTGCCCGTCGTGACCGAGGGCGGCAGCAAGGCCTACGCGCACCTGCTCATCGGCCCGGCGAGCCAGGTGTTCTCCACCCCGGTCGAGAACAGCCAGGACGAGCCCGTCGACGAGGACGTCATCCGCGACCTCGAGGAGGCGACGCTGCGCCTCCAGCCCTCCCGGCCGGCCTGGCCGCAGGAGATGCTCGACATCCCCGACCTCGACAGCGACAGCTACGGCGCCGAGTACGCGAACGCGCCGGGCGCCGACGCCGAGGGCGACGAGGGCGACGACCAGGGCAAGGCGAGCGCGCACACCAGCGGCGCCGAGGCCGCCGCCGGGCCCGACGGCGCCACGGACGAGCACCTCGCCGGCGCCCGCACCGGCTCCTGACCCGCTCCCTGTCGCAAATGCCGACCGTCGCAGGCTCGGTCGGGTCGCAACAGGGGGAAAACCCGGTATTGCGGTGCTGATGGTCGGCATTTGCGACACGGAGCGGTCGAGAGGGCGGAGGGGCCGGAGGCGCGGGGGCGGCGAGGGGAGCCGCCCGGCGACCTGACGTGGCAGGTTGAGCCGACTCCGCTCAACTTCTTCCGCCGACCGGGAATGACCCGGGCCTCCCTGCGTTTACTTGAGTCGCAGCCACTCAAGTTTCCCCAGGAGGTCCCATGCCTGCACAGTCCGGCTCCGGCGACGGCGGCTCGTTCGACGAGTTCCTCGCCCGCCTCATGAACGGCGCCCGGTCGGGTCAGACCGGACGCCCCGTCGACATCTCGCACCTGCTCAGCAGCGCCGCCCACGGGCTCGTCACCCGGGCCGGCGAGTTCGCCACCGGCCGTGGCCACGCCGAGGTCGACTCCCTGCACGTCCTGCGGGTGCTCCTCGACGAGTCGCCCGCCGCCGACGTCGTCCGCCACGCGGGCGTCGACCGCGACGCCCTGCTCCGAGCCGTCGACAGCCGCCTCCCCGGCCCCTCGTCCGACACCCCCAGCACCGTCGCCCTCACCCCGGCCGCCCAGCGCGTCCTGCTCCAGGCCGCGCAGGCCGCCCGCGCGTTCGGCTCGACCTACGTCGACCCCGAGCACGTCTTCTTCTCGCTGGTCGTCGACCAGCAGTCGGTCAGCGGGCAGCTGCTCGCCGCCGCGGGCATCACCCCGCAGGCGCTCCAGGCGTTCGTCCGCGACGGGTCGCCGACGGGCGGGTCGACCGCGGGAGGCGCCGCAGGCGCGGCCGGGAGCGGAGCCGGCACGGGCACCGACGTGACCGGTGCCGGCGACCCGGCCCGCGACTCCGGCACGCCCACCCTCGACCAGTACGGCAGCGACCTCACGGCGCGCGCCCGCCGCGGCGAGATCGACCCGGTGATCGGCCGGGCCGACGAGGTCGAGCAGACCGTCGAGATCCTGCTGCGCCGCACGAAGAACAACCCGGTGCTGATCGGCGAGCCCGGCGTCGGCAAGACCGCCATCGTCGAGGGCCTCGCCCAGCGCATCGTCGACGGCGACGTGCCCGAGCTGCTGCAGGGCAAGCGCGTCGTCACGCTCGACCTGGCCGGCATGGTCAGCGGCACCCGCTACCGCGGCGACTTCGAGGAGCGCCTCACGACGGTCGTCGACGAGATCGCCGCCCACCAGGGCGAGCTGATCGTCTTCCTCGACGAGATCCACACGGTCGTCGGGGCCGGCGGCAACGGCGAGGGCACCATGGACGCCGGGAACATCCTCAAGCCCCGCCTCGCCCGCGGCGAGCTGCACCTCATCGGCGCGACGACGCTGAAGGAGTACCGCACGATCGAGAAGGACGCCGCCCTCGAGCGCCGCTTCCAGCCCGTCACGGTGCCCGAGCCGAGCGTCGACGACGCCGTGCTCATCCTCACCGGGCTCGCCCCGCGCTACGAGGAGCACCACGGCGTCGCCTACGCGCCCGAGGCCCTGCGCGCGGCCGTCGAGCTGTCGGCGCGCTACGTCAGCGACAGGTTCCTGCCCGACAAGGCGATCGACCTGATCGACCAGGCCGGCGCCCGTCGTCGCCTCCGCCTCGGCGGCCGGGTCGACACCGCGGCGCTCCAGGCGCGGCTCGCCGAGCTCGAGTCGTCGAAGCACGCCGCGGTCGCCGCGGAGCGCTACGAGGAGGCGTCGCACCTGCGCGACGAGATCGAGGCCGTGCAGGAGTCGCTGGCCGCGGCGGTCGGGAGCGGTCACGCCGACAGCACGGCGGCGGCCGGCACGGCGGCGGTCGGCACGGAGGCGGTCGGCACGGGGATCACCGCGGCGGACGTCGCCGAGATGGTCGCGCGCGCCACGGGCATCCCGGTCGCGCGCCTCACCGACGGCGACCGCTCGCGGCTCGCCCTGCTCGAGCAGGAGCTGCACGCCCGGGTGGTCGGCCAGGACGACGCGGTCACCGCGATCGCCAGGTCGGTGCGGCGCAGCCGGACGGGCCTCGGCGACCCCGCCCGCCCGACCGGGTCGTTCCTCTTCCTCGGGCCGACCGGCGTCGGCAAGACCGAGCTGGCGAAGGCCCTGGCCGAGTCGCTCTTCGGCGACGAGGGCGCGATGATCCGGCTCGACATGAGCGAGTACGGCGAGCGCCACACGGTGAGCCGGCTCGTCGGCTCCCCTCCCGGCTACGTCGGCTACGACGAGGCCGGCCAGCTGACCGAGCGCGTGCGGCGGAACCCGTACTCGGTGATCCTGCTCGACGAGATCGAGAAGGCGCACCCCGACGTGTTCAACCTGCTGCTGCAGGTGCTCGACGACGGCCGGCTGACCGACGGCCAGGGCCGCACGGTCGACTTCCGCAACACGGTCGTCGTGATGACGTCGAACCTGGGCTCGGAGTTCCTCGCCTCGCGCGGCGGCGCCCTCGGCTTCACGCCGGCCGGGCCCGTCGGCTCCGACCCCGCGGCCGGGAACGGCTTCGGATCGGAGAAGGCGCTGCGCGACCGCGTCATGGGCAAGCTGCGGGAGGCGATGCGGCCCGAGTTCCTCAACCGCATCGACGAGATCGTGCTCTTCCGCAAGCTCGACCGGGCGCAGCTGCGCGACATCGTGCGCCTGCTGCTCGGGGCGACCTCGCGTCGCCTCGAGGCCCAGGGCATCGCGGTCGAGATCGACGACGCGGCCACCGACTGGATCGTCGACCACGGCTACGAGCCCGAGTTCGGCGCCCGGCCGCTGCGCCGCACGATCCAGCGCGAGGTCGACGACCGGCTCGCCGACCTGATGGTCTCCGGCGCGGTCGCGGCCGGCGGGCACGTGCTGGTCAGCGTCGGAGGCGACGGCGAGCTCGTCGCCCGCCCCGTCGCGGCGGAGGTCGCGAGCGCGGCGTAGCCGCGGGGCGGCTGCGGCTACGGCTGCGGGACTGCGGAGGCGCGGTGTCGGTCTGACCGGCACCGCGCCTCCCTGCGTCCGCCGCCGTGACCCTGCTCTCGCGCTCTCTTCTCGAATGTGAGCGTGATCCGCCGGATGACGAGGCCGGAGCCGCGCCACCCGGCTCCTCGACGACGGATCCCTCTCGCATTCCCCGTGTCCCTGTATGAGACAGCCGCCGACCTTGTGACGTTCCTGGTTTCAATGTCAGGGTATGTATGCACGATCGAGGGTCGGTCGAGCAGACAGGAACGGGTGATCATGACCAGTGTCAGCAGCATCGGGACGACCGTCGGGCGGAGCCTGGCCACCCTCGCGACCACGGGAGCGCTCGTGCTCGGCGCGGGGCTCTCACCTGCGGTCGCCGCTCCCGCCCCGGCGTCGACCCCGACCGCGACCTCGACGTCGACATCGACGTCGACCTCGGAGTCGGCCACCACGGCCGCGACCACCGGCACGGAGGCGGAGTCCGGCATGATGCCGGCCGGCGAGTTCTCCACACTCGGGTCGACGTACGTGGGCGGCGGGTACTTCGAGTGGGGCGTGACGTCCTCCACCGTGTACGCCAAGTACCAGCACTACTCGAGGACGCACCGGGCCACGGCCTGCGCGAACGGGCAGACGCAGTGCCTGCGCTCGGGCAACGCCGCGCCGTCCTACCTCGCCAGCGCGGTGCGGGCGAAGAGCAAGAGCAACAACACGGCGTGGTGGGCGGTCCTCTGACCCGTCGGCGCACGGCCGCCACGACGGTGATCGCCGTCGTGGCGGCCTACGCGCTCGCCGCGGGCGTCGCCCTGGCCGCCGCCGAGGGCCAGGACACCTGGGGGAGCGGCGGGAGCGGCGGCCGGGGCACCGGGGTCGTCGTCCTGGAGACGCCGCCGGACCTCGGGCACGACGCGACACGGCAGGAACTCCTCCGGGCGGTGACGTCGACGGGCGACCAGGTCGCCCGCATGACCCCGGACGACTCGCCCGGCGCTGGTGTCGGCGACTCGCTCGTCCATCCCCTGACCGGCGGAGCCGGGCAGCCCCTGGGCCCCTGGGTGCGGTGGACCCTCGCCGACCACGACTCCTGGCTCGACCTCGACCCCCGCGGCTTCTACGTGACCGACGCGGACGACCCGAGCCCCCTCCTCGCCGCTCTCGACAGCGCCGGCTTCACCGCGGCGGACGCGACGGTGGGGCCTCTCGACGAGCTCCGGGCGCTGGTCACGGTGCCCTCCGTCGCCGGGCTGCTCGTGACGGTGATGCTCGTCGCCCTCGGTGCGGCCGGCGTCGAGGCCGAGCGCGGCCGCCGACGCCGCCTGGTCTGCGCGCTCGTCGGGTGGACCCGACGACGTGCCCTCGTCGCCGAGCTCCGGGAGGCAGCATCGCCCCTGGCAGGAGCGGCCCTCGGCTCGGTGCTGCTCGTGCTGGCTCTCTGGTGGAGCGTCGGCGGGCTCCGGAGGCCCGAGTTCGTCCTGCCCGTGATCGCTCTGATCTGGGGCGGGACGACAGCGTGGCTGCTCCTCTGTCGAGCGACGGCGGCGCACGGACCGCGGCCGTCGAGGCTGCTCTCAGCCAGCACCGGAGCAGGGGGCCGCCGGCGTGCGCTCGTCGTGCCGATCGCGCTGCACGTCGCCCTCGTCGCGGTCGTGGCGGCCGAGGTCGCCCTCGGCCAGCGCGCCGCCGACGCCGCCGACCGTGTCGCGACCTCCTCCGCGGCGCAGCTCGACCTGCACGAGGGGTCCGTGCTCAGCGTCGGCCTCGCCGGAGCGGACGACCGCGAGTTCGACCGGGCGCTCGCCCGGGTGGCCCGTGACGAGATCGCCGCCGGCAGGGCGACGATGGGCGACCCCGACACCGTTCCCGGCGCGCTCGTCACCGCCCGGGGCGGCACCGGCACCGGCGAGCCTCACGGCGACGGGGACGACGTCGTCGTCGTGCGGACCGCAGGCGACCCCGAGGCGGCACGGGCCCTCGCCGCCGACGTCGTCGCCTACCTCCGGATGGTCTGGACCACGACCGGCGACGTGCTGCCTCCGCTCGGCGCTCGCCTCGAGACCCTGCCGCCCGGCGTCGTCGTGCCCGACCCCGCGACCCTGCGCCTCTCCCCCGTCGACGGGCCGCCGACCGTGATCGTCGAGGTGCCCCTGGTGCACCTGCCCGACGACGTGCTGGCGACCGCCGCCTTCAACGGCCGGGTGGTCTTCGACGACCGCGCCTCGGTGGAGGCGGCCCTCGACGACGTCGGCGTGCTGCCCCTCGTCCACGGGTGGGAGACCGTCGGTGACGGCTACGCCCGCGCCGCCCGCGAGGTGCTCGCCGAGCAGCGCCTGGTCGTCCTCGCGGCCGGGCTCGGCGGGCTCGCCCTCGCGGCCGGGCTCGTCGTGGCGACGACGGCGCACGTCACGCGCACCCGTCGGCGTCGGCTGCTCCTCGCGACCGTCGGACGCTCGGACTGGTCGGTCGACCTCCCCCACGTCGTCGTCGGCGCCGGCCTCACGACCGTCGCCTGCGCGCTCGGTCTCACGGTCGCGCGGACCGACGGCCCTGCCGACGCCCTCGTCGTCATCGGCGCGGCCGGCGGGCTGCACGGCGCCCTCGCGGGCGCGGCGCTCCTCGCCGCCCGACGCCGCCTCGCACGCCCGTCCCCCACCACCGCCGCCCTGTCCTCCGAGGAGACCCCGTGACCCAGCCGCACCGAGGCCGGCCGACGCCGGTGCCGACGACCGCCACCGTGCCTCCCGCGCCTCCCGGGCCTCCCGCACCGTCCCGAGGGCCGACCGCCCCCCTCGTCGTGGCGGGCCTCGGTCTGCGGACGGGGCGCCGGGAGCTCTGGCGCGGCCTCGACCTGACGGCCGAGCCGGGTGCCGCGGTGGCGGTGACGGGGCTGAACGGCAGCGGGAAGTCGTCCCTCCTGGCGTGCATCGCGGGTCTCCGGGCCCCGACCACGGGGACCGTGACGGTCGCGGGCTCCGCCGTCGGCACGGCGGGGAGCCGCGCCCTGCGCCGACACCTCCGTGAGACGTGCGGCGTCCTGCTGCAGCACGGCAGCCTGGTGCCGGAGTGGACCGTCCGCGAGAACGTCGACGTCGTGCGCCCGCACGGGGTCAGCCGCGAGACGAGACGGGCGCGGGGGCGAGCCGCGCTGCGTCGACTGCAGCTCGACGGACGGGGCGACGACATCACCGGCCACCTCAGCGGCGGTGAGCAGCAGCGGGTGGCCGCCGCGCGCCTCCTCGTCCACCGCCCCGCGCTCGTGGTGGCCGACGAACCGACCTCGGCGCTCGACGCCGCGGGGCGCGAGCTGGTGCTCGACGCCCTCGACGAGCTGCGCCGGGAGGGCACCGTCGTGGTCGTCGCGACCCACGACCCCGTCGTCGCGGAGTGGTGCGACGTGGTCGTCGAGCTGGGAGGCGCGGATCAGGTCGCTCGCGCGGCCGCGGGCGTATCGTCGGGGGCATGAGCGCAACCGACGACACCACCCCGTCCACCGCCCCCGACGGATCCACCGAGATCACCGACGAGCAGGCGAAGTACACCGAGGAGCTCCCCGACGGCAAGAAGGCCGGGCTCGTCGACGACGACAAGGACTCGGAGTCGACCGACAACTAGTCGACGGCCCCCGCCCCACCACGCCAGAGCGGCGTCGCCCCCACGAGGGCGGCGCCGCTCTCGTGCGCTCGCGGCAGCCTCCCGCCTCCCGCCGCACCGTGACGAACCACGTCCTCGCAGCGGAACCACGCCGCGGCGTGGTTCGGGGGCGAGGACGTGGTTCGTGACCGCGGCGGTCACGCGCCGGGCGGCTCGTCCCACCCCGTCTGCGGCGTGCGGCAGTCCTCGCGGAAGACGTACTGCGAGATCCGCCGCCGCTCGTCGCTGGCCCAGTCGATCGCCGGGCGCACCCGCTCGGGAGGCACGTGGCCGATCCGGTACACGGCCATCAGCTCGAGGTCGTCGGGCACCGCCAGCAGCCGCTCGACCTGCGCCCAGCGTTCGGGCCGCTCCATCGGGAACGACACGAACTGGATGCCGAGCCCCAGCGTGCCGGTGGCCAGCCAGAGGTTCTCCATGGCGGCCCCGAGGCTGAAGGTCGAGTAGAACGACGTCAGCGAGTCGGGCCGGTACGTCGACCGGTCGAGCATCGCGCCGAGCAGCAGCGGCGAGCCGGCGACGAGGGCGCGGTTCTCGGCGCCGAGCGTCTGCGGCACCCGCAGCGCGTTCATCAGCACCTGGCCGCGCTTCGTGAACACCTGCCCCGTGAACGGACGCAGCGGCGCGGGCAGCTCGTCGAAGAGCATGCCGTCGCGGCGACGCTCCATCTCGGCGCGGCTGAACCGGAAGAAGGGCTTGTAGCGCTCGAAGAAGGTGCCGTCCGACATCGACTCGGTCATGCTCTCGCCGCTGATCCGCGCGACCTCCTCGATGGTCTCCCGCGACTCCACCAGGACGAACCGCCACGGCTGGCTGTTCAGCTGGCTGGGGGCGCGACCGGCGAGCTCCTTCCACCCCGGGCGGTCGACCACCCGTCTCGCCTCGGCGCTGGAGCGCGTGGGCTGAGGCGGTGCTGACCACCACCCCGACGGAAGGAACCCCATGACCGACACCAGCAGCAGCACCACTGCCCCGAGCGCCCCGAGCGGCCGACGCGGGCCCGGGCGCGTGATCGTCACCGGCGGCGCGAGCGGCCTCGGCGCCGCCGTGGCGCACGCCGTGCAGCAGGCCGGCGGCACGCCGATCGTGCTCGACCTCGACGTCTCGCGCGTGCCGGAGGGCATCGAGTCGCACCGCGTCGACGTCTCGGACTCGACCGCGGTGGAGGCGGCGGTCACGGCCGCCGCGGAGGCGCACGACGGCCTCGACGCCGTGGTCACCGCGGCCGGCGTCGACACCCCGGCGCCCCTCGACGGCCTCAGCACGGCATCGTGGGAGAAGATCGTCGGCGTCAACCTCTTCGGCACCGTCTCGACCGTGCGCGCCGCGCTGCCGCACCTGAAGGCGTCGCACGGCAAGGTCGTCACGGTCGCCTCGTCGCTCGGCATCAAGGCCGTGGGCGACGCGACCGCCTACTGCGCGTCGAAGTTCGGCGTGGTCGGCTTCACGCGGTCGCTGGCCGCCGAGCTGAAGGGCGTGGTCGGGGTGACGACGCTCATCCCCTCGGGCATGGCGACGCGGTTCTTCGACGCCCGCGACGAGCAGTACAAGCCGCAGGACGACTCGCGCCTGCAGGACCCTGCGGACGTCGCCGACGCGGTGCTCTACGTGCTCGGCATGCCGGCGCGCAGCGAGATCCGGGAGCTCGTCGTGACCCACCCCGAGGAGGACAGCTGGCCCTGAGCACCACTCGCTTTCTTACACGACGCGGAGCGGCCGGTCCACCCCCTCGCCCCGGTCGGGGGTCACGTCTACCGTTGCTCTCACGCAGGCGATCGGAGGCCCGAACCCCGGTCGCCACGGCAGGCCCGAGCCCGAACGACGGTCCGTCGACGCGTCGCTGCGAGACCTGGACCCTCGCGGCCGGAACGCCCTCCCCTGCCCCACCCGTGGCGGAGGAGGGCGTTCCTCTGTGCGCGGCGCGGACTGGTGCGCGACAGGGCGTCCGCTCAGCGGGGGCGGAATGCGATGTGTAGCATTCCGGTCAGCATGCCACTCCGGCACGCCTGATCCAAGGAGCACCATGCCCCCCAAGAAAACCTGCCTCGCGACGATCGGCGCCACCGGCGTCGTCCTCGCCTCCCTCGTCGCCGGCCCGGCGTTCGCCGCGCCCGCGCCGACCGCCGGTGCCGCCAGCACGACCTCCTCGGCCTCGACGGCCGAGGCCGGCGACCTCGTCGCCCCCGTCCTCACCGCCACGGAGGTCGGCAGCGGCCTCCTCGTCGTCGACGTGCAGGGCACGCCGCGCTCGATGGTCGAGTTCACCTACGACGACGGCCAGGTGCGGCGCGTCCAGCTCGACGACTCCGGCCACAACACGATCCAGCTCGGCATCGACAACACCCGTGCCTACGACTTCCGCATCCAGGTGACGCTGACCGACGAGGCGGGCCAGCTCGTCGACCGCCTCGACTTCGTCTGGAGCGTCGACCCCCGCGAGGTCGCGCCGCCGGTCGACCCGGGCACGCCGGCCGACCCGGGCTCCGGCCTCCTCGCGTACGACGTCGAGTCCATCACCCAGGACTACGCGCAGGTCGTGCTGACCGGCCCCGCCGGCCAGGCCTACAGCGTCTTCGACGCGCACGACTACTGGGCCGGCAGCGGCACCTTCTCGCCGGAGGGCACCGCCCGGGTCAGCCTGTGGGCCCCCGAGGGCGTGTCGTCACGGTTCGTGCTGAACCTGAAGGAGGGTTACGACATCGTCGACTCGGTCGACGTCGTCATCGACCGCACGGCCGGCGACCCCGCGACACCGGTCGACCCCGAGGTGCCGGTCGAGCCCGAGGTCCCGGTCGAGCCCGAGCTGCCCGTCGAGCCCGAGACCCCGATCGAGCCCGAGGTGCCCGTCGAGCCGGAGACCCCCGTCGAGCCCGAGGTGCCCGCCGAGCCCGGCGACGACCTCGTCTCGGTCGACGTCTCGAGCCTCCGCGGGGGCTACGCGAGCCTCGACCTGACCGGCCCCGCCGGCCACTACTTCACGATGACGGGCATGGACGGCCTCTGGGCCGCCAGCGGCCTGTTCGGCCCTGACGGCAGCGCTCGCGCCTCCGTCGAGGCCCCCGTCGGCAGCACCAGCTACACGCTGACCGTCCGCGACCTGTACCAGACGATCGGCACCCAGACCGTCACGGTCGTGAACGACGGCCAGACCGTCGAGCCGCCGGTCGCCCCGGCACCCGCCCCGGGCGTCGAGGTCGGCCAGGTCTCGGCCGGGGCCGCGTCCGTCACCGTCACCGGCGGCCTCTTCGAGCGGTTCGTCATCTACGACGCACACGGGCGCCAGGTGCGCGCCGGCACGACGCTCGGCTACACGGGCACGGTGTCCGTGCCCGCCCCGCTCGGCCAGGTCACGTCGTACGAGGTGCTCTTGGCCGAGTCGGGCGAGCGCTTCGCCTTCGAGGTCGACGCCCGCTAGGTCGCGACTTCGACGGCGACGCGGGCCGGAGTTCAGCTCGCGTCGACCGAGGCCCCACCGGGGCGAGCCGCCGTCCCGGCGAGCAGCTCGCCCCGGGCGGGGTCCGGCGCGGCGGTGCCGTGCCGCGATCGCTCGTCCCCGTCAGGCTCGTCGACGTGACGCCGGCCGGCAACGTCGTGGTCGCGCTCGTCGAGGTCACGCCCGACCCGCTCGCCGCGCTCGGCGAGCACCCCGTCGAGCAGCTCCCGCGTGTTCTCCCACACCTCGTCGACCGTCACGGAGTCGACGACGCTGACGTCGTGCTCGCAGCGCTCCGCCGTCCACCCCACCTGCGTGATGTCGGCGCCGCACACCGGGCAGGCCGTCGTGTACGCCATGGCGACGCGGTGCCGCGTGCGCCCCAGGGCGCCCGCGTTGATCACGTTGCCGAACCAGAACACCGAGCTCGTCGCCGTGCCCACCGCCTCGGCCACGTGCCGGGGCCCGCTGTCGTCGGCGACGACGACGTCGACCGACGCGAGCACCCCGACGAGGTCGGAGAGGCTCAGCTGACCGGCGAGCGAGCCCACCAGGGAGGCGCGGCGAGGCTCCCGCGCACGGGCCGCCGCCACGACGTGGTCGGCCAGGGCCACGTCCTCCCCGTCGCCGACGACGATGACCCGCACGTCGTGGTGCGCGAGCCGGGCCGCGAGGTGACCGAAGCGGTCGGGCGACCAGCGCCTCCTCGGGTCGCTCGCCCCGGGATGGAGCGCGACCACCGGGCGACCGTCACCGCCGGGGCCCGAGCGGCCGAGCAGCTCGGCACCGCGCTCGAGCTCGGCCGGGGTCGGGGTCAGCACCGCGCCTCCCGCAGGGGCCGCCCCGGCGAGCGCGACGACCTCGAGGGCCCGGAGCACCTCGTGCTGGTAGTAGACGTACGGGATCGTGCGCTCGAGGGGCACCGCGTCGGAGGTGCGGGTGCCGATCGTGTGCCGTGCCCCGAGCCGCAGCAGGAAGGGGTTCGAGTTGCGCCCGCCGCCGTGCACCTGCACCGCGAGGTCGTAGCCCCGGGCGCGGTGCCGCTCGACGAAGCGCTCGGTGGCGGCGTCGTCGACCTCGGTGCCCGACGCGTCGCCCACGCCCGGCACGACCGGCAGCACGTCGACCTCGTCGACGACGTCGGGCCGCCCCGCCAGGAGCGCGCGGTGCACGGGCGACCCGAGCAGGGTCACCGAGGCGCCCGGGTAGCTCGCCCTCAGCGCGGCGATCGCCGGCAGCGCGAACACGAGGTCGCCGAGCCCGCCGCCGCGCAGCACGGCGATGCGGCGCACGTCGGGGAAGGGCTCGCCGAGGGGCGGGAGTCCGGGGATCGTCTGGCGTCGGTCGGGGCTCACGAGGGTCCTCTCTCTGGTGGCTGCCCCCTGCCCGGGCGCGCCCGGGCTCAAACGGGCGGGGCGCCGGGCGCACCGCCGCCGGGGCGTCGAGACGACGCGGCGTGGGCGACGCCGGGCGTCGAGACGACTCGTCCTGGGCCGTGCGGGCCGTCGAAGGCCCAGGTGGAGGCACCTCGGCGCCACGGCGCAGCGGCGCAGCGGCAGCCGCGCTAGTGCGCTCGCTCGAGCGTCTCGCTGGGGTACTCGCCGAACTTCTCGGCGTAGGCCGCCGCGAACCGGCCCGCGTGCGCGAAGCCCCAGTGCTTCGCGACCTCGGCGACCGACGTGCGGTGCGGGTCGCTGACGAGGAGCTCCTCGCGGATGCGGTCGAGCCGGAGGGCGCGGATGTAGCCGTTCGGCGTCGTGCCGACGTGCTTCTGGAACGCCTGCTGCAGCGCCCGCACGCTGACGTGCGCCACCTCGGCGAGGTCGACCGAGGTCAGCGGCAGCTGCACGTGGGCGTGCACGTGCTCGATGGCGGCGCGCACGTGGGCGTTGCGCGGCAGGAGCAGCTCGTCGGGCAGGGGCGAGCCCTGCTGGGGGTAGAGCTCCATCAGGGCGATCGCGCCGAGGCGGCCCATCTCGGCCTGCAGCAGCGGGCTCGCCTCGCCGTCGAGCACGCTGCGCGAGATCAGCGTGACGCTGTTGCGCCAGAGCGCCATGGCCTGCTGCCGCGGCTCGACCGCGTGGTCGAAGCGGAGCTGCGCGGGCGTGAAGCCGCGCTCGGCCGCGAGGTCGTGGACGGTCTGCCGGCTGATCTGCACCAGCCGCTGGTCGTAGTCCGAGAACGCGAAGCGGAACGGCACCGACGGCCAGAGCCGCGGCTGGCCGGGCTCGAGCCGGATCTCGTCGGGCCCGACGTCGAGCGTGCCCTGGCCGCGGGTGATCCACTGCATGACGAGGTCGTCGCCGGGTGGCATCTCGCCCTCGAGGCGCGCCTCGAAGCGCACCGCCCGCAGGCTCATGAACCGGTCGCCGGCAGACGTGTACCGGTACGAGAAGGGCGCGTCGGAGCGCTCGGCGCGCCACTCGACGCCCTCGTACGCGTGAGCGAGGGTGTCTCTGGCTTCGTCGAGGTCGTCACCGTGGGCGTCGACGCGGAAGCGTCGCTCGTCGTAGTCGTCTGTCATCCGCCGGTGATCGTGCCACGAGCCACCGACACTGTTGGCGCGCTGTCCGGATAGCGCACTGGGGGACGGAGCGCAGAGCACGGGAGGCGGTGCGGCCGGGCCCCGGGGAGGTGCCTAGAAGTCGGTCGCGCCGACGCCCGTCTCGTAGACGGCGAGCAGCATCGCCGCGGCCGTCCTGGCGTCGCGGGTCGGCCCGTCCGGCCCCATGACCGGGGCCTCCACGAGGGCGCCCTCGATCATCAGCACGATGGCGTGGCCGAGGGGCGGCGGGTAGCCGCCCTCGCGGCAGAGGCGGTCGACGAGCCGGGAGAGCTCGAGGACGTGCCGCTCGGCGGTCTCGACGTCGCCGCCGGCGTGGAGGCACGGGCACGGCGGGGCGGCCGTGTGGTCGGAGGCGATGAAGCTGAAGAGGGAGAGGACCCGGTCGCGCGGGTCGGCCACGGTGCCGCTGAACGTCTCCATCGCCCGGAGCCAGACGGCGTGCGCGTCGGTCTCGGGATGGTCGAGGAGGGTGTCGGTGGATGTCAGGACATCACGCTTTCCGGGGTTCGCGGGGGAGCCCTCACTGTAGGCGGGGCCGGTGACCGCACGGTCAGGGGACGCCGCGACTGTCCGGTCTCGGTCTCCGCGGCGCTCCCGGGCGTCCGGTTTGCGACGCCGCCGTCGGGCCGACGTCAAGGGGGGAGATCGGGGGGCAGGCGCGCCGTAGTCTCGGCGGACCGGTCCCCGACTCCGGGCGGCGCCTCCCCGAGGCACGTCGCGCACCACGTCATCGACGTGCTCGACCGTCGCACCCCGATCCCCGCCCCGCTCCTCGCCCGGGCACCACCGAACGGACCCCCATGAGCATCCCCGTCTCCTTCACCGACATGCCCGTCACCGAGCCGATCGACATGGTCGCCGTGCTCGCGCAGCTCGCCGACGCCGCGTGACCCGCCCCGTCGACGACGCCGCGGGCCGCGCCCGCACCCCCAGCCGCGCCGAGCTCGCCGCCCTCCAGCCCGAGCAGCTCGTGGCCGTGCTCCGTGCGCGCCTGCTGGTGCCCGAGCTCACGGCCGGCTCGAGCCGCGCCCGCACGACGCAGGGCAGCGGCGCGCGCCGCTAGGCCGCACCGCGCCTCCGCGCGGGCTCCCCTCCCCGCGGTCTCCCCCGTCGGGCTGACCCCTTCCCCAGCTGGCTCCTCCTCGCGGGAACCGCCTCTCTGCTGCCTGTCGACCTGCACATGCCGACCGCGGAGGCCCTGAGCACCGGATTCCCCGTCACCAGACGGGCGGATCGGGGCATCTGGTCGGCATCTGCACCTCCCGCGCCTCGTCGGTGACGGGGAGGGGCCCGGGCCTGGTTGGCTCGGGGCATGACGCGCACCCTCATCCTCGGCGGGACGGCCTGGCTGGGCCGCGAGATCGCGGCGGCCGCCGTCGCGCGGGGCGGCGAGGTCGTGTGCCTGGCCCGCGGTGAGTCCGGCGCCGTCGCCGAGGGAGCCCGCCTCGTCCGCGCCGACCGCCGCGACCCGGCCGCGTACGACGAGCTCGTCGGCGAGTGGGACGACGTGGTCGAGCTGTCGTCCGACCCGGCCCTCGTGGGGCCGGCCCTCCGTGCGCTGGCCGACCGCGCCTCCCACTGGACCCTCGTGTCGAGCGTCTCCGTCTACGCCGACACCGCGACCCCGGGGGCCGACGAGTCCGCCGAGCTCGTCGACCCCGTCGACACCTCTCGCTACGCCGACGCGAAGGTCGCGGCCGAGCGGGAGTCGGCGGGCTGGCTGGGCGACCGCCTGCTCGTCGTGCGCCCCGGCCTCGTCGTCGGGCCCGGCGACCCCAGCGACCGGTTCGGCTGGTGGCCCGGGCGGATGCACCGCGGCGGCCGCGTCGTCGTGCCGACCACGGAGGGGCGCTGGGTGCAGGCCGTCGACGTCGCCGACCTCGCCGCGTTCGTCGAGCGGGCGGGGCGCGAGGGGGTCGTCGGCACCGTCGACGCGGTGGGCGAGCCGGTGCCGCTCGAGGAGTTCCTGCGGGAGGCGCGGGTCGCGGTGGGCTCGGAGGCTGCGGAATCCGGAGGTGTCGCCGCCGGGCCGGCGCCCGAGCTCGTGACCGTCGACGACGCGACCCTGCTCGCCGCGGGCGTCTCGTGGTGGGCCGGGCCGCGGTCGCTGCCGCTCTGGCTGCCGCTCGACGCCGGGGGCTTCGTGCGGCGGAGCGGGGCGGCGTACGTCGCGGCGGGCGGGGCACGGCGTCCGCTGCGCGAGACCGTCGAGCGGGTGCTCGCCGACGAGCTGGCCCGGGGGCGCGACCGCCCCCGCCGCGCCGGGCTCGACCCGGCGGACGAGGCGGCGGTGCTCGCCGTCGTCGACGCGCGGGTCGCGCCGCGGGGGTAGGGGCGGGGTGCGGGTGCGGGTGCGGGTGCGGCTGGCCGACGGCGCGGCTCGCCGGACGGAATGCGAGAGCGATCCGACCTCTCGACCCGCGACTCCCGCCTGCCCTGGGTCGCCCCCGGCGGATCGCTCTCAAATTTGAGAGATCGGGGTCGTCAGCTCTCGCTTCCGAGAGTGATCGGCGGCGTCAGCTCCCGGACACGAGCAGGTCCGGGCGGGCGCCATCCCTCCCCAGGGCGTCCACCGGTCGGTGGATGCACCGTCCTCCGACCGGTCGTGCCGACCGGGTCGGCGCCCGGCGAGGCTGGGGGCATGACCACACAAACCGCCGTGCGCGTGCGCGGCCTCACCAAGTCGTACGGCGACCGGCCCGTGCTGCACGGCCTCTCGTTCGACGTGCGGGCCGGCGAGACCGTCGCCGTGCTCGGCCCGAACGGCGCCGGCAAGTCGACCACCGTCGAGATCCTCGAGGGGCACCGTCGCCGCACCGGGGGCGAGGTCGCCGTGCTCGGGGTCGACCCCGCCCGGGCCGACCGCTCCTGGCGTGCCCGCGTCGGCGTCGTGCTGCAGTCCAGCGGCGGCGACGGCAGCTCGACGGTGCGCGAGATCGTCCGCAGCACCGCCCTCGCCTACCCCGCGCCCCGCGACGCCGACGAGGTGATCGCGGCGGTGGGCCTGACCGCCCAGGCCGGCCAGCGCCTCCGGAGCCTCTCGGGCGGTCAGCGTCGACGCGTCGACGTCGCGCTCGGCATCGTCGGCCGGCCCGAGGTGCTGTTCCTCGACGAGCCGACCACGGGCTTCGACCCGGAGGCGCGGAGGGCCTTCTGGGGCGTGGTCCGGTCGCTCTCCGACACGGGAACGAGCATCGTGCTCACCACCCACTACCTCGACGAGGCGGCGCAGCTCAGCGACCGGGTCGTCGTGGTCGCGGCCGGCCGCGTGGTCGCCGAGGGCACGCCCGACACGCTGGGCGGGCCGGAGGCACGCACGCCGCACGTGCGCTGGACGGGCCCCGACGGGCGCGCGCACGACGTGACGACGGCGGAGCCCGCCGCGCTGGTCGCGCGCCTGGTGGCCGACGGCGGCGAGCCAGCCGGGCTCGAGGTCGTGCGGCCGACCCTGGAGGACGTCTACCTCGGGCTCGTCGCCGAGCCCGATCCGGTCGACGCGGCGGGCGCGACGGCTGCACCCGCCCCCGACCGCGCCGGCACCGCCGGCACCGCCGGCACCGCCCCGATCGTCACGGAGGAGGCGCGATGACCGTCCTGACGCTGGGCCTCGACCGTGCCCGCACCGAGGTGCGCACCTTCTTCCGGGCCGGCGACACCGTCCTGTTCACCTTCGCCTTCCCGGTGATCATGCTGCTCGTCTTCTCGACGGCGTTCAGCGAGCTGTCCGACTTCGGCGAGGCGCCCGACGGCTCGGTCGTGAACGCCGCGACCTACTACCTGCCCGGCATGGTCGCCTCGGGCGTGCTGCTGATCGGCGTCCAGTCGCTCGCCGTCGACATCGCGGGCGAGCGCGCCGACGGCACGATGAAGCGGCTGGCGAGCACGCCGCTGCCGGTCGCGTCGTGGTTCCTCGGCAAGATCGGGCAGGTGCTCGTCACCGGTGCGCTCCAGCTGGCCCTGCTGCTCGCGGTCGCCGCGCTGGCGTTCGGCGTCGACCTGCCGACCGACCCGGGCACCTGGGCCCGGTTCGCCGGCATCTGGCTGCTCGGGCTGGCCACGACGTCGCTGCTCGGCATCGCCCTCTCGCGCCTCCCCCGCTCCGGTCGCAGCGCGACCGCCGTGATCGTGCCCATCACCGTCGTGCTGCAGTTCGTCTCGGGCGTCTACCTGCCCTTCTCGCAGCTGCCCGGCTGGCTGCAGTCGGTGGCCTCGGCCTTCCCGCTGCGCTGGCTGGCGCAGGGCGCCCGCAGCGTCTTCCTGCCGCCGGAGTTCGCGGCGGCAGAGCCCTCGGGCAGCTGGGACCTGCCGTCGGTGGTGCTGTGGCTCGGCGTCTGGCTGGTGGTCGGGCTCGTGGTCACGCTCGTGACCTTCCGCTGGATCCGGCAGGATGACTGACGACCGACCCGGCCGACCACGCCGGGCCCGCCGACCCGACCGACCCGAGGGGGCCGCGTGAACGACCACACCGGCGACACGGCCCCGACGGGGGCGCCCGCAGGGGCGCCCGCCGGGTCGCTGGCCGGGTCGCCCGCGGGCTCGCCGGTGCGGGGCGGCGCCCTGCGGGGCGGTGCCCTCCGCGGCTGGGACGCCGGGGCCGCGCTCACGCTCGTTGCCCTGGCCGTGCTCGCCCTCGTGTCGGAGGACGTCTCGCGCGTGCCGGGCACGGCCGGCCCGGCCCTCGGCGCCTTCGTCGGCGTGTGGATCGGCGCGGTGCGCCCCGTGCTCGCGGCGCGGGCGGCCGATCGCGGCCCGCGGGGCTCCGGGGGCCCCGGCCGCCCCGGGCACCCGGTGCGCCCCGACCGTCCGGGCCCGCGGGCCCTCGTCGCCGCCGCGCTCGTCGTGCTCGTCGCCGGGGCCCTGACCGCCGCCTCCCCCCAGCTCGCCACGGCGCAGGCCTTCCTCATGCCGGTGCTCTGGGCGCTGCTGCCGTCGGTGCGGAGCGCGATCGTCGGCAACGTCGCCCTGGTCGCCGCCGTGACGGCCGGCTTCGTGCTCGCCCTCGGCCCGACGGCCGAGACCGTCCGCACCGCCGCCACCAGCGAGGTGCTCTCGCTCGCCTTCAGCATCGCGCTGGGCCTCTGGATCACGAGCATCGCCCACGCCGGCGCCGAGCGGGCCCGGCTGCTCGCCGAGCTCGAGGACGCCCAGGGCGAGCTGGCGGCCCGCGCCCGCGACGTCGGCACGAGCGCCGAGCGCGAACGGCTCTCGCGCGACCTGCACGACACCGTGGCGCAGAGCCTGACGGGCGTGGTGCTGCTCGCGCAGCAGGCGCGCAGCGCGCTCGTCGCCGGCGACCTGACGACGGCCGGCGAACGGCTCGACGTGGTCGAGGAGGCAGCCCGGGAGGCGCTGACCGAGACCCGTGCGCTGGTCGCGGCCACCGCCTCCCCCGGCCCCGCCGCGACCGACCTCGGCACGACGCTGCAGCGGCTCGGGGCGCGCTTCGCCCGCGAGACGGGAATCGACGTCGACGTGCGGGTCGAGCTCGCCGCCGGAGCCGCCGGAGTCGCCGGAGTCGCCGGGGCCCTGGCCCGCGAGCACGAGGTCGTCGTGGTGCGCTGTGCCCAGGAGGCGCTGTCGAACGTGCGTCGGCACAGCGGCTCCGCGACCGCTCGCGTCGTGCTGCGGCGCGACGGCGACGACGCGGTGCTCACGGTCGTCGACGTCGGAACGGGCTTCGACCCGGCCCTCGCCCGCGACGG
Organism: Frigoribacterium sp. CFBP 13707; assembly: GCF_014842245.1. Classification (NCBI taxonomy): domain Bacteria; kingdom Bacillati; phylum Actinomycetota; class Actinomycetes; order Micrococcales; family Microbacteriaceae; genus Frigoribacterium; species Frigoribacterium sp. CFBP 13707. The sequence goes on from NZ_JACYVL010000004.1 coordinate 43,993, forward strand.
GTTCGGGCTGGAGGGGCTGGCCGAGCGCCTCGCCCTCGCCGGCGGCTCGCTCGACCTGCAGAGCGGCGCGGGCGGCACGACCCTGACGGCCCGGCTGCCGCTCGCGGCGGTGGCGGCGTGAGCGCGGCACCGGGCGGAGGCGCGGGCGCAGCGCCCGAGACCGCCCCCGACGCCCGCCCCGCCACCCGGACGCTCGTCGTCGACGACCACCCGATCGTGCGACAGGGCATCGTCGCCCTGCTCGCGGGGGCCGACGACTTCGCGGTCGTGGGCCAGGCGGCCGACGGCGCCGAGGCCGTGCGGCTCTCGGCGGAGCTCGCCCCCGACCTCGTCGTCATGGACCTGCGCATGCCCGGCGTCGACGGGGTCGCCGCCACCCGCCAGGTGCTGCTCGACCGGCCGCGGGCCCGCGTCGTCGTGCTGACGACCTACGAGACCGACGACTCCATCCTCTCCGCGATCGAGGCCGGCGCCAGCGGCTACCTGCTGAAGGCGGCGCCCGAGGCGGAGCTGCTCGCGGGGCTCCGTGCCGTGGTCGCCGGGCAGGTCGCCCTCGCGCCGTCGATGGCGGCGCTGCTCGTCACCCGGGCCCGGACGCCCGCCTCGGGCGCCGACGCCGCCGCGAGCCCCCTCACCGCCCGCGAGACGCAGGTGCTTGACCTCGTCGCGGCCGGCTGCTCGAACCCCGAGATCGGCCGTCGCCTCTTCATCGGGGAGGCGACGGTCAAGACGCACCTCCTCCACGTGTTCGAGAAGCTGGGGGTCGCCGACCGGACGCGCGCGGTGACGCTCGCCCTCGAGCGCGGCTGGCTGCCCCGGGCGGAGTGACGGGCGTCGGGCGTCGTTCGGGGCTCGGGGCTCGGGGCTCGTCGCTGGCCACCCGGCTCCCGTCGCTCGGCCTGTCCGATCTGCGCGCTGTGCCCCTCCGGAGCCCCGCCAGGCCGCCGGTCGCCGCTAGGTTCGAGGCGCAGGCGCCCCCGGCCACGGGGGCCCGACGGCGGGGGCCCGAACCCGACCGGGCAGCGCCCGCGACGACACGGAGGCCCTGATGACGCGGTCGACCACCACCCCGCCCCCTCGGCGCGGCGCCTCCGAGCTCTTCTGGTCGGCGGCGCGGCCCGTGCTCCGGCTCCAGCTCGAGCAGTTCCGACGGGCGATCCGGGCTGGGACCTTCCCGGCTGCGCCCGACCCCACGGCGGACGTCGTCACCGACGTCTCGGCCGACCGCGTCGCCTGGGTCGGGAGCACCGCCTCCCCCCGGTTCGGTGTCGTCGACGAGGCCCTCACGACCCTGAGCCGCCTGGCCGCGACGGTGTCGGCGGCCCGCGGGCGGCCCTTCGCCTGGGTCGACGGCGGCGGCGGGGTGCTGACGGTCGGCGAGGCCGCGGCGCGCTGCGCCGCGGAGTCGGCCGACGTCGACGCGACGGTGGTGGCGCTGGGCTTCAGCGACGTGCTGCTGATGACGTCGGTGCGCGACTGGACCGCGGGCCTCGACGTGCTGCTCGACCGGGCCCGCCGGACCGGCACCGTGCTCAGCCCCGTGATCGTCGGCGGCATCCCGCCGATGGACCGCTTCCGCCAGACGCCGCGGTGGGGCCGCGAACGCATCCGGCACCAGGTGCAGCGCCTGAACGAGGCGAGCGTGAGGCTCGTCCGCGACCGCGGCGACTGCGTGTTCGTGCCCTTCCCCGACCCCGACGTCGGCGACGCGCGCCTGGGCGACGAGCTCTACTCGTGGTCGCGGGTGCACCAGCTCTGGGCGGCGGCGCTCGCCCCCGAGCTCACCCGCATCCTCGACGAGGACGCCTGAGCCGCGTCCCGCGCGCCCGCCCGCTCGCCCGCCCGCCCGCGGCACCGAGGAACCACGTCCTCGCACCCGAACCACGCCGCGGCGTGGTTCCCCGGCGAAGACGTGGTGCGTCACCCGGCGGCCCCCGCCCCGCGCCGCCCCGCGCCGCACCCGACGCGAGACACCCCGTCGTCGCACACGAACCCCGCCGCGGCGGGGTTCCGGGGCGAGAACGGGGTGCCGGCGCAGGCCGCGCCCGCGCCGCGCCCGCGCAGCGCCCGCGCAGCGCGCGCAGCGCGGACTACCGTGCACGGCGGCGCGCACCGGAGCGCGCCCGACAAGGAGCACACCCCATGGAATTCAGGTACCTCGGCAACTCAGGCCTCAAGGTCTCGGAGCTCACCTTCGGCAACTGGCTCACCCACGGCTCGCAGGTCGAGAACGACACCGCGACCGCCTGCGTCCGCAAGTCCCTCGACGTCGGCATCTCGACCTTCGACACGGCCGACGTCTACGCGAACACCCAGGCCGAGGTCGTCCTCGGCGAGGCGCTGGCGGGCGAGCGCCGCGAGTCGGTCGAGATCTTCACCAAGGTCTACGGCCCGACCGGCCCCAAGGGCCACAACGACACCGGCCTCAGCCGGAAGCACATCACCGAGTCGATCAACGGCTCGCTGAAGCGCCTGCAGACCGACTACGTCGACCTCTACCAGGCCCACCGCTACGACGTCGAGACTCCCCTCGAGGAGACGATGGAGACGTTCGCCGACCTGGTGCGCCAGGGCAAGGTGCTCTACATCGGCGTCTCGGAGTGGAACGCCGAGCAGCTGCGCGAGGCGCACGCCCTCGCCCGCGAGCTGAAGATCCAGCTCGTCTCGAACCAGCCCGAGTACTCGCTGCTCTGGCGGGTCATCGAGGAGGAGGTCGTCCCGGCCTCGAAGGAGCTCGGCATCTCGCAGATCGTCTGGTCGCCCATCGCGCAGGGCGTCCTCACGGGCAAGTACCAGAAGGGCGCCGCCCTGCCCGAGGGCAGCCGCGCGACCGACCAGAAGGGCGGCGCGTCGATGATCGAGCGCTGGATGCGCGACGACGTGCTCGACGCGGTCGCCCAGTTGAAGCCCGTCGCGGACGAGCTCGGGCTCACGCAGGCGCAGCTCTCCCTCGCCTGGGTGCTCTCGAACGAGAACGTCGCCTCGGCCATCATCGGCGCCTCGCGCCCCGAGCAGGTGGAGTCGAACGCGAAGGCGTCGGGGGTGAAGCTCGAGGCCGACGTGCTCGCGACGATCGAGTCGATCTTCGAGGGCCTCGCCGAGACCGACCCCCGCGGGACCCAGATGCCGGCCGGCCGCGAGGCGTAGCCGACCGGGGGCGCCGGGCCCGACCCGCCCGGCTCTCCTCGCCCAGCCGTCCGGCGGACCCGCGCCAGCCGGACGGCGGGCGGGCCGCGCCCGGGGGCCGACGCGCGGCTCGAGGCCCCGCCCGAGACTGGGGCCGTGGAGAACACGACCCTCGCCCCGCCCCCCGCCGGCAGCCCCCACGGCGACCCGGCGGACACCAGCGCCAGCCAGAGCACCAACACGAGCGCCCGACCGGGCAGCCCCGGCGGCCCCGGCACCCAGGGCACGCGCGCCACCACAGCCACCGCGGCCGCACGCACCGCCACCACGTCCGCGCGCACCGCCACCGCCGCCGCAGGCACCACCACGGCCGCGCGCACCACCGCCGCCGCCCTCCGCGCCCGCCCCCTCACGCTCGTCGCCCTCCTCGCCGCGGTCGCCTGGATCACCGTCGCGCACGCCGACGGCGACCTCCGCCACGTCGTCGGCCCCGCCCTCGCCGCAGCCGTCGCGCTCGTGACGGTGGCCTGGGCGGAGGCGCGGGTCGGCGCGGTGCGGACCGGCACCGTCGCGGTCGTGGGCTCCCTCGGGGCCGCGGCCGCCGCCTCCCTCGTGCTCCTGATCGGCTCCGCCGTCGGCGAGGAGTTCTCGCAGATCGCCGACGGTGACCGGGTCTGGGGCCCGTCCGTCACCCTCATCGTCGTGCTCGTCGCCGTCAGCCGCGGGCTCGCCCCGGCCCGCCGCCAGGGCCTGCGCGCCGCGGTGCTCGCCGTCGCCCTCGCGGGGCTGCTCTTCGGCGGGCACGGGATCGACCTCGCCCGGGCCCTCGCCCTGCTCGCCGGCCTGCCGCTCGGCCGCGCCCTCGTGCCGCTCTCGGCGCACGCCCCCTGGCACGACGAGCCGAGCCGTCGCGCCCGCACCGTCGCCGCCACCGCCCTCGGCACCGTCGCCCTCGGCTGGACCATCGCCGCCGTCGCCCGCGACGCGGTCGGCGTGCTCTCGCCGATCTCCGAGCTGGCGGGCCCCGAGGTGACGGTCGTCGCGGTCGGCGTGCTCGCCCTCGCCGTCGGCCTCCTGCTGCGCGGCCGGCGCCTCGGGCTCGTCGTCGCCGTCGGCGCCCTCGTGCTGATGACGGGTCTGCTGGCCTGGTACTTCACCGTGATCCCGCTCGCCGACGACTGGTTCACCTGGTCGGGCCTCAGCTCGGGCGAAGTCGAGTGGCAGGTGCTGCTCCTCCTGATCTGGGTCGCCCCGGCCACGGCGACGATCGTTCTGCTGCGCCGCCGTCGCGCCTTCGACCGTCGCACCGCCGCCGACCTCCGCGTCGCCGGCCGCGACCGGGTGCTCGCGCAGCTGCGCCGCTCCGACGCGGGCTCGCTCGGCTTCATGGCGACCTGGGCCGGCAACGGCCACTGGTTCACCGACGACGGCCGCGGCGCCGTCGCCTACCGGGTCGCGCACGGCGTGGCCCTCACGGTCTCCGACCCGATCAGCGCCCCCGACGACGCTGCCGAGACCATCCGCGGCTTCGCCCGCCACTGCTCGACGCGTGGCCTCGTGCCGGCGTTCTACAGCGTGCACGGTCGCCACCTCGACGTCTTCGCCGAGCTCGGCTGGAGCGTGACCCCGGTCGCCGAGGAGTCGGTGGTCGAGCTGGCGACGTTCACCACGTCGGGCAAGAAGCGGCAGGACCTCCGCACCGCCACCAACCGCGCGGCCCGCGACGGCGTCCGCGCCGTGTGGAGCACCTACCGCGGCCTCGACGAGGAGCTGCGCCGCCAGGTCGACGCGCTCAGCGACGACTGGGTGGCCGCGAAGGCGCTGCCCGAGATGGGCTTCACCCTCGGCGGCCTCCGCGAGCTCGACGACCCGGAGGTGCGGCTGCTCGTCGCGGTCGACGCCGACGGGGCCGTGCACGGGGTGACGAGCTGGCTGCCCTCGTGGCGCGACGGGCGGCTCGTCGGGCGCACGCTCGACGTGATGCGCCGCGGGCACGACCCGATGCCCGGCGTCGTGGAGTTCCTCATCGCGACCGCCGCGCAGACCTTCCGCGCCGAGGGGCTCGAGACGCTCAGCCTCTCGGGCACCCCGCTGGCGAGCGCCGACGGCACGGTGCCGACGACCCTGGTCGACCGGCTCGTCGCACGGCTGCTCGCCACGACCGGCCGGGTGCTCGAGCCCTCGTACGGCTTCACGTCGCTGCGGCGCTTCAAGGCCAAGTTCGACCCCGCCCACGAGACCCTCTGGCTCGCCTGCCCGAGCCCGGCCGACCTCGCGCCGGTCGGCCGTGCCCTGGCGACGGCCTACGTGCCGACCCTCCGGGCCCGACAGGTGGTGGCCGCGCTGCGGGCCGCCCGCGGCACGGCGGCGGACCGTCGGATGCGCGGTGCCCGATGAAGGAGGACCTCCTGACCCTGCCCCTCACGTCGACCCCGCTGCTCGCCGTGGTCTACGGCGTCGCGCTCGTGCTGGCGGTGCTCGTGGCGTGGCCGCCGCGCCGGGGGCGTCGGGCAGCGGACACCGCGGCCGACGCGTCCCCCCGCCGCTGGTGGCGGCGCGTCCTGCTCACGGCCGTCGCCGGCGCCGCGGTCGGCGCCCTCGCCTCGTGGGTGCTCGGCGACCTCCTCGACGTCGCCGGGGTGCCCCCGACCTGGGTCGACCGCACCTGGTTCTCCGCGGTGCTCGCGGCCGTCGCGGTGGCCGTCGCCGCCCTCGTCCGCACCTCGGCGGCGAAGCGGGTCGTGGCCGGCCTCGGCGTCGTCGTGTTCGTCACGGCGGGGGCCCTCGCGATCAACCGCGACGCGGGCGCGTACCCGACCCTCGCCGAGGCCCTCGGCGAGAGCACGATCGCGCCGCTGTCGTGGTCGGAGAACGCAGCCGGCTCCGCACCCGGCGCCCTCGACCCGCAGCTGTACGCGTCGTGGACCCCGCCCGCCGACATGCCGGCCCACGGGCGCTACGGCACCGTCCACATCCCCGGCACGGTCTCCGGCTTCCCCGCCCGCGACGCCGTCGTCTGGCTGCCCCCGGCGGCGCTCGTCGCCGACCCGCCGCCCCTGCCCGTCGTGGTGATGATGTCGGGCCAGCCCGCCTCGCCGGAGGCGGTGGTCACCGCGGGCGGCCTCGTCACGACCCTGGAGGCGTACGCCGCGGCCGACCACGGGCTCGCGCCGATCGCGGTGGTGCCCGACCAGCTGAGCGCCGACGACCACAACCCGATGTGCGTCGACGGGGCCCTCGGCAACAGCGCGACCTACGTCACGACCGACGTGGTCGACTACGTGACCTCGCACTACCGCGTCGCCACCGGCCCCCGCGCGTGGGCGATCGGCGGCTTCTCGCAGGGCGGCACCTGCTCGATCCAGTTCGGGTCGGCGCGGCCCGACCTGTTCGGCTCGATCGTGGACGTCTCGGGCGAGGTCGGGCCGTCGCTCGGCTCGGTCGAGCAGACGGTCGCCGACGGCTTCGCGGGCGACCGCGCGGCGTACGACGCCGCCCAGCCGCAGGCGATCATGGCGGCGCACGCGCCCTACGCCGACACGGCCGCGTTCTTCGCCGTCGGGGGCGGCGACCCGACCTTCGGGGCGGCCATGGCGGCGAACTCGTCCGCCGCCGAGGCCGCGGGCATGCACGTCACCCGCTGGGTCTCGCCGGGCACGGGGCACGACTGGACGACCGCGACCCGGGGCTTCGCGGTGGGCATCGGCGACCTGTACCCGCGCTGGGGCCTCTCGGCGAGCGCGCTGTCACCGGCCGACCCGAGCACGACCCCGGCAGCGACGGCGACGCCCGCGGCGAGCCACGGCGGCTCGTGACCGGCCGGGAGCTGCCCGGGAGGTCGGCCCGCGACTCCCCGGGGGCGGCCTCGGCGGCGCTAGCCTCGCAGCGCGGGCCCCGGCGCCCGCGCACCCGACCGAGAGGCCCGCACCGATGACCGACACCCCCGTCTCCGTCGTGGTCGTCGACGACGAGGGGCTGGTGCGCTCGGGCATCGCCCTCGTGCTCGGCGCCTCGCCCGGCATCACGGTGCTCGCGGCCGTCGCCAGCCCCGTCGCGGTCGAGACCGTGCGCGAGCTCGCCCCCGACGTCGTACTGCTCGACATCCGCATGCCCGAGCCCGACGGGCTGACGATCCTCTCCGAGCTGATGGCCGGCGCCGCGCCCCCGGTCGTGGCGATGCTGACGACCTTCGACACCGACGACCAGGTGCTGGAGGCGCTGCACCGGGGCGCCTCGGGGTTCCTGCTCAAGGACACCGACCCCGAGCAGCTGGCCCGGCACGTGCTCACCCTCGCCGCGGGCGGGGTCGTGCTGGCGCCGGGGCTGCGGCGCGAGCGCTTGTTCCGCTCGGCCGAGGACGAGGCGCAGGTCGCGGTCGTCGCCCGGCTCAGCGAGCGCGAGACCGTCGTGCTGCGCGCCCTGGCCCGCGGCCTCTCGAACACCGAGATCGGCACGGAGTGCGGGCTCACCCTCGGCACCGTCAAGGACACGGTCAGCTCGGTCGTCGCCGCCCTCGGCGTCGGCTCGCGCGTCGAGGCGGCCATCGTCGCCGACCGCGCGGGGCTGGTGCCGCGGCCGTGACCTCGCCCGCGGCGGAGCGGAGCGCGGGAGGCGCGGAGGAGCGGACCCCGGGAGGCGCGGGCGAGCGGAGCGCAGGAGGCGCGGAGAGGCGGAGCGCAGGAGGCGCAGAGGAGCGCCCGGGGCCGGGCCTGCACCTGCGGCGTCGCTGGCAGCGGGTGGCGCTCGACGTGCTGATCTGCCTGGTCGCGGCGGCGGGCTCGGGCTTCGTGCTCTACGGCTCGGACCCGTGGACGATCGCGCTCGGCGTGCTCGCCTGCGCGGGCCTGCTCGTGCGCCGACGCTGGCCGTGGGTCAGCCTGGTGCTGGCGCTGCCCGGCTTCTGGTGGGGCGGCACCTTCCTGCCCGTGATGGTCGCCCTCTTCACCCTGGGCGTGCAGCGCACCCGGCGGTGGGAGACGACGATCGGCGTCGCCGCGGCCGCCCTCGTGTACCTCGTGTCGATGGACGCCTGGGACTACCTCACCTTCCTCACCGAGACCGTCGTCTACGCCGCGCTCTACACGGCGGTGCCGGCGCTGCTCGGGGCGTTCCTGCGCGCACGGCGCCTGCTCGCGGCGCAGCTGGTCGAGCTGCGCGAGGCGCAGGGGCTCGAGCGTCGGCAGGCCGCCCAGGTCGCGCTCGCGCGCGAGCGGGCGGTGCTCGCCCGCGAGATGCACGACGTCGTGTCGCACCAGGTGAGCCTGATCGCGGTGCAGGCCGGGGCCCTGCAGATGGCGTCGCCCGACGAGCAGGCGCGCGAGGTCGCCCGGACGATCCGCGGCCTCAGCGTCACCACCCTCGACGAGCTGCGCTCGATGGTGGAGGTGCTGCGCGCCGCCGGCGGCCACCGCCGCGAGCTCGCCCCGCAGCCGACGCTCGCCGACGTCGACCGGCTCGTCGCCGACAGCGGCATCGACGTCACCTGCCGGCTCGACCTGCCGGCCACGCTCTCGCCGTCGCAGCAGCGTGCCGTCTACCGCACCGTGCAGGAGGGGCTCACGAACGCCCGCAAGCACTCGACCGGCGCGGCGGTCGCGGTGACCGGCCTCGTCGACGCGGGCCAGGTCGTGCTGCACGTCGACGCGGGGGCGGCGACGCTGCCGCTGCTCGACCTGCCGAGCGCGCACCACGGGCTGACCGGTCTCGGCGAGCGCGCCGAGCTGCTCGGCGGCACCGTCACGAGCGAGACGCACGACGACGGGTCGCACCGGCTGACGCTGCGCTTCCCGGCGTGAGGCCGCGCGGGCGCGGGCACGCGTCGCGCCGCGCGCCGCTCGCCTCGAGGCGACGCTTCCTGGGCCCTCGGGCGCCGCGACGGCCCGGGACGCGTCACCTCGATGCACCCGGAGGGAGTGTCGGAGGCGCGGGCTAGGTTCCAGGAGTGCCCGAAGGCGACAGCGTCCACCGGCTGGCGGCGCGGCTCCGAGCCGTGGCCGACGGCGCGCTCGTCGAGCGCGGCGAGCTGCGCTCGGGCGCCGCGGCCGGCACCCGGCTCGACGGGCGGCGCGTGGTCGAGCACGTCACCCACGGCAAGCACCTGCTGACCCGCTTCGACGACGCGACCACGCTGCACACGCACCTGCGCATGCAGGGCTCGTGGACGGTGACGCGGCCCGGCCGTGTCGTGCCCCGTCGCGTCCAGCCCCAGGTCCGGGTGCGCCTCCAGCTCGGCGACGGCCACACGCTCTGGGGCGTCGACCTGCCCGTGGTGGAGCTGCTGGCGACGCGCGACGAGCGCACGGTGGTGGGGCACCTCGGTCCCGACCCGCTGCGCGACGACTGGAGCGCTACGGAGGCCGCCACGCGACTCCTCGCCGACCCCGGCCGCCCGGTCCGGGCCGCGCTGCTCGACCAGCGGACCGTGGCCGGGCTCGGCAACCTGTGGGTGAACGAGGTGGGGTTCCTGCGCGGGGTGCACCCGGCGACGCCTGTGGGCGACGTCGACCTGCCGCCGCTGCTGGCGCTCGCGGCGCGGCTGCTGCGGGCCTCGGCGTCGGGGGCCGCGGGCTACCAGGTGACGACCGGCAGCACACGGCGGGGCGAGAGCCACTGGGTGGTCGGGCGGGCCGGGCGGCCGTGCCTCCGGTGCGGCACGACGGTGCTCGCGCGCGACGACCCGGGCAGCACGTCGGAGCGGCCCCGCCGCGCGTGGTGGTGCCCCCGCTGCCAACCCGCCGGGCGCCGCGCCGCCTGAGGCGCGCGCCGCAGCGCCGCCTGACGCGCGCGACGCAGCGCCGCCTGACGCGCGCGACGCAGCGCCGCGCGCGGCGCTGCGTCGCCGTCGCGCGTGGGCAGCGCCCCGCGCGTCGAGGTGCCCTCATCTGGGCCCTCCCGCGCCCCGCGGGCCCGCAACGAGTCACCTCGTCGCGACCCGGCGGGTCAGTTGCCACTTTGAGGGGCTGTAGCGCTCCGGGAAGCCCCCGAATCGGCAACTTACCGGCGTGGGGCGCGCGGGAGGCGCGGGGAGCGTCGCGCGCGGGAGGCGCGCCCACGAGATGCCCCCGTCTGGGCCTTCCCGCGCGCCGAGGGCCCGGGACGAGTCACCTCGGCGCGGGGTCGCGGAGCGCACGTGTGAGGTCGACCGGGCCGGGGTAGGGCAGGGGCGACCGACACGAGAGGACGGCCCGCATGACCACCTTCGCCCCGAGCACCCCCGGCTCCCGCACCCCGGAGCCGACGGCGACCGCGCCCGCCGACCCCCGAGACGCCGCCGGCACCACCCACACCGAGCACGGCGAGCACCACCCCGCCGGCACCCTCACCGTGCTCGACCCGCGCGACGGCACGCTCGTCGGCGACGTCGCCGAGGCCGACCGCGAGGCCGTGGTCGACGCCGTCCGTCGGGCCCGCGCCGCGCAGGGCGCGTGGATGCGCACCCCCGCCGCCGCCCGCGGCGAGCTGCTGCACGACGCCGCCGCCGCCCTGCGCGAGCGCGCCGACGAGCTCGCCGCGCTCAACCAGCGCGAGACGGGCAAGCCGTTCGACGACTCCCGCGGCGGGGTGCTCGCGGGCGCCGACACGCTGCGCCAGTACGCCGAGCTCGGTCCGCTGCACCGGGGCCTCAGCCTCGTCGGCGCCCGCGAGGCCGCCGACTTCACGATCGACCAGCCGCGCGGCGTGGTCGCCGCCGTCACCCCCTGGAACGACCCGGTCGCCGTCGCCTGCGGCCTGATCGGCGCCGCCCTGGTGACGGGCAACGCCGTCGTCCACAAGCCGAGCGAGCGCTCGCCCCACGTCGGCCAGCTGCTCGGCGAGATCGTCTCCGCCGTGCTGCCGCCCGACGTGCTGGTCACCGTCTCGGGCGGCGCCGCCGTCGGGGCCGCGCTCACCGAGCAGCCCGACGTCGACGTCGTCGCGCACGTCGGCTCCACCGCCACCGGCCGCCGCATCGCCCGCGTCGCCGCGCTGACCGGCGCGCACGTCGTGCTCGAGAACGGCGGCGACGACGCCCTCATCGTCGACGCCGACGTCGACCCCGCGTGGGCCGCCGAGCAGGCCGCGATCGGTGCCTTCGCGAACGCGGGGCAGATCTGCACGAGCGTCGAGCGCATCTACGTGCACCGCGACGTCGCCGACGCCTTCGTCGAGGCGCTGGTCGCCGAGGCCACGCGACGCAACGACCGGGGCGAGCTGGGCCCGCTGGTCGACGGGCGCCTCCGTGACGAGGTCCAGCGCCAGGTCGACGACGCGCTGGCGAGCGGGGCACGGGCGCTCGTCGGCGGGGCCGTGCCGAGCGGGCCGGGCTCCTGGTACCCGGCGACGGTGCTCGTCGACTGCACGCCGCACATGACCGTCGTGCAGGAGGAGACCTTCGGCCCCGTCGCCCCCGTGCAGGTCGTCGACGACTTCGACGAGGGCCTGCGCCTGGCCTGCGCCGGGCGCTACGGGCTCGCGGCGACGGTGCTGACGGGCTCGATCGGCCACGCGAACCTAGCCATGGCCGAGCTGCCGGTCGGCACGGTGAAGATCAACGCGGTCTTCGGCGGGGCTCCCGGCGGGTCGGCGCAGCCGCGCGGCGAGAGCGGCGCCGGCTTCGGCTACGGCCCCGAGCTGCTCGACGAGATGACGCTCACGAAGGTCGTGCACTACGGCACGCCCGTGCTCGCGGGCGAGCGCCCGTCGACCCCGACGGCGAGCGCAGGAGGCGCGGACGAGACCGCCGGCACCGCCCGCACCGCAGGCTCCGCCGACACCGCCGCCTCGGCGAGCCGTCCGTCGCCCGAGGCGAGCCCCGCCGCCGTCGCGCCGGTCCAGGGAGCGGCCGCCGCGACGGTCCCGACGAGGGCACGCAGAGCGAGGGCACCGGCGACGAGGGCACCGGCTCGCCCGACGAGCAGCCCCGCGTCCACCCCGCCCAGCCCGCCGAGGGCGACTGACGTGGCACGCCCCGACCTCTCCGCGGTGCGCGGCCTCGGCCCCGAGGTCGCCCGGGCCCTCCGCGAGGCGGCGCCCGTCGTCAGCGTCGTCGGCGACCTCGTGCTCGACGGCTGGTGGCAGGGCACGACCGAGCGCATGACGCGCGAGGCTCCCGCTCCCGTGGTCGAGGTCGCGACCCGCCGCTACGTGCCGGGCGGCGCGGCCAACACGGCCGTCAACCTCGCCGCGCTCGGGGCCCGCGTGCGCCTCGCCGGGCTGGTCGGCGACGACGAGGCCGGCCGACGGCTCACCGAGCTGCTGGCGGGGCACGGGGTCGACACCTCGGGCGTGGTGCGGGTGCGCGGCCTCGTCACCGTCGCGAAGAACCGGGTGATGGTCGACGACCAGGTGCTCATCCGGCTCGACGACCTCGGGGCCGCGCCCGCGCCTCCCGCGGCCCTGGCGCAGCTCGCCGAGGCCGCGACGGCCCAGGCGACCGGGGCCGACGCCGAGCTCGTCTGCGACTACGGCACGGGCGCGCTGACCGGCCCGGTGCTCGACGCGCTCGTCGCGAGGCCCGCTGCCGAGCGCCCGCCGCTGGTGGTGGTCGACGCGCACGACCTCGCTCCGTGGGCGCGCCTCCGCCCCGATCTCGTCACGCCGAACGCCGGCGAGGTCGCCGCGCTCGTGGGCCTCGCGGTCGGCGACGCGCTGCCGACCGACGTGCGGGTCGAGCGGGTCGCCGACGCCGCCGACCGGGTGCTCGCGGCGACCGGGTCGCAGGTCGTCGTCGTCACGCTCGACCACGACGGCACGATGACGCTGGTGCGCGAGCCGGTCGACGCGGGCGCGAGCGCGAGCGCGGGCGCCGACGCCCCCGCAGGCCGGACGGAGGCGCGGGTCCGGCACCGCACCTGGGCCCGGCGGGCGAGCGAGCGGCAGGCCTCCGGCGCCGGCGACTCCTTCGTCGCGGCGCTCACCGTGGGCCGCGCGGCCGGCCTGCCGCTGACCACGAGCGTCGACCTCGCGCAGGCCGCCGCCGACATCGTGGTGCAGCGCTTCGGCACCTCCGTCTGCTCGACCGACGACCTCGTCGTGCACCTCGACCGCACCGGCGACCTGATGCTCGGGGTCGACGAGCTCGTCCGCCGCCTCGACGACGAGCGCGCGGCCGGGCGCACCGTCGTGCTCACGAACGGCTGCTTCGACGTGCTGCACCGCGGCCACACGACCTACCTCACCCAGGCGAAGCAGCTCGGCGACGTGCTCGTGGTCGCCCTCAACGACGACGCCTCGACCCGACGGCTGAAGGGCCCGGGGCGGCCGATCAACGACCTGGCCGACCGCGCCGGGGTGCTCTCGGCGCTGAGCTGCGTCGACTACGTGACGTCGTTCGGCACCGACACGGCGGTGCCGCTGATCCGGCGCCTCCGGCCCGACCTCTACGCGAAGGGCGGCGACTACACGCCGCAGATGCTCGAGGAGACCGCGGCGGTGGTCGAGGGCGGCGGCGAGGTCCGCATCCTCGACTACGTCTCCGACCACTCCACGACCGGCATCGTCGACCGCATCCGCGGGGCGACGCCGTGAGCGGCAGCCGGCTCTGGTCGGGGGCGTGGGCGGCGTCGGCCGTCCTCGGGGAGCGCACCGCGACTCCCGCGCCCCCCGCCGTCGACGTGCTCGTGCCCACGGCCGACCGGCCGGCCGAGCTCGCGGTGACGCTCGCCGGGCTCGCCGCGCAGGACGACCCGCCGTTCTCGGTCGTGATCAGCGACCAGTCGACCGGCGACCCCGACTGGACGGCCCCCGCCGCGCAGGCCATGGTCCGCGTGCTGCGGGCGCAGGGCCGCGCGGTCTCGACCCACGTGCACCACCCGCGGCGCGGGCTCGCCGAGCACCGGCAGTCGCTGCTCGAGCGGGCGACGGCGCCGGCCGTGCTCTTCCTCGACGACGACGTCTGGCTCGAGCCCGGCACGCTGGCGCGGATGCACGACGCCCTCGAGCGGCTCGGCTGCGGGTTCGTCGGCTCGGCCGTGCAGGGGCTCTCGCACCTCGACGACGTGCGCCCGCACGAGCGGGTCGCCTTCGAGCTCTGGGAGGGCGGCGTGCAGCCCGAGCGGATCCGCCGCGGCGCCCCCGGCTTCGAGCGCTGGTCGCTGCACAACGCCGCGAACCTCGCCCACGAGGCCGCGGCCCTCGACCTCGAGCCGGGCGACTGGGCCGCCTACCGGGTCGCCTGGGTCGGCGGCTGCGCGCTGTACCGGCGCGAGGCGCTGCTCGAGGCCGGCGGCTTCGCGTTCTGGGGCGAGCTGCCCGCCGAGCACGCGGGCGAGGACGTCGCCGCCCAGTGGCGCGTGATGGAGCGACGAGGAGGCGCGGGCATCGTCCCCAGCGGAGCCGTCCACCTCGAGGCGCCCACCACGGTGCCCCACCGAGACGTCGAGGCGACCGACGTGGTCGACCTCGACCGNCGATCCCGAGATGACGGGGCGGCCCGGCTGCGGCCGGGCCCCGCGTCCGAGATGAAGGAGAGACCGCCATGGCCGACACCCCGAACCCGATCCAGATGCAGAAGTACCTCAGCGGGGTCGACTACCCCGTGTCGAAGGACGACCTGGTCGCCACCGCGAAGGAGCAGGGCGCGCCCGACGACGTCATCGACGCGCTCCAGGCGCTCGAGGGCGACTCGTTCGACGCCCCGACGGCGGTCAGCAAGGGCGTCGCCGACGAGTGACGCCCGCCGCCGCGAGCCGTCACGCACGCCCCCCGACCTGGTGTCAAGGGCCTGCGGGGCGGCTCGCGGCGGTGGTTGTCTCGTCGACAGGAGGGGCCGCCCGCGACGGTGGGGTCGGCGCGGGGCGTGAGCCCCGGTCAGCGCCGACGGCAGGGCCCGTCAGCGGTGCGGCGCCCTCCGGCACCTCCCCCGGCGCTGGGCCGGGGCGCGGTGCGCGACCGGAGGGGACGACATGGCCGACGAGGACCACACGAGCACGGGGACGAGCGACAGCGGGGTGGGCGGCGCTCCCGACCCCGGGGGGCCGGGCAGCCCGCTCGACGCCGGCGCCGTGCGCGACATCGAGGCCGACCCGGCGCTCGACGGCCCCGACGACGACGCGGCGACGGACGACGACGCCCGCTCGGCGGACCTCGACCCGAGCGAGGGCTGAGCCGTGTCGCTGCCGACGCGGGTCGCCTCCGCCCCGACCCGTCTCGCCCGGGCCCTGCCGGCTGCCCGGGCCGCGCACTGGCCGACGACCCGCACCGGGGCACCGCTGACGATCGTCGGCGTCGTGCTCGACGAGGCGCTCACCCTGCAGGAGGGCCCGCTCTCGGCCAGCGTCGTGCGGGTGGCCGCGCTGCCCGAGGCGCGGATGACGACCGGCCGCCACCTCCTCGGCGCGGCCGACCTCGGTGACGCTCGGGTGCACCTCGTGCGGGTGCACGGCGCGCTCGACCGCGAGGTCGCGCGGCGGCTGCGGCGCGGCGACGCGGTCGTCGTGCTCGGCACCGAGCAGGTGCCGTGGCCCGGCAGCCGGATGCGCTGCGACCGCTTCGTCGAGGCGACCTGCCTCGCCACCGACCTCGGCGGCACCGCCTAGCCGCGCTCGCCTCCCGCGCCGCCCGACCCGCGCCTCCCGCGCCGCCCGACCCGCGCCTCCCGTAGCCCCCCGTAGCCCGCCGCATGCAGCGCACCCCGTTCCGTTCAACGAACCCTGGAGCATCGGGGTTCGGTGAACGGAACGGGGTGCGGGAGCCGCGGTCAGGTCTGACCGGCGGGTCCGACCGGGCGGGTCAGACCTGGTCGGGCGAGGGGGTCGTGCCGGGGGCCGGGGCCTCGGCCGCGTCCGGGTCGGTCTCGACGTCGGCGTCGACGTCGCCGTCCGCGTCGAGGTCGTAGTCCTCGCCCTTCAGCGCCTGGTCCCACTTCCCGCCGTCGTCGGGGTCCGCGCTGCTGCTCTGGAACTCCAGGGGCTCGTCGCTCATGCTGTCCTCCTCGTGTCGGGGTGCGGCGGCCGGGGCGGCCGCGCCCCGCCCACGGTAGGCCGCCGCCGCGCGCGGGGCTCGCCCCGGTGCGACGCCCACCTGCACCCGCGCGGGAGGCGAAGCGACGGCGGTGCCGACGCCGCGACTCCCTCGAGGTGCCCCGTCCTGGGCCCTCGGCGCCTCGCAGGCCCCAGGTAGCGGCACCTCGTGCGCACCCGGCGCCCGCCGCGACGCCGCGACTCCCTCGAGGTGCCCCGTCCCGGGCCCTCGGCGCCTCGCAGGCGCCAGATAGCGGCACCTCGATGCGCGCCCGGCATCCGCCGCCGCGCGCTAGGTGAGGCCGACGATCCGAACGTCGACGGAGGCGGGCGGCAGCGGCTCCGCCGCGACCCGCTCGAGGAGGCGCGCGGCCACCTCGCGGGCCACCGCCGGGCCCTGCGCGCCCTCGCCCACGGCGATGTCGAGCGTGACGCGGGTCTCCGCCTCCGCGACGGCGACGCCCACGAGGGGCACCGGGCGACCACCCTCGAGCGCGGCGGCCGACGACGACGCGTCCGCGCCTCCCCCCGGCCCGCCGCCGACGACGGCGCCGAGTCCCTCGACGGCCTGCCGCACGAGCGACCCGAAGCCGGGTCGCGCCTGCACGCGCTGCACGCCGGGGCAGGCTGCCGCGAGCGCGCCGAGCTCGGCCGCGAGCAGCGAGAGACGGTCGTCGTCGAGCGGGTCGGCCATCAGAGTCCTCCGTCGGTGTCGAGCAGGTGCACGTCGCGCACGGTCACGTCGACGGCCTCGACGACGAGCTCCGTCTGCGCCGCCAGGTGCGCGGCGACCGCCTCGCGCACGGCGTCGGCCACGTCGGGCACGGTCGTGCCGAAGAGCGCGCTGATCGCGACCTCGACGCCGACGACCGCGTCGGGCCGGTCGACGTCGCCGACGATGCCGCACGAGATGACGACGGCGCCGGGCACCGCGTCGCCGGCCTCGCGGATCAGCGAGCGCACCGCGCCCTCGGTGACGTGCAGGGTGCTCCGCGGGTCGGGCGACGAGAGCGGGATCTCCCGGCCGGTGCGCGACTCGAGCCGCACCCGGCTCATGACGCCGGCGATCCAGGAGGGGTCGGGGGCGGGCTCGGCGGCGGCGTCCTCCGCGACGAGGCCCGCGGTCATCGAGCGGAGGCGCGCGAGGGCCGCCAGCTGCGCCAGCGCCGACGGGTCGGACTCGATCTCGGGGTCGTACGGCTCGCGGCCGGCGTCGAGGTAGTCGCTGAGCCGCTCCATCGAGATCGGGCCGTCGTCGACGACCTCGAGCTCGGCGGCGGGGTCGACCGCGGGGTCGGCCGCGGGGTCGCTCGGGGCCGCGCCGGCGGGCGTCAGCGGTGTGCGCGTCGGGTCGTCGCTCATCGCCAGGCCTCCATCTCTCGGGTCAGGGTCTCACGGGCCCGCGCGAGCAGGCCCCGGACGGCGGTCACGCTGGTGCCGGTGCGCTCGGCGATGTCAGCGTACGACTCGCCTCCGACCTCGCGCAGGGTCCACACCTCGCGCTGCGAGGCGGGCAGCCGGGCGAGCGCGCCGCGCAGGGCGCCCATGGCGTCGGTGGAGGCGGCGACGCGCTCCGGGTCGTCGACCGCGCCGCTCTGCGAGGGCACCTCGAGCTCGTCGACGTCGTCGGCGACGCGGCGGCTGCGGATCAGGTCGTAGGCCTTGCGCGACACGATCGTCATCATCCAGCCGCGCACCGCGTCGGGCGTCTGCAGCCGCGGCAGCTCGCGCCAGATGACGACCGAGGCCTCCTGGACGGCGTCGGAGGCGTCGGCCCGGGAGCGCGTCAGCCGCGTCGCGTAGGCGGTCATCAGGCCCAGGTGGCGGCGCAGCAGCACCTCGAAGGCGCGTTCGTCGCCCTCGGCGGCACGGGTCGCGAGCACCCCGTCGGCTGCACCGGACAGGTCGACCGCCATCGCGCCTCCTCGGTCACCGGGCCCGGCAGAGCCGGGCCGTGTAGGAAATGGAAGGGACGGGGACCGTGACACCCGGGCCTCGGCGTCCGTCTCACTGACGACCGTACCGCCGGGCGCCCCTGGACCGCACCCGGCACCACCGACGCACCGACGAGAAGGAGCAGCCCATGGCCGCCACCGACAAGACCCCGAGCACCGCCACCACCCCCGGCACCGTCGGCACCACGCCGTCGGGCGCGACGATCCCCGCCGCCGGCGCCAGCCGTGTCGACAAGGCGCCCGTCGCCTCCACGACCCCCGCGAGCGGCGTCGGCACCCCGGGCGTCGCCTCGCCCGGCAAGACCGTCATCGCCGACGGCGTCATCTCGAAGGTGGCCGGCATCGCCGCCCGCGAGGTGCCCGGCGTGCACGCCCTCGGCGGCGGAGCGGCCCGCGCGTTCGGCGCCCTCCGCGACGTGATCGGCAGCAGCGACCTCAGCCAGGGCGTGCGCGTCGAGGTCGGCGAGACCCAGGTCGCCGCCGACGTCACGATCGTCGTCGAGTACCCGCAGCCGATGACCCTGGTCGCCGAGCAGGTGCGCGCCGCCGTGGCCCGGGCCATCGAGGACCTCGTCGGCATGCAGGTCGCCGAGGTCAACGTCGCGATCAACGACGTCCACATCCCCGGCGAGGACGACGACGACACGGCCGGCGCCGCCGCCCCGGGCCGCGTCTCGTGAGCGCCACCGTCGTCGGCATGGCGGTCGGCGCCGTGCTCGCGGTCGTCGGCCTCGAGTGGGGCCTCGGCGCCCTGCTGATCGTCGCGCTCTGCATCGCGGTCGGCGGGCTCGTCGGCCGTGTCGTCTCGGGCCGCACCGACCTGGGCGGGCTGCTCGACGCGCTGCGCGGCCGGCGCTCGTCGTCGTGAGCGCCGGGGCCGGGTCGACCGCGGCGTCGGGCGGCGGGTCCGCTCCGTCCACCCTGCGTGAGGCGTACGGCGACGGCGACGGGTCAGCCGGGCGCGGGCCGGTCGTGCCCGGGCACGTGAGCCTCGCGGCCCGCGTGCTCACCCGCGTCGCCGCCGCCGTCGTCGCCGAGCAGCTGCGCGTCGACCGCGCCGAGGTGCGCGTCGACGCCTCCGACGACGCCGGCCACCTGGCGCTCCGCGTCACCACGCCCGTGCGGGTGCCCGCGCTCTCCGGGTCGGTGCCGGTGCCTGCGGGAGGCGTCGTCGGCCTCGTGCGCGAGCTCCAGTCGACGCTGACGAGGCGGGTCTCCGAGATCACCGGGCGCACCGTCTCGCGCGTCGACGTGACCGTCACCCGTTCCCAGCTCGACCGCACCGGGAGGGTAGCGTGAGCACCGCCTCCGACACCACGGGGCCCGGCGCCACCGCGCCGGACGGCACCACGTCTGTCGTCACCGCGCCCGACGCCACCGCGCCCGACGCCGGCGGCCGGTCGGGCCCCGGCCCGGACGTCACGGCGCCCTACCGGCGGCTCGTCCGCCGCGAGAGCCGCGCGAGCCGCTCGGCCAGTGCCGTCGTCGTGCTGGTGGTCGCCGCCCTCGCCGCCGCCTGGCTCGGCACGGAGGCCGTGCTCGCCGCCCTCGGCCGCCCCGCGCTGCTCGCGTCGCCCGTCGACGTGCTCGGCGCCCTCACGACCGCCCTGGGCGAGGCCCCGGGGCTGGTCGTCGCCGCCGGGGTCGCCGCGGCGGTCGTCGGCGTCGTGCTGGTGCTGCTCGGCCTGACCGCCGGCCACCGCGGACGCCACGAGATCACCGACGAGCGCGTCGCCGCGGTCGTCGACGACACGGTGCTGGCGGCGTCGCTCGCGCGGGTCGCCCGCACGGCCGGGCGCCTCGGCGCCGGGCAGGTCACCGTCTGGGTCTCGCGACGGGAGGCGCGCGTCGAGCTGACCCCCGCCTCCGGGGTGACGGTCGACGAGCAGGGCGTGCTCGCCGCCGTCCGCTCCGAGCTCGAGAGCCGGCCCGTGCAGCCCGCCCTCCGCGTGACCTCGCGCGTCGCCGACCACGGGAGGCTGGACGCGTGACCTCGTCGAACCGGTTCCTCAACCGCCTGCTGCTCGTCGTCGTGGGCGTCGTCGCCCTCGCCGTCGGGGCGTTCCTGATCGTGGCGACGCTGCCCGGGGGCTCGGGCTCCCTGGGCGGGACCGTCCGCGGCTGGCTGGCCGACGCCTCCTCGGCGGTCGCGGACGCCGTCGCGGCGACGCCGCTCGACCCGTCGGGCGCGGGCGGCGCGGACAGCATGGGCGGCGCGGGCGGCGCGGGCAGCTGGCTCGCGGTGGCCCTCGCGGCGCTCTGCCTGCTGCTCGTGATCGTGTTCGCCGTGGCCGCCGTCGCCCACGGTGGCGGACGCACCGGCCGCCTGGTGGTGCACGACGAGCCGGCCGGGTCCATCGCGATCTCGGCCGCCTTCGCCGAGACGGCCGTGGCCGACGCGCTCTCGGCCCGACGCGACGTGACCTCGGTGCACGTGTCGGCGTGGACGGTCCGCGGCCGCCCGGCGCTCAAGGTGCGCGTGCGGGTGACCGCGGGCGCGGCACCGGCGCCGGTCGTCGCGGCGGCGAGCGACGTGGTGCGCGGTCTCGACCGGGTGCTCGGCGAGGAGGTGCCGGTGCTCGTCGAGGTGGTCGGCGCGTCGCTCGTGAAGCGCGGCAGCGACCCGCGCGTCGCCTAGCCGCGCCCGTCGCGCGGCGCCCGCCCCGCTCCCGCTCCCGCACCCGCCCCTGACCCTGCGCACGCACCTGCCCCAGCCCCAGAACCAGCCCCAGAACCATCGACTGATCAAAGAACCACTGAGAAGCGTGGTTCTTTGATCAGTCGATAGTTCGAGCGGGTGGCTGAGGCCCGGGCGGCAGCAGGTTCAGGGGCGGCGGCGGCGCCTGCGCAGCGCTGACTCAGCGGCGCGCGAGCGCAGCCCAGCTCGGGTGCAGCGCGGGTGCAGCGCGGGGCTCAGCGCACCGCGAGCAGGATCTTCCCCGAGTGCTCGCCCGACTCCATGCGCTCGTGCGCCGTCGCGGCGAACTCGAGCGGGAACACGCTGTCGAGCACCGGCCGCACGGCCCCCGACGCGACCATCGGCCAGACGTGCTCGCGCACCTCGGCCATGATCGCGCGGCGCTCCTCGAGCGGGCGGGCGCGCAGCGTGGTGCCCCAGATCCGGCCCCGCTTGCCCATCAGGCGGGCGACGTCGATCGTGGCCGACGAGCCGCCCTGCGACGCGATCACCATGACGCGGCCGCCCACGGCGAGCGCGTCGACGTCGCGCGCCAGGTAGTCGCCGCCGACGAGGTCGAGCACGACGTCGACGCCGCGGCCGCCGGTGAGCTCCTGGGTGACGGCGACGAAGTCCTCCGCCCGGTAGTCGATGCCGCGGTCGGCGCCGAGCTGCTCGCAGAACTCGACCTTCGCGGGGGTGCCGGCGGTGGCGTAGACGGTGGCGCCGAGCGCCTTCCCGATCTGGATCGCGATCGACCCGACCCCGCTCGACCCGCCGTGCACGAGCAGCGTCTCGCCCGCCTGCAGCTGCGCCGACATGACGAGGTTCGACCAGACGGTGGCGACGGCCTCGGGCAGCCCGGCGGCCTCGACGAGGTCGAGCCCCTTGAGGTAGGGCAGCAGCAGGCCCTCGTCGACGGCCACGCGGTCGGCGTAGCCGCCGCCGCTGAGCAGGGCGACGACGTGGTCGCCGAGGGAGGCGGTGGTCACCTCGCTGCCCAGGGCCACGACCGTGCCGCTGACCTCGAGCCCGGGCCACGACGGGGCTCCGGCGGGCGACGGGTAGTGCCCCTCGCGCTGGTTCACGTCGGCGCGGTTCACGCCGGCGGCGGCGACGTCGACGACGACCTCGCGGGGGCCGGGCACGGGCTCCGGGACCTCGCTGACGACGAGGGCACGGGGCCCTCCGGGAACGGGGACGGTGACGGCACGCATGGGGCCATCCTGCCCCGTCCGGGCCGAGCGCGAGCCGGGCGACCTGGGGACGACCCGGGGAGGCGCCCCCTCCCCAGGGCGGTGCCCGCGACTCCCGCAGGCCCTCCGCCGGGCCCGCGCCGGGGCCCGACCTGCCCGCCGTCTAGGCTGGCCGCGTGCTGCTCTCCGACCACGACATCAAGCTCGAGCTCGACGCCGGGCGCATCGGCCTCGACCCCTACGAGCCGACGCTGATCCAGCCGTCGAGCATCGACGTGCGGCTCGACCGGCTGTTCCGGCTGTTCGACAACCACAAGTACCCGTTCATCGACCCCGCGGCCGACCAGCCCGAGCTGACGCGCCTGGTCGAGACGCCCGCCGACGAGCCGTTCATCCTGCACCCGGGCGAGTTCGTGCTGGGCAGCACCTACGAGCGCGTCACCCTGCCCGACGACGTCGCCGCGCGGCTGGAGGGCAAGAGCTCGCTCGGCCGCCTCGGCCTGCTCACGCACTCGACGGCGGGGTTCATCGACCCGGGCTTCACGGGGCACGTGACGCTCGAGCTGTCGAACGTCGCGACGCTGCCGATCAAGCTGTGGCCCGGCATGAAGATCGGGCAGCTCTGCTTCTTCCGCCTCAGCTCGCCGGCCGAGCACCCCTACGGTTCGCAGGAGTACGGGTCGCGCTACCAGGGGCAGCGCGGGCCGACGGCGAGCCGGTCGTTCCAAGGGTTCGTGCACACCGACGTGTCGGGCGGGGCGGAGGCGGCGGGCGCCTGAGCGCCGTCGTCCCCGCTGCGCCGTCGTCCCCGCTGCGCCGTCGGCGTGCGCACGCGCGGTTCCCGGCCCGTCGGGGGACACGCGTCGTGCTCGGCTTCGCCCGGGGGGCAGGGCATTCGCTCCGTGTCCGGTCGATCTGCAGAAAACTCGCGTTCGTATCACACTGGGATGGCCTCGCGGTACGGGTTCAGGACTGCGAGTTGCTGGGTGCGGGCGGCGATGTCGGGTCTCTCGCCCGCACCCCCTTCCGCTCCTCGTCGCGGAGGCGCCCTGGTCGATGCTCGCGGCCCGGTGCTGTGCGCCCTGAGCGCTGATCCACTCTGGAGTGGAGGACGCCTCCCCCGGCACCCCGCCCCCGAGCACACTCCTCCACTCCGGAGTGGAGGACGCTCCCCAGGCACCCCACCCCGAGACCCCTTCCCAGGCACGCTCCTCCACTCCAGAGTGGATGAGGCTCCCCAGAACTACCTCCGGGCGCGTCCCGGCACCGGCACCGGCACCCGCACCCGCACCCGCACCCGCACCCGCACCTACGACTCCAGCGTCTCGCGCGGCGACCGCCCGTAGTGCGCCACGTACGCCGCCGTGAAGCGCCCCGCGTTCGCGAAGCCCCAGCTCTGAGCGATCCCCGCCACGGTGTGCCCGCGCGTCGGGTCAGCGACCTGAAGGTCGTGGTGCGCCCCGCGCAGCCGCGCCGCCCGCAGCACCGCCATGGGCGTCGTGTCGAGGTGCCGGCGGAACGCCAGCTGCAGCCCCCGCGGCGTCAGCCGGGCCGCCTCGGCGATCTCGACGACGCCGATGTCGTCGTGGGCGTGCTCCTCGACGTAGGCGAGCGCGCGCCGCACCGTCGACGGCACGGGCCGGGCGCTCGACGCCTCGCTCGTGCCGACCACCGTCGTCGGGAAGGTCGTCACGAACGCCGCCACCAGCGACCGGAACGCCTGCCCCCTGATCAACGGGCTCGCCATCGCCGCGTCGTTGCGCACGACGTCCTGGTAGAGGTGTCGCATGTGCCCGCGCCAGTACCGGCCGAGGGCCTCGCTCTGGGGCTCCATGCCGATCACGTGCAGGCCTGCGGGAGGCGCGGTGAGCGACAGCCCCACCAGCTCGGCCTCCACGGCGGCCCGGTCGAGCATGAGCTGGGCCAGGTGGACGTCGTCCCACTCGGTCCGTTTGTTCGTGGTGGTGGGGAACGCGAACGGCTTCAGCAGCTCCGCCCGGTGGTCGGCGTCGCCCGCCTGCACCCGGAAGCCCCCGCCGAGCAGGCGGCAGATGCCGAAGAAGGGCAGCGGCTCGCTCTCGGCGCGCAGCGTGCCGGTGTACCGCATCTCTCCGACGGCGAAGCGGTGCTCGCCCGACACCGCGCGGCGGTAGTAGAACTCGTGGGCGTCGCCCGGCACGAGCTCGCGCATGCGGAAGGTGCGCCGCATCGCCTCGTGGGCGACGTCGGGGTCGGTGGTCTCCAGGCCGCGGATGCGCGGGTCGTCGAAGGGCGACGGCGTCACGGGCTGCGACGGGTACGGGGGCGACGGCATCGGTCACGCCTCTCGTCGAGGTGGGCGCCGGGCCGCTCAGGGTCAGGGAACGGCGTCGGAGCGTCGGGCTGATCCCCCGACGGCGTCAGCATAGTGCGACGCCT
Source organism: Frigoribacterium sp. CFBP 13707 (assembly GCF_014842245.1). Lineage (NCBI taxonomy): Bacteria > Bacillati > Actinomycetota > Actinomycetes > Micrococcales > Microbacteriaceae > Frigoribacterium > Frigoribacterium sp. CFBP 13707. The sequence goes on from NZ_JACYVL010000004.1 coordinate 68,303, forward strand.
CAGGAGCTGCCCCCCCTTCGGCGGACGCCGATGTGCCCCGGAGGCGGGCCGCGGTGGGGAGGGACGAGCCGGGGAGGACGAGCCGGGGAGGGACGAGCCGGGGTGGAGACCTGAACCAACCCACACCCCGGCTCGCGCACCGACGCCGGGGGACCCGCCAGGGTCCCGACCCGGTGCTCACCACGGCCAGCCCGAACCGCCGTGGTGTGCAGTCTTCGGAGCACCGCTCGGAACGGTTTGGAGAATGTCTCAGAATTTTTTCGGGGAGTCCTCCCCAGGGCTCCGTGAGGCGGGGCTGTCCCCCGCCCCGCGCCTCCCGCAGCCCCGCCGCCGACGCACGGCGTAGCGTCGCGGCCATGGACTACAGGACCCTCGGGAACAGCGGTGCCTCCGTGTCGGAGCTGACACTGGGCACCATGACGTTCGGCGCAGAAGCCGACGAGACCACCTCTCACCAGATCCTCGACGCGTTCGTCGCGGGCGGCGGCACGCTCGTCGACACCGCCGACGTGTACAGCGCGGGGGTCTCCGAAGAGATCATCGGGCGCTGGCTCGCCGCGCGCCCCACCGACGCGGCGCAGGTCGTGCTGGCGACGAAGGGGCGCTTCCCCATGGGCGACGGCCCGAACGACGTCGGGCTCTCGCGGCGGCACCTCGCCCGTGCCCTCGACGACTCGCTCCGGCGTCTCGGCACCGAGCACGTCGACCTCTACCAGATGCACGCGTGGGACGCGCTGACGCCGATCGACGAGACCCTGCGGTTCCTCGACGACGCGATCAGCGCGGGCAAGATCGGCTACTACGGCTTCTCGAACTACCTCGGCTGGCAGGTCACGAAGGCCGTGGGCCGCGCCGACGCCCTCGGCTTCGCGCCGCCTGTCACGCTGCAGCCGCAGTACAACCTGCTCGTGCGCGACATCGAGCACGAGGTCGTGCCGGCCTCGCTCGACGCCGGCATCGGCCTGCTGCCCTGGTCGCCGTTGGCCGGCGGCTGGCTGAGCGGCAAGTACCGCCGCGACCAGGCGCCCACCGGCTCGACCCGTCTCGGTGAGGACCCGACGCGGGGCATGGAGGCGTGGGAGGCGCGCAACGCGGACGAGCGCACCTGGACGGTCATCGACGCGGTCACCGCGATCGCCGACGCCCACGGCGCCTCGGCCTCGCAGGTCGCGCTCGCGTGGCTGCTGGCGCAGCCGGCCGTGACCTCGGTGATCCTCGGCGCCCGGACGGTCGAGCAGCTCGACGACAACCTCGGTGCGTCGGGCCTCGTGCTCACCGCCGACGAGCTCACGCGCCTCGGCGACGCGAGCGCCCCGCGCATCGACGACTACCCCTACGGCACCGCCGGGGTCGCCCAGCGCGGCCGCCGCATCGACGGCGGTCGCTGACCCCCGGGCTCAGCCCGGCACCGCACGGTGCGACTGCGGGAGGCGCGGTGTCGACCAGACCGGCACCGCGCCTCCCGCATGCGTGTGAACGACGGTCGTCGCCCCGTACTGCTCTCGTGAACCCTTCGCGCTGACGAGGGAGCCGGTCGGCACCAGTCGCTCGTCATCGGCGTACCAGCACGACGATCATCACGATGAAGAAGGGGACCATCCCGAGGAAGGTCATCGCGGGCCAGGATCCGCCAGGAGCGCGCCGGTCTGCCCAGCGGAGCAACCAGATGGCGACCGTGACCGGCAAGAACCCGAGGGGGACTCCTGCGATGACCAGGACGGTCGCCGCCAGCACGAGGACGAGAGCTGTCAGAGACGGCACCACGGCTGTCCGTGACGCACGCGCAGACCCCCCGGCCTGATCGGCCCTCCGATGAGGAGGGTGACCGACATCTCCTGACATGTGACGCTCCTCTCGGGAGCCCGGAACGAGGAGTCCCCGCGCGGCCGTCCCCTCATCAGCTGACGGTGCCCCAGACCGCCGGCCTTCGGCTGTCGGGGAGGAGCCCTGAGGGTGCGACCTCACGCGGCTCGAGCGTGATGCGAGCCGACAGCTCGCGTCACGCTCACACTCTCTTCCCCCAGGCGACCGGTGTCAAGGATGTCACTGTGAAATTCTTGATATCCGTCAAATGAGGGCAGAACGAGGCGGATGGCGCTGGGCAGGAAGACGAGCAGACCTCTGCCTGCCCGGGCCGGCTTCCGCCTCGCGAGCTCGACCGAGTGGTCACGATCTGCTGCTCCCGGCGCGAGGGAAGAGCAGATCGGGACCACTCGACGCGTCAGCGGTGCAGGTCGGCCGTCGCGCCGACGCGGCCGTGGCGCACCCGGACGGCGACGGTCACGACCAGCACGACGACCGCCGCGACCAGTGCCGTGACCCCGGCGGCGGTGTCGAGCGGCTGGCCGGTGAAGCGCCCGACGGCGACCCACGAGAGGCCCCAGACCAGCGACAGCATGGGAGCGATCCGGCCGCGGCCGGCGAGAGCGACGGCCACGCCCGACAGGCCGGCGACGGCGAGCACGACCGTCGACCAGACGCTGCTCGGGGCACCGAGGCCGTCGAAGCCGGACTCGACCAGCGCAGCCGCGATGTTGGCGGCGGTCGCGACCGAGACCCAGCCGAGGTAGAGGCCCATCGTGCCGTCGGTGACGAGCGCGTCGACCCAGCCGTGGGTCGGCGTGCGGAAGAGGGTGACGAAGATCCGCACCAGCACGGCCAGCAGGGCGACGATCACGACGACGCTGAGCCACACGTTCCCGAGCTGCACGGCCGCGAAGAGCCAGGCCGCGTTCAGCAGCATGGAGGCGGCGACCCAGTACCCGAGGCGACGGTGGCGGTCGACGCTGCGCTGGCCGGGCAGCGCCTGGTAGACGGCGTAGGCGACGAGGCCGAGGTAGATGACCGACCAGATCGAGAAGGCGGTGGTCGCGGGGGCGATCGGGGTGGCGTCGGCGCTGAGCGCCCCGCCGGAGGCTCCGGAGACGGAGGTGCCGCCGAAGGCGCCCGACCCCACCGCGGCGAGGACGACGGCCAGCACGGCCGCGACCACCACCACGATCTGACGGACGACGTCGCTCGGCTGGGGAGGGTGCGGTTCGGCTCGCGTGGCTGTGCTCATGTCGGCGACGGTACGCCGCCGAGATCTCTTAGCTGCTGAATCATCAGGCGCTTCCCAGCCTCGACGATCGGGCCCCGAGGAGTCGCGGGGCAGCCCCCAGCCCCCAGCGAGCCGCGCTGGCCCGAGTCCGGCACGCCCTGCCCGCGACTGTCGGTCAGTTGCCAATTTGAGGGCTTGAGAGGGCTCCGGAGGCCCCCAAAACGGCAACTGACCGACGCAATCAGCAGCCAGCGGCCAGCGGCCAGCGGCCAGCGCACCCCGATCAGGCGGCGGGCCGCCAGCGGCGCAGCAGCTGCGCGTTCAGCGCCACGATCACCGTCGACAGGCTCATCAGCACCGCCCCCGCCGCGGGCGACAGCACGAAGCCGACCGGTGCCAGCACGCCCGCCGCGAGCGGCACCGACAGCACGTTGTAGCCCGCTCCCCAGACGAGGTTCTGGATCATCTTGCGGTACCCCACCCGCGACAGCGAGATCACCGACAGCACCGCCCGCGGGTCGTTCGACGCGAGCACGACGCCCGCCGACTCCACCGCCACGTCGGTGCCCGCGCCGATCGCGATGCCGACGTCGGCCCGGGCCAGCGCGGGAGCGTCGTTGACGCCGTCGCCGACCATCGCGACCCGCTGGCCGCGCTGCTGCAGCTCGGCGACGCGCGCGTCCTTCTCGTCCGGGCGCACCTCGGCGAACACCTCGTCGATGCCCAGCTCACGTCCGACCGCGTCGGCCACCTGCTGCGCGTCGCCGGTCACCATCGCGACCCGCACGCCCGCGTCGTGCAGGCGTCGCACGGCCTCCGCCGACTCCGGCCGCACCTCGTCGCGCAGCGCGTACGCCGCCTCCACCGCTCCGGCACGCACGAGGTAGAGCACCGCGGCACCGTCGGCCCGCCACGGCCCGGTCGCCGTCGCCAGGTCGCCGGGCACCTCGAGGCCCTGGTCGCGGAGCAGGCCGGGGCCCCCGACGCTCACCTCGACCCCGTCGACGCGGGCCGTGACGCCGCTGCCCGTGAGCGAGCGGAACGACTCGACCCGCGACTCCGGCGCCCCGCCCTGCCCCGCGTCGGCGCGCGCACCAGACTCTCCAGCCCCGCCAGCGCNGCCGCCGCGAGGCGGACGGCCGCGTCGTCGTCGACGAGGTCGGACGAGGAGGCGCGGGCCACGTCCGTCACCGCGGGCTCGCCCTTCGTGAGGGTGCCCGTCTTGTCGAACAGGACGGTGTCGACGGTGCGCATGCGCTCGAGGGCCAGGCGGTCCTTGACCAGCACGCCGGCCTTCGCGGCGCGCTCGGTCGAGATCGCGATCACCAGGGGGATGGCCAGGCCGAGGGCGTGCGGGCAGGCGATGACGAGCACGGTCACCGTGCGCGTGATCGCCTGGTCGAGGTCGCCGAGCAGCAGCCAGACGACGAACGTGACGACGCCCGCCCCCGCGGCGAACCAGAAGAGCAGCGCGGCGGCGCGGTCGGCGAGCGCCTGCGCCCGCGACGACGACGACTGCGCCTCGGCGACCAGCCGCTGGATGCCCGCGAGCGCCGTGTCGTCGCCCACCGCCGTGACGCGGACCCGCAGCGTGCCGTCGGTCGCGACGGTGCCCGCCACGACGCGGTCGCCCTCGGAGCGCGAGACGGTGCGGCTCTCGCCGGTGATCATCGACTCGTCCATCTCGGCGGAGCCGTCGACGATCGTGCCGTCGGCCGGCACGCGCGCGCCCGAGCGGACGAGCACGACGTCGCCGGCCACGAGGTCGGCGATCGCCACCTCGGTCGTGCCGGAGCCCGAGCTGCCGGAGTAGGACCTGCCGGAGTCGCGGATCGAGCCGTCGGGGCCCGTCGCGTCGACGCGGTCGGCCGTGTCGGGCAGCAGGGCGGCGAGCGCGTCGAGGGCGCCGGAGGCGGCCCCGAGGGCGCGCATCTCGATCCAGTGGCCGAGCAGCATGATGTAGACGAGGAGGGCGAGCTCCCACCAGAAGTCGAGGTCGAGGCCGCCGATGCCGAGGGTCGTCGCCCAGCTGGCGACGAAGGCGACGGTGATGGCCATCGCGATGAGCAGCATCATGCCGGGCTGCTTCGCCCGCGCCTCGGCGACGCCGCCGGAGAGGAACGGCCAGCCGCCCCAGACGAAGAGGAAGGTGCCGAGCACGGGCGAGATCCACTCGGCTCCGGGGAAGGACGGCACGTCGTAGCCGAGCAGGCCGGCGAACATCGAGCTGAAGGCCACGACCGGGATCGCGACGACGAGGCTCACCCAGAACTTGTCGCGGAACTGGGCGGCGTGGTCGCCATGGCCGCCGTGGCCGCCGTGCCCACCGTGGCCGGCGTGCGCGTCATGGCCCGCGTGCGCGTCGTGCCCGGCGTGCCCGTCGTGGCCCGCGTGCGAGTCGTGCCCTGCGTGGTCGTCCCCGACGCCGTGCGCCTCCTGCCCGTGCGCGGCCGTCGCGAGGTCCGAGTGGTCGCCGTGGTCGCCGTGGTCGCCGTGCGCAGCGTCGTCGTGCCGAGGAGTCATGCTGCATACCCTAGGGGGGTATCCGTGTCGCCGTCCAGATCTCTCGACCCGCGACTCCTCGCGGTCATCTGCCGACGGTCACGGGGCGGCCGCCCGGCCGCCTGCGGGTCAGCCCCCGACGGGCGGCCCGACGATCAGCAGCACGACGAAGACCACGACGACCGCGGCCGCGAGCAGGACGACGGCGAGCACCAGGTGACCGAGGACCCAGCGGAGGAGGCGGTCGGCCGGCCGCCGGTCACGCGGGTCGTCGGTCGCGGTGCGGCGCCAGTCGCCGCGGAGGCCGCCGCGGCGGTCGATCCAGCGCTCGACGGGCAGGGAGGTGAACGGCACGACGGCGCTGGCGAGGGCCGCGGCCGTCACGCCGAGGCTCCAGCGCTGGTTGACCGCGACGACGACGCCGGCCACCAGGAACGCGAGGAAGACGAAGCCGTGGATCGGCCCGGCGACGCTGACCGGCCAGTCGCCGACCCGCGCGACGTACTTGAGCAGCATGCCGCCGATGAGCAGGGCCCAGGTGACGACCTCGGCGACGGCGAACGAACGGAAGAGGGTGCGAGGCGACACGGGGGCTCCAGGGGGTCGACGGGACTCCGCTCATGGTCGCAGGCCGCCGCTGGGCGACGCCTCCCGTCGTGCACACCACGCACCCAGCAGGAGGCGCCCCTCCTGTTCCGAAGGATCCTCAGGAGGCGCGGCGTACCCTGGTCAGGTCAGCGACGACGACGACGAGGGGACTCCATGAGCGACCACGAGAAGCACGACACGACACGGCACGACGCCCCGCGCGACACCGCCCCGGGCCGCCTCCGCCTCACCTGGCCCACCTTCCGCGGCTCGCCCGTCGGCTGGGGCATCCTGGCCTTCCCGCTCCTGCTCGACCTCGTCCTGGTGGGCATGCACCTCGGCCGTGGCGACCCGGTCACCCCGTTCGGCGTCCTCCTCACGATCGCCGTGCTCGCCGCCCTGGCGGTCGCGACCGCCGGCCTGGTGCAGACGATCCGGCACCCGCGGCCCGGGCCGCCCGTGTGGCAGGGCGACGACCCGCGCTGAGGCTCGGCGCTCCCTGGGTGCCGGCCCGCGCCTCCTTGCTTGGCTGGGGGGCATGACTACTCTCGCGATCATCGGTGCCGGCAAGGGGCTCGGCGCTGCCGTGGCCCGTCGATTCGGACGGGAGGGGTTCAGCGTCGCGCTGATCTCCCGTCACCAGGGGCGGCTCGACGCCCTCGCGGCCGAGCTCGAGGCCGACGGCGTCACCGCGCAGGGCTTCGTCGCCGACGTGCGCGACCCCGCCTCCGTGGCCCGGGCGCTCGAGGCGGCGACCGAGGCGCTCGGGCCGATCCAGGTGTTGCAGTACAGCCCGCTGCCGCAGAAGGACTTCATGCGGCCCGTGCTCGAGACGACGCCGGCCGACCTCGTCGGGCCCGTCGAGTTCTCGATCTACGGGCCGGTCGCTGCCGTGCACCAGGTGCTGCCGGGCATGCGCTTCCTCGGGCGGGGGCCGGACGGCCACGGCGGCACGATCCTCTTCGTCAACGGCGGCTCGGCCGTCACGCCCGGGCGCACCGTCACCGGCACCTCGATCGCCTTCGCCGGCCAGGCCGCGTACGCGCAGCTGCTGCACGACGAGCTGGCGGACGAGGGCATCCAGGTGTCGCAGCTGATCATCGGCGGGGCCATCACGCCCGACGACCCGGAGAAGACGCCGGAGGCGCTGGCCGAGCGGCTCTGGGGGCTCCACACCCGGCGCGACACCTTCCGGGAGCAGGTCAGCGCCGACTGAGGCGTCGGAGCGGCGCCCGCGCGGCCGGCGAGTGGTCACGAACTGCTGCTCGCACGGGTCGGGACGAGCAGATCGCGACCACTCGAGCCGGCGTCGCTCGCGCGTCGACGCAGCGGCGGCGGCGAGCCTGAGCCCGGCCGGTGAGTCCGCCCGGCACGGAGGCAGGCGGCGTAGCGTCACGCACAGCACCGGATCAGCACACGAGCGGCATCGTCGCGGAGACCCCCCTGTGGTCACCGAGGCGGTGCCGCGTGCTCGTGGCACGAGCCGCACGCAGCGCCGCGCTGCGCCACCCCGCGCCGCCCGCCCCGCCTCCGCTACGCCCCGCCGAACCGCTCCGTGCGCACCCGGGTCGGGTCGTGGCCGGCGTCGACGAGCCAGCCCGCGATCGTCTCGACGAAGCCGTTCGTGCCGCAGACGTAGACGAGCGGGTGCTGCTCGGCGGGCAGCGCCAGCTCGAGCAGTCGCTCGCGGGTGAGGCGCCCGGCGGGCCGGGCCGCTCCCTCCGGCGCTCCGCGCGTGAAGATCCAGTCGACCGTGAGGTCGGGCCCCGCGGCGGCGGCGAGCTCGTCGAGCTCCGGCGCGAACCACTGGTCGTCGGGCGTCCGCACCGAGCAGATCAGCCGCATCGGGGGCGCGTCGTCCCGCTCCGACCGCGAGCGGATCATCGCGACCAGGGGCGCGACTCCTGACCCTCCGCCGATCAGCTGCACGGGCGACCGCGACGGCGCCGGGGCCCCCGCGGGCTCGGGCAGCACCGCGTGCACGGCCGAGTCGGGGTCGAACTCCGTCGGCGGCCACACGAACCAGCCGCCGATCGGGCCGCGCACCTCGACCGGGTCGCCCGGCTCGGCGGCCTCGACCAGGTACGGCGAGACCTCGCCGTCGGGCAGCTGCTCGACCGAGATCTCGAGGGCAGCGGTGAGCGGATCGCCGTGCGTGCCCCGCACGTCGGAGAGCGAGTACGACCTGACGGCCTGGTAACCGTCGTCGGCGGTCAGCCTCAGGTCGACGTGCTGGCCGGCACGGGCGGCCCGCAGGCCGGGCACGGCGACGACGATCGACCGGCCGGTGCCGCTCAGCGGGGTCGTCGAGACGACCGTGCCGGGCCGCCAGGCATAGGGGTCGGCACCGCTCACGCGTAGCGTTCTTCGCGCCAGGGGTCTCCGTGGCCGTGGTAGCCCATGCTCTCCCAGAAGCCGCGGCGGTCGGTCGCCATGGTCTGGACGCCCTGCAGCCACTTCGCGCTCTTCCAGAAGTAGAGCCCGGGCACGAAGAGCCGCGCCGGCCCGCCGTGCTCGGCGTGCAGGGGCTGGCCCTCGTACGTGTCGACCACCCACGCCTTCCCGCCGAGCAGCTCGTCGAGCGGCAGGTTGGTCGTGTAGCCGCCGTAGCTCGTCGCCATCGCGTAGCCGTGGTCGGTCTCGAGGCCGTCGAAGAGGGTGTCGAGCGAGACGCCCGACCAGTGGGTGCCGAGCTTGCTCCAGCTCGTGACGCAGTGGATGTCGGTCTCGATCGCCTCGTGCGGCAGGGCCTGGAAGTCGGCCCAGGTGAGCGAGCGCTGGCCCTGCTCGGTGCCGACCTGCAGCTCCCACCGCTTGATGTTCGGGGTGGGGCCGGCCGAGAGCACGGGGAAGCCCTGCTCGAGGTGCTGCCCCGGGGGGAGGCGCGGGTCGGCCTCCCGACGTCGGCCGAAGCCGGTGAACCCTGCCATCGCGCGCCTCCTGCACCCTGGGGCGACGCCGTGCGGCGGCGTCGCGCGGGGCTCGTTCGCCCCGACCCGGCCCACAGTAGCGGGGCCCCCCGACGCCCGGCGAGACCACCAGCCTGGGACTGGCCTGGGAGGCGGTTGACCTGCAGGTGCACGGGGGTCGTACGGTGGTGGCAGACCCCCAGCGAAAGGACTCCCCCATGGCTGAGTACACCCTGCCCGACCTCCCCTACGACTACTCCGCTCTCGCGCCGCACATCAGCGCGCAGATCATGGAGCTGCACCACTCCAAGCACCACAACACGTACGTGACCGGGGCGAACACGGCCAACGCCGCCCTCGCCGAGGCGCGTGACAAGGGCGACCTCGCCAACGTCAACAAGCTCGAGAAGGACCTCGCGTTCAACCTCGGCGGCCACGTCAACCACTCGATCTTCTGGACGAACCTGACCCCCGAGACCAGCGAGCCCGTCGGCGACCTGCTCGAGGCCATCGGCCGCGACTTCGGCGACCTCGAGAAGTTCAAGGCGCACTTCACGGCCACCGCGCTCGGCGTGCAGGGCTCCGGCTGGTCGGTGCTCGCGTACGACGTCATCGGTCAGCGCCTCAGCGTCTTCCAGCTCTTCGACCAGCAGGGCAACGTGCCGTTCGGCCTCGTGCCGCTGCTGATGCTCGACGTCTGGGAGCACGCCTACTACCTCGACTACCAGAACGTCCGTGCCGACTACGTCAAGGCCTTCTGGAACATCGTGAACTGGGAGAACGTCGCGCAGCGCTACGCCGCCGCGACCACGAAGACGCAGGGCCTGCTGACCTTCTAGTCGCACCCGCTGCCTCACCAGGGCCGCGCCTCCCCCGTCAGGACGGGCCGGGGGCGCGGCCCTGTCGCGTGCGGCCCCGTCGCGTCCGGCCTCGCTCGCCCCTGGGGACCACCACCCCTCGCCGTCCCTCCCCACCCCCCGGGCATGCGCCTCCGGGATGAACCTGACCCCCGGGAGGCGCGGCGCGGCCCGCCCCTCACCTAGCCTTCTGCACATGATCGACGTGAGGCGGTGGGGACGGCACGCGGTCGCCCCGGCCGCGGCGACCGTCTACTTCGTGTTCTGGGTGGCGGCCTCCTGGGGCCGCGGCGGCGTCGCCGACAACAGCGTCGTCTTCGGCCTGTTCGCGCTGGCCATCGGCCTGTCGTGGTGGATGCCGTCGACCGCCCTCGCCCTCGTCGTGGTCGTGCCCGTCCTGCAGCTGCTCGGCCTCGCCGAGGCCCCCGGGCAGGACACCTGGACGGCCTACGTCGCCGTCGCGCTCGTGATGGCCTTCGTCGCCGTCCGGCCCTCGCCGTGGCTGCGCCTCGCCGCGCTGCTGGTGGCGGGGGTGACGGCCGGGCTCGCCGCCTGGCTGCTCACCGTGCCGACGCTGACCCGGCCGCAGAGCTGGAGCACCTGGGTGGGCGCCGGCACCGCGGGCCTCCGCATCGAGTTCTCGCTGCTGATGGCCGCTCTCTTCGGCGTGTTCGCCGGGGCGTGGGCGATCGGGGTCGCGTTCGCGAGCATCCGCCGGGTGGTCGTCATCCGCGCGGCGCTCGAGGCCACCGAGACCCGCTTCGAGGCGGCCGACCTCGAGCTGCGGCTCGAGCAGGAGCGCGCCCGCATCTCGCGCGACGTGCACGACGCCCTCGCGCACTCGCTCGCCGTCGTCGTGTCGCAGGCCCAGGGGGCGATCGCGCTGCGGGCCACGCGCCCCGAGGCCGCCGACGCCTCGCTCGCCACGATCGCCGAGGTCGGCCGCACGGCGCTGCTCGACGTGCGCCGGCTGGTCGAGCGGATCACGCACGACGACGACGTGACCGCCCCGCGCCAGACCCTCGCCGACCTCGGGGTCCTCGCCGCCGCGATGCGCGAGGCCGGCATGGAGCTCGACGTCGTCGTCGAGGGGACGCCCGCCCTCGCCCCCTCGCAGGAGCTCGCCGTCTACCGCATCGTGCAGGAGAGCCTCACGAACGCCCTGAAGCACGCGGGCACGACGAGCACGGTCGCGGTCGTGCTCGACCACCGCGGCGAGGGGCTGTCGCTCTCCGTCCGCTCGCGCGGGCGAGGCTCTCCGCTCGTCGCCGCCCGGGAGGGTCGCGAGGGCGGCGCGGGCGTCCGCGGCATGACCGAGCGGGCACGGCTGGCGGGCGGCTGGCTGACGGCCGGCCCGGCCGACGACGGCGCCTCGTTCGAGGTGACCGCCTTCGTGCCGTCACGGGGTGAGCGGGCCGCGACCACCGCCTCCCCGGCGCCGACCTCCCCCGGGCCGCCGCCTCCCGGCCCGGGCTCCCGCGACCTGGACTCCCGCGACCTGACCACGCCAGACCTGACCGAGAAGAGCACCCCATGATCCGCGTCGCCGTCGTCGACGACCAGCCGCTGTTCGCCAGCGGGCTCGAGATGCTCATCGAGGCGCAGCCCGACATGGCCTGCGTCGGCACCGCCGTCGACGGGCGGCAGGCGCTCGAGCTGGCGGCGCGCACGAGCCCCGACGTCGTGCTGATGGACCTGCGCATGCCGGTGATGAACGGCCTCGAGGCCACGGCCCGGCTGCTCGAGGGCGTCTCGCCCGACGAGCTGCCGCGGGTCGTCGCCCTGACGACGATCCAGCGCGACGAGGCCGTGTACGGGGCGCTCAAGGCCGGCGCGTACGCGTTCCTCACGAAGGACGCCACGCCCGACGAGGTGCTCGGCACCATCAGGGCCGCGTTCGCGGGCGAGCCCGTCTCGACCGCCGACGCCGCGCTCGACGTCGTGCACCGGTACGCCGTGCCCGCCCCCACGCCGCCCGTCGACCCGCTGGCCCCGCTCTCGCCGCGCGAGCGCGAGATGACGCTGCTCATCGCCCGCGGCCTGAGCAACACCGAGATCGCCGCCGAGGCCTTCCTCAGCGAGGCCACGGTGAAGAGCCACGTGCGCGCCGTGCTGCAGAAGCTCGCCCTGCGCAGCCGCGTGCAGATCGTCGTGTTCGCCTACGAGAACGGCCTCGTCTCCGGAGCCGAGCGGAGGCGCGGGTGACGGAGCGCGACCGCGAGCAGGTCGCCAAGCGGGTCACCGCCGTCGCCGTCGCCCTCGTCGTGGCCGGGGTCGTCGTCGCGGGGCTGCCGTCGACCCGGCCCTGGGCCCTGCCGACGACCGCCACGCAGGACCGCTCTTCCTGGGCCATGCCGCTCGACCAGTACATCGGCGTCGGCGACATCCGCTTCGGCTACGCGCAGGAGCTGATGATCGAGAAGTGCCGTACCGACGAGGGCGGTGACGGCTCGCGGGTGCCCTGGCGAGACGTCGACGCGGCGACCACCGCGGCCGAACGCCAGCCGACGCGGGCCTTCGACCTCGACCAGGCCGAGGCTCGGGGCTACCACGTGCCGCCGACCGCCGACCCGGGCGAGGGGGCGTGGCGGGAGTTCGTCCTGAGGCCGGTCTCGGCCGCCGAGAGCGCCGCGAGGGACCGCTGCGTCGACAGGCTGTACTCGGAGCACCCCGAGCTGCTCTCCGGCTACCTCGGGACGGGCACCGGGACGGTCGGTGACATCGCCACCCGGCTCAGCGACGCCGCCTTCCGCGACGCCCGCGACGACGACGCCGTCCTCGCCACCGTCCCCGCGTGGCTCGAGTGCATGCAGCCCGTCGCGGACGCCTCCTGGGAGCTCCCGGACTCCCCGGCGGGCATGCCCACCGACGCCATGGCGGGCAACTTCCGGTCATACGACCCCGCGTCGCCGGTCACCGAGGCCGAGCTCGACGTCGCCACCGCCGACGCCGCCTGCCGCGAGTCGTCGGGGTACCTCGACGCCCTCTACGACGCCGAGTGGGAGCACCAGCTCACCGTGCCCCACGACTACGGCGAGCGCCTCTCGCAGGTCGACACGGGGGCGGTCGCCGCGGCGAAGCGCACGGTCGACGCCGCGCTGGCCCGGTTGACACCGCCGGCTCCCTGAGCTGCCGGCCCGCGCCTCCCGCAGGCCGCGCCGTCCGCACCAGGCGCCTCCCGCAGCCTCCGCTCCCCGCGCCTCCCGCCCTGCCCCTGCCCCCCGCCCGGGGGCCTGTCGAAACCGTCCCGCGGGTATGTAACCTGGGGCACAGAGGGACCACGGCGCCGGGGGGCGCCTAGGGGGCCGAGGGGAGGTCCGTGGGCCTGACCAGCGCGACGAGCGACGTGGTCAGGCTCTCGGACCCGGGGGCCGCCATCCACGGCAGCAGCACCGAGAGCAGCTGCGCGAGCCGCTCGAACACGTCGGCCCGCCCGGTCGTCGCCCCGGAGAGGGTCTGCACGCCCGTGTAGGCCCCGACGAGCAGGTGCGTCGCGGCGTCGACGTCGAGGTCGGCGCGGAAGGCGCCCTCGTCGACCGCTCCGCGGATGAGCCGGCCCATCTGGTCGAGCCAGTCGAGGTACGGCGGCGCGACGGTGAGCGCGCGGTCGGGCACCTCGGTGGTGAGGCGGATGCCCGCCGTGATCGTCACCTCGCGGGTCAGCTGGGTCGCGAGCGACGCGCACGACAGCACGATCGCCTCCGCGCACGAGCCGGCCACGGCCGAGACCCGGTCGGCGTAGGCGCGCGCCAGGCGGTGCTGCTCGGCGATGACCGCGTCGGCCAGCGCGGCCTTCGACGGGAAGTGGAAGTACAGCGCGCCCTTGGTCACGCCCGCCGTGTCGGCGACGACGTCGAGCGACGTCGAGCCGTAGCCGCGCTCGTCGAAGACCTCGGCGGCGGCGTGGAGGATCGCCGCGCGCGTCGCTCGGGCACGCTCTTGCTGGGGCACGGAGAGACACAGTACCGGCGGCCCCCGGGGTGTGACGCCCGCCCGCGGTCAGGCCGCGGGCGTCTCCGGCAGGGCATGGGTCGCGGGTCGGCCCCGGCGCGGAGCCCGGCTGGCGTACAGCACGCCCCCCACGACGGCCACGCCCGCGACCACCTCCACCGCGTCGGGCACCTCGTCGAAGGCCGCCCACGACGCGAGCACCCCGACCACGGGCACGAGCATCGAGAACGGCGCGACCGTGCTCGACGGGTACGCGGCGAGCAGGCGGGTCCAGAGGCCGTAGCCGAGCACCGTCGCGACCAGCACGACGTACAGCAGGCCGACGACGCTCGGCAGGGCGTCGAGGGTGCCGACGGTCGCCAGGCTGCGGCCGATGCGCCCGGGCCCCTCGACGGCGAGCGAGAGGGCGAGCATCGGGATCGGCGGCACGACCGACATCCAGAGCGTGAGCCGGAGGGGGTCGGGGGCGGCCGCCCGCCGCACCGCCACGTTGCCGAGGCCCCAGCCGAGCGCACCGCAGAGCACGAGCACGACGGGCAGCAGCGCCGCCACCTGGGCCCGGTGCACCGCGATCACGGCGAGGGCGAGCACCGCGACGCCGATGCCGATCGCCTGGCGCCGGGTGATGCGCTCGCGCAGCCAGAACGCCGCGATCACGACGGTCGCCGGGGCCGACGCCTGCAGCACGAGCGACGCGAGGCCGGAGGGCATGCCCGCCGCCATGCCGAGGTAGAGGAAGCCGAACTGGAGGATCCCCAGCCCGAGGCCGACGAGCAGCAGGCTGCGCCACGGGATGGGCGGGCGCGGCACGAACAGCAGCGTCGGCACGGCCAGCAGCGAGAAGCGCAGCGCGACGAGGAAGATCGGCGGGAAGTGCTCGAGCGCCAGCGCCGTCATCGGGAAGTTCACGCCCCAGCAGACCGCGACGACGAGGGCGAGGAGGCGGTCGCGGGGCGTCATCCGGCCAGCCTGGCCGAGCGGGCGGCGGGGGCGCCAGCCGACGCGCTGGTCGTCCGGCCGAGCAGGCCACCGGTCGGCGGGCGGCCCTGCCCGGGCGGTGCCGCGAGCGGTGCCGGGCGCTCGCACCGCGCCTCCCGCAGGCCCCTGCCGACCGCGCCGGCGAGCCCGGCCCGGGCCCGGGGGACGCCCGCGGTCCCCCGTTCGGCTGCCTGTGCCCGAGGGCCCCGCCGTGCTGTCATGGGGGACCACCAGCGTCGGGCCGTCGACGAGCGTGCCCGGGAACAGGCTCCGATGTCGACCACTCCCCGCGCCGCCCTCGGCCCCCGCGCCGCCCGGGCCGCCCTCGGCGCGGTCGTCGCCGCCGCGCTGCTCGCCCTCGTCGGCTGCACGTCGTCCGCCGACCGCGGCGAGGGCGACGGCGACGCCGACCGCGACTCCGCCTCGGCCACGCCGACCGCCGCGCCCGACCGCGTGACGCGCGAGACGATGCGCACCGCCCCGACCGACCTCGTCTTCCCCGGCGGGCTCGCGGTCGAGCCGGGCTCGCTCGCCTCGCGGGCGCAGGCCGAGCTCGACGCCGCGGGCCAGCCCGGCCAGGCCGACGCGGCGGGCGTGATCGCGGCGCAGCCCGTGGCGATGTGGATCGGCGACGGCTACGACGACGAGCAGCTGGTGAAGGTGGTCACCGACTTCCTCGACGCGGCCGACGCCCAGGGCGCGACGGCGGTCTTCGTCACGTACGCCATCCCCGACCGCGACTGCGGCAACTACTCGGCGGGCGGGCTCACGGTCGACGAGTACCCGGCGTGGAACCGCACCATCGCCGAGACGATCCGCGGCCACGACGCCGTGGTGATCGTCGAGCCCGACTCGCTCGGCATCCTCAGCCGCTGCCCCGACCTCGTCGAGGAGAGGCTGCCGCTGCTGCGCCAGGCCGTCGAGGACTTCGCGGCGGCCGGCGTGCCCGCCTACCTCGACGGGGGCAACTCGAACTGGGTCGACGCGCAGACGATGTCGGAGCGCCTGCTCGCCGCCGGGGTCGAGGACGCCCGCGGCTTCTTCACGAACGTGTCGGGCTTCTACCGGGTCGACGAGGAGCGCGCCTACGCCGAGCGCCTCTCCGCCCTCACCGGCGACAGCCACTTCGTGATCGACGTCTCGCGCAACGGCCGCGGCTGGCAGGGCACCTGGTGCAACCCCGACGGGGCGGCGCTCGGGCAGGACCCGCACGTCGCCGGGGGCAGCGGGGGGCTCGACGCCCTGCTCTGGGTCAAGACGCCCGGCATCAGCGACGGCACCTGCAACGGCGGGCCCGCGGCGGGCACCTGGTGGCCGTCGTTCGCGGAGGGCCTCGTCACCCGCCGCGTCGAGGACGAGGGCTCGCAGCAGTAGCCGCGGGGCCGGCCGGGACGTCGAGAGTCGCGGGCCGGGCCCGGTGCACCGGCGTCAGCGGCTGCGCAGCAGCTCCAGGAACTCGTCGGCCATGCCGAGCTGGCGCTCGAGGCGGGCTCGTCGCTCGACGGTCTGCTCGATGAAGGAGTCGAGGCGGGCGCGGACGGCGGCGACGTGCTCCGGGGAGCCCTTCGCGCCTCCCTCGGGGCCTGCCGCGGTCGCGGACTCGAGGTCGGCGACGACGCGCAGCAGCTCGGCCATCTCGTCGAGGGAGAAGCCGAGCGGCTTCATGCGACGGATCACCATGAGGCGCTGGAAGTCGGCCTCGGTGTAGAGCCGGAAGCCGCCCTCGGTGCGGCCGGTGGGGGCGAGCAGGCCGACCTCGTCGTAGTGGCGGATGGTGCGCAGCGACATCTCGGCGCGCTCTGCCAGCTCGCCGATCTGCATCATCGGCTGGTCGACGTCGCTCATGGGTGGCCCATCTCTACCCTCACGTGAGGGTAGGGTTGATCGTACGGCAGGGTCGCCGTGCGCCCCCCACTCTTCCAGACTCTCCTCAGGAGCCCCGTGACGTCTCCCGCCTCCCCCTCCTCCGTCGTGCCCGTGCACGCCGACGACACCGTGCTCGGCGTGCTCCGCTCGCCGCGCCTGCTCACGAGGGAGGCGCTGGCCGGCATCGTCACCACGCTCGCCCTCGTGCCCGAGGTGATCTCGTTCTCGGTCATCGCGGGCGTCGACCCGATGGTCAGCCTGGTCTCGTCGGTCGTGCTCGCGATCGTCATGTCGCTGCTCGGCGGCCGCCCGGCGATGGTGACGGCGGCGGCCGGCTCGGTCGCGCTGGTCGTGGCGCCGCTCGTGCAGCAGCACGGCGTGGAGTACGTGCTGCCGGCGGTGCTGCTGGCCGGGGTGATCCAGGTCGCGTTCGGCACGGCGGGGCTGGCGCGGCTGATGCGGTTCATCCCGCGGTCGGTGATGATCGGGTTCGTCAACGCGCTCGGCATCCTGATCTTCGTGGCACAGGTGCCGCACGTGGTCGACGTGCCGTGGGTGGTCTACCCGCTGTTCGCGCTGACCATCGCGATCGTCGTGCTGCTGCCGCGGCTGACGAAGGCGGTGCCCGCACCGCTGATCGCGATCGTGGTCGTGACGGCGATCGTGGTGTTCGCCGGGCTGAACGACGTCCACACGGTCGGCGACGAGGGCCCCATGGGCGGCGGGCTGCCCGGGCTGACGCCGTGGCTCGTGCCGGTGTCGCTCGACACGCTCGTGATCATCCTGCCGACGGCGCTCAGCGTGGCGTTCGTGGGCCTGATGGAGACGCTGCTGACGGCCAAGCTGGTCGACGACATCACCGAGACGCCGTCGCACAAGGGCAAGGAGTCGTGGGCGCTCGGCGTCGCGAACATCGCCGCGGGCTTCTACGGCGGCATCGCGGGCTGCGCGATGATCGGGCAGACCGTCGTGAACGTGAAGATCGGACGGGCCCGGACGAGGGTGTCGACCGTGGTGGCCGGGCTCTTCCTGCTGCTGCTGGTGACCGGGTTGAGCTCGGTGATGGCGCGGATCCCGATGGTCGCGCTGGCCGCGGTGATGATGATCGTGGCGATCTCGACGGTCGACTGGCACAGCGTGAAGCCGTCGACGCTGCGGCGGATGCCGCTGCCCGAGACGCTCGTGATGGTGGTGACGGTCGTCGTGGTCGTCGCGACCGGCAACCTCGCGATCGGCGTCGCGGTCGGCGTGCTGCTGGCGATGGTGCTGTTCGCGCGGCGGATCGCGCACGTGATCCGGGTCGAGCGGATCGTCGACGCGCAGAGCGGTGCGGTGCGCTACGACGTGGTCGGGCCGCTGTTCTTCGGCAGCAGCAACGACCTGGTCGAGCACTTCGCGTACCGCGACGACCCGGCCTCGGTCGTCGTCGACCTGAGCCGGGCCCAGGTGTGGGACGCCTCGAGCGTCGCCGCCCTCGACTCGGTCGAGACGAAGTTCGCGGCCCACGACGTGGCGGTGGAGTTCGTCGGGCTCGACGACCGCAGCCACGCCTTCCGCTCGAGGTTGACGGGGCAGTTCGGGGAGTAGGCCGGGGAGGGGGGGCAGGTCGGTCGGGCGCTCCCCGGCGCGAGCCGCCGGCGCGAGCCGCCGGCGCGAGCCGCCGGCGCCGTCCGCCGTGGCGGACCCGCTCGGCGAGATCTCGGAGAAGTGGTCCCTGGGATCGCTGATCCACTCCAGAGTGGAGGAGCAAGCCTGCCTCTCGCCCCACACCCACCCCGCTGCTCCACTCCAGAGTGGAGGAGCGAGCCTGCCTCTCGCCCCACACCCACCCCGCTGCTCCACCCCAGAGTGGAGGAGCGAGACCGGTGACCTGCGGACACGGTGACACGGCGGGGTGAGGCGGGTCCTCGTCCTCCTGGGCGGGTCGGCGCCGACCCGCCCACGACGACACGGACCCGCCGGACCGACCGCGACAGCGCTCGGGAGGACGCGCGTTCACGGCTGAGCTCCTCCACTCCAGAGTGGATCGACGAATCTGGGGCGTCACATCCGGACGGCGAGCTCCTGGCAGCCCAGCTCGCGGCGATGAGGCCGACCGCCAGCAGACTCACGCCGCAGCGCGGGCGCCAGGAGACTCACGCCCCGGCGCGGGCGACCCACGACGGACCCGCACAGCAGCGCGGGCGGGCGGGGTGGCGGGACGGACCCTAGGCGCCGATGCGGACGAAGTGGTGCGGCTGGTCCCAGATGGGGCGCACCGCGACGAAGCCGCCGGGCTTGGGCGCGTCGAGGATCATCCCGTTGCCCGCGTAGATCCCGTCGTGCGCGAGGTTGTCGAAGACCACGAGGTCGCCGGGCACGGCGTCCTCGGCCGAGACGCGGGTTCCCTCCGCGTCCTGCGTGGGCACGTAGTGCGTCAGCGAGATGCCGAACTGCGAGTAGACGAACGTGATGAGGCCCGAGCAGTCGAACTTCGTCGGGTCCTCGCCGCCGTGCACGTACGGGGTGCCGATGTACTGCATGGCGACGGCCAGCACCTGGTCGCGGTCGAGCGTCGGGTAGAGCGGGTCGGCCAGGTAGCTCTCGGTCGTGCGGCCGTCCCACACCGAGGTGCTCGCGGCGGCGGAGTTCAGCTTCACCTGCGTCGCCAGGTCGACCAACGACGTCGCCGAGTACGCGTCACGGCTCATGTCGGCGTCGATCACGTCACCGTCGACGGAGAGGCTCTGCGATGCTCCCCGCGCCACCGACGCCCCGGGGCCGGCCGCGACGGCCTGGGCTCCCTGGTCGGCGCTCGCGAGCAGGGGCAGCGTGCCGCTGGCGGCGAAGCCGATCAACGCCGCGACCACCGAGACCTTCTTCACGACGGCACCGAGACGACGAGCCGCGGGGGCAGGGGCGGGGGCGGGGGACGTAGGTGCAGCAGCAGCGCTCGGCACCGCAGCACGCCGGCCGGAGGCGCGGGTCGAGTCCGCGGCGCGGCTCGCCGACGCTGCCCTGGCCGACACGACCTTGCGGCTCACGCCCGCGGTCGGGGCCGCGACCGGCTCGCCGGCGAGCTCCGCCGCCTGGGCGGCGACGGCGTCGGCACGGGCGGCCGAACGGCGACCGCGGAGCAGCGGGCCGGTGGCCGCCTCGGAGGCGGCGACGAGGGCGTCCGACTGGACGAACGAGGCCCGGCAGGTGGTCGGCAGCACGGCGGCCTGGGCCCGACGGCGGCCCCGGGGCCGCAGCAGCGGGGCGTCTCCGCCTCCGGTGGTCGACGCGTCGCGATCCGAGTGCTCGGTGCCCGACAGGTCGGCGGAGGCGGTGCTCGTCACGCGGTCGGTCCTCTCGGTCACTCGTCGGGAACACTCGACCCTATCGCCGGAGCGCCCTCGGCACGAGTCCTGGGAGCACACCGGCCTCCCCGCTCACGCGGGTGAGCCGTCGGCCCCTCACCCCCCTCACCCGCTCGGGGCGGGCGGTTCCGGGGGCTCGACCCGCGACTCCTCACGGCGGCGTCGCAGCTCGCGACGGAGGGCCCGGCGCTCCCGCCAGCTCGGCGGCGGCGGGGCCGCGGCGGCCTCGGCGGCGGCGGCGTCACGACGGGCACGACGACGCTCGTGCCAGCGCAGCACCTCGTCGTCGACGTCGCGCGTGGGCGTCACGACGGGCGGTCCGCCGGTCAGCTGGCGGCGGGCCTCGACGATGCGGGCGTTGTAGTCGTCGACGTGGGCTCGCACGGCGGCCTCGCTGCCGAGCCGGTCGAGGGTGTCGTCGAACTCGGCGTGCTCGGTGCGGAGCGACAGCGCAGGAGGCGCCAGCCCGGTGAGCCCTTCGCGCTCGATCAGGCCGCGGATCCACCAGTCGGGGTCGACCGTGTCGCCCGCGAGGCCGGGCAGCGGCTTGCCCGCCAGGGGCAGGTCGTCGAAGTCGCCGCGCGCGACGGCGACGTCGATCGCGGTGCGGGCCCAGGCGCGCATCTCGGCTGCGGTGCGGGTGTCGCGGGGGGCGTCCTCCGCGGGGGCCTCCCCCTCGACGCGGTACCGCGCAGCGTTGATGCGCGGGTCCGATCTCTCGCTGGCCATGCCGACGAGGGTACGCCGCGCCTCCGACGTCGTCCGGAGCCCGTCCGGAGCCCGCCGAGTGGTCACGAACTGCTGCTCCGAGGGCCCGGCGACGACAGTTCGCGACCACTCGACCGGGAGGCCGAGGACCTCAGGACGGGAGGACGCCGAGGAGGCGCGGTGCCGGTCGTCCGGACACCGCGCCTCCTCGACTCCGGGACGGCCTCGGCCGCCCTCCGCCCGCGACCTACAGCGTCGCCGCGGCCGGGTCCCAGCCCTCGGGCAGGGGCGTCGGCTTCGGCACCGACGACGTGACGTCGACGGGCGAGCCCTGCTCCGCCGCGGTCGAGACCGCGAGCAGCACGTCGAGGACGTGCGCCGCGACCGCGCCGCTGGCCTTCTCGTCGTCGCCGCCGCGGATCGCCCGCGCGAGGTCGACGACGCCGGAGCCGCGGCCCCAGAACGAGCCGGAGGCGGTGAGCGTCTCGGGCTCCTCCTGGCCGAACCGCCAGAGGGTGGAGTCGCCGTCGAACATGTTGGGGTCGGGCAGCACGATGGTGCCCTCGGTGCCGCTGATCTCGACGAAGCCCATGCGGGGCAGCGCGTTCTGGAAGCTGAACGTCGACTGCGCCGACTGCCCGCCCTCGAAGCTGATCAGCGCCGCGTGGTGCGTCGGCACCTCGACGGGGAAGGTCTCGCCGGCGCGGGGGCCGCTGCCGATCGTGCGGCGCTCGAACGACTTCGACGAGACGGCCGACACCCGCGAGGCCGAGCCGAAGGCGTGCACGAGGGTCGTCACGTAGTACGGGCCCATGTCGAAGAGCGGGCCGGCTCCGACCGCGAACAGGAAGTCCGGGTCCGGGTGCCAGGCGTCGGGGCCGGGCACGTGGAACATCGTCGTCGCCGTGAGCGGCTCGCCGATGTCGCCGCGGCCGATGGCGCGGAGGGCCGACTGGATGCCGCCGCCGAGCACGGTGTCGGGGGCGCACGCGACGCGCAGGCCCGCCTCCCGCGCGGCCGAGAGCAGCTCGGCGCCCGACTCGGCGTCGAGGGCGAGGGGCTTCTCGCTCCAGACGTTCTTGCCCGCGGCGACGATCTGGCGACCGACCTCGGTGTGCACGGCCGGGATCGTCAGGTTGACGACGATCTCGATGTCGTCGCGCGACAGCAGCTCGTCGACGGTGCCGTGGGCGGCGACGCCGTACGTGGTGGCCTGCGACTCGGCCCGCGCGAGGTCGAGGTCGGCGACCATGCGCACCTCGACGTCGCGGAACTTCGTGAGGTTCTCGAGGTACTGCGAGCTGATGTTGCCGGCGCCGATGACGCCGACGCCGACCACGCCCGTGCGGCCCGTGCTGCCCCCGCTCACGCGGTGACCCCGTCGGTGCCGTCGAGCTGCGTGGTGTCGTTCTCCTGCAGCCAGGCGAACGACTCGGCGATGCCGGCGAAGACGTCGCCCGAGTAGGCGTCGAACTCGACGACGCGCAGCGCGTGCGGCGCGGCCTCGAGGATGGCGCGGACGTCGACGTCGCCCTGGCCGGCCGGGGTCTGGTTCTCGAACGCGGCCTTGAGGGCGTCGGGCACGATGAGCGCGCTCTCGCTGCTCGGCAGGGCGGTGGCGATGTCGCCGCTGACCTTGCCGTCCTTGATGTGCAGGAACTGCACGCGGTCGCCGAGCTGGCGGAGCAGCGCGGGGGTGTCCTGGCCGCCGACGGTGGCCCAGAAGGTGTCGAGCTCGAGGACGACCTCGGGTGAGAGCTGCTCGACGAACGAGTGGTAGATCGGGCGCCCGTCGACCTCGTTCGTGAACTCCCACTGGTGGTTGTGGTAGCCGAAGCGGAGGCCGTGCGAGGCCGCCTGGGCGGTGAGCTCGTTGACGCGCTCGGCGATGCGGGCGGCGTCGTCGGCGGTCTGCCAGCGGTCGCTCGGGATGAACGGGTCGATGACGGTCTCGAGGCCGATCTGCTCGGCGGCGGCGAAGATCTGCTCGGCGTCGTCGGAGTCGATGACGGCGGCGTGGCCGGAGGGCGCGGTGACGCCGGCGGCGCTGAGCGCGGCGGCGATCTCGGCGGGGCGCTCGGCGAAGCCGTAGGGCTCGACCTTCGTGAAGCCGATCTCGGCGAGGCGCGCGACGGCCCCGTCGAGGTCCTCCGCGACGGCGTCGCGCACGCTGTAGAGCTGGACGGACGGTGTGCTCATGGGGATGCTCCTTCGTATCCGGTGGTCTGCGGCGCGTCACGGTGCGGCGGCCCGTGCTCATTCTGCTACTTCTGTCGACCGACATGCAAAAGTCGTCGTCCGATCGGCAGGATCAGGAGGCGCGGGTCCCGCCCCCAGGGAGGCGCGGGTCGGGCCGAGCGCGGGGGCGCGGGTCGGATCGACGGCGGGCCACGGAGCCGGGCGCGGCGGGACGTGACCCAACCGGGGGCGAGACCGACCAGTCGACCGGGCCCGCGACTCCGAATCCCTGCCCATGACGACGACAGTCAGCGCGACCCGTGAGGCCGTCACCACCGCACCGGTCGACCGGGCCTTCGACATCGGCACTCCCCTGACGCCGGTGGGGTTCTACCCCCGGTCGGGTCCGCTGCCGGGCGTCGTCGCCGTGCACGACCAGACGGGCGGCTGGGGCACGCCCGGCCAGACGCGTCGGCTGCAGCTGTCGGACGGCGGCTCGGTCACCGAGACGATCGTCGAGGTCGACCCGCCCGGCACCGGGCCGGCCGACCGCGTCGGGGCGTTCACGTACGAGCTGAGCGACTTCCGCGGGCCGCTGCGGCTGCTCGTCCGCAGCGGGCGGGCGGAGTGGTGGTACAGCGCCGGCGGGGCGAGCGACGGGTCGACCCGCGGCCGCGGCACGCGCATCTCGTGGCGCTACACGTTCCGGGCGCGGCGGGGGGCCGGGCTCGTGGTGCGGCTCATCGTCGGGCTGCTCTGGGGGCCGTACATGGCGAGGGTGCTGCGCGGCATCGCGCACGAGCTCGACCGCCGCGGCTGAGGGCGCCTGCCGGGCCCTCGGCCCTGCCTGCCTTCGCAGGAGCGGCGGCCGTGACGACGGGCGAGTCCGAGTCGGACGGGCGCTCGTGACCGCCCGCCCGGGTCGCTCCCGCCCGTACTCCCGCCCTCACCGTCGGCACGGGGTGCCGATCGCAGCTCCCCGAGCCCGGCCCCGGCTCCGGCTCCGCGCCTCATCGCGCCGCCCGGGAACCACGGTCCAGGATCGCTGATCCACTCCGGAGTGGATCAGCAGACCCTTCGCATCTCGCACCCCCGCCCTGCTCCTCCACTCCAGAGTGGATCGAGCTTTCTCGGCCGGCCGCTCCGACCCTCACCCCACCCACCCCCAACCCCCGCACCCCCGCGCAGCGCAACTTCCTGAAGTCGGCTTGACTTAAACCGAACGGGGGCTTTAGCTCAGCTGTGCCCCTCCGATGGGGGAGGGGCGAGCCTACGAAGGAGTAGACATGCGATCACTGACGCACGGTGCCGGCCGCAGGGGCCGGGCACTCGGCGTGACGGCGGGAGGGGCGCTCGTCGCCTCGCTCGCCCTGGCCGCGACGCCGGCACCCGCCGCCCTCGCCGCCGACCCGGCCGCCGGCCCGGGAGCAGCAGCCGCTGCCCAGCCGACCCTCGAGTCCCGCTCGACCGAGATCATCACCGTCGACGGGCTGCAGTTCCGCGACCTCGACCGCAGCGGCGACCTCACGCCCTACGAGGACTGGCGGCTCACCGCCGACGAGCGCGCCTCCGACCTCGTCGCCCGCCTCGACCTCGACCAGCGCGCCGGGCTGCTGATGCACGCGAGCCTCACCGGCCGCGGCACGTACGACCGGGCCGCCTTCGACCCGCTGCTGCGCGACCGCCACATCTCGACCTACATCTCGCGCCTCAGCATCGGCGCGGGCGCCCTCGCCGAGCAGCACAACCAGCTGCAGGAGGCCGCCGAGGCGGAGCCCTTCGGCATCCCCCTCAAGATCAGCACCGACCCCCGCAACGGCTTCAGCGTCACCGAGGGCCAGACGGTCTCGAACGCCGACTTCACGCCCTTCCCCGACGCGATCGGCATGGGCGCCGTGGGCGACCCCGCCGCGACCCTCGCGATGGGCGAGATCATCGGCGACGAGTACCGCGCCGTCGGCATCACCGAGGCGCTCTCGCCCCAGGCCGACCTCAGCACCGAGCCCCGCTGGACCCGCCAGAACGGCACCTTCGGCTCCGTCGGCGAGACCGTGAAGGACCACGTCGGCGCCTACGTCGAGGGCCTCCAGGGCGGCACCGACGGCATCACCGACGAGGGCGTCGCCACGGTCGTCAAGCACTGGGTCGGCTACGGCGCCCAGGTCGACGGCTACGACAGCCACTATTACTACGGCCGCTACGCGGCCTTCCCCGGCGGCGACTTCGCCGAGCACGTCGTGCCCTACGAGGGCGCGTTCGACGTGGACGCGGCGGGCATCATGCCGACGTACTCGATCCTCAAGGACCTCGAGGTCGTCCCCGGCCAGGGCCCGATCGAGCAGGTCGGCGCCGGCCACAACGAGTTCCTGCTGCAGGACCTGCTGCGCGGCACGTACGGCTTCGACGGCGTCGTGACGAGCGACTGGGGCATCGCCAACGACTGCCCGCAGGCGTGCCTCGACAACCGTCCCCCCGCCTCCTTCGTGGGCCCCTGGGGCGCCGGCATGCCGTGGGGCGTCGAGGGCCTGAGCCTCCCGGCGCGCTACGCCAGCGCCATCAACGCGGGCGTCGACATCATCGGCGGCAGCGACAAGCCGCAGTACATCGTCGAGGCCGTCCAGACCGGGCTGCTCAGCGACGAGCGCGTCTCCGAGGCCGCCCAGCGCGTGCTCTCGCAGAAGTTCCAGCTGGGCCTCTTCGAGGACCCGTACGTCGACCCGGCCGCCGCCGACGAGATCGTCGGGAGCGCCGCCTCCCGCGCGGTCGCCCTCGACGACCAGGCCCGGTCGCTGACGCTGCTGTCGAACGACGTCGTGCCCGCGACCGGCGCCGCGGCTCTGCCGCTCGGCGACGCCGAGGGCACCGTCGCGCCCGGCACGACCGTCTACCTCTCCGGGGTCTCCGCCGAGGCCGCGACCGCGGCCGGCCTGACGCCCGTCGCGACCCCCGAGGAGGCGGACGTCGCGATCGTGCGCCTCACCGACCCGCGCGGAGGCGACGACCTCACCGACCTCGACTTCACCGGCACCGAGACCGATTTCCAGGCCCTGCGGGCGGCGCACGCCGCCGGTGCCCTGACGATCGCCGTGCCGCAGCTGTCGCGCCCGCTCGTGCTGGGGAACGTCGTGGAGTCGAGCGACGCCGTCCTGGGCGCCTACGGAGTCTCGGACGAGGCGCTGCTCGCCGTGGTCACGGGAGCCGCCGAGCCCGAGGGGCGCCTGCCCTTCGAGCTGCCCTCGTCGATGGCCGAGGTCGACGCGCAGCTGCCCGACGTGCCGAACGACACGGCGACGCCGCTCTTCGCCTACGGCTTCGGCCTCAGCTACGGCGACGCGGGCGAGGAGCCCACGCCCGGCCCCGGCGAGCCCGGTACCCCCGGCACGCCCGGCGGCCCCGGCACGCCCGCTCCGTCGCCCTCGCCCGCGCCCGGCACGGGGACGACCGTCCCGGTGCCCGACGCGCAGCTGACCGACGCCGCCCGCGGCTCCGTGTCGGTGCCGGCGACGGCGCAGCGCGGACAGCGCATCACGGTCGACCTCGGCGCCGCCGGGGCCGGGCGTGAGGTGGCCGTCTGGCTGCACTCGGAGCCCGTCGTGCTGGCCCGGGCCACGGCCTCGGTCGACGGGAGCGTGCAGGTGACCATCCCGGCCGGCACGACGCTCGGCACGCACCGCGTCGTGGTGCAGGCCGCCGACGGGTCGCTGTACGGCTGGGACGACCTCCGCGTCGTCTCGGGAGCGACCGCCGCCGACGGCACCCCGCTCGCCTTCACCGGCGGCGACGCCCTGCCCGGCATCGTCGGAGGAGCGCTGCTCGTGCTGCTCGGCCTCGCACTCGTCGTGATCCGCCGCCGAAGGGCTGCCGGAGGCGCGAGCTAGGTTCCCGGGGCCGCCTCCGGCCCCAGCTCACCACCGCCGACGCCGGCCGCTGCCCTCGGGCACGGTCGGCGNGCGCCGGCTCCGGCTCCGAGAAGTACGGTCTGGAATCGCTGATCCACTCCAGAATGGAGGACGACCCCGTCACAGGACCCGACCGCCACCCGCTCCTCCACTCCGGAGTGGAGCGCCCTTCCTGGAAGTCGCTCCCGCGCGCGTCCCCACATCTCGTCCCGCTCCTCCACTCCGGAGTGGAGGGGCCTTTCTGGACCGTCACTTCCTCGCAGCCGGGGCGGGGCGCCGTCACGACCCGCGACTCCCCCGTCCCGGCCGCGGAGCGCAGCGCACGCCACCCAGCGGCCAGCGGCCTGCGTCCAGCCCTCAGAGCGAGCGGCGCACCGCCTCGACGAGCAGCCCGAAGTCGTCGGTCATGTGCGACCGGGCGCCCGTGAGCTGCTGGAACTGCAGCCCGTCCATCACGGCGAGCAGCACGCGGGCGAGCCCGTCGAGGTCGTCGTCCGACCACGCACCGCCCTCCGTGCGCAGCGACCGGAGGTGCGCCGCGAGCGACGCCGAGATCCCGTCGTACCGCTCGGCCATGCGGTCGCGCAGCGGGTGCCCGGGCGACACGCTCTCGCCGAGCAGCACCGAGAAGAGCCGCGACCACCCCGGGTCGGAGGCGTTCAGCGCCACGAGCTGCTCGAGCGCCTCGAGGTGGTCCGACCTGCCGCGCCCGGCCTCGACGATCGAGCGGCCCCGCTCGCTGCCGTCGGCGAGGACGGCCTCGAGCACGTCCTCCTTCGTGGCGAAGTGGTAGAGCAGACCGGCGTGGGTGACCTCGGCGCGGGCGGCGATCGCGGCCATCGTCGCTCCGCGGAAGCCGACCTCGGCGAAGACGGCGCGGGCCGCGTCGAGGATGTCCTTCCGACGGCGCACGCCGCGGCTGTTCGGCACGGGCCCGGGCGCGGTGGTCACGAGGCCACGGTAGGGGACACGCCCGTGCAGGCACTGCAGCTTCTCAGGAGGCTGGGGGCTACCTGCGAGCAAGCTGACAGCGCCTCCGACCTACTGTCGAGGAGCAGAACACCCGCCCTTCCCCGTCCGCGCGCCCGCACGGACGTCGACCCGCACCCTGCCCGAGACCCGCGGAGCACCCCGTGAACATCACCCTGACCACCTGGCTCATCACGATCGGCGTCACCATCGCCTTCTTCGTCTACGAGTTCTTCACCCACGTGCGCAAGCCGCACGAGCCCACGATCGGCGAGTCCGCCCGCTGGTCCGCCTTCTACATCGGCCTCGCGCTGCTGTTCGGCGTCGGCATCGGGTTCACGAGCGGCTGGGGCTACGGCGGCGAGTACTTCGCGGGCTACCTCACGGAGAAGGCGCTGTCGATCGACAACCTCTTCGTCTTCCTGCTGATCATGACCGGCTTCGCCGTGCCGCGCATCTACCAGCAGAAGGTGCTGATGATCGGCATCGTCATCGCCCTCATCATGCGCGCCGGCTTCATCGCCGCGGGCGCCGCGCTGATCGAGAACTTCTCCTGGGTCTTCTACATCTTCGGCGCCCTGCTCTTCGTGCTCGCGTACCAGCAGATCAAGGGCAGCCACGGGGGCAACGCGGCCGACAACGCCTTCGTCAAGATCGCCCGGCGGGTGCTGCCGGTGCACGACGAGTTCGTCGGCGACAAGTTCACGACCAAGATCGACGGCAAGCGCTTCGTCACGCCGCTGCTCCTCTGCGTCATCGCGATCGGCTTCGTCGACCTGGTCTTCGCGCTCGACTCGATCCCGGCCATCTACGGCCTGACCGAGGAGCCCTACATCGTCTTCACCGCGAACGCCTTCGCGCTGATGGGCCTCCGCCAGCTGTTCTTCCTCATCGGCGGCCTGCTCGAGCGCCTCGTCTACCTGTCGCAGGGCCTCGCGGTCATCCTCGCCTTCATCGGCCTCAAGCTCGTCTTCCACGCGCTGCACGTCAACGAGGTTCCCTTCATCAACGGCGGCGAGCCGCTGCTCTGGGTGCCCGAGATCCCGATCTGGTTCTCGCTGCTCTTCATCGGCCTGACGATCGCCGTCGCCACCGTGGCGAGCCTCGCCAAGACCCGCGGCGACGCGGAGAAGGCGAAGCGCGAGCGCGTCGAGGGCGAGCCCATCACCCACGCGCACGACGACCACGCCGACGGAGGCGCCGGCCGCCACTGACGTCGCGGCGGTGCGCATCCGCACCGCGCGCATGCACCGCACGCACCCCCGGGAGGCGCGGGTCGGCCCAGGCCGGCACCGCGCCTCCCGCACGTGGTCCCGCGGGCCCGCCCCGCGCCTCCCGCACGTGGTCCCGCGGGCCCGCCCCGCGCCTCCCGCCCGGCGCCCCGCCGGACCGCCGCGGGCCGCCGCGGGCCGGCGCTGACAGGCTGGTCGCATGCCCACCCCCGACGACGCCCGGCGCCGTGACCTCGACCTCGACCTCGACCTCGACGACCTGCTGCGCCGCGTGCGCGGGACGACCGGTGGCGAGGTCGACGACAGCATCCCGCAGCTGGCCGACGCCGACCCCGACCTGCTCGGAGTCGCCCTCGCCCTGCCCGACGGCACGGTGCGCACCGCGGGCGACGCGGGCACCTCGTTCTCGGTGCAGTCGGCGGTCAAGCCGTTCCTGTTCGCGCTGGCCCTCGCCGACACCGGCGGCGACGCCCTCGACCGGGTCGGCATCGAGCCGACCGGCGAGGCCTTCGACGCGCTCGAGCTCGAGGCGGGCACGGGCCGCCCGCCGAACCCGATGGTCAACGCGGGGGCCCTGCTCACCGCCGCCCTCGTCGACGGCGGCGACGCCGACGGGCGTGCCGCGCGCATCCTCCGAGGCCTCAGCGCCTTCGCGGGACGCGACCTCGAGGTCGACGAGGACGTGAGCCGCTCCGAGCAGCTGCTCGGCGACCGCAACCACGCGCTCGCGCACCTGATGCGCTCCGAGGGCACGCTGCACGTCACCGCCGACGACGCCGTCGAGGCCTACGCCCGCTCGTGCGCGGTGCTGGTCGACGCCGAGTGCCTCGCCGTGATGGGCGCGACGCTCGCGCTCGGCGGACGCAACCCCATGACCGGCGTGCAGGTCGTCGACGCCGCCGTCGCCCGTGACGTGGTGTCGGTGATGGCGACGTGCGGCGTCTACGACGGGTCGGGGCGGTGGATGCGCGAGGTCGGCGTGCCCGCCAAGTCCAGCGTCTCGGGAGCGATCGTGCTCTCGGCTCCCCGCGTGCTCGGGGCCGCGGTCGTCAGCCCGCCCCTCGACGGGCAGGGCACGAGCGTGCGCGGGGCCGCTGCGAGCGCGGCGCTGAGCCGGGAGCTCGGGCTGCACGCGTTCGCGTCGTAGGGCGCGGCGCGGCGGCGGCGCGGCGCGGTGCGGCGGCGGCGAGTGGTCACGAACTGCTCGTCCCGGGCCCCGGGAGCAGCAGATCGCGACCACTCGGCCCCGACCGGCTCAGCTCAGCTCAGCGCTTGCCGCGCCCCGCGATCACCGACGCCACGGCGAGCGCCGTCGCGGCGGCCGCCGTCGCGAGCAGGGTGACGACGGCGCCCGTGCGGGCGAGCTCCGACGTGCGGTCGACGGGCAGGCGCCCGGCGACGAAGTCGTCGACCAGCTGGCCGAGGGCCGCGCGGCACTCGCGCTCGGCGGTGGGGTCGTCGAGGCGCCAGCCGGCGAGGTCGGCCCCGCCGAGCACCATCAGGTCGCGGGCGTCGACGGCGCACCAGAGGTCGACCGGGCGACGACGGACGCCGGCCACCTGCACGCGTGACTGCCAGCCGGCGACGCGACCCGCGCCTCCCGGCTGCTGGGCCGCGACGTAGCTGTGGGTGACGCGGACGCGCCCGCCGTGGCGGGCGGCCGCGTCGTCGAGGCTCTCGCGCACCCGGTCGACGACGGCGGGGCGAGCGGGCTCGGACACGGAGGTGAGGTCTCGGTCGGATCGCATCACGCCATGGTGCGCCCTCTCGCCCGGGAGCGCCACCCCGGGGAGGCGCGGGCCGGGCCCCCGAGGGAGGCGCGGGTCGAGCCGGGCAGGGAGGCGCGAGCCCGAGTCGTCGAGACACCTGCGCCGCGTATCATCGCCCCGGCCCGACCCCGACCCCGACCCCGACCCCGACCCCGGAGACCACCATGACCGACGCCCCCGTCGCCCGCCCCGCCGTGCTCTTCGTCTGCGTGCACAACGCCGGCCGCTCGCAGATGGCCGCCGGCTGGCTGCAGCACCTCGCGGGCGACCGCGTCGAGGTGCTCTCGGCCGGCAGCGAGCCGAAGGACCAGATCAACCCCGTCGCCGTCGCCGCCATGGCCGAGGTCGGGGTCGACATCGCCGGGGCGCAGCCGAAGGTGCTGACGACGGAGGCGGTGCGCGACAGCGACGTCGTGGTCACGATGGGCTGCGGCGACGCCTGCCCGGTCTTCCCGGGCAAGCGCTACGAGGACTGGGAGCTCACCGACCCGGCCGGCCGCGGCCTCGACGAGGTGCGTCCGATCCGCGACGACATCCGTCGCCGCGTCGAGCAGCTCGTCGCGGAGATCGCCCCCGCCTGACCCGCCACCCGCCCCGCGCGCCGAGTGGTCACGATCTGCTCCTCCCGAGCCCCGGGAGCAGCAGTTCGTGACCACCCGGTGCCGCCGGGCGCCGGCTCACCAGGCGGCGAGCGCCGCCACGACGTGCTGCACCGCACGCCGCCAGCTGCGCTCGAGGTCGACCGGCAGCGCGAACGCGCCGCTCGTCTCGAGCGACACGAACCCGTGCAGCGCCGCGCGGAGGAACCGGGTCGCGTCCACCGCGTCGTCGCCGTCGAGACCGTAACCGTCGAGGGCGGTGTAGACAACGCTGGTGGCGCGCTCCGAGACGGCGAGGTCGTCGGCGTCGCCCTCGCGGGGCGCCCGGACGGTCAGCGGGTACTGCCCCGGGTGCGTCAGCGCCCACCGGCGGTACGCGTCGGCGAGGGCCGCGACGGCGTCGTCGCCCGACCGGCCGACCACCGCGTCGCGCAGGGCGTCGGCGAGGGCGCCCTTGGCGAGCAGCACGAGTCCGCGGTGCAGCCCGGGCAGGCCGTCGACGTGCTTGTAGAGCGAGGGCGCGCGCACCCCGAGGCTGTCGGCCACGACCGCGAGGCTGAGGGAGTCGCCCGGTCGCTGGTCGAGGAGCTCGCCCGCCCGCTCCACCACGACCGCGCCGTCGAGCCCTGCCCTAGGCACGCGAGCCCTCGCCGCCCTGGTCCGCGGCGCCGTCGGTCGCGCCGGCGACGGGACCGCCCGCGGTCGGGAGCCCGCGCAGGAAGCCGACGACCGCCTCCGTCGTGATCTCGGGCTGCTGCACGTGCGGGTAGTGGCCGGCGTCGGGCACCATGACGGCCCGGCCGTGGAGGGCGTCGGCGATCCAGCGGGCCTCGGCGGCCTGGTCGCGGAAGTCCGGGTCCTTCTCGCCCATGACGACGAGCGTGGGGGCGGTGACCGCGGCGAGCGCCGCCTCGGCGGGGGCGTGGTCGGTGCGGGTCGTGAGGCTGAAGGCGCGGGCGTGGGCGTGGCGGCGCATGCTGGCGAGGGCGCGGGCCTTCTCGGCGGCGAAGTCGGCGGGCTTGGCGCCCGAGTAGAGGGTGGGGAGGTAGGCGCCCCACGTCGTGGCGACCCAGGGGCGGGCCATCGTGACGCGGAAGAGCGCCGTGACGACGCCGCTCACCGGGGGGTTGCGTACGAACGGCCCGACGAGCACGAGGCCGCGCACGAGCTCGGGGTGCTCCGCCGCGACGATCACCGCGGAGCCGGCCGACATCGAGTTGCCGACCACCACGGCGGGCTCGCCGAGCTCGCGGATCAGCGCCTCGACGTCGCCGGCGGTGTCGACGTCGCCGTAGCTGCGGAAGCCGGCGTCGCTCTCGCCGTGGCCGCGCAGGTCGGTGGTGACGACCGTGTGCCCGGCCGCGACGAGGGCCGGGGCGAGGAAGCGGTACGTCGAGCGGAGCTCGCCCATGCCGGGCACGAGCACGACGAGCGGGCCGTGGCCCTGCACGTCGTAGGCGATCGATCCCTCGCCGAGGCGGTCGAGGCGGCGGGTCTCCGTGGTCTGCGTCATCATGTGGCTAATCTACGTAGCCATTTGGCTAATGTCAATAGCCAGTCTCGAGGAGGCGCGGTGCGGGTCGGCGGGAGGCGCGGTGCGGGTCGACCGGGAGGCGCGGCCCGGGCCCCGCTCCTGGCCACCGGACGCACCCGGGCTGTGAACCTGCCGGGCAGACAGGCCCCGCGACTCCGCCCGGCCTAGCGTCCAGGTCAGCCGACGTTCGTCGGCACCCACTTTACGAAGGAGACGTCATGTCGCTCGGAGACAAGGCAAAGGACGCAGTTCAGAAGGTCGCCGGACACGCCGAGGAGGCCGCCGGCAAGAAGACCGACGACGCCGAGCTCACGCACCAGGGCCAGAAGGACCAGGCCATGAGCGAGGCGCGCATGGAGACCGAGAAGGCCAAGGACGCGACGGACCACTAGTCCCGCTCCCCCGGTGCTCGCGCACCGGGTGCCCGGAGGGCCCGGCGTCGTCGCAGACGCCGGGCCCTCCGCCGTGCCGGGCGCGCCCGGCGTACCGCCGAGTGGTCACGATCTGCGCTTCCGCGCCCGCGTGAGCAGCACATCGTGACCACTCGGCCCTGCGGGGCCGGGCCCCGCCCCGCCTCCTGACCCGCGACTCCTACCCGCGGTCGCCCTGCGGCGCACCGGGCCGTGACGCCCACAGCTGCACTCCGAGCCCGACGGCGATGAAGCCGAGCATCAGCCCGCCCATCGCGACGGCCGTGCCGCCCAGCGCGCCGGCGAGCGGGGTGGCCGCGCCGCCGAGGCCGAACTGCAGCCCGCCGACCAGGGCCGCCGCCGTGCCGGGGGCCCGGTGCCCGAGCGCCTGCGTGAGCGTGATCGAGCCCGGGATCACCCAGCCCCACCCCGCCGTCACGAGCGCGAGCGCCGGCCAGATCAGCGCCGGCCCGGCCCCCGAGACGGCTCCGACGAGCACGAGCGCCGACCCGACGGTGCACGTGGCGAGGCCGATGGTGAAGAGGCGGTCCTCGGCGAAGCGGCCGACGAGGCGGCGGAAGACGAGGGTCGACGCGATCATGCACGACGCGTTCGAGGCGAAGACGAGCGTGTAGAGCCCCTCGCTGAACCCGTACTGCTGCTGGAAGACGAACGACGACGTCGAGATGTACGAGAAGAAGCCGATCGTCGCGGCACAGCCGGTGACGAGGTACCAGCGGAAGCGCGGGATCCCGAGCAGCCCGCCCATGCGGCGCAGCGAGGCGCCGAGCGAGGCTCCGCCGGGGGGAGGCGCGGTGAGGGTCTCCGGCAGCTGTCGCCACGCCGCGACGGTCAGCCCGGTGCCCAGCACGGCGAGCAGCGCGAACGTGGCGCGCCACGACCCCGCGGCGAGCACGAGCCCGCCGATGAGCGGGGCGACGACGGGCCCGACCGAGTTGATCGCGGCGAGGGTGGCGAAGAGGCGGCTGCGGGCGACGCCGGTGGTCGAGTCGCCGACCATGGCGCGGGCGGCGACGCTGCCGGCGGCGCCGCCGAGGCCCTGCACGACGCGGGCGAGCACGAGGGTCGTCGAGTCGGGGGCCAGGGCGCAGGCGAGGGAGGCGACGGCGAAGAGGGCGGTCCCGGCGAGGAGGACGCGCCTCCGGCCGGATCCGTCGCTGAGCGGCCCGACGACGATCTGGCCGACGGCGAACGCGACGAGGAAGGCGGTGAGGCTGAGCTGCACCTGCGCCGTCGACGCGTCGAGGTCGGCCGCGATGGCCGGGAGGCCGGGGATGTACATGTCGGTCGCGAAGGGCGAGATGCCGACGATGAGGCCGATGGTGAGGACGGCGCCGCGGCGGGGCGCCCAGCGCGGGGCGGGGTCGCCGGCGGCGGGGTCGCGCGGGTCGCCGGGTTCGCCGGGGCCCGGGTCGCCGGGGCGGGTGACGTCGTCGTCGCTCATCCGGGCCCACCGTAGTCGGGGCGGGCGCCCCCTGCCCCGCCGCGCACCCCGTCTTCGCACCGGCACCCCGCCGCGGCAGGGTGCCCGTGCGAGAACGGGGTGCCCGACCCGAGACGCACTACGTCGTCGCACGCGAACCACGCCGCGGCCTGGTTCGTCGGCGAAGACATGGTTCCTCGAGCGGGCTCGGCTGCCGCACGCCGCGCACGGCAGGAGGCGGCACAGTCCAGATCCGCCGATCCACTCCGGAGTGGAGGAGCGGATCTGGACCGCCCCTCGCAGGCACGTGAGACCGCGTCACCCTGCGCCACGATGCGCCACGCCCCCTCGCGACCCGATCTGGCCCGGCCCTCGCCGCCTCCCGCGCCTCCCGCCCCTCCGTCGTCACCCCCGCCCCTCCCACCCCTCCCACGCCGCCTCCCGCCCCTCCCACGTCGCCCCCGTCCGCACACCCCGTCCTCGCACACGAACCCCGCCGCGGCGGGGTGCCCGGGCGAGAACGGGGTGCCCGACCCGAGAGGCACCACGTCGTCGCACGCGAACCACGCCGCGGCCTGGTTCGCCGGCGAAGACGTGGTTCTCCTGCCCACCGACGAAGGAGGGGGGCGCGCGCTCCCTGCCGCCGTCCGGGCGGGAGGCGCAGGATCGACGGAGGCGCCGAGCGAGTCGGCGCCGCAGACGAGAGGAAGACCCATGGCGTTCGGAGCAGGAGAAGTGGTGCACGTGGTGCTGGTCGAGTGGGCGGAGTCCGCCGGGGCAGACACCGCCGAGCAGGCGAGCGCGCGGTCGACCGAGAAGCTGACGTCGATCGACGGCGTGCTCTCGGTGACGAGCGGCCCGAACATCGGCGACGAGGACCTGCAGGGCGGGTTCGACTGGATGCTCGCGGTGCACTTCCGCGACAAGGCGGCCCTCGACGGCTACCTGCCCGACCCGCAGCACGTGGAGGTCGCGACGTTCCTGCAGGAGTCCGCGGCCCGCATCGTCGTCTTCGACGTCGCCGCGTAGCCCGAGGCCACGAGGAGGCGCGGGTCGAGACCCCCGCTAGGCTCACGCCGTGCAGCCGGTCACCCCGCCTCCCGGCCCCGCGCACCCGCAGGCCCCAGCCCCGGCGCCTCACCACCGCGCCGCCCGGCTCCTCCGCTGGCTCTGGATCGCGGGCTTCGCCGTCGGCACCACGACGCACGTGGCCGATCTTGTCGTCGGGGGCGCCGACGCCTACGCCGGCTTCCACCCCGCCCTGCGAGCCTTCTGGATCTCGCTGACGCTCTGGGACCCGCTCGTCATCGTGCTGCTGCTGCTCCGGCGACGTTCGGGGATCGTGCTCGGGCTGATCGTGATCCTCGCCGACATCGCCGTGAACTGGTCGGTGATCGCGGTGGTCGGCGGCATCCCGGTGTGGGGCGCGGTGGACCAGACGGCGTTCGCTGTCCTGCTGCTGGCGAGCGCCCGCCCGCTCGCCCGCTGGTTCGCGCACGACCGGCCGACTCCGGGGCCCGACCGGCACCGCGACTCCTGACCTGTCTCCGCCCCGCGCCGCCCCGCCCCCGGCGAGGCCGCCGGCCGGCCGGGGCCGCACGTCACCTCACGCCGCGCGGCGCAGCGCCCGGTGCGCGACCCCGGCGACGACCGCGCCGACGAGCGGTGCGACGACGAACGCCCACACCTGGCCGAGTGCGTCCGGTCCCGCGAAGACCGCGGCGGCGATCGAGCGGGCGGGGTTCACTGAGGTGTTGCTGACCGGGATGCTCACGAGGTGGATCAGCGTGAGCGTGAGGCCGATCGCGAGCGGCGCGAGGGCCGCGTACTCCTTCTTGGCGGTGACCGAGAGGATGACGCCGACGAACACGGCCGTCAGCACGACCTCGATCAGCAGCACGGCGCCGAGGCCGAAGCCGCCGGGCGAGAGCTCGCCCCAGCCGTTCGAGGCGAAGCCCGACTCGCGGGCCGCGGCGAACGCGCCGGCGGGGCCGTCGGCCACGACTCCGGCGACGACGGCCGCGCCGGCGACTCCGCCGACGATCTGCGCGACGACGTAGCCGGGCACGTGGCGCCACTCGGTGCGCCCCGCGACGGCGGCGCCGACCGTGACGGCCGAGTTGAAGTGCCCGCCGGAGATGTGGCCGACGGCGTAGATGCCGCCCGTCACGCTGAGGCCGAAGGCGAGCGCGACGCCGAGGAACCCCACGCCCAGCGCGTTGCCGTCGTCGGGGAACGACGACGCGAGCACGGCCGTGCCCACCCCGCCGAGCACGAGCAGGAAGGCACCGAACGCCTCCGAGGCATACCGCGCCCCGCTCGACCAGGTCTCGGCGTGCTGCGTGCGCTGCTCGGAGGTGGATCGGCTGACGGGCTTCGGGTTCTGGTCCTGGCGTGCCATCGGGGTGCTGCTTCCTGTGTTCGGGGGTCGGGTGGGGTGGAACGGGTGGAGGTCAGGGGGAGGCGCGGGTCGCCGGTCGCGGAGCAGCCGCGCGCTAGTCGCGCGCAGCCCCGCCGTCGCGGTCGCGGTCGCCGTCGCGGTCGCGGTCGCGGTCGCCGTCGCGGTCACCGCCGTCGCGCTCCGCCCCCCGGCGCCCGCCGAGCTCGGCGATCGTGTCCCTCGGCACCGGCGGCACGCCGCGGCTGACCGCGGAGACCCCGACGCGGACGACGATCGCCGACACGACGGCGAAGGCCCCGAAGGCGATGAGCGTCGCGGCCCAGAGCGGCAGCGCGACGGCGATCGCGGTGACGACGGCGGCCGCGAGCAGCCCGACGGTCACGACGGCGAGCACGGCGCCGACGCCCACGAGCACGAGGCCGGTGCGCGCGCTGCGGGCGCGGTCGGCGACCTCCCGCTGCGCCTTCCCGATCTCGGTGCGAACGGCGCGGACGATCGGCTCGATCGCCCGGCTGCTCAGCTGGTCGCGCAGGCGCGGGGCCTCGCGGGTGTCGTCGTCAGACATGGGTTCCTCCGGGGTCGCGGCCCTGCTCGCCCGCCCTCCCCTCAGGAGGCGCGGTGCAGGACTCCCCTACATGACGCGTCCCGCTCACCACCGGTCACGCGCCTCCGGCCCCCTCCCAGCTTCGGCCGCCCCGGCACTCGTCACCCGGCCAGCGCGACCGCGCATCGGCGGAAACGAGACCGCACCGGTCACCCTCGCACTGGGGGTGACGACACCGTGAGAAAAGCTTAGATTCGGCGGACCGGTGCCGATCAGGGGCACCCTGTTGCGAAGGAGCAACACATGCGTTCTGTCCTGCGTTCGCGGACCGCGGCGATCGGCGTCACCGCCGGCCTCGTCCTCGGCTCGTCCGTCCTCCTGGCCTCACCAGCCTCCGCCGCTCCGGGCGACGCCACGGCCCTCGGCGCCGGCGTCGCGCTGACCGGCACCGTCCCCGGCCTCGTCGCCCTCGACGCGACGGCGGCCGTCGGCCTCGTGACCGCCGGCACGGGCGGCGCGCCCGGGGCCTTCGACAGCCAGGGGTCGACCCTCGCGACGGTCCAGGGCGGGGAGGTGACCGTGGGCGCGGTCAGCACCCGCGCCTCCAGCACGACCACCGGCTCGTCGGCGTCGTCCGACGTGGCGGGCGCGGCGGTGTCGCTGCTGGGGATCGACGTGCTCACGGCCGACGCGGTCACGGCCGACGTGACCTGCCCGGTCGGCGGCGGCGGCACGACCGCGGACGCCGGCCTGGTCGGCCTCGCCCTCTTCGGCACCGCGGCGACCCTCGACGCGACCACCCCGACCGTCTCGGCGAGCGCCGCGCTGGCGGGCGACCTGCTCGGTGCGACGCTGACCGTCGACGTCAGCCGCGTCGAGCAGGCCCGGTTCGGCAGCGCGACCGCCACGTCGATCATCGCTGCCCTCACCCTCAACGGCACCGTCGGCGCCACGACGATCGTCGACGTGCCGCTCGGCACGGTCACCCTCGCCTCGGCGGCGTGCGAGTCGCCGACCGCGGGCGCAGCCGCGCAGATCACGGCGACGGGCATCACGCCGGTCGTCGGCCCGACGAGCGGCGGCCAGGTCGTCACGATCACGGGCACCGGCTTCACGCCCGACACGACCGTGACGTTCGGCACGCTGCCGGCGACCGCGTTGACCGTGGCCGCCGACGGCAACTCCCTCACGGCGACGACCCCCGCCTCCCCCGCGGGCCCCGTGACCGTCACGGTCACCGAGCCGACGGCGGGCACCGCCGAGCTCGCGTACACGTACGTCGCGCCGGCGATCACGGCGATCGACCCGGTGCAGGGACCGGCCGTCGGGGGCACGACGGTGACCCTGACGGGCACCGGCCTCGACACGACCACGGGCGTCACGTTCGACGGCACCCCCGGCACGGTCGTCTCGGTCTCGCCCGACGGCACGCAGGTCGTGGTGACCAGCCCGGCCGGCACCGGCGTCGCCGAGGTCGTCCTCACCGCCCCCGCGGGAGTGACGACGACCGCACCGAGCCCCTTCGTCTACGTGAGCCCCGGCGGCCCCGCCGTCGTCTCGATCTCGCCGACGGCCGGCCCCACGGCGGGCGGCCAGACGGTGGTCGTCTCGGGCACCGGCCTCGCCGGCGTGACCGACGTGACCTTCGGCGGAGTCGCGGCGACGATCGTCGGGACCCCCACCGACACGCGCGTCACGGTGGTGACCCCGGCGGGGGTCGCGGGCCCGGTCGACGTCGTCCTGGACGGCGCTGACGGGGCCGCGGTGCTCGAGGACGGCTACACGTACCTCGCGGAGCCCGGAGCGGCCTCGGTCGACCCCGGCTCGGGCTCGACGACGGGCGGCGACACCGTCACGGTGATCGGCGGCCCGTTCGTGCCCGGAGCGACGACGGTGACGATCTGCGGAGTCACGATCCCGGCCACCGCGGTCACGGTCTCGGCGGACGGCACCCGCCTGACGTTCGTCACCCCGGCCTGTGTCGCCGGGGCCACGACGATCGTGGTGACGACGGCGGGAGGCGCGTCCGACGCGCTGCCGTTCACCTACGTCGCGCCCGCCGCCATCGTCCCGGCCGGGGGCGACCGCGTCGTTCCCCGCCCTGCCGGCGGCACCCGCGCCTCCGGCCTGGCCTACACGGGCTCGGACGGCACAGGCGGCGTGCTGCTGGGCTCGGCGCTGATGCTGACGCTCGGCACGGCGCTGCTGGTCGGCGCCCGCCGCCGGGCCGCGCGTGACGGCGGCGCCGAGTGACGGCGGCGCCGTGATCGTGGCGCGCTGACCGCGCTGCACCGACCTGCCGGGCGGGCAGGGGCCTCGGCCCCGTGAGCCCCGCCCGGCGCACGACCGGAGGGCCTCGCTGCATCAGCGGGGCCCTCTAGGTGTGTGCCGGGGGATCGCGCGGACCGACCGCCGGAGCGTCCCTAGAATCAGCGCATGCCTTTCGACGAGTGGTACGACGACGCCACGAAGGAGGCCGCGACCGCGCGGGTCCTCCAGCGCAGGATGACCAACCCGGGCGACCGCAACGTGCTCACGGTGGTCTCCGACGAGTTCAGCGTGCCCCGGCAGACCCTGGCCGACTGGGTCGAGGAGGCGTCGCCCGAGTCCGCGGCCGCGCCCAAGAAGCCGCGCCCCAAGTTCTCGCAGGTCGTCCGCACGTCGAAGCCGGCCCCGGCCCTCGAGGAGGCGCCCCCCGCCGGCGAGGACGCTGACGACGAGACGGTCGCCGCCGAGGCGGAGCCGACCGGCGCGGAAGAGCCGACCGCTGAGGAGTCGGTGGTGACGGAGGACGACGCCGAGCCGGCGCCCGCGACGGAGGACACGGACGAGCCCGAGCTCGAGCCGGAGCCCGAGCCCGATCTGGAGCCGACGGACGACAAGCTGGACCAGGACGACGCCGAGGACGAGGACGACCTCGACACCGCCCCCGACGCGGAGCCGACACGCGACCCGCACCCCGCCTCCCCCGCTCCTGTCTCCCCCGCTCCCCCCGCCCCCGCCGGCCGTGCCGCCGCCCTCGAGGCCGAGGCCGCCGCGCTCCGGGCCGACGTGAAGGCGCTCGTCGCCGCGCTGCGCATCCTGCTCGAGGCCTGATGGAGGTCACCGAGCTGCTCGCGGTGCTCATGACCGCGCTGCTCGTGATCGCGGCCGCGACGCTCGTCGGGCCGCGCCTGAGGGTCGCCGCTCCGCTGCTGCTCGTGGCGATCGGGGTGGGCGCGAGCTTCCTGCCCGCGTTCGCGGCGGTCGAGATCGACCCCGAGCTGATCCTCGCCGGGGTGCTGCCGCCGCTGCTCTACTCGTCGGCGGTGTCGATGCCGGCGATGAACTTCCGGCGCGAGTTCGGCGCGATCAGCGGCCTGTCGGTCGTGCTGGTGGTGGCGAGCGCCC
Organism: Frigoribacterium sp. CFBP 13707; assembly: GCF_014842245.1. Classification (NCBI taxonomy): domain Bacteria; kingdom Bacillati; phylum Actinomycetota; class Actinomycetes; order Micrococcales; family Microbacteriaceae; genus Frigoribacterium; species Frigoribacterium sp. CFBP 13707. Next base: position 109,412 of record NZ_JACYVL010000004.1, read on the forward strand.
TCGTGCTCGGCGTCTTCTTCATGCTGGTGCTGCCCGACCTCGGCTTCGCGTGGGGCGTGGCGCTCGGCGCGGTGATCAGCCCGACCGACGCGGTCGCGACGTCGATCGTGCGGCAGACGTCGGTGTCGAAGCGGGTGGTCGCCATGCTCGACGGCGAGAGCCTGCTCAACGACGCGACCGCGCTGGTGCTGCTGCGGACGGCGATCGTGGCGACCGCCGCCTCCTTCTCGGTCTGGGGCGCCGTCGGCACGTTCGCGTACTCGGTCGTCGTGGCCCTGGTGATCGGGCTCGTCGTCGGGGCGGCGAACCTCGCGCTGCGGCGGAGGGTGACCGACTCGACCGTCAACACGGTGATCTCGTTCGCGGTGCCCTTCGTGGCGTCGCTGCCGGCGAGCGCCGTCGGGGCCTCCGGGCTCGTGGCGGCGGTCGTCGCGGGCCTGGTGACCGGGGTGCGGGCCCCGCGGGAGCTGTCGCCGCAGAACCGCCTCTCCGACTCGCAGAACTGGCGGACGGTCGAGCTGGTGCTCGAGGGTGCGGTGTTCCTGACGATGGGCCTGCAGATCCGGTCGATCGTGGTCGACGTGCAGGAGGACCACGCCGGGGTGGCGCCCGCGCTGCTGATCGCGGTGGGGGCGCTGGTGCTGACGATCGTGGTGCGGGCGGCGTACGTGGCGCCGCTGCTGCGGGTGCTGTCGGCGAGGGCGCGGCACGCCGAGGCGATGCAGCCGCGGGTGCAGAGCATGCACGAGCAGATCCGCACCGAGGGGGCCGTCGGGCCCTTCGCCGAGATGAACCGGCGCGGTCGCTCCGGCCCGTCGCAGCTCGCCGCCGAGGCCGGGCCTGAGGGAGTCGCGGTGCCCGCCCCCGCGGAGGTCGCGTCGCCGTCCCCCTCCCCCCGTCTCGGCTCCGGAGGCTCCCGCACGGCCCCGCCCCGCGCCTCCCGCACCCGGTCGCGGCGCACGTCGTCGCGGACGCCCTCGCAGCGCACCCCCTCGCGGCGCACCCCCTCGCAGCGGACCCTCGACCAGTTCACGAGGCGGGTGACGCAGGGCCTGGCCGACATCGAGTACTTCCTGAGGCAGCCGCTCGGCTGGCGGGACGGGACGGCGGTCGTCTGGGCGGGGATGCGCGGTGCGGTGACGGTCGCCGCGGCGCAGACGCTGCCGGAGGACACGCCGCAGCGTCCGGTGCTGGTGCTGATCGCGTTCGCGGTGGCGGCGCTGTCGTTGCTGGTGCAGGGCGGGACGGTCGGTCCGTTGCTGAAGCGGCTGTCGCCGCCGGTCGACGAGGCCGAGCTGCACGAGCGCAACGAGTCGGAGCGGACGAGGATCTTCGAGCTGATGCGCGCGAGCGGCGACGCCGTGCCGGCTCCCGAGGCGCCGGTGCTCGAGCGCTCGAAGGAGGCGTTCGACGCGTCGGTGGCGCACACGCTCGCGATGCTGGCGGCGCAGCGGTCGGCCTTGCTCGACGCTCGCGACAACGGCCTCTTCGACGCCGACGTGCTGGCCGACGCCCTCGCGAACCTCGACGCCTCGGAGATCGCGATCGTGCTGCGCGGGCGGCTCGCGGACTGACCGCGGACCTTCCTGACCACTCGCCGAGGCACGAACCACTCGGTTGACGGCCCTCATCCTGACGAGGCGAAGAATCAGTATTGACATTCCGGTAGATGCCCCTAGGCTGCTCGCACCGAGCACCTTCCACCTCAGGAGCGAGCACCATGCGCTGGATCTTCTACGTCGTCGCCACCGCGGCCTTGATCGCCTCATCGGCCTGGCTCGCTGCCTCGCCGGACGACACGAAGTGGATGCCGGCCCTCGCCTCCGCCCTGGTGGTGTTCAGCGGAGCAGTCGGCACCCTGGCGTTCCGCCGCCGCTACTCCGCGTCCGCCGGGAGCACCGACTCCGGCACGCAGTAGTACGCCGCGTGCCACTCGCCGCCGCGGGTGCACCCGATCGGCACGTCCTCGCCGCGGACGGTGAGGGTCTGGTCATGGAGACCGCTGCCGTGGCGCCCCGTCGAGTACAGGAAGGTGAGGATGTGGCTGCCGTCGGCTGAGGTGCACTGCCAGGGGCGCTGCAGCCGCCAGCCGTCGATGCGGACGCACTCCCCCAGGGGCCGCGTCACGAGGTCGTCGTCGACCTACGACCAGGCGCCGGGGGCCGAGCGCTCCTCCCGTCGGGCCGAACAGCATCGACCTCGCAGGCCGGTCGCCGACCCCCGAACAGGCGTTCCGTACTGAGCGGAATTGTTCAGTACAGTGAGCTTCGTTCACGAGCGATGGAGATCAGGGCATGGCACGACGACGCGGGATCCTCGCGGAGATGCAGCACCAACAGCGCCTCTCGCAGGCACGCGCCAACGCGGCGGCACGGGCACAGACCCAGGCCCGCGCTCAGGCACAGCGCGCCAGAGCCGCGCAGGAGCGAGCGAACGCCGCCGCCGACCGCGCCAGCGAGGCCGAGCGCAAGCGGTACGAGCGCGAAGCCAAGGCGGCCTACGTCGAACTGCGGTCGGCAGAGGTCGACGAGCTCAACGAGGACCTGGCGCTGGGGTACGCCGAGATCGACGGGCTCCTCGCCGCCACCCTCGAGGTGGACGACTTCGTCGACCTCGAGAGCCTGAAGGTCCGAGTTGAGCACCCGCCCTTCCCCCGTTGGGACCTCGAGACACCTCTCGTCCCACCGCTGCCGACGCCGGTCCCCCCGGCCCCGGTCTACGTCGAGCCTCCTGTGCCCACCGGCATGTTCGGCAAGAAGAAGAAGTTCGACGAGGCGCAGCAGAGGGCGCAGGCCGAGTTCGCGCAGGCCTGGAGCCAGTGGGAGGCGTACCGGGACTGGATCCCGGGCCGCGACGCCGAAGCCGCTCGCGAGCACGCGGAGCTCGAGGCCGGTCGAGTCCAGCTGCTCGCGGTCGAGCGCGAGCGCTACGAAGCGTCGTGCCGCTTCCGTGAGTCCAAGGCGTCCGGGCAGAACTCCTCGATCGACGACCTGATCGCCGGCCTCGCCTACGGCGCCGTCGACGCGGTCAAGGAGTACGTGGGCATCGTGCTCGCCAACTCCGTCTACCCCGACTCGTTCCCGGTCGAGCACGAGGCCGAGTTCGACCCGGAGACCGCGGAGCTGCGGCTGCGCGTGACGGTGCCGGCGCCCGAGGCCCTGCGCACCATCAAGGCTTTCCGGTACGTCAAGGCGAGCGACGAGATCACGGAGACCCAACTCACCCAGACGGCGGCGAAGGAGCGCTACGCCGGGGCCCTCCACCAGGTGGCCCTGCGGTCGCTCCACGAGATCTTCGAGGCTGACCGCCGGGGCATCATCCAGACCATCTCGGCCGAGATCGGTCCTGAGACGAACGACCCCGCGACGGGGCGTCCGACCTTCATCCCCCTGATCGCCGTCGCTGCCCCGCGTGACAGCTTCATGGAGATCGACCTCAGCGGCGTCGTGCCGCTGGCCACGCTGCAGCACCTCGGTGCCGCCGTGGCGAAGAACCCGTCTGCGCTGGTTGCCGTCGACGGCTCCGGCGTCCGTCGGTCATGACGGTCGGAGAGCGACGGTTCAACCCTCCGCCCGGCTGGCCTCCTGTCCCTTCGGGATGGAAGCCCCCGGCCGGATGGACGCCTCCAGCCGACTGGCCTCCCGTGCCCGGTGGCTGGCAGCTGTGGATCGAGGAGGGCGGAGCGGCGCCGGCCGTGGTGCCACCTGCACCGCCTCGCGCGCCGGCGCCCACCGTGCCCGCCTCGTCTGGCCACGGCGCATCTCAACAGCATGCCGCTAGCACGTCCGGTGTCGGTTCTCTCGACGGTCGACCCGACGCTGAGGCTCGCGCTCACCAGTTCGAGGCCGAGAACGTCGTCCTCCGGCGCCAGTTGAAGATGATGGAGCAGGTGACGCGCTCTAGCTCACCCGCACCTCCGCCCGCTCCGGCACCTGCCGCTCCTCCTGCTCCGGCTCCGGTGGTCGTCTCCGACGCAGTCGAGCTGAACGACGCGCAGGTGCTGCAGGAAGTCGGCATCTACCGCTACCACCACCCCCTGGAGGACGCGGCCGCCTACCTGCCAAGGCTCAAGGACGTCGAGGCTCGGTACGCCGCCCTGGTCCGAGAGGGCCACGCGATCGAAAAGTCCAACCTCTTCTCGTTCGACAACTCGCTCGCCAAGGGTCGCAAGATGACCGACGACCTCTCCAAGCTCATGCTGCGCGCCTACAACGCGGAGGCCGAGAACAGCATCCGCACCCTCAAGCTCGGCAACGTGCACACCGCCAAGAAGCGCCTCGAGGCATCTCGTGACGCCATCGCCAAGCTCGGCGTGATGATGGCGATGTTCATCAGCGACAGCTACCACGCGCTGCGTCTCGAGGAGATCGAGCTGACCGCGGACTGGCTGATGAAGAAGCAGGAGGAGAAGGAGGAGCAGCGCGAAGAACGAGCGCGACTCCGTGAGGAGGCGCGGGTCGAGAAGGAGCTCAAGGAGCAGAGGGCGCAGCTCGACAAGGAGCGCACGCTCCTCATGCAGACGATCGCGCAGCTCCAGGCGACCGGGGCGCCGGACGGGGATCTCGAGTCGCGGCTCGCGGCGATCGACCAGGCCATCGTCGACAACGACTACCGCGCCGCCAACATCCGGGCGGGCTACGTCTACGTCATCTCGAACCGTGGAGCGTTCGGTGAGGGCGTCGTGAAGATCGGTCTCACGCGACGGCTGGAGCCGACGGACCGTGTCCACGAGCTCGGCGGGGCGTCCGTCCCGTTCCGCTTCGACATCCACACCATCTACTTCTCCGAGGACGCCGTCACGCTCGAGACCGAGCTGCACCGGCACTTCGCCGGGCGGGCCCTCAACCAGGCGAACAGCCGCAAGGAGTTCTTCTTCGCGACGCCAGGGGAAGTACGGGACGTCCTCGCGAGCAAGGTCGGCAACCTCCTGGAGTTCAAGGACTCCGCCGACGCGACCGAGTTCTTCCAGTCCGTCGGGCGCTGGCCCGAGACTCACCGGACCGGAGCGGTCACCGCCTAGGAAGCCCGGGAAGGCACCTCCACGCAAGGGCGAACGAGTGCCACGAGTGCGCCCGGAGCCGATCATGAGACGATCCCGCCCCCGCCGACACTACGAGTCATGAGGAACACACAGGGGGCTGCGCCACCCAGCGCCGACAGGACGCGCCTCGCAGCTGCGCGCAGCGGCGATCGCGAGGCGTTCGGCCGGATCTACGACGACCACGTCCGCCCGGTCTACCGGTACGCGTTCCGCATCGTGCGGAACACGGCCGATGCGGAGGACATCACCCAGGAGGTGTTCGCGCTGGCCTGGAAGAAGCGCGACGACCTGCAGATCCTCGACACGTCGATGCTGCCCTGGCTGCTGGTCGTGACCCGCAACCTCAGCCTCGCCAGGTCGAGGCAGCGATCACGGACCACGGCCCTGCCCGATGACGCGTCGGACCAGGCCCGAGGCCCCGAGGCCTCCGCGATCGACCGTGAGCTGGCCCGGTCGATCCAGGACGCCGTCGAGCTGCTCACCCCCGTCGACCAGGAGCTCTACCGCCTCTGCGTCGTCGAGGAGCTGAGCTACCAGCAGGCCGCCGAGTCGCTGGGCGCGACGCACGGCGCCGTCCGGAACCGTCTCAGCCGCCTCCGCCAGGCACTCCGAAGCACCCTGACACCGCACACCGAAGGACTCCGATGACCACGACCCTCGGCCCCACCGACGAGCAGATCACCACCATGCGCCGCAGCGTCCTGGACGGCATCCCCGTCGCGAACCTCGAGGCGGAGAGAGGTGCGGCGCGAGCACGGCGTCAGCGCCGCAGTCCCGTCTACGCCGCGGTGGTGACGGCCGTCGTCGCCGCGGTCGTCGTCGGGAGCATCGTCCTCCCCCGCGCCGGCGACGAGGCACAGGCCGCCACCCTGCTGCGGGAGGCGGCGGCACTGACGGTCACCGCCTCCGATCCTGTGGTCGCACCTGGTCAGTTCCTCCGCACGACGACCGAGGCCGTCTACGCCACCGTCGGGCAGAACAGGGCCGGCGACATGGTCACGTACCTCGTGCCGTCGACGTCGACCGTGTACGAGCCGGGCGACCCCGCCGCCGAGTGGACCCTCGTCCGAGAAGACCACGAGCCCACGACCTTCTACGGCGACGACGCGGAACAGGTCGCGGAGGAGAACCGGGTCGAGAGCCCGGAGACGAACGGCACGTGGCGAGCGCGCGACGGCGCCTTCTACGGCACGCCCGCCGCGGACCCGGCGACGGCCGACCTGCCGCGCGACCCGCAGGAGCTCTACGACCACCTGGTGGCGAGCTACGACGGCGGGTCGAACAGCCGCGACGAGGCCACCTGGGTCGCTATCACGGACCTCCTCCGGACGGGCACGGCACCGGCGGACCTGCGGTCAGCGCTCTACGGGGCGGCGGCGCTCGTGCCCGGCATCGAGATCGTCGACGAGCACGTGACGATCGACGGCGTGACGGGGGTCGCCCTCGGTCGGGAGGAGCCGACGAGGTCCGAGCGCCAGGACATCGTCATCGACCCGAGCACCGGCGAGCTGATCGGCGAGCGCGTCGTGCAGCTCGAGGCGGCGTACGGCGCGCCGGCCGGCACCGTCACCGCCCAGACCTCGGTCACGAGGACCATCGTCGACCGAGCGCCCTGACCGGCGATCGCCCAGGGCGCAGGCGGCGCGGGTCAGGTGACCAGCGCCTCACTCGCCCCCGGCCCAGCACTAGGTTCGCCTCATGAAGCTCCTCGCAGGGATCACGGCGGCACTCCTCCTCGCCCTGGGCCTGCTGGTGCTCGCGGTGAGGACCGACCCCGACGTGCCGCTCACCCTCACGGCCGCCGAGACGGACATCCCGTGGTGCAGCACGGACGAGCCGGTCATCGTGGCCGACCTCACGACCGACGCGCTGCCCACCTGTGCGCCGCACGGCGTCGAGATGCGCTTTCCCGACGGAGCCGTGATCGACCTGCCCGACGAGCCCGGCACCGGTGCCCGCTCCGTCGGAGTCCACGACTACACCTACGTCGACGTCGGCATCTTCGGCATGTACACCTCCCGGGCCGACCGCGCTTGCGAGCACGTCGAGCAGTGGGGCACCCCCGAGGCCGTCCGCCGCGTCACCGAGGCCTTCGGCGACGACGCCCCCTGCGTCCCCGACCGGGGCTGACCCGAGGAGTCGCGGGCCCACTCCCCCACACCCGTCACGTCGCCGTCCCCTCAGGTCGGCAGGGTCGTCGCCAGGACGTCGGCGATCCGCTCGAGGTCGGTGCCGGCCGCGACGGTGAGGCTGATCTCGGACTGCCAGGACGGCTCGGAGCGGAGCGAGACGACGAAGTCGACGTGCGACCCGGTGTGGGTCGCCTGGATCTCGAGATCGCCTTCCAGGCTCTTCCACTCCTGCTTGCCACGCCACCCGCGCCAGTGCCGGGAGAGGGAGGAGAAGTAGCGGACGAGCTGAGGTGCATCGTGGAAGAAGAAGACCCAGCGGGCTGCGGTGAGGCCCCCGCGGCTGATCTCGACCAGCACCTGCTCGCCCTCCTCGTGCGGCAAGCGCTCGACGTCGAGGACGGTCATGCCCTCTGAGCGCGTGCCGATGATGACGACGGGATCCATGGGGTCAGCTTGGCAGTGATGCGGTGCCCTGGGGGTTCACCCGTTCGGCGCCACGAGCACCGTCGCGTGGTTGGTCTCCCCGCTGTCGAGCTCCTCGAGCAGGGCAGGCAGCTCGTCGAGCCCGACGGTGCCCGTGATCAGCGGGCCGACATCGACCGAGCCATCGGCGAGGGCGCGCATGGCGCGGACGAAGTCGGAGTGCGTGTAGGCGAGGCTGCCGACGACCGTGAGCTCGCGGCTCTGGCAGTCGCCGTACGACACCTCTGAGCTGGTCATCGGGTACCCGAGCAGCGCGAGCGTGCCGCCGCGGCGGACGAGCTCGGCGCTGGACTGGAACAGGGAGGAGGCGCCGGTGCACTCGTAGAGAACGTTCGCCCCCAGCCCGTCGGTTAGGTCCAGGACGCGGGAGCGGAAGGTGTTTCCGGGTGCGTGGACCTCGTGAAGCCGAGACGGCGACCGGTCTCACGCCGCGTCTCCATGGGCTCGACGATGACCGGTGGAGCCAGAGCCAGCGCCAGCGCCAGCGCCAGCATGGCGCGCGTGCTGGCCGGTGAGCAGACCGAAGGATCCGGCGCCCTGGACCACGATGACGGAGTCGAGGCGCTGGCCGGCGCCGCGGACGACGTGGAAGGTGACGGCGGTGTGTTCGACGAGGCCGAGCTATTCGTCGGCGAGGCCGTCGAGGGCGCGCTGAACGCGGCGTTCGTGGACGGTGACGTGCTGGGCGAAGGCTCCGTGGGTGGGGGCGTTGGGCGAGATGCCGTTGGCTTCGGCGAAAGCGGTGTCGCAGTGATCGGCGCGGCACATCATGAAGCTCCTCGCAGGGATCACGGCGGTGCTCCTCCTCGCCCTGGGCCTGCTGGTGCTCGCGGTGAGCGCCGACCGCGACGTGCCGCTCACCCTCACGGCCGCCGAGACGGACATCCCGTGGTGCAGCACGGACGCCCCCGTGATCGTGGCCGACCTCTCGACCGACGCCCTGCCCACCTGTGCGCCGCACGGCGTAGAGATGCGCTTCCCCGACGGAGCCGTGATCGACCTGCCCGACGAGCCCGGCACCGGTGCCCGCTCCGTCGGAGTCCACGACTACACCTACGTCGACGTCGGCGCCTTCGCCGCAACGCGTGTCGTTCAGGTGGTTCGCCTGTGCGCCCCTGCCGGATACGACATTCAAAGCCGAGGGGTGCACGTGTGCTCGACCGCGAGTCTCGCCGGCGCGGTCATGGTCGTTGTCAGTTTGCTCGTGCTGGCAGCATTGCTTGGCTACCGGCAGGGCGTGTGTCGAAGCTTTTGATGGAGCGTGCCGAAACGGGTTCAGCTATTGAGGCGGGTGACCGCCTCTTGGGCCGAGGATGGACTGCCCTGTGCGCGATCGTTTATTCGAAGTGGAGCCCGAAGAGGCCGCCATCCTCGTAGGCGTCGGTCAGGCGGGGCTCGATCACGTCCGACACCAGTCCGTCGTCGTACTGCTCGACCTTCGCCAGATCATCGCTGTTCATCGTCACGATGTACTGGAGGCCCTCTTCGACGGCGATTTCTGAGGCGAGTTTAAGTGCTTCGGCCACCTGGCGTTCGTCGACGCCGTCAAAGAGGTGGCTGTCATGGACGAGGAAATCTGGGCCGCGGCCACCGCGGTGGGCGAGTACGGCACAGGTGAGGTCGAAGCAGAAGATGACCATTTTGCCGATGCCCTGGCTGTTCTCCCCTCCAATGTGAGGCGAGATACGCAGGCTGGTGTCGAGAGCCGCTATGTCGACGTAGGCGTCTCGTCCCGGCCCGTATAGGGCGGTTGCAAACCGCTGGAACAAGATGTTGATCTCAGCGATGTGCTGCTCACGCTCGACGAGATCACGATTAATTTCTTGCTGAAGCCGGCTGCGCTCAAACTTGATCTCTGCCTGGGTCGCCTCGAGCTGCTTGGCCGTCTCGAACCGGATAGTGATGGTGTGTAGCTCTGAGCGAGCACGAGAGAGCTGATCCTGAAGCGCAGTGAACGCGTCCAGCGCCCCACCGTCGTGCAGTGCCCGCAGCAGACCTGACTGCTCTTCGCCCAGTTGCTCGCGCTCGACCTGGCGGGCATGCAGCCGGGCCAGGGTGCCCCCGACCTCCTCCTCGAGGTAAGCGCGCCTGTTTGTCAGCACGGACTCATGGAAAGATTGAACGTCTTCGTACTTTCGGAGCACAGCGTCAGGCAGGGCGATGCCCAGCTCCTGATAGGCGCGACGGAGGTAGTCCGCCTGGGGTTCGCGTTCGTCGTGAAGGGCGTCCTGCAGGTCTTGCAGGTTGCGACGGTCGGACGCGTCCTCAGCCCGAGTGCGCCGGATGCGGGCATCAATCTCATCGGCACGTCCCTGCAGAAGCTCGTATTCGGGAACGACGCGGAACGCCGCGACTTGCTTTTCGAGATGACGCACGCGAACGGTGGTGGCGGCGACCTGACCGCGCAGTTCTGACACAGTCCCGACGATGAGGCCGAATGCAGGGTCCTTTGTGGCCACCTTCAGCTTCCTGCGCAGGGACTCGCGCCCCGCGAGCTGCTGGTAGCCGGCAGCGAGCCGCCAGTCCAAACCGAGCAGATAGGCGGCGTTGGTGGTTGCTTCTGCGATGGACTGGGTGGGAAAGGTCTTCACCGCGTCGTCCATGCCGTGCTGGCTGACGCGGCGAATGTAAAGCCCGAGGAGTGTGCGCGCGCTGATCCCCGAGTGCTCATCCGGGAATCCAAAGAGGTCGCGGCCAATGACAGTCACCCACTCAGGGACCGTCGCTTCTCCGGTGGTCTGCACGAGCGCTGCTCCCGCAGCGACGTTTGGCTCCAGCCCGACTCGGCTGCGCCTGTTGAGGGATCGGCTCGCAGTCAGCCCGTCCGGGATGCCCGACCAGTCCAGAAGCAGAGTGAATCTATTGGGCTGCAGCGCCGCTTTCTGCAGGACCGATCCAGTGAGTCCGCGCATGCCGAGAAGGAAGTGCAAGATCTCTATGATCGAGGACTTCCCGGCGCCGTTGCGGCTATCGGTCCCGGAGGACCGGTCTGTTTTTTCCGCAATTAGGATGTTGCGGCCCGGCTTGAAGACGATTGTCTTGAATCGCTCATCGCTGGAAGAGAGCTGCTGGAGCATTAGCTCACCCGCTTTCGATGAAGGAGGCCGTCCTCGTAGTAGACGGTGCCCAGCGCGTGCAGCGTGTCGAGGGCAAGGACAAACCAGGAAAACGGCAACACGGCATCATTCTCGTGCCGGGTGCGCCATGTCTTCAGCGCCGTCCAGGTCTGACTGACGGTCATCGGCTCAGTGAGGATCAAGGAAATCTGCCCCCCGACGGTCAGTAGGGCGCGCTGTGGGGTGATGCCCTTGGTTGGAGTGATCACGATGTAGTCACCTTCAGGGCCGGCTCCCAGCCCTCAGGGGCGTTTTCGAAGATGTCGCAGCTCTCGAAGAAGTACGCGAGGACCGCAGTCTGCGCCCGGTAGCTCGGTGCGGACGGCATGCGGTTGCCAGCGAGGAACTCCCTCAGACGCAGAAGGACATCTTCGGGTTCGAGCCCAGCGCCTACTGCATCGGCGTATTCGGCATGGAACCGCGCAGCGACATCGTCACGTTCGGCGATGTCGATGCGGCGCTGGTAATAGTCGGAAATCAGGACCGAGTGCCGCATGCCGTCGCGTAGTTCTGCTTGGCTTTCCTCTGTCAATTCGCTGTAGCGGAGCTTGTGGACGGACACGGTCTCGACCGGCGGCGGTGAGATGTCAGCGACTCGCAACGACGCCAGGTCGGCGAGCAGCTCCTCCATTTCCTGAAGCCCGACAGAGATAGCGTGATGCATCGGCAGCTGACTCTTCAGCAGCGCCTCGACGTCCTGGCTGTCCTGCCTGCCGAGCAGGTCCCGGAAATGCCGCATTCCCATGAGCTCGAAGGCAATGCCCGGGTGTGCCGTTCGTGCGTCAGCGAGTGCGGTCGAGATCTCGGGATGCACTCCCCGCACGTCGTTGTGGACAAAGACGAAGGTCGTGAACTGTCCCGAGCGCTTCATCATCGCTCCGGAGAAGTCTGACGTAAATTTCGCAATGGTCGCGGATGCGTTGACGGTCTCCGGGGCGTAACAGGCGTAGAGCTTACCGTCGTGCAGGTCGAGGCCATCGCTGGCGATATCGCCCAGGTTGCCGTGGGTGCGCACGTCCACGAAACCTGGCACGCACAGGACCATGAGGTCATGGAAGAACGATTGGAACGCGTTTCCATGCAAGTCGTGGAGGTGTGCCCACAGCATGCCGCGCATCGGAAGGCGCTCGTAGAAGTCCACGTCAAACTCCATCCTCGGGTCCACCCAGCGTTAGAAACAGGCTAAGGGATGTCGGCGGACCACCTGGTGCCACGCGTTAGGTGCGGCTGTCGTGTTTTGGCTGATCCGCCAGGGCGAGAGCCCGCCCCTCGGCTACGACCGGACCCGGCGCATCACGGGCGGGTTCGCCTTCGGGGTCTACGTCCACTGCCGCGACGCCGCCGGCCGCCCGCCCGCCGTGGCTGCAGACTGCATCGACCCTGAACAGTGAGGGGGTGGCGTCGAGCGTGAGGCATCCCTACTGCAGCTCGACGAAACTCGCCGCACAGCCACAGGCAGCTACCTAGCTACCCACCATGGCGCGAAAGCGCTCGAAGGCGCCCTCATCCAGGGCGACCTGCATGTACAGCTGCTCCCGCTTGAGAGATTCCAGCCGGACAGCCTCAGAGTTATTGACGTTGGACAGGATGGCGCTCTCGGAGAGCTTCGTCAGGGGTTCGCCGATAGCGCGACGGAAGTTAAACCCGAGGAGCTGCAGAATGTTAACTGTTTCGGCCGACAGCAGCGGGCGGAGAGTCTCGATGTTCTTCCTCATCGAATTTTCGACCACGGGCTCGCCGCCCTCCCCGTCGCTGGTGGCGGGACCGGCGAAACTTTCAAGGATCGGAATGATGGTCGAAGCGATGTACTGCACGTCGCCGGCGTTAAGTTGTTGAGAGACGAGCTCAGCTTGGTAGGTCTGGGCGATGCGGGTCAGGTCGTTCTTGTCGGACATGAGGCTCTGGATGATCTCTTCAAGACCTGCAATCACTTTCGACTGTTCGCCTGAGGCTCGTAGTTGCGTGATGCGGTCCTGAATGAACGAGGCGCCATTACGCGCCGCCGTTTCCGTCAACCTAACGCCAACTCCGATGAGCTCCGGTGGTACGTCCATGTGGCCTCCTTGCCATGAGAGCGCTAAGAGCGGCGCCCCTGCGAGTGCTGTTCAGTCGACTGACTGCGGGCAATTCTCTCATTGCCCCGAAGGGTTGGCCCGCTTCGAGCCCTCTAGTGCGGGTCTCTGCGCTCGAGGTCGCTGGGCTGTGGGCCATTTGCTGCGCGGCTAGGAACGCCCTAAAGGTAGGTCGGATGCACGTCCCACGCCGCGGTCCTGGCTAGTTCCGACCATGATCCGAGGGAGCGCAGCAGTGGCATCGTCAGCTCGCGTGCCGGGCGTGCCGGATCGTCACGCAGGATGTCGGTACGTGTGCTGGTTACAAATTCGTAAATGGGGGAGTCGTAGACGGGCGCCTCGTCGCGTGCAGCGTCGTTATGAATCAGTCTCGAGACGCCGGTGGCGAGACCGGTTCCGCGAATACCGAAGTCCCAGACGCCGTTGTAGTTGGTGTGGGCAGAAATGTGGCGCGCCCACAGCCCAAGTTGCCACGTCCATGCCAGGAGCGTTCCGTCATGTATAGGGCGTCGGGCACCCGGCCACGTGTCGTCGCTGAGCAGACACATAAGCGCTGCTATCGAGCCATCGGTACGAATTTCGATGTCCACGGCTCTGCGCTCATCGCCGGATGGCCTGCGTCCCTGACCCAAGGTCGTCTGCGCCCGGCCGCGCATGCGGTTTTGCAGGTTGCCTGCCAGTGTCGTCGCCGGCATTAGTTGGCGCAGGTCTCGAGGGACTTCCTTCGCGGACGAGAACACAATTTCACGCACCATCTCTTCGCTCCCCCATACGAGCCCTTCGGCGAGGCCGTCTGACCCTGTGCGGGGTCGGGCATAGAGATATAAGTGGCCGAATGTCGGTGTCGATCCACGCGCCTTCTCGTAGGGGTCGTTTTCGTGCATCTCCTTGAGATGTTGGCGTACATCCTCAGCTGAGGCAGTGCGCCGACTAATGAGCCGCGCGACTTCGGCGTCATCAAGGTTGCGTCTGGTGCGCTCACCGCGACCGTAGTAGCGACCGTCCGCCATATGAGGTGCGCTTGGACTAGCGGGAATGGTAACAAAGAGGTAGCCGCCCCCCTCCTCAGCGCGGATAACGTCAACCCGAATATCAAGCGGCGGTCTCACCGTGTTCGCGGCGATCTGTTCGAGCTGTTCCACAATGCCGCTATCTACGTCGACTGGTGAACAATAGAACGTGTGGTCGTCGCTCTCACCAACGCCAATGATGAGCGCTCCCCCGTCGATCGCAAAACTAGCGAGATCCCTCGCGGTCTCCCTGTGAGCAGCTTTGCTCCGACCAATTTCGCGCTTGGCGTCAAGATGGTGCGACTCATCTAAGTCCCCACTGGCAGTCAGGGCCCTGATGTCGTCTTCTGTTTTCGGCTTCCAGCGCATGAGACGAGTCTACGAACTCATGGAGACCGGCCCGGGTAGGAATACCCTTTTTGTATACCTAAGTTCGTCCGTTGTCACCACCCCTGCCCGACGAGTATCGGAGCCGTGCGCATCGAGGTCAACGTCCCAACGCTGGCCACGGTCTATTGGATGCGCACCCCGTTGCCTGAGGATGGCATGGAGACCTCGGTCGACCCCCTATCGGAGCCGAAAGAGCCTGGAAGAGCCGCACGAAGCTTGGCTCCGGTCGGTGCCCGCAAGCCGTCCGAGACCTCCCAGGCGCCCCCAATCCGTTAGACAGCAACGACCTCCGCATTCCGGCTCCCGCCAGCCGGGCGGCGGCTTCGTTGTGCGCCACCTTTGCAAGCCCTCTCACGAATACTTTGTTGCGAACTCGGCACTCGGTTGGCGCAGTTGCGAGTCGACTCGTCGCGCCGTGGACCGAGAGAGACGATTGCAACAACACCTCGACAAACTATGTCGCAGAGGTTGCGAGATTTAGCTAGGCATATCCACGAACCGCGAGAACATCCCGTGGAACGCCACCGTGATCGTGTCCGTCGGCCCGTTGCGGTGCTTGGCGACGATGAAGTCGGCCTCGCCCTGGCGGGGGTTGTCCTTCTCGTAGGCGGACTCGCGGTGCAGCAGGATGACCATGTCGGCGTCCTGCTCGAGCGACCCCGACTCGCGGAGGTCGCTGATCGCGGGCTTCTTGTCAGCACGCTGCTCGGGGCCACGGTTCAGCTGCGACAGCGCGATCACCGGCACCTGCAGCTCCTTCGCCATCAGCTTCAGCGCTCGCGAGAACTCCGAGACCTCCTGCTGGCGGCTCTCGACCCGCTTGCCCGACGTCATCAGCTGCAGGTAGTCGATCACGACCAGCTTCAGGTTGTGCTGCTGCTTCAGACGACGGCACTTCGCCCGGATCTCGACCAGCGTCATGTTCGGCGAGTCGTCGATGAAGAGCGGGGCGTCGTTGATCCGACCTCGCACCTGGGCGATGTTCGTCCAGTCACGCGCATCCACCGTTCCCTTGCGCATGTTCTGCAGCGGCACGCTCGACTCCGCCGACATCAGACGCATCGCGATCTCGCTGCGCCCCATCTCGAGCGAGAAGAACACCGAGGCCTGCCCGTGCTTGATCGACGCCGCCCGCGCCAGGTCGAGCGCCAACGTCGACTTACCGAGCGCCGGTCGCGCGGCCACGATGATCAGCTGCCCGGGGTGGAAACCGTTCGTCAGCGCATCGAGCTGCGCGAAGCCGGTCGGAACGCCGGTCATCTGACCGTCACGGCCCTTGGCCGCCTCGATCTCGTCGATCGCGACCGTCACGGCCTCGTTCAGCGGCACGTAGTCCTCGGTCTGGACTCCCCCAGCCACGTTGTAGACCTCGGCCTGCGCGTTGTTGACCAGGTCGACGACCTCGCCCTCGCTCGCGTAGCCCATCTGCACGATGCGCGTGCCGGCCTCCACGAGGCGCCGCAGCACGGCCTTCTCCGCCACGATCGAGGCGTAGTAGCCGGCGTTCGCGGCCGTGGGCACGACGCCGGTCAGCGTGTGGAGGTACTCCGCGCCTCCGGCCCTCGACAGGTCGCCCGACTTCATCAGCTCGTCGCTGACCGTGATGACGTCGGTGGGCTCGCCGTGCGAGTACAGGCCGAGGATGGCGTCGTAGATGACCTCGTGCTTCGGCACGTAGAAGTCCATGCCGCGCACCGTCTCGATGACGTCGGCCACGGCGTCCTTGCTGAGCAGCATGCCGCCGATGGTGCTCTGCTCGGCGAGGAGGTCGTGCGGAGGCACGCGGTCCATCATGTTGCCGCGGTCGCCGCCGCCCTTCCGGTCGCGGTCGCTGGTGTCGCTGGCGAGACCGAGGTGGGCGATCGACATGGGACCTCCGGAGGAGAAGAGACGGTGTTCGGGGCCGTGCCGGGCAGCACGGGAGGCGCTCGAGACCGTTCTACGGCAGACCCCCGACAACCCCTGACCAGACCGTCGCGACCCACCCTGACGAGCGCTGGTACACCTTATGGACACCTAGTTCTCCACAGCAAACAGCCCTGTGGATAACTTTGGGGAGAACCGGTGAGAAACGCCGGAGGCGGTTGGGGACAACTGTGGATCGACCTGTGGAGAAAGTGGGGACTCTGCTCGTTCTACCGGCTTTGACCTGGGGTTTCCGTATCCCCACCCTGTGTGCAGAAAATAGTCTGAACCAGGAGTTGAGACTCCCGATTTGACAACTGCCTGTGGACGAGAGATTTGACACGGGGGCTCGCGGACCTGTACGGGCACGGCTCGTGTTCAGCTTCCGGCAACCCCCTCGTTCGGGGGTGGCGGGCCCTGGAGCCGAGCCGCGACTCCCCCGGGCCCGCCGCCCGCACAGCCCGCTGGCGCGCCCGAACCACCGACTGATCAACGAACCACGTCAGAACGTGGTTCGTTGATCAGTCGGTGGTTCGAGGGGTTGCGCGCGGGGCGCGCGTGGGCCTGGATGGAGTCAGCACGGGCGACCACGCCCGGCGACCGGACGACAGGGGGACGGGCATGACCGACGGCCCCTCCGCCCCCGCTCTGCGCGACGCCTCGACCCGCACCGGCACCTACGCCCTCACCGGGCTGCTCGTCGGCGCCGCCGCCGGGCTCGTCTCCCCCGTGACCGCCTCCGCCCTCACGCTCACCCCCGACGGCGGCCTCCTGAGCAGCTCGTGGGCTGCCGCGCCCGGCCTCGTCATCGCGTGGCTGCTCTTCGCCTGCATCGCCGTCCCGGTCGGCCTCGTCGCCGGGGCGCTGCTCGGGGCGCTGGTGTCGCTCTTCCGGCCCGTCCTCGCGGGGGCCTCACCGCGCCTCCGCGTCCTGGTGCTGGGCTCGATCTCGGCGGTGCTGTCGACGACGGCCATGGTGCTCGTGGGCGGGTTCGTGCTGCCGTGGCCCGGCTGGGTGCTGCCGGGCGTCGTGTTCGGCGCGCTCGGGCCGCTCCTCGCCGAGCGCTCGGCCGCCGCCCGCGACCGCCGCCGGGCCCTCGCCGAGCTCGACGGCGACCGGGCCTCGTCGTGGGCCGTGTTCTGACGCCCGGTCTCCCCGGGCGCTGAAGAACCCCGTTCCGTTCAACACGCCCCGACGTAACGGGGTGCGATGAGCGGAACGGGGTTCGGCAGGGCGCAGCAGGCGAGCTAGAACGGCACCCCGCAGCGCAGCACCACGTTCGCGAACGGGGTGGCCTCGCCGGTGCGCACGAACAGCCGCGCCGTGCCGCTGAGCCGCTTGAGCTCCTCGTGCGACACGTGCGCCACCTCGAGCCCCAGCTCGAGCCCGAGCCCGAGCCCGCCGCCGCCGTCGCCGCCGCCGCCCGCCCCGAACCGCGCCTCGATCACCTCACCAGCCGCCACCCCGCGGCTCTCCGACGCCGCCGTCACGCCCTCGACGACCAGGTCGCCCAGCAGCGCGTCCAGCACCCCGGCGAAGCTCGGCAGCCCGTGCACGACCGCGAGGTCGACGACAGGCACCCCGATCGGCTGCGGCAGCCCGCAGTCGGCCACGACCACCAGGTCGCCGTGCCCGAGCCGGCTGATCGCCTCGTTCAGCTGCGCGTTGAGCAGTCCGCCGCGCTTCACGCGCGGCCCTCAGCAGCAGAGCCGGCCCCCGAGGAGGCGCCCCCACCGTCCCCAGGAGCAGCAGCGTCACCGTCCAGGTCGGAGTCCACAGACTCCACAGACGGCAGCTCGTCCCCCAGCCCCGGGTACGACGGCTGCGTCCCCGCGCCCGTCACCGAGTACGCCCCCACCCGCACGGCCTCGTGCGCCGCCTCGAGCAGGGTCGCCCCCGCCGCGAGCCGCGCCGCCAGGGCCCCGACGAACGCGTCGCCGGCCCCCGATGAGTCGACCGCCGCCACGCGCGGCGACGCGACGTGGTGCAGGCCTGTTGCGTCCGAGACGATCGCGCCGGCGGATCCGCGCGTGAGCACCACCGAGGGCACCCCGTGCTGGCGCAGGGCGGTGACGACCGCGGCGTCCGCGTCGCGCGCCTCCCCCAGGCCGTCCGAGCCGTCGGTGGGTCCGCCCTCGGGCGAGTCGGAGAACAGGGACACCGACGAGACGGCGTCCTCACCGAGCTCGGCGGCGTCGGCGACCGACGCCGAGCCCTCGAGCGCCGCCAGCAGCAGGCGCCCCTCGTGCTCGTTGAGCACCAGCGGGTCGGCCAGCCGCACGACCTCCGCGTCGACCGCGACGACGGGCGCCAGGTTCAGCAGCACCCGCCCGGTCGCCAGCCGCGCCGCGTGCTCGATGCCGTCGGCCGGGATCTCGCCCTGCAGCACGACCACCGCCGCCGAGCGCAGCACGTCGGCGTGACGCTCCACGGCGTCGTGCCCGACCGACGCGTTGGCGCCCGGCACGACGACGATCGTGTTCTCGGCGTCGTCGCCGACGCTGACCACGGCCAGCCCGGTGGGGCCGGCCACGACCTCGACGCGCGACGTGTCGACGCCGCTCTCGGTCAGCAGCGGGGTCGCCGCCGCCGCGTGCACGTCGTCGCCGACGGCCCCGACCATGACGGTCGACGCCCCGCGACGCGCGGCCGCGACGGCCTGGTTGGCGCCCTTGCCCCCGGGCAGCAGCACCATGCCGGTGCCGATGAGCGTCTCGCCCGGACGAGGCAGGCGCGCCACGGTCACGACCTGGTCGACGTTGATCGACCCGACCACGACGACCGTGCCGGTGACGGTGCCGGCGGCAGGAGTGCCCGAGCGGTCGCCGTCGGCGGGGGAGCCCTGGGCGTCAGCCCCGGCCTCCTCACCCGCCGCAGGCCCGCCGGAGGCGCGGCGCGGCTCCCCCGAGCCGGTCACGTCACCGACGATCCCGGCCTCGAGGCCGTACCCCGCGCCTCCCTCGGTCCCGACCTGCCCGGCACCGGCCCCGCCGGCCGCGCCGGCGTCGCCGCCCGCACCGACCTGCCCGGCCGCCGCCGCACCCGCACCCGCCTCATCCGCACTGCTCATCAGCTGAAGTCACCCACGTTCTCCTTCGTCACCGTGATGACGTCGACGGCCTCGTCGGCCGCCCCGTCGTCGTCGATCGCCTTGACGGCCTGGTCGACGGCCAGTGCACCCAGCTTGGCGGGCTGCTGGGCGATCGTGCTCGACATCGTCCCGGCCTCGACCGCCTTCAGGCCGTCCTCGGTGCCGTCGAAGGCCGCGACCTTCACGTCGCTGCCGGCACGCGAGCCGAGCGCCTGGATCGCTCCGAGGCCCATCTCGTCGTTCTCGGCGAAGACGCCGACCGCGTCGGGGTGCGCCTGCAGCAGGTTGGTGGTCACGTCGAGCGCGGTGGCGCGGTCGAAGTTCGCCGTCTGCTGGCCGACCACGGTGATGCCCGGGTAGGCGGCGATGCCGTCGGCGAAGCCCTGGCCGCGGTCACGGCTGGCCGAGGTGCCGGCGACGCCCTGCAGCACGATCACCTCGCCCTGCTCGCCGATGGCGGCGGCGAGGGCGTCGGCGGCCTGCTTGCCGCCGGCCACGTTGTCGCTCGCGACGAACGAGGCGACGTCGGCGCCGTTGACGGCCCGGTCGACCGCGACGATCGGCACCGACGAGTCGTTGAGCTGCTTCGCGGCGGGGCCGGCGGCGTCGCTGTCGACCGCGTTGAGGATGACCGCGTCGGCGCTCGAGGCGGCCGTCGCGAGCTGGTTCGCCTGCGTGGCGGAGTCGTTCTGCGCGTCGACCACCTCGAGGTCGACGCCCTGCTTCTTCGCCTCGGCGACGGCGCCGTCGCGCAGCTCGACGAAGAACGGGTTGTTGAGGGTGCTGAGCGAGAGCACGACCGTGGGCTTGTCCGCTTCACCGGCGGGGGTGCGGTTGCAGCCGGCGGCGCCGGTCGTGATCAGGGCGGCGATCGCCGCGATCGTGGCGGTCTTGCGGAACGAGGTCGACTTCATCGTGGGTCCTTCGTGGGGTGCGGGTGGGGGTGGGGGAAAAGAGGAAGGGGAGCGCGGGAGGCGCGGTGCAGGCACCCGGGGGAGCCCGCCGGAGCGGCGCGGCGCGTGGTGTCGGCCACGGGACGCTCAGCGGCCGGGCGGCCGTAGCGCTCAGGCGTTGCGCGTCTTGCGCCGCAGCACGTCGACGCCGACCGCCAGCGCGATGACGACGCCGATGACGACCTGCTGCCAGAACGACGTGACGTTCAGCAGGTTGAGCCCGTTGCGGATCACGACGAGCACGAGCGCGCCGATGATCGTGCCCGAGATGCGCCCGACGCCGCCGGCCAGGCTCGCGCCACCGATGACGACGGCGGCGATCGCGTCGAGCTCGTAGCCCGAGGCCGCCTGCGGCTGGGCCGAGTCGAGGCGGCCGGCGAGCAGCAGGCCGGCCAGCGCGGCGAACAGCCCGGCGAGGCCGAAGACGACCACGACGATGCGCTTGACGGGCAGGCCCGAGAGGCGCGCGGCCTCGGCGTTGCCGCCGACGGCGTACATCGAGCGGCCGATGACGGTGCGGTTGAGGATGAACGACGCGATCGCGGCCGCGATGACGAGCACGATGATCGGCACGGGCACCGGCCCGACGTTGCCGCCGAGGAAGGAGACGGCCGGGGGAGTCGCGATCGGGCGACCGTCGGAGACCACGAGGGTGAGCCCCCGCGCCACGCTGAGCATCGCGAGCGTCGCGATGAACGACGGCAGCTTGCCGTACGCGCTCGCCAGGCCGTTGACGACACCGGCGAGGAGGCCCGTGCCGAGCCCCAGCACGAGCGCCAGCCCGCCGGGCAGCCCCGCCGTGGCGAAGAACCAGCCCGACACCATGGCCGACAGGGCCGCGACCGACCCGACCGAGAGGTCGATGCCGCCGGCGACGATGACGAAGGTCATGCCGAAGGCCAGCACGGCGACCGTCGACACCTGGATGCCGATGTTGAGCAGGTTGCGGCCGGTGAGGAAGTCCGGCGTCGCGATGAACAGGGCGAGGCAGAGCACGACGAGCCCGACGAGGGCGCCGTTGGCGGCGAGGAACGCCTTGATGTCGAAGGAGCGTCGCTGCGCCTTCACGGTGGTGGTGGTCATCTGGGTCGTCTTCCTGGGTTCGTCTGTCGGGGTCAGTTCGTGGGGGCGACGTCGCGGGCGGCGAGCGTCATCAGGGCGTCCTGCGTGGCGTCGGCCGCGGTGACCTCGCCGGCGACGACTCCGTCGCGCATGACGAGGATCCGGTCGCTCATGCCCATCACCTCGGGCAGCTCGCTGCTGACCATGACGACGGCTCCGCCAGCGGCCGTGATCGCGTTGACGAGCTCGTAGATCTCGACCTTGGCTCCCACGTCGACGCCCCGGGTGGGCTCGTCGAGCAGCAGCACGGTCGAGCCGGCGATGATCCAGCGGCCGAAGACGGCCTTCTGCTGGTTGCCTCCGGAGAGCGAGCCGATCTGCTGGTCGATGTCGCGCATCCTGATGCGGAGGCGCGACGCGACCGCCTCGGCCGCCGAGCGCTGGCCGGCGAAGTCGACCAGCCCGGCCCTCGCGCTGCGGGCCAGCGTCGCGTAGCCGAGGTTGTCGTTGACGGAGGCGCCCAGCACGAGGCCCTGCGCCTTCCTGTCCTCGGGAACGTGGCCGACGCCCGCGGCGATCGCCCCGGCGACGTCGCCCTTCTTCAGCACCACGCCGCGGACGCTGACGGTGCCGGAGTCGTACTTGTCGACTCCCGCGATCGCCCGGACCACCTCGGTGCGGCCGGCGCCGACGAGCCCCGCGATGCCGAGCACCTCGCCGGCGTGCACCGTGAAGCTGACGTCGCGGAAGACGCTCGAGGTGAGGCCCTCGACGCGCAGCACCTCCTCGGCGGAGTCGACCGGGCCGGTGCCGCGCGGGTACTGCTCGTCGATGTCGCGGCCGACCATGAGTCGCACGAGCTCGGCCTCGGGGGTGCTCGCCGGCACTTCGGCGACGAACTTCCCGTCGCGCAGCACGGCCACGGTGTCGCCGATCTCGGCGATCTCGTCGAGGTGGTGGCTGATGAAGAGCATGCCGACGCCGCGGGCCCGCAGCTGCGCCACGACGGAGAAGAGCTGCTCGGTCTCGTGGCGGGTCAGGGCCGCGGTCGGCTCGTCGAGGATGAGGATGCGCGCGTCGATGCTCAGCGCCTTCGCGATCTCGACGAGCTGCTGGCGGGCGATGCCGAGCGTGCCGACCTTCGTGTCGACGTCGACGTCGAGGCCGATCATCTCGAGGGCGGCGCGGGCGCGGCGCTTGAGCTCGCGGCGGTCGACGATGCCGAACCTGCGCGGGAAGCGGCCCATCATCACGTTCTCGGCGACGCTGAGCGAGGCGACGAGGTTGAGCTCCTGGTGGATCGTCGCGATGCCGAGCTTCTCGGCCGCGAGCGTGCCGGGCAGCGAGACGGGCTCGCCGTCGACGAGCACGCGGCCGCCGTCGGGCTGGTAGACGCCCGACATCATCTTGATGAGCGTGGACTTGCCGGCGCCGTTCTCGCCGAGCAGCACCTGCACCTTGCCGGCGCGGACGTGCACGGTGACGTCGTCGATCACCGTCACCGGGCCGAACGACTTGCTGACGTGGTCGAGGGTGAGCAGCGGGCGATCGTCGTCGATCGTGGGGGTCATGGTCAGTTCCTGCCGAGGGATCGGGGCGGTGTCGGGACGGGAGAGGACGAGGAGGCGCGGATCACCAGTTCGCTCACGAGCGTCACCGACTCCGGTCGCCCCCCGGAGATGACCTCCTGGAGCAGTGCGACGGCGGTGGCGCCCATGTCCTCCACGCTGTGCGAGATGACGGTGAGGGCGGGGTCGATGAGCGAGAACCACTCGATGTCGTCGAAGGCCACGACCGCGACGTCGCGGCCGATGCGCAGGTCGAGGCGGTGCAGCATCGCGATGGCGCCGACGGCCATCAGGCTGTCGGCGGCGAGGATGGCGGTCGGCGGCTCGTCGAGGCTGAGGAACGCGTGCACCGCGGCCGAGCCGCTGGCCGACTGGAAGTCGCCGACGTGCACGAGGGCTGGGTCGTCGCTGAGGCCCTGCTCGGCGATCGCGGCCGTCCACGACTCGAGCCGCTCGCGGCCGGTCGAGACGCTCTGCGGGCCGGCGATGTAGCCGACCCGGGTGTGGCCCAGCTCGGCGAGGTGGCGCACGGCGGCGCGGATGCCGGGGCCGCTGTCGGTCGTGACGCTCGGCACGTCGAGGCCGGGCACCGTGCGGTCGACGAAGACGGTCGGCACCTCGCGGGCGAGCAGCGCCTCGATGCTGGCGGAGTCGGTGCCCTGCGGGGCGACGATGACGCCGTCGACGCGGCGCGAGATGAGGGTGTCGAGGTAGCGGTCCTGCTGCTGCTGGTTCTCGTTGGCGTTGCCGAGCAGCGTGACGTAGCCGAGCTCGAGCAGCGCCTGCTCGATGGTGTGGGCGAGGTCGGCGAAGAACGGGTTGCGCACGTCGGAGACGAGCAGGCCCACGGTGTCGGAGCGCGTGGAGCGGAGGGCCCTGGCCTGCGCGTTGGGGCGGAAGTCGAGCTCACGGACGGCCCGCTCGACGAGCTCGCGCGACTCTGCGGAGGTCGACGGGTTGCCCGACAGCACCCGCGACGCGGTGGCCGGGGACACTCCGGCGCGCGTGGCGACGTCCTTGATCGTGACGGCGTTCATCGGGCTCTACCTCGTCGTAGTGGGGCTGTGGAATCGATTCCATGGAATCGATTCCATGACAGTAGGCGCTGGCCCCCGCCCTGTCAACCGCGCCCGCGCCGGCTGCCGCTCCGCGCTCCTCGCGCCTCCCCGAGTCCCCCGTCCCCGCGCCTCCCCGAGTCCCCCGTCCCCGCTCGAGAACCACCGACTGATCAAAGAACCACGCGATGACGTGGTTCTTTGATCAGTCCGTGGTTCTGCGGGGCCTGCTGCTGGCGGCCACTCGACGACGCACGAGAGCGGCGACCCCCGAGGGGGCCGCCGCTCTCGTGACGGTGCAGGTGCTGCGGGTGGAGCTACTTCGCGGAGACCACCGTGAGGGTGATCGTGGCGATGACGTCCTCGCGCAGGCGGAGGGTGGCTTCGTGCTCACCCGTCACCTTGATCGCCGAGGGGATCTCGACCTTGCGCTTGTCGATCGTCGCGACGCCCTGGGCGGTCACGGCGTCGGCCACGTCGCCGGGGCGGACGGAGCCGAAGAGGCGGCCGTCGGCACCGGTCTTGACGGTGAGACGGATCTTCTGGGCCTCGAGACGCTGCTTGAGGTCGTGGGCCTCCTCGATCGTCTTGAGCTCGCGGGTCTCGCGGGCCGTGCGGATCTGCGCGACCTGCTTCTCGCCACCGCGGCTCCACGCCACGGCGAAGCCCTGGGGGACGAGGTAGTTGCGGGCGTAGCCGTTCTTGACGTCGACGACGTCACCGGCCGAGCCGAGGCCGGAGACCTCGTGCGTGAGGATTACTTTCGACATGGTGCTTCTCCTTCAGTCGGCGCTGGATCAGCGGCCGGAGCCGGCGTAGGGGAGGAGCGCCATCTCGCGGGCGTTCTTCACGGCACGGGCGATGAGGCGCTGCTCCTGGACGGAGACGCCGGTGATGCGACGGGCGCGGATCTTTCCACGCTCCGAGATGAACTTGCGGAGGGTCGCGACGTCCTTGTAGTCGATGACGCCGACGCGGATCGCCTTCGCGGGAGCGGCGTTCTTGCCGCCCTTGCCGCGGAGGGGCTTGCGACGGTCGCCGCTGCTCTTTCCAGCCATTGTTGTTCTGCTTTCGAGTGATGGTGAAGTTCTGAGGGGGTGGGGCGGGAGGCCCCTGACGAGACGACCTGGGAGGTCGGTGACGACCTAGAAGGGGGTCTCGTCGTTGTAGGTGCCGCCGCCGCCGGGCGTGTTCCAGACGTCGCCGCCGCCCTGGGAGTTGCCCCCCTGGGCCGGCGCGGGCTGGCCCCACGGCTCGGACTGCTGGCCGCCGCCGACCTGGCCCTGCTGGCCGCCGCCGCGGTTGCCCCCGAAGGAGCCACCGCCGCCGCCGCCCTCACGGGAGGAGGCCGCACGGGTGACCTGAGCGGTCGCGTAGCGCAGCGAGGGGCCGATCTCGTCGACGTCGAGCTCGAAGCTGGTGCGCTTCTCGCCCTCCTTCGTCTCGTAGCTCCGCTGCTTCAGACGGCCCTGCACGATGACGCGCGAGCCCTTCGTCAGAGAGGAGGCCACGTGCTCGGCGAACTCGCGCCAGACGCTGGCACGCAGGAAGAGCGCCTCGCCGTCCTTCCACTCGTTGGACGCGCGGTCCAACGTGCGGGGGGTCGACGCGATGGTGAAGTTCGCGACCGCGAGCCCGTTCTGCGTGTAGCGCAGCTCGGGGTCACTGGTGAGGTTGCCCACCACTGTGATGACGGTCTCGCCTGCCATCGGTTACTCGGCAGCCTTCGCGGGAGCGGACGGGGCAGCGGGCGACGCACCGGCGACCGCGGCGGCCGGAGCAGCAGCGGCGGCCGGGGCGGCGGCAGCGTTGGCGGCCTTGCGGGCGGCCTTCTCGTCGGAGAGCTT
This sequence comes from Frigoribacterium sp. CFBP 13707, assembly GCF_014842245.1. Lineage (NCBI taxonomy): Bacteria > Bacillati > Actinomycetota > Actinomycetes > Micrococcales > Microbacteriaceae > Frigoribacterium > Frigoribacterium sp. CFBP 13707. The sequence goes on from NZ_JACYVL010000004.1 coordinate 135,137, forward strand.
CTTCGCGGCGGCGACCATCGCGATGGCCTCCTCGGCGCGGAGGACCTTCGTGCGCAGCACGGCCTCGGAGAGACCCAGCTGGCGGTCGAGCTCGACCGTGGCCGACGGGTTCGCCGTCAGGTTGACGACGGCGTAGATGCCCTCGGACTTCTTGTTGATCTCGTAGGCGAGGCGACGACGGCCCCAGATGTCGACGTTGTCGACGGTGCCGCCATCAGCGCGGATGACGTTGAGGAACTTGTCCAAGCTCGGGGCGACGGTGCGCTCATCGATCTCGGGGTCCAGGATGACCATCAGTTCGTACTGGTGCATGACTAACCCACCTCCTTCGGACTCGACGGCCACAGACGGTCTGTGACAGGAGGGTGTTCATGACGCTGCGTCAGCCAGAGAGGCAGACGCAACCTTCCCAGCGTAGCTGCTGACGCCTCCGGCCACAACGCCGGAGGCGCGGGTCGGCCCCCACGGGCCCGTCACGGCCTCCGAGACGGCCGGGTCCAGGGCCCTACGGCGCGGGCGTCGCCGACGGGTCGCTGGCCTGTTCGGCGGCCGCGACCGCCGCCTCCGCCGCGGCCTGTGCCGCCGCCAGCCCCTCGGGCACCGGCAGCGAGCCCGAGAACACCTGGTCGAGCAGCGGGTCGAGCGCCGGCTGCGCCGTGCCGTACAGCGACGTCGGGGCCGGGATGGTGTCGCCCGAGGCGATCACGTCGAAGAACGGCGAGACGTCGACGCCGCGCGAGGCCCAGTACGCGTAGTACGGCTCCTGCGCGCCGGTGACCGCGGGCACGGCGGCCCCGTCGCGCCCGATGTACTCGGCGCCGTCGGTCGAGCCGAGCCAGGCCAGCACCTTCGCGGTGTCGTCGAGGTGCGCGGTGTGGGCGTCGCCCGCGGCGACGATGCCGTTCGAGACGCTGACGCGGCCGGCCGGCCCCGCGGGCATCATCGCGACGCCCCAGTCGAACTGCGCCTGGCTCTCGACCGTCGAGAGGCTGTAGAGCCCCGACTGGAACAGGGCCATGTGGCCGGCCGTGAACAGGTCGCGGCTGTGGTCGGGGTCGGCGTTCGTGGCGGCGGCCGGGGGCGCGACGCGGTGCACGCCGACGAGGTCGACCAGGTACTGGAACGCGGCCTGCGCCTCCGGCGTGTCCAGCTCGAAGGAGGCGCCCTCCGGGTCCTCGAGACGGCCCCCGGCCGAGCCCAGGTAGTCGTACCAGATCGCCTGCAGGTCGTTGCCCGCGTTGTAGCCGTACTGCGCCACGGTGCCGTCGAAGGCGGGGTCGGCGGCGTTCCGGCCCTGGTCGTCGAGGGTGAGGCGCTGGAGCAGCGGCAGCAGGGTGTCGTCGGCGCCGCCGCCGGGTGCCCAGGTGAGGTCGTCGAGCGAGGCCGGGTCGACGCCCGCCGCGGCCAGCAGGTCGGCGTTGTAGTAGAGCGCGATGCCGCCGTCGCTGAGCTGCGGCACGCCCCAGAGCGAGCCGTCGTGCGTGAACTGGTCGACGACGGCCGGGCTCCAGGCACGGCGGGCGCTCTCGCCGAGCACGGCGTCGACGTCGACGAGGTCGCCGGCCTCGGCGTAGCCGTCGTAGTGGGAGCTGTTCAGCCAGTAGACGTCGGGCGCGTCGCCGTCGTCGACGTCGTCGGCGAGCTGGTCGAAGTAGTCGGCGTAGGGCACGACCTCGACCTCGACGTCGATGTCGGGGTTGTCGCGCTCGAAGGCGGCGAACGACTTCTCGTAACCGGCGGCGACGGTCTCGTCCCAGAGGCGGACGGTGACGGTGGTCTCGCCCTGCTCCGACGGCGTCAGCCGCGCGCCCGGGGCCGGCGCCGTCGAGGCGCCGAACGCGGCGATGCCGGCGGCGCTGGCGGCGACGATCAGCACGCCCACCGACGTCGCGACGAAGGTGGAGTCGGCTCGGGGTCTGCTGCGCACGCGTGCAGGCTACCGGGGGAGTCGCGGTGCCCGTCTGCAGGGCCGCGTACCCCGGACAGGACGGTCCGGCCGGTCGGGCTCAGCCCTGCCGCGCCGCCCACCACGCGAGCAGGCGCTCGGTCGCGACCTCGGCGCCCAGCGGCCCCTCCTCGGTGCGCAGCTCGAGCAGGAACCGGTAGGCCTCGCCCACCTCACGGCTCGGCGAGATGCCGAGCACGCGCTGGATCTCGTCGCCGTCGAGGTCGGGCCGCAGCGAGTCGAGCTCCTCGCGGTCGCGCAGCTCGGCGATGCGGGCCTCGAGGTCGTCGTAGGCGAAGCCGAGCCGGTCGGCCTTCCGCCGGTTGCGGGTCGTCACGTCGGCGCGGGTGAGCGTGTGCAGCCGCTCGAGCTGGTCGCCGGCGTCGCGCACGTAGCGGCGGACGGCCGAGTCGGTCCAGGCGCCCTCGGTGTAGCCGAAGAAGCGCAGGTGCAGCTCGATCAGGCGGGAGACGGCGGCGATCGTGTCGTTGTCGAACCGGAGGGCCTTCAGCCTCTTCTTCGCGAGCTTGGCGCCGACCACGTCGTGGTGGTGGAAGGTGACGACGCCGCCGGCCTCGAGGCGGCGCGTGGCGGGCTTGCCGCAGTCGTGCAGCAGCGCGGCGAGGCGCAGCGTGAGGTCGGGGGCCTCGCCCGGGTGGCGCTCGCGCTCGTAGCCGATGGCCTGGTCGAGCACGGTGAGGCTGTGCTCGTAGACGTCCTTGTGGTGGTGGTGCTCGTCGACCTCGAGCCGCATCGCGGCCAGCTCGGGCACGACGTGGTCGGCGAGGCCCGTGTCGACCAGGAGGCGGACACCGTCTCGGGGGGTGTCGGTGCGCAGCAGCTTCGAGAGCTCGTCGGCGACGCGCTCGACCGACACGATGGAGAGGGTGGAGGCGCGGGTCGTCATCGCCTCCCGCACCTCCTCCGAGACCTCGAAGCCGAGCTGCGCGGTGAACCGTGCGGCCCGCATCATGCGCAGCGGGTCGTCGCGGAACGAGTCGACGGCCGTGCCCGGCGTCGCGAGGCGGCGGGCCAGCAGGTCCTCGACGCCGCCCGCGGGGTCGACGAGCACCTTCTCGGGCAGCCGCAGCGCCATCGAGTTGACGGTGAAGTCGCGCCGCACGAGGTCGCCCTCGAGGGTGTCGCCGAACTCGACGACGGGCTTGCGGGTCTCGCCGTCGTAGACGTCGCTGCGGTAGGTGGTGATCTCGACGACCTCGCCGTCGACGCGGGCGGCGATGGTGCCGAAGGCCCGGCCGACGTCCCAGTGGGCCTCGGCGAGCGGCACGACGATCGCGAGGATCTCGTCGGGGGAGGCGCTGGTCGTGAAGTCGAGGTCGTTGACCGGCCGGCCGAGGAAGGCGTCGCGGACCGGGCCGCCGACGAGCGCCAGCTCGTGGCCGGCCGCGGCGAAGGCGGAGGCGAGCGCGGAGACGCGGGGGGCGGCGGCCAGGAGGTCCAGTCGCTGGAGGGCGGAGGCGACGGTGTCCATGACGCACCACTTTGCCACAGCGACCTCCCCGGGCCCGGCCGCGCGCCTCCTCCCCAGGGATGGTCCTGGCCCGCCGGTGGGCGGGTTCCCGGGTGCCGCACCGCGTGCCCCCGGGCTCGGTTCCCTAGACTCGCCATGCCCTCCGGCCGCCTCGTGCTCGGCGGGCACACTGCCTATGAGACCTCTCCACGCCCTCCTCGCCGCGCTGACGGCCGTCTTCGTCGTGGTCGTCGGCCTGCCGACCGCTGCGACCGCCGCGCCCTCCGGCTCGTCGAGCCCCTCCGCGAGCAGCTCGTCCGCGGCCGCCGACGAGGGCGAGGCCGTCGACGGCGTCACGCTGACCCTGTCGCCCGCCGCCGACGGGGTGCTGGTGCCCGGCCGTGACCTCGTCCTCGACGTCACCGTGCGCAACGCGAGCGACACCGACGTGGCGGCCGGCGTCGCCCGCGTCTACCTCGACCGCGGCGCGTTCGCGACGCGCGGCAAGCTCGCGAACTGGCTGCGGCCCGAGTCGACCTCCGGCTCCGACTACCTCGGCTCGTACCTCACCCGGCTCGACGTGCCGGCGGTGCCGGCGGGCTCGACCCAGACCGTGGCCTCGGTCACCGTCGCCGCGGCCGACGTCGGCCTCGAGGGCTACACCTGGGGCGCCCGCGCCCTGGGGGCCCGGCTGCTCGACGACGACGGCGAGGAGGTCGCGCAGACGCGCAGCAGCGTCGTGTGGTTCCCCGGCGAGTCGTTCCAGCCCACCCGCCTCGCGGTCGCGGTGCCGATCACGACGCCCGAGACCGAGAACGGCGTGCTCGACGCCGCCGCCCTCAGCGCGTACACCTCGGTCGACGGCACCCTCACTCGCCAGCTCCGCGCCGTCCAGGGCACGGGGGCCGTGGTGGCCGTCGACCCGATGATCATCGCGTCCGTCCGCCTGCTCGGCAGCTCCGCGCCTCCCTCGGCCCTCTCCTGGCTCGACCAGCTGCAGTCGTCGGGGCTCGAGTCGTTCTCCCTCGCCTGGGCCGACGCCGACGCCGCCGCGCTCAGCCAGGCCGGCGCCGCCTCGCTGCCGTCGCCCCTCTCGCTCGACCCGCTGATCGACCCGTCGCTCTTCGCCGAGGTCGACGACACCGGCTCGCCCGCCCCCGAGCCCACGCCCACGAGCGAGGCCACGCCCTCCGGCACGGGCGACCCGTCGCCCTCGACCGAGGGCGAGGCCGACCAGGGAGGCGCGGGTGACGACGCCGGGGCCGGCACAGACCCCGGCGGGCAGGCTCCCGGTGCCGGCGAGCAGCCGGGCGACGGAACGACGGCCCCGCCCCTCCCCACCACGGAGTCGCTGCTGAGCTGGCCGTGGAGCCACACCGGCGTCGTCTGGCCGACCGACGACTCCGTCGTCGCCGCGGACCTCGACGTCTGGACGGCGTCGGGCGCCACCAGCGCCATCCTCTCGAGCTCGAACGTCGACGGCTCGACCGACTCGACCGAGAACGCGGCGGTCGACCTCGGCGGGCGCACCGGCCTCGTCTCCGACGACTCGCTCACCGCCCTGGTCGGTCAGGCCGCCGGCGCCCCGGACGACGCCGCCTGGGCTGCCGCCGTGGCGGAGCTCTCGGCGAGCGTCGCCACCGTCGCCCGTGAGCGGCCGAGCGACGCGCGCACCCTGCTCACCGCCCTCGACCGCGACTGGGCGGCCCAGGGGCCGTACCTGCACCAGACGCTCGTGGCCCTCGCCGGGCTGCCCTGGACGACGACGGTCGGCCTGGGCGACGCCCTCGACGCCCCGCGGACGAACGCCGTCGTGGTCGACCGCGCGGAGGACGCGACCCGGGTCGCGCAGGTGCGCACCCTGCTCGCCGCCGACCAGCGGGTCGTCGACCTCGGCACCGCCCTCGCGCAGCCCGAGACCGTCACGGCGGCCGTCCGGCTGCGCGTCCTCGGTCTCACCTCGCAGTCGTGGCGCGACAACCCCGAGGGCCTCGCCAGCGAGGTCGGGGTCGCCGACGCCGAGGCGAGCGCGACCGCCGGGCTCGTGTCGGTCGTGCGGGGCAGCGACCAGCTCATCCTCGGCGACCGCTCGTCGATGCCGCTCTACGTCGAGAACGGCACGAGCTCCGCGGCGACCGTCTACGTCACGGTGAGGCCGTCCAACTCCATCCTGTCCGTCGAGGAGGTCGGCATCCCCGTCACCGTCCAGGCCCAGTCGCAGGTCCGCGTGCGCGTCCCCGTGCAGTCCGTGGCCAACGGCACCGTCTCGGCCAGCATCACGCTCGCCAGCGTGACCGGCGCCGTCATCGGCGCGCCCAGCACCGTCCAGGTCAACGTCCAGGCCGGCTGGGAGACCGCCTTGACGTGGGTCTTCGCCGTCGGCTTCGTGCTGCTCTTCGGCGGCGGGCTGTACCGCACCTTCCGCAAGCGACGCCGCGCCCGCGACGGGCTCGACGGGGCGGACGGCGCTGAGGGCCTCGAGCCCGTCACGGCCGACGGGCCCGCGACCGACGGCCCCGCCGCCTCCGACCCGGCCGACGGACGGGCGGGCCGCTCGTGAGCGGGCAGGCCGGCCTCGGGCGCGCGAGCGTGCTCCTGGCCTCCGGCACCATGGTGTCGCGCGTCCTCGGCTTCGTGAAGACGGCGGTGCTCGCCGCCGCGATCGGCCAGACGGCCAGCCGGGCCGCCGACTCGTTCGCCCTGGCGAACCAGCTGCCCAACAACATCTACGCGCTGATCGCCGGCGGCCTGCTCAGCGCCGTCCTGGTGCCCCAGATCGTCCGGGCCGCGACCCACGACGACGACGGGGGCCAGCGCTTCATCAACAAGGTGGTCACGCTCGGCACGATGCTGTTCGCCGTCGTCGGCCTGCTCGGCACCCTCCTCGCACCGGTCCTCGTGCGGATCTACGCGCAGCAGGCCAACTCGTCCGGCCAGGGGGGCTACACCTCCGACTCGCTGGCCCTGGCGACCGCGTTCGCGTACTGGTGCCTCCCCCAGATCTTCTTCTACGCGATGTACTCGCTGCTCAGCGAGGTGCTCAACGCCCGCCAGGTGTTCGGCCCCTTCACCTGGGCGCCCGTGATCAACAACGTCGTGGCCATCGCGGGCCTCGTCGTCTTCATGGTCGCCTTCGGCGGCGCCGGCGAGAACTCGCTGGTCGACGTCTGGACGCCGGGGCGCATCACCCTCCTCGCCGGCACGGCCACCCTCGGCGTGCTCGCCCAGGCCGGGTTCCTGCTGCTGTTCTGGCGCCGCGCGGGGCTGACGTACCGCCCCGACTTCCGTTGGCGGGGGGTGGGCCTCGGCGCCACGGGCAAGGCCGCGGGCTGGCTCTTCGGCATGGTCCTCGTGACGCAGCTGGCCGGCCTGGTGCAGAGCCGCGTGGCCTCCGAGGGCAGCGGCACCGGCGCCTCCAACGCCGTCCTCGCGAACGCGTGGCTGCTCTTCATGCTCCCGCACGGCATCGTCGCGGTGTCGATCGCGACCGCCTACTTCACCCGCATGAGCGGCCACGCCTCGCGCGGCGACCTCCGCTCGGTGCGCGTCGACCTCTCGCAGTCGCTCCGCACCATCGGCATGTTCATGGTCTTCGCGACGGTCGCGATGTGCGTGGTTGCCTACCCCTTCGCGAGCTTCTTCGAGAGCACCTTCCGCGGCGCCGGCCAGATGGCCCAGGTCATCGTCGGCTTCATGCCGGGGCTCGTGCTGTTCAGCGTGCTGTTCGTCGTGCAGCGGGTCTTCTACGCCCTCCACGACCAGCGCACGCCGTTCTTCATGCAGCTGGTGCAGTCGGGCATCTTCGTCGTCGGCACGCTGATCGCCTCGGTCGTCGTGCCCGACGACCGGATCGCCGTCGCCATCGCGGTCACGACCTCGATCGCGGGCTCGGCGCAGACGGTCGTCGCGCTCGTGCTCGTCAAGCGGCGCCTCGGCGGCATCGACGGCCGGTGGGTGCTGCGCCGGTACGTCCAGTACGCGTTCTTCTCGCTCCTGTCGGGCGTCGTCGGCCTGCTCGTCGTGACCGGCCTCGGGGGTTTCGCCGCCGACGGATTCGCTCACTCGAGCCGGATCGCCGGGCTGGCCACGGTCGTGGTGGCCGCTGCCGTCATGGCTCTCGTCTACTTCGGCCTGCTCGCGCTCATCCGCCTGCCCGAGCTCGACGAGCTGCTGCGGCCGGTGCTGCGCCGCCTCGCACCGCTCGCCGGCAAGCTGCGCCGACGCTGACGCGAGCCCTCCCCGAGGGCCGCACCGCGCCTCCCCGGCGCCCTCCGCCACGCCTCCTGGACGCACTCTGGGAGGGGGCCCGGGGCGGGGAATGCCCCGCCGCTAGGATGCGTTTGATCAGACGGTCGAGGGAGACAGCAGGGGCCCCGCGGCTCCGACGGTTCGATCCCACCCCATCCAGAACGTTCCTCGAGGAAGGTGCTCATGCGCCAGATCATCATCATCGGCTCCGGCCCCGCCGGCTACACGGCCGGCATCTACGCGGCCCGCGCCGGTCTCGAGCCCCTCATCGTCGCCAGCTCCGTCGAGGCGGGCGGTGAGCTCATGAAGACCACCGAGGTCGAGAACTTCCCTGGGTTCCCCGACGGCATCCAGGGCCCCGAGCTCATGTTCAAGCTGCAGGAGCAGGCCGAGAAGTTCGGCGCCGAGGTGCTGCTCGACGACGTCACCAGCGTCGACCTTACGGGCGACGTCAAGAAGGTCACGCTCGGCAGCGGCGCCGTCGAGGAGGCCGTCTCGGTCATCTTCGCGACGGGCAGCGCGTACCGGAAGCTCGGCCTGGCCGACGAGGAGCGCCTGAGCGGCCGCGGCGTCAGCTGGTGCGCCACGTGCGACGGCTTCTTCTTCAAGCAGAAGGAGATCGCGGTCGTCGGCGGCGGCGACTCCGCGATGGAGGAGGCGACCTTCCTCACGCGCTTCGCGAGCAAGGTCTACGTCATCCACCGCTCCGAGTCGCTGCGCGCGTCGAAGATCATGCAGCAGCGTGCCCTCGACAACCCGAAGATCGAGTTCCTGTTCAACAAGCAGGTCACGGCCATCCTCGGCGGCGAGAAGGCCACCGGCGTCCAGCTCACCGACACGGTCGAGGGCGGCACCAGCGAGCTCGAGCTCGACGGCCTGTTCATCGCGATCGGCAACGACCCGCGCGTGCACCTCGTGCACGGCCAGCTCGACCTGACCAGCGACGGCACCATCGCCGTCGAGGGCCGCAGCTCGAAGACCAACCTGCGCGGCGTCTTCGCCGCGGGCGACGTCATCGACGCGACGTACCGCCAGGCGGCCACCGCCGCCGGGTCGGGCGTCGTCGCCGCGCTCGACGCCGAGCACTTCCTCGCCAGCCTCGACCAGACGTTTCTAGCCGAGCACACCGACGGCGCCGCCGAGGGCATCGACACGGCCGAGTCCGTGGCCGTCTGACCCTCGCGCTCCCCCTGAACCACACGACGAAAGGAACCACCATGAGCACCGCCAAGGCAGTCACCGACGCGTCCTTCGAGGCCGACGTCCTCAAGTCCGACAAGACGATCCTGGTCGACTTCTGGGCCGAGTGGTGCGGTCCGTGCCGCGCGGTCTCGCCCATCCTCGACCAGATCGCGGCCGAGAACGCGGGCAAGATCGAGATCGTCAAGCTCAACGTCGACGACAACCCGCAGACCGCCATGCAGTACCAGATCACGTCGATCCCGGCGATGAAGGTCTACCAGGGCGGCCAGGTCGTCAAGACCGTCATCGGCGCCAAGCCCAAGCTGGCCCTCGAGGCCGACCTGGCGGAGTTCCTCGCGTAGTCGACACCCTCGACAGCACCCCGAGAGCCCGCCCAGCACACCCGCTGGGCGGGCTCTCGCCGTACCCGGCGGCCTCCGGGCATATCCTGAACCGCACCACCCCCGACAGACAGGGACGCAGATGACGAACAAGGGCACCAACCTCGACCCGTGGTACGACTCGTACGCCGACCGTACGGCCGGCCTGAGCGCCTCCGAGGTCCGAGCCCTGTTCGCCGTCGCCAGCCGCCCCGAGGTGGTCTCCCTGGCCGGCGGCATGCCCTTCGTCTCCGCGCTGCCCCGTGAGCTCGTCACCGGTGCCATCGACCGCGTCATGTCGCAGAACGGCGGGGCCATGGCCCTGCAGTACGGCTCCGGCCAGGGCACCCCGGCGATCCGCGAGCACATCATGCAGATCATGGCGATGGAGGGCATCCGCGGCAGCGCCGACGACGTCGTGGTGACCACCGGCTCGCAGCAGGCGCTCGACCTCGTGACGCGGCTGTTCGTGAACCCGGGCGACGTCGTGCTCGCCGAGTCGCCGAGCTACGTGGGCGCCCTGGGCGTCTTCAAGGCCTACCAGGCCGACGTGGCACACGTGGCGACCGACGCGGAGGGCCTCGTGCCGGAGGCGCTGCGCGAGACGATCGCCGCGGTGCGGTCCCAGGGGCGCACCATCAAGTTCCTCTATACGATCCCGAACTTCCACAACCCCGCGGGCGTCACGCTCACGTGGGCGCGGCGGCTGGAGATCCTCGAGATCTGCCGCGACGCCGGCATCCTCGTGCTGGAGGACAACCCCTACGGCCTCCTGTACTTCGACCAGCCCGCGCCGCAGGCCATGCGCTCGGTCGACGACGAGGGCGTCATCTACCTCGGCTCGTTCTCCAAGACCCTGGCCCCCGGCTTCCGGGTGGGCTGGGCGCTCGCGCCGCACGCCATCCGCGAGAAGCTCATCCTCGCCAACGAGTCGGCGACGCTCTCGCCCAACTCGTTCGGGCAGTTCGTCATCACGGAGTACCTCGACCAGGCTGACTGGAAGGCCCAGATCGAGACCTTCCGCGGTCTCTACCGGGAGCGTCGCGACGCCATGCTCTCGGCCCTGGGGGAGTACCTCCCACAGCTCTCCTGGACGGAGCCCGACGGCGGCTTCTTCGTCTGGGTCACCCTGCCCGAGCAGCTCGACTCGAAGGCCATGCTGCCCCGGGCGGTCAAGGAGCTCGTCGCGTACACCCCCGGCACCGCGTTCTTCGCCGACGGCGGCGGTCGCCAGAACATCCGCCTGTCGTTCTGCTACCCGACCCCCGAGGCGATCCGCACGGGGGTGGCCCGGCTCGCCACCGTGGTGAACGGCGAGCTCGACCTGCTCGCGACGTTCTCGTCGGCCTCGCTGGGGGCGCCCTCGGTGCTGCGCCAGGGCGTCACGATGCCGCCCCCGAACATCTCCTGACCAGCATTTACCTGACAAGGGGGATGGTCCGCCGTCTCGGTGGCGACGACGCCCTCGACCTGATCGTCGCCTCGACGCCCGCCCTGCCCTCACGCTCGACCCCCGGGGAGAAACCATGACCACCAGCGCCATCCACACCGTGACCGTGCTCGCCGGAGGCATCTCGCACGAGCGCGACGTGAGCCTGAGATCGGGGAGGCGCGTGGTCGACAGCCTGGCGGCCAACGGCATCCAGGTGGAGCTCCGCGACCCCGACGCCTCCCTCCTCGCGCACCTCACGTCCGACCGCCCCGACGTCATCTGGCCGGCCCTGCACGGTGCCTCGGGCGAGGACGGCGCCCTCCGGGGCCTCCTCGAGGCCCTCGACATCCCCTTCGTCGGCAGCACCTCCGCCGCCGCCCGACTCGCCTGGGACAAGCCGACCGCGAAGGAGCTGGCTCGTCGCGTCGGGGTCAGGACCCCGCGAGGCATCACCCTCTCCCACGATGCGTTCCGGGAGCTCGGCGCAGCCGGCGTGCTGGCTGCGATCGCCGAGGAGCACCCCGTCCCCGTGGTGATCAAGCCCGCCCGCGGCGGCTCGGCGCAGGGAGTCACCGTCGTCGACGAGCCCGGTGGGCTCCCTCGCGCCATGGTCGACGCGTACACCTACTGCGACGACGTCATCGTCGAGCAGAAGATCACCGGCACGGAGATCGCCGTCGGCGTCATCGACACCGGCGACGGCCCCGTGGCCCTGCCCGCCGTCGAGATCGTGCCCCGATCAGGGACGTACGGGTTCGAGGCGCGCTACAACGCGGGGGAGACGACGTTCTACACGCCGGCACGGCTGGATGCTGCAGCGGGGGAGGCGGCCGCTGCGGCAGCCGTGGCGGTCCACGAGGCGCTGGGCCTGCGTCACCTCTCCCGGGTCGACCTCATCGTGGACGCCGCGGGCACCCCGTGGTTCCTGGAGGTCAACGTCCTGCCCGGCCTCACCGAGACGTCGCTCGTGCCGATGGCCCTGGACGCGGCTGGATACGAACTCGGCCTCGTCTACGCAGCCCTCGCGGAGAAGGCCGTCCGCGACCACGGCTGACAACTCTGGCGTACAACGGCCCGCATCCTGCTCAGGGTGCGGGCCGTTTCACGTGGAACAGGGTGCTTCCGCGCAGCGCCGGGCGAGCGGGTTCATCGGTGAGCCGTCACGTCAACCCCCGAACGAGGCGACGTGGCGGCCGCCGTTCGTCTGGTCTAATTCAGCAAGGTGCTGATCAACCGCGACAGCCGTGACAGAGACATGCGTTGGCTGACACAACTGTCACGGCACAAATGCCCTGAAAGGCAAGGTGCCCGGGTGGCCGGTCGACAGTCATCATGGCTGGGTTCGGTACCAGGGCACGACAGTCAGTCCCCGCGATCGCCATACTATGAGCGTTCGGGCTGTTGCGTGGTGAGGCGTTGATCTCTGACTAAGGTCGATCTTAGGCATTTCGCCACAGGCACGCATGTCTTCAGGGGTTCGACAGCACGCACAGGCCCAGCCTCGTAGTCGGGCGCGCTTCTGCCGCTAGCCACGTTTCCCGCACCGCCGCCCCCGTTCCACGTGAAACCCGACCACTGCCACGCTTGCAGGACGCAGATGGAAGGACGAGAGCCTTCCGCCCTCTCCTCGTCATCGGGAAGCGAGACCGAGACGGCTCGGCTCACCCCCGCCCCCGTTCCACGTGAAACGCCCCTCTCGACGAGAGGGGCGTCACGCAGACCAGGACCGGCTACTCCTGGGCGAAGGGATCCTGCCCCAGTGCGGCCAAGATGCGGTTCAGGTCCTGCATGGAGGCGAAGTCGATGGAGATCGACCCCTTCCGGGCACCCAACCGCACCTTCACCTCGGTGTCGAGCGCGTCACCCAGGTTCTCCGCCACCTCGTCGAGGTGGGCCTGGTGCTTGCCGACCGCAGCGCGCGTGGAACGGGGCTTGCTGCTGCCGCCCGCCGCGATCGCCTCCGCGGCTCGCACGGAGAGGTCCTCGTTCACGATCTTGTCGGCCAGGCGCTCCATCAAGAGCGAGTCGCCCGTCGACAGGATGGCCCGCGCATGCCCGGCCGAGAGGATACCCGAGGCGACCCGGCGCTGCACCGACGCCGGCAGGCGCAGCAGTCGCAGGGTGTTGCTGATCTGCGGCCGGCTCCGACCGATCCGGTTGGCCAGCTCGTCCTGAGTGATGCCGAAGTCCGCGAGGAGTTGCTGATAGGCGGATGCTTCCTCTAGCGGGTTGAGCTCCGCTCGGTGCAGGTTCTCGAGGAGTGCGTCGCGGAGCATCGACTCGTCCGCGGTGTCCTTGACGATCGCGGGGATGGTGGCCAGACCGAGCTGCTTCGTCGCTCGCAGCCGTCGCTCGCCCATGACGAGCTCGTACTGCACGTCCGTCGTCTCGCGGGACGCCCCCTTGCCCTTGCCGCGCGGTGCCGCCGGCAGAGGCCGGACGACGATGGGCTGCAGGACGCCCACCTCCCGGATGCTCGTGACCAGCTCCGCCAGCTCCTCCTCGCGGAACTCCGTCCGGGGCTGCTGAGCGTTGGGCAGGATGTCGAGCGGGTTGAGGTTCGCCAGGCGGGCGCCGGGGACGGCTACGAGCTCCTCCGCCGTCTGCTGCGCGGTCGGGAAGAACACGTCGACGGGCCGGTCCTGCGACTCGTCGGCGACGGGGATGAGGGCGCCGATGCCACGGCCGAGCCCTGTTCTCTTGGTTGCCACTACTGGGGTGCTCCTCGGCGCGCTAGTTCGGCTGCCGCCTCGAGGTACGAGATGGAGCCCGGTGAGTTGGTGTCGTAGCTGATGACGGTCTGCCCGTAGCCGGGCGCCTCGCTGATGCGGACGGACCGGGGGATGAGGGTCTGCAGGGCCTCCGCGGGGAAGTGCTCACGCACGTCGGCGACGACCTGTTGAGCGAGGTTCGTCCTGCCGTCGTACATCGTCAACAAGATGCTGGACACCTTGAGTGTCGGGTTGAGGTGCTTCTCGATCAGCTGGATGTTCCGGAGGAGCTGACTCAGGCCCTCCAGCGCGTAGTACTCGCACTGGATGGGGATTAGGACCTCGCTGGCGGCCACGAAAGCGTTGATGGTGAGCAGCCCGAGGGACGGTGGGCAGTCGATGAAGACGTAGTCGAAGCGCTCACCCGCTGCTTCGGTCTGCTCGAGGTACGTGTCGAGCGCCCGGCGGAGCCGCTGTTCGCGGGCGACCAGGGAGACGAGCTCGATCTCGGCACCGGCGAGGTGGATGGTCGCGGGGATGCAGTACAGGGCCTCGAACTCCGGGGTCTTCTGCACGACGTCGGCGACGTCTCCCTCGCCGACGATGACGTCGTAGACGCTGGGTGTCTCTGCGCGGTGCTCGACCCCGAGCGCCGTCGAGGCGTTCCCTTGGGGGTCCAGGTCGATGACGAGCACGCGCGCACCGCTGCGAGCCAGTGCCGCCGCCAGGTTGACGGTCGTCGTGGTCTTGCCGACTCCGCCCTTCTGGTTGGAGACCGTCAGGACCCTGGTCTTCGCCGGCGCCGGGAGGGGCTCTTTGGAGAGCGCTCGCTTGCGGCGGTTGAGGTCAGCGAGCTCCCGGGCGAGGGGAGTGCTGTTGTCGAACTCCGTGGAGGAACTCACCGATCTGATCTCCTGCTCGCCATGTTTCACGTGGAACGGTGGTCGACTCGGGACGGTCGACGCCTCCGGTCGCGGGGTGGGAGCAGCGACTCGTGTCGGCTCCTGATCGACCAGCACTGCGGTCGACCACGGTCAACTCTAGCTCGTCGACCGCAGTCGACGGAGGTCCAGAGCGGGGTGTCCCCAGTGTCCGGCACGGCATCCACAGGGGTCACCCGGCGTCACCGTGGGCGCCTGTGGACGACTTTCTACACAGGCTCACCAACATGTTGGTAACTGCCTCGGCCGGAACGGCACGAGGGCGTGGCATGGCGCGCGAAAGCCAGACAATGTGCTGTTCAGGAGCATTTAATGGGATGTGGTAGCGGACCTTGGGCACCACACGCCCACAGAACGCGAGCCCTGGCGGCAGCCCAGCTCGACCGACCTCGCCCCCCCCGCTCAGATCGCCTCCTGTGGAGACGGCCCGGACCGTCAGTCCAGCGTCGCGCGGAAGACGCGGGTGACCTCAGCCGGGTCGACCAGGCCCACGCCCAGTTCGAGCACCTCGACGTCGACGAGGTGCGCCTTGGCGATCGCCTTGCGAGCCACCTCCATCTCCTGCTGCACACGAGCCCCCTTCATGAGGAGCAGCTGGCCGCCGGTCTTCACGAGGGGCGCGGTGAGCGGGATGAGCTTGGACAGCGCGGACACGGCGCGTGCGGTGACCTGGTCGAGCCACCCGTCGAGCTCGACCTCCTCGGCGCGGGCGCGGACCACCTCCACGTTCGTGAGGCCCATGCGCTCCGCCTCGGCGATCAGCCACTCGACCCTGCGCTCCATCGGCTCGATCAGCACGAGCGTGGCGTCGGGTCGGGCCGCCGCCAGGACGAGGCCGGGCAGCCCGGCCCCCGAGCCGACGTCACCGACCCGACCGGCCGTGAGCAGCGGGGCGACGAGACCGGAGTTGATGACGTGCCGGGTCCACAGGCGCGGCAGCTCGAGCGGCCCGATCAGACCGAGCTCCTCGCCGTGCTGGGCGAGGTCGGCGGTGTAGCGACGGACGACCTCGAGGCGGTCACCGAAGATCTCGGCGGCGACGGCGGGTTCGGTCTCGAGCTCGGCGGTGTCGGTCATGGCGTCAGCAGGTCATCCGGTCGGGTGGAGCAGGGAGGTCGGGTCGCCGGGCGGGGCGTCGGCGCAGCGCGGCTAGGCGCGGGTGATGACCGTGTGGCGGTCGCGGCCTTCGCCCTCGGACTCCGAGGTGAAGCCGCGGGCCGCGACGATGTCGTGGACGAGCTTCCGCTCGTACGACGACATGGGCGGCAGCGAGGCCGCCGCGGCGCCCTCCTCGATCTTCTCGACGGCCCGGTCGACCATGGCGCCGAGCTCCTGCTCGCGCGTCGCGCGCGAGCCGCCGATGTCGAGGATGAGGCGCGAGAACTCTCCGGTCTTCGCCTGGACGGCGATGCGGGTCAGCTCCTGGAGGGCGTTGACCGTGTCGGGCTTCGAGAGGAGGCGCAGCGAGCCCTCGCCGCCGCTCGAGTCGATGGAGATGTACGACCGACCGGCACGGACCTCGATGTCGATGTCGCCGTCGAAGTCGCAGATGTCGAGGAGCTCCTCGATGTAGTCGGCGGCGATCTCGCCCTCGTCGATGATCGACTGGGCGGACGGCGCCGGCGAGGCCGCGGCAGCGTCGCCGACGGGCTCGCGCCGGGCCGGGGGCCCGGGGACGGCGTCGACGGCGGGAGCAGAGGAGGCGACCGGTGCGTCGGTCTCGACCCGAGCCTCCGGCGTGGCCTCGGGGGCGACGTCGTGGTCGGCGCTCGTGCTGTCGATGTCGTTCATGTCGGTCGTCTCTCCGGGTCGGTCGGGATCACGGCGGGGAAGGTGCTGCGGCACTGCAGGGGGGAGGCGTCGGCCCGGGGGAGGGCCGACGCGCTACTTCTTGGCGCCGTTCTGCTTCTTGGAGCGGTTCTTGCCGACGGGCTGCACGCGCTGGGTCGGCTTGGGCACGGCGGGGGCCGGCTCGATCTCGGTGACCGTGATGTCGCCGAGCGAGAGCCCCTTGCGCTGGGCCTTCTTGGCCAGGCGCTCCTCGCGGGCCAGGGCGGCCTCGCTGCCGGGCGTCGGCATGTTCCTGATGACGAGGAACTGCTGGGCCATGGTCCAGATGTTCGAGGTCAGCCAGTAGAACATCACGCCGAGGGGGAAGGAGAGGCCCGAGAAGACGAACACCAGGGGGAGGAAGTAGAGGAGCATGCGCTGCTGCTTGAACATGGGGCTCGCCTTGGTCTCGGGCGACATGTTCTTCGAGACGATCTGCAGCTGGGTGATGAACTGCGACGCGGTCATGACGACGACCATCGCGCCGGCGAGGAGGCGGACCTCCCACGTGGTGGCGCCGAGGAAGGTCTCCTTCAGCGGAGCGCCCCACAGGGTCGACTCGCCGAACGACGTCGAGAGGGCCTGGTTGAGCAGGCCGATGCCCACCTTGTCCTGCTGGGCGTTGTGCAGCACCGAGTAGAGGCTGAAGAAGATCGGCATCTGGATCAGCAGGGGGAGGCAGGAGCTCAGCGGGTTGGTGCCGGTCTCCTTGTAGAGCGCCATCGTCTCGCGCGACATGGCCTCGCGGCTGAACTGGTCGCGCTTGCCCTTGTACTTGTCCTGGATCTTCTTCAGGCGCGGAGCGATCTCCATCATCCGACGCTGGCTCTTGATCTGCCGCACGAAGATCGGGATGAGGCAGGCACGCACGACGAGGACGAGGCCGACGATGGAGAGCACCCAGGTGCTGCCCCAGTCGGTGCCCATGCCGGCACCCGTGAGGATGGTGTGGAAGCTGACGAGGATCGCTTCGACGATCCACTTCAGCGGCCAGAGAACGGTACCGAGGAGGTCCATGGTGGCGGGTCAGCCCTTCCAGTGGGTCTGTGCGAGGAGGCGCGGGGGAGTCTGCGGGGCGGAGTCGGCCCGTCGAGGGACCACGAACCCGAAGGCGGTGAGGGAGTGCTTCTGCCGACGGGGCTCCGGGACGTCATCGACGCCCCCTGCCGACCAGGGGTTGCAGCGACCGATGCGCCAGGTGCCGAGCGCGACGCCGCGGACGACCCCGTGCTGCTGGATCGCCTCGAGGGCGTACCGCGAGCACGACGGGTGGTAGCGGCAGACCTCGCCGTAGAGAGGAGAGACCACGGCGCGGTAGGCGCGGAGGATCACGACGCAGACGTTGCGCGGCAGGAGAGCCACGAACTGCAGTGCACCGGTCATGACCTCACGCTCTCGTCGACGACCCCCGAGATGTCCGTGAGCAGGGTAGACCACGGAACGTCGAGACTGCCTGGCAAGGCGCGGATGACCACGTCGGTGCCGGGGCTCATCGTCGGGAGCAGCTCGTGGCACACGTGCTTGAGCCGCCGCCGGACGGTGTTCCGCGCCACGGCGTTGCCGACCGTCTTGGCCACGATGAAGCCGAACCGGATCGCGTCGTCGTCTCGACGACGCCGCACGTAGACGACCGAGTGCGCCGTGCCCGACTTGCGGCCACGGCGCACTGTGTTGCGGTAGTCGTCTGCGCGGACGATCCGGTTGGCGCGGGCCAACAAGGACTAGCTACGCGGAGAGCTCGGTGCGGCCCTTGCCACGACGAGCGGCCAGGATCGCGCGGCCGGCGCGGGTGCGCATGCGGGCACGGAAGCCGTGCTTCTTGGCGCGGCGGCGGTTGTTCGGCTGGAACGTTCTCTTGCTCATGGTGTTCTCTCCGTGGGGGAAGCGGACCTGGCCTGCTGCCGTGTCCGAAGAAGTCTTGTCACAGCCCAATCGGCTGAAATCAACTGATTAAAAGTACGCGGCATCCGCGCTGCGGTCAAACGACTGGGCTCCCGGCATTTGTCCACACTGTTGAGAACTTCGATTGCGGGGGTCATACTCATCCGAACTAAGGTGGGTACTTCCTGCTCCAGATCCCTGTAACCACGGGGAATCCGCGGCTCTCCCGGCTCAGACGACGATCGTCCACCGGTGGAGAAAGCTGTGCATAACTTGGTGCAGGAGAGATCCTCGTGCGGGCCCGACCGGGCCCTGCCGAACGACAGCCGGGGCCCCCTCGCGCACCCGACAGGAAGTGATGACCCGTGGCGAACACCGTCGATCCGGTCCAGGACCTCTGGCGGTCCGTCCTCGCCACCCTCACCACCGACGACCGGATCACCCCTCAGCTCCACGGCTTCATCAGCCTGGTCGAGCCGAAGGGAGTGCTCGGCGGCACCCTCTACCTCGAGGTGCCCAACGACCTGACCCGCGGCATGCTCGAGCAGCGCATCCGCACCCCCCTGCTGGAGTCGATCGCCGCCCTGGGCGACGCCTCCGTGGCGAGCTTCGCCATCACGGTGAACCCCGACATCACGCCCGACACCCTGACTCAGCAGCCCGAGGAGTCGGAGCCCGTCCACTACATCGAGGCGCCGTTCGTCCCCACCCCGGTCGAGTCGCCCTCGTCGGGCAAGCGCAACGACTCGCGCCTGAACCCGAAGTACAGCTTCGACAACTTCGTGATCGGGGCCTCGAACCGGTTCGCCCACGCGGCGGCGGTCGCCGTGGCCGAGGCGCCGGCGAAGGCGTACAACCCCCTCTTCATCTACGGCTCGTCCGGGCTGGGCAAGACTCACCTCCTCCACGCCATCGGGCACTACGCCGAGACGATGTACCCGGGCATCCGGGTCCGCTACGTGAGCAGCGAGGAGTTCACGAACGACTTCATCAACTCGATCGCCAACAACCGCTCGAACCTCTTCCAGCAGCGGTACCGCGAGATCGACATCCTCCTGATCGACGACATCCAGTTCCTGCAGGGGAAGGACTCCACGCAGGAAGCCTTCTTCCACACCTTCAACACCCTGCACGACCACGACAAGCAGCTGGTCATCACGAGCGACCTGCCGCCGAAGCACCTGACCGGCTTCGAGGACCGCATGCGGTCGCGCTTCGAGTGGGGCCTGATCACCGACGTCCAGGCGCCCGACCTCGAGACGCGCATCGCCATCCTCCGCAAGAAGGCGCAGAGCGAGAAGCTCCAGATCCGCGACGAGGTGCTCGAGTTCATCGCGACGAAGGTGTCGAGCAACATCCGCGAGCTCGAGGGCACCCTGATCAGGGTCACGGCCTTCGCCAGCCTGAACCGGACGGCGGTCGACCTCTCGCTCGTGCAGACGGTCCTCAAGGACCTCATCACCCTCGACGAGGACAACGTCATCGCGCCGGTCGACATCATCAACCACACCGCCGACTACTTCAAGCTCTCGGTCGACGACCTCTACGGGTCGTCCCGCTCGCAGGCGATCGCGACCGCCCGGCAGATCGCGATGTACCTCTGCCGCGAGCTGACGAGCCTCTCCCTGCCCAAGATCGGCCAGCTCTTCGGCAACCGCGACCACACCACCGTCATGTACGCGAACAAGAAGATCAGCGAGCTCATGAAGGAGCGCCGCTCGATCTACAACCAGGTGACGGAGCTGACGAGCCGGATCAAGCAGGACACCCGCTACAAGTAGGGGAGTCGAGGCCGCTGCCGCGCGCCTCCCCGACGAACCGCCCCGACGGGCGTCGACCTCGTGTCGGCGCCCGTTCGTCGTCCCGTGGGCCGGTGGGAGGCGCCCCGCGCCACGCCAGGACCGGGGACGATCCCACAGTGTGGATAACCTGTGGAAACTCGTGGACAACTCGGGGGCTCGTTGTGGGGAGATCGCCTCGACCTGTGGGAACGGCCCGGGGGACCGGGGTCGGACACCGGGGGTTCCCCCTCCGACTTCCACACTCCGTGCACAAGTCACAAACGTGTAGTTCCCTCTGGCCGCGGGGTTTTAAACAGGTTATCCACACTGTGCACAACGGTTAAGACTGTTAATCCTGGATTACAAGAAATTGATCGAGAGACAACCTTGTGGACAGCGGGCTGCCCTCCGGAGCCCCGGGACCGCCCGCCTCATCGCTGTGGCAGTATTGGCGGGCAATCCACCGGTGCGTAGTCGAACAGGGGTCCCCGCGTGAAGTTCCAGGTCAACCGTGACGTCTTCAGCGATGCCGTCTCGTTCGCGGTGAAGCTCCTCCCGCAGCGCACGACGCTCCCGATCCTCAGCGGAGTCCTGATCGAGGCCGACGCCGACGGGCTCACGCTCTCGTCGTTCGACTACGAGGTCTCGGCCCAGACGAGCATCGCGGCGGAGGTCGACGAACCGGGCACGATCCTCGTCTCCGGCCGCCTCCTGGCCGACATCGCCAGCCGCCTGCCCAACGCACCGGTCACCTTCGCCACCGACGAGAACCGCATCGCCGTCAGCTGCGGCTCCGCCAACTTCTCGCTGCTGAGCATGCCCGTCGAGGAGTACCCGACGCTGCCCACCGTGGGCGCGCAGTCCGGCGTCGTCCCCGGCGACGCCTTCTCGCTCGCCATCTCGCAGGTCGCCGTCGCCGCGTCCCGCGACGACGTCACCCCGGTCATCACCGGCGTGCAGCTCGAGGTCTCCGAGAACTCCCTCTCGCTCGTGGCCACTGACCGCTACCGCGTCGCCGTCCGTGGCATCGAGTTCGACGCCGGCACGACCGGCGGCGCCGAGACGACCACCGCGCTCGTCCCGGCCCGCACCCTGCAGGAGGTCGGCAAGACCTTCGGCAGCGCCACCACCGTCGCCGTCTCGATCACCGGCAGCGACGACCGTGAGCTGATCGCGTTCCAGGCGGGCGACAAGACCGTCACGTCGCTGCTGATCAAGGGCAACTTCCCCCCGGTCAAGCGGCTCTTCCCCGAGACCGTCGAGAACTACGCCGTGATCAACACGGCCGAGCTCGTCGAGTCCGTCCGCCGCGTCTCGCTCGTGCTCGAGCGCGAGGCGGCCCTCAGGTTCACGTTCACGATCGACGGGCTCACGCTCGAGGCCATCGGCAGTGAGCAGGCGCAGGCATCAGAGTCGATCGACGCGTTGTTGACGGGGGAGGACACGGTGGTCTCGTTGAAGCCGCAGTTCCTCCTCGACGGCCTCGGAGCGGTCCACTCCGAGTTCGTGCGGATCTCCTTCACCAAGACGGAGAACCCGAACAAGCCCGGTCCCGTGCTGATCACCAGTCAGTCCTCGAGGGACCAGGCCGGTGCTGACAGCTACAAGTACCTGCTGCAGCCCAACCTCCTCCTGCGCTGACGCGCACCACGACGAAGGCGCTCAGACGGCGCCTCCACTGAACGAAGGAATCTCATGCACATCGGCCTCGTCGGTCTCGGCAAAATGGGCAACAACATGCGCGCTCGCCTGCGCAACGCGGGCATCGAGGTCACCGGCTACGACGCCAACCCCGCCGTCTCCGACGTCGCGGACCTCGGCGCCCTCGCCGCGGCTCTGCCGTCGCCCCGCCTCGTCTGGGTGATGGTGCCGCACGGCCAGATCACCGACGCGGTCATCAAGGACCTCGGCGAGGTGCTCGAGCCCGGTGACCTGGTCATCGACGGCGGCAACTCGAAGTGGCTCGACGACGAAGTCCACGCGACCCTCCTCGACGCCAAGGGCATCCGCTACATGGACGCCGGCGTCTCCGGCGGCGTCTGGGGCCTCGAGAACGGCTACGGCCTGATGGTCGGCGGCGACGCCGCCGACGTCGAGCGCGCCATGCCCGTCTTCGACGCGCTGCGCCCCGAGGGCCCCCGCGAGGAGGGCTTCAGCCACGCCGGCGGCGTCGGCGCGGGCCACTACGCGAAGATGGTCCACAACGGCATCGAGTACGCGATCATGCAGGCGTACGGCGAGGGCTACGAGCTCCTCGAGGCCAAGGGCCTCGTCGAGGACGTCCCCGCGGTCTTCAAGGCGTGGCAGCGCGGCACGGTCGTCCGCTCCTGGCTGCTCGAGCTCATGGTGCTGGCCCTCGAGGCCGACCCCAAGCTCGACGGCCTGTCGGGCTACGTCGAAGACAGCGGAGAGGGTCGCTGGACCCTCGAGGAGGGCATCGCCCACGCCGTCCCGATGCCCGCGCTGAGCGCCTCGATCTTCGCGCGCTTCGTGTCGCGCCAGGGCGAGGGCTCGCCGACCATGAAGGCCGTGGCTGCCCTGCGCAACCAGTTCGGCGGCCACGCGGTCAAGAAGGCCTAGTCGCCTCACCGGCCCGCGTGCGAGTACTGCATCTCAGCCTGACCGACTTCCGGAACTACGCGTCCGCAGAAGTCGCGCTCGCGCGCGGGCCCAACCTCTTCGTCGGCAGCAACGGCCAGGGCAAGACGAACCTGGTCGAGTCGCTCGGCTACCTGGCGAGCCTCGGCTCGCACCGGGTGTCGTCCGACGCCGCGCTGATCCGGCAGGGCACCGACTCGGCCATCGTGCGGGCCCGCCTCGAGGCGGGAGACCGCGAGCTCCTCGCCGAGGTCCAGATCAACCGGTCGTCGCCCAACCGGGCGCAGGTCAACCGCGGGGCGATCAAGCCCCGCGAGCTGCCGCGCTACTTCACCAGCGTGCTCTTCGCGCCCGAGGACCTCGCGCTCGTCCGCGGGGAGCCCTCGGGCCGCCGTCGCTTCCTCGACGAGCTGCTCGTGACCCGGTCGCCGCGCCTCGCGGGCGTCCAGGCCGACTACGAGCGGGTGCTCAAGCAGCGCAACACGCTCCTGAAGTCGGCCCGCGCCTCCGGCGTCAAGCCGAACCAGCTCGGCACGCTCGACATCTGGGACGAACGGCTCGTCGCGCTCGGCAGCGAGATCGTCGTCGCCCGTGACCAGCTCGTCGCCGACCTCGCCCCCGAGGTCGCCCGGTCGTACGCCGCCGTCGCCGGCGAGGACCACGCCGCCCGGCTCTCGACGGTCCTCAGCATCCGGGGCTCCGTGCCCGACGACGAGACCACCGCGGCGGAGGCGCCGAGCGAGTCGATCCCGCCGGCGGAGGTCCCCGAGGTCTTCCGCCAGGCGCTCGCGCGGGTGCGGCCGTCCGAGCTCGACCGCGGTCTCACCCTCGTCGGCCCGCACCGCGACGACCTCTTCCTCTCGCTCAACGCGCTGCCGGCGCGCGGGTACGCCAGCCACGGGGAGTCGTGGTCGTTCGCCCTCGCGCTCAAGCTCGCGTCGGCCGCCGTCATCCGCACGGACTCCGCGACGGGCGACCCGGTGATCGTGCTCGACGACGTGTTCGCCGAGCTGGACGGGTCACGGCGCGAGCGCCTCGCCGACGCCGTCGCCGACTACGAGCAGGTGCTCATCACCGCCGCGGTCGAGGGCGACGTGCCCGCCCGGCTCAAGGCGCACACGGTCCGGATCGCGAAGGGCACGATCGTCGACCAGCCCGCGCCGGTCGACGAAGCCGCGCCGGTCGACGAGGCGGCGACCCCGTGAGCGACGACGCGACCACCCCGGCGACGGAGCCGGCCCCGGCGACCGAGCCCGCGCCTCCCCGGGGCGACAACGAGGCGCAGCGCGTGTACCTCCGCTTCCGGCGCGTGTTCGGCGACCCGAACGGCCGCTCGCGCGACGGCCGTCGCCGCAAGGCCATCAAGCTGGGCTCGCCGAGCCAGCCGTTCGGCACCGGCCGGGAGCCCCGCGGCATCGCCGACGTGCTCGCCACCGTCACGACCGAGATGGGCTGGAGCTCGCCGCTGGCGCAGTCCGAGCTGATGACCGCGTGGCCCGACATGGTCGGCGAGGAGCTCGCCGCGCACTCCGACCCGGTGTCGATCGACGACGGCACGCTGACCGTGCAGTGCGACTCCACGGCGTGGGCGACGCAGCTCCGGCTCATGCGCGGGACGGTCACGACGACCATCGTCCAGAGGTACCCCGACGCGGGGATCCAGTCGGTGCGTTTCCTGGCACCCAACGCCCCGTCCTGGAAACGCGGCCCCAGATCGGTTCCAGGGCGTGGTCCTCGCGATACTTACGGCTAGGGAGGGTGAATCGTCCAACAGGCTCGTGAAAATCCGTCTGTGGGCGGATCTCGCCCTACGGGGGACACGCCTGCGGTAGACTCTGAGGGTCGTCTGACCGCTCTGCGCGCCCGCGTGTCGCAGCGGGGCGACACCCCTCGTCCCGTCCGGCAGGAGCCCCCACGCACATGTCACCGAACCCCACCGACGCCCAGCCCGACGACTCCTACGGC
Source organism: Frigoribacterium sp. CFBP 13707 (assembly GCF_014842245.1). Classification (NCBI taxonomy): domain Bacteria; kingdom Bacillati; phylum Actinomycetota; class Actinomycetes; order Micrococcales; family Microbacteriaceae; genus Frigoribacterium; species Frigoribacterium sp. CFBP 13707. The sequence continues at coordinate 159,502 of NZ_JACYVL010000004.1, forward strand.
GCCAGTGCGATCCAGGTTCTCGAGGGCCTCGAGGCCGTGCGCAAGCGGCCCGGCATGTACATCGGCTCGACGGGGCCCCGCGGTCTGCACCACCTGGTCTACGAGATCGTCGACAACTCGGTCGACGAGGCGCTGGCCGGCCACTGCGACCACATCGAGATCACCATGCGCGAAGACGGCGGCGTGCGCGTCGTCGACAACGGCCGCGGCATCCCGGTCGACGTCCACCCGATCGAGGGCCGGTCGACCGTCGAGGTCGTGCTCACCGTCCTGCACGCGGGCGGCAAGTTCGGCGGCGGCGGCTACGCCGTCTCGGGCGGCCTGCACGGCGTCGGCAGCTCGGTGGTCAACGCCCTCTCGAGCGAGCTCGACGTCGAGGTCCGCCGCCAGGGCAACGTCTACCGCCAGAGCTTCACCGACGGCGTGCCCGTCGCGCCGCTCGCGAAGGGCGAGGCCGACGACACCACCGGCACCACGATCACCTTCTGGCCCAACGCCGAGATCTTCGAGACGGTCGACTTCGACTACGAGACCCTCCGCACCCGGTTCCAGCAGATGGCCTTCCTCAACAAGGGCCTCCGCATCGAGCTCAGCGACGAGCGCGTGCAGGAGGAGGGCGTCGAGGCCCGCCACGATGTCTTCCACTACGAGAAGGGCCTCGTCGACTACGTCGAGTACCTGAACACGGTGAAGAAGGTCGAGACCGTCCACGACGACATCATCGCCTTCGAGCAGGAGGACGTCGAGCGCAAGATCTCGCTCGAGGTCGCCATGCAGTGGAACACCTCCTACCAGGAGAGCGTCCACACCTACGCGAACACGATCAACACGCACGAGGGCGGCACCCACGAAGAGGGCTTCCGCGCCGCGCTGACGACGCTGATCAACCGCTACGCCCGCGAGAAGAACCTGCTCAAGGAGAAGGACGACAACCTGTCGGGCGACGACGTCCGCGAGGGCCTCACCGCCGTCATCTCGATCAAGCTCGGCGAGCCGCAGTTCGAGGGCCAGACGAAGACCAAGCTCGGCAACACCGAGGCCAAGTCGTTCGTGCAGAAGGTCGCCGGCTCGCAGCTCAACGACTGGTTCGACCGCAACCCGAAGCAGGCCGCCGAGATCGTCCGCAAGGGCATCCTGGCCTCGCAGGCCCGCCTCGCCGCCCGCAAGGCGCGCGAGCAGACCCGCCGCAAGGGCGTCCTCGAGTCGAACGGCATGCCCGGCAAGCTCAAGGACTGCCAGAGCAAGGATCCCTCGCTCTCCGAGATCTTCATCGTCGAGGGCGACTCGGCCGGCGGCTCGGCCGTCCAGGGGCGCAACCCCGAGACGCAGGCGATCCTCCCGCTCCGCGGCAAGATCCTCAACGTCGAGAAGGCGCGCCTCGACCGTGCGCTCGGCAACAACGAGGTGCAGGCGATGATCAAGGCGTTCGGCGCCGACATCGGCGAGGACTTCGACCCCGACAAGGCGAGGTACCACAAGATCGTCCTGATGGCCGACGCCGACGTCGACGGCCAGCACATCACGACCCTCCTGCTGACGCTGCTCTTCCGCTACATGCGCCCGCTCATCGACCTCGGCTACGTGTACCTCGCGCAGCCGCCGCTGTTCAAGCTCAAGTGGAGCAACGCGCCGCACGAGTACGTCTACAGCGACGCCGAGCGCGACGCGATGCTCGTGCAGGGCCGTGCCGCCGGCAAGCGCATCCCGAAGGACAACGGGATCCAGCGCTACAAGGGCCTCGGCGAGATGGACTACAAGGAGCTGTGGGAGACGACCATGGACCCGGACACCCGCACCCTCCTCCAGGTCACCCTCGAGGACGCCGCGGCCGCCGACACGATCTTCGACACGCTGATGGGCGAGAACGTCGAGTCGCGCCGTGCCTTCATCCAGCAGAACGCGAAAGACGTGCGCTTCCTCGACATCTGATGCGCGCCTCCGGCTGAGCCGGAGCACGCCCGCGCCCCGCGGAGACGACCGGGGCACACCACGACAGACGGAGAATCATGGCCGACGAGCCGACCCAGACCCCCGAGGGCGACGACGCCGAGGGCACCCCCACCTTCGCCCCGGCGATCAAGCGCGACAGCATCGAGCAGGTCGACCTGCAGCTCGAGATGCAGCGCTCGTACCTCGACTACGCGATGAGCGTCATCGTCGGGCGTGCCCTGCCGGAGGTGCGTGACGGCCTCAAGCCCGTCCACCGCCGCGTGATCTACGCGATGTACGACGGCGGCTACCGCCCCGACCGCGCGTTCTCGAAGTGCTCGCGCGTCGTCGGCGACGTCATGGGCCAGTTCCACCCGCACGGCGACACGGCGATCTACGACGCGCTCGTCCGCCTCGTGCAGCCGTGGAGCCTCCGCTACCCGCTCGCCCTCGGCCAGGGCAACTTCGGCTCGCCCGGCAACGACGGCGCCGCCGCCCCCCGGTACACCGAGACGAAGATGGCCCCGCTCGCCCTCGAGATGGTCCGCGACATCGACGAAGACACCGTCGACTTCCAGGACAACTACGACGGCCGCACGCAGGAGCCCGCGATCCTGCCGAGCCGGTTCCCGAACCTCCTCGTCAACGGCTCCGTCGGCATCGCCGTCGGCATGGCCACGAACATCCCGCCGCACAACCTCCGCGAGGTCGCGGCGGGCGCGCAGTGGTACCTGCAGAACCCCGAGGCCACCCGCGAAGAGCTGCTCGAGGCGCTGATCCAGCGCGTCAAGGGCCCCGACTTCCCGACCGGCGCGCAGATCCTCGGGGTCAAGGGCATCCAGGACGCCTACCGGACGGGCCGCGGCTCGATCACCATGCGCGCGGTCGTCTCGGTGGAGGAGATCCAGGGGCGCACCTGCCTCGTCGTCACCGAGCTGCCGTACCAGGTGAACCCCGACAACCTCGCGATCAAGATCGCCGAGCTCGTCAAGGACGGCCGCATCGGCGGCATCGCCGACATCCGCGACGAGACCTCCGGCCGCACCGGCCAGCGCCTCGTCATCGTGCTCAAGCGCGACGCCGTCGCCAAGGTCGTGCTGAACAACCTCTACAAGCACACCAGCCTGCAAGAGAACTTCGGCGCGAACATGCTCGCCATCGTCGACGGCGTGCCCCGCACGCTGGCGCTCGACGGCTTCATCTCGGCGTGGGTCGACCACCAGATCGAGGTCATCGTCCGTCGGACCCAGTTCCGGCTGAAGAAGGCCGAGGCCGACGCGCACATCCTCCGCGGCTACCTCAAGGCGCTCGACGCCCTCGACGAGGTCATCGCGCTCATCCGCCGCTCGCCCACCGTCGAGGAGGCGCGGGGCGGCCTGATGGAGCTGCTCGACGTCGACGAGATCCAGGCCTCGGCCATCCTCAACCTCCAGCTGCGCCGCCTGGCGGCCCTCGAGCGCCAGAAGATCCAGGACGACGCCGACAAGCTCGAGCGCGAGATCGCCGACTACAAGGACATCCTCGCCAAGCCCGAGCGCCAGCGCAGCATCGTCAGCGACGAGCTGCAGGAGATCACCGACAAGTACGGCGACGACCGCCGCACCGAGATCATGTTCGGCTTCGACGGCGACATGAGCGTCGAGGACCTCATCCCCGAGGAGGAGATGGTCGTCACCATCACCCGCGGCGGGTACGTCAAGCGCACGCGCAGCGACAACTACCGCAGCCAGCACCGCGGCGGCAAGGGAGTCCGCGGCGCCCAGCTCCGCGCCGACGACGTCGTCGACCACTTCTTCGTGACGACGACGCACCACTGGCTCCTCTTCCTCACGAACAAGGGCCGCGTCTACCGCGCCAAGACCTACGAGCTGCAGGAGGCCGGGCGCGACGCCAAGGGCCAGCACGTGGCGAACCTGCTCGCGATGCAGCCCGACGAGTCCATCTCGCAGGTGCTCGACATCCGCGACTACGAGGTGGCGCAGTACCTCGTGCTCGCCACGCGGGCGGGACTGATCAAGAAGACGGCGCTCACCGAGTACGACACGAACCGCACCGGCGGCATCATCGCGATCAACCTGCGCGACGACGACGAGCTCGTCTCGGCGCTGCTCGTCGACGAGAGCGACGACCTGCTGCTGGTGTCCCGTCACGGCATGTCGCTGCGCTTCACCGCCACCAACGACTCCCTCCGTCCGATGGGGCGCTCGACCTCGGGCGTGAAGGGCATGACCTTCCGCGAGGGCGACACCCTCCTGTCGGCGTCGGTCGCCGACGACACGGGCTACGTGTTCGTCGTCACCGAGGGCGGCTACGCGAAGCGCACCGCCGCCGACCAGTACCGCGTGCAGAACCGCGGCGGCCTCGGCATCAAGGTCGCCAAGCTGGCGGAGGCGCGGGGCGACCTCGCCGGCGCCCTCATCGTCGGCGAGGACGACGAGGTGCTCGTCGTGCTCTCGAGCGGCAAGGTGGTACGGTCTGCCGTGGCCGAGGTGCCGGCCAAGGGCCGTGACACCATGGGCGTGGTGTTCGCGCGCTTCGCCGCTGATGACCGCATCATCGCCGTGGCGCGCAACACCGAACGGAATCTCGTGGCACAGTCCGACGAGGCCGTCATCGACGCGGTCGGTGACAACGAAGCTGTGCCCGCCGTGAGCCCCGGCGACGTGATCGACACCGTCGAGAACGCTCCGGAGCCCGCCGTCGAGCCCGCTGACGACAGCACGGAAGAGGAACCGATCAATGAGTAGCGTCGCTGACAGACTCCAGAGCAAGGCCAAGAAGCCCTCGGGCACCAAGCAGGTCCGACTCAAGCTCGTCTACATCGACTTCTGGTCGGTCGTGAAGCTGTCGTTCCTCATCGCGGTGGCCCTCGGCATCATCACGATCGTCGCGACGTTCCTGATCTGGCTGATCCTCAACCAGACCGGGATCTTCAACGACCTCGACACCCTGCTGCGCGACATCCTCGGCGACCAGAACTTCTCCATCCAGGACACGTTCTCGATCGCCCAGATCATGCTCTTCAGCATCGTCGTGGCCGTCCTCAACGTCGTCGTCGGCACCGTCATCGGTGCCATCGTCGCCGTGCTGTACAACCTGAGCGTCCGCGTCACCGGCGGCCTGCTCGTGGGCTTCACGAACAACTGAACCGGCTCACGGGCCGAGCAGACGCTCGATTCGTGAACTCCGTCGTCGTGCTGTAGGCTTTACGACGGTCCGGGGGCTATAGCTCAGGCGGTTAGAGCGCTTCGCTGATAACGAAGAGGTCACAGGTTCAAGTCCTGTTAGCCCCACTCCCGTGAGAACCACCGACGGGTTTCCCGGCGCGGTTCACTCCGCCGAACGGGGCCTTAGCTCAGTTGGTAGAGCGCCTGCTTTGCAAGCAGGATGTCAGGAGTTCGATTCTCCTAGGCTCCACGAAAAATGGGTCTTTCCCTGCTCGTTCCCCTTCGGGGAACTCGCGGGGATTTTTCGTTCGTGCTCGTTGGCTGCGCCGCCGCCCCTGCGGCGCAGCACCGTGCGGGCCCAGCTCCCGAAGGGGGAGGCGCAACGTCGCTTCGCTCGTTGCGGGGGGACGTCGCTTCGCTCGTCGCCGCGGGTGACGACGCTTCGCTCGTCACCTGCCGGGGGACGTCGGTTCGCTCGTCGGGGGGGCGGGAGGCGACGCGGCTCGGCTCGCGGTGGCGGGAAAGCGAGAGATCCGGGGGATGAGGCCCCGGTAGTGCGGGTTCAGCCGCATCCGCGTGGCGATCTCTCTCAAATTAGGAGGTTGGAGGCGGCGACGGGGACTCGGGGGCCGGGCTCGGAGGTGCGGGCCAGGGCGGGCGACGTGGCTTCGCTCGTCGGGGGTGGACGTGCGAGAGGGCCCGCATCGGGGGATGCGGGCCCTCTCGGGGGTGGTGCGGGGTGCTGGGGCGATCAGGCCTTGGTGTCGGCGTCGTCGTCGGCGACCCAGAGCTCGTCGTCGGCACGGAGGGTCTGCACGGCGGCGAAGACGATCCCACCGAGGGCGACCACGCCGAGACCGATCAACAGCACGCCGCCGACGCCGGGGCCCGACTTCTTCTTCGAGGGCACGTACTTGGCCGCGACCTTCGAACCCTGCTTCTTGGCGTTCTTGACGGCCTTCTTCACCTTGGGGTCGTTGACCAGGTCGAGGCCCGAGAGGTAGGAGGCGACGGCCGGGTACACGTCGTGCTTCCAGCGGTCCTGCGCGACAGCCGCGGCGTGCGAGCTCGCGGCGAGGCCGGAGGAGACGGCCGGGCGGACGTTCGCGTCGACGGCGCCCTTGACGCGCGGCACGACGGTCTTGTTCGCGTACTTCACGCCGTGGTCACGGGCGTCGCCGATGACCTTGCCGGCGTGGCCGAGGACCTCACGCTGCTCCGACCACACGTCGACCGCGTGCTTCTTGAACTTCTTCAGTTCTTTCTTCTGCTTGCGTGACAGGGCCACAGTGTTCCTCCAACGACTAGTAGGCAACGGGTGAGTACGATGCTGGCCTCCCATCCTGGCACGAGGCATCCTGGCAGGTAACACCGCGATCGCTGGGCACCTGCTGGGGGGTCCGGGCCCTGTGGGAGAATGGCGCTCATGTCCACGCACACTGCTGTCGCCACCCTCACGACCAACCTCGGCACGATCAAGGTCGACCTCTTCGGCGACCACGCCCCCAAGACCGTCGCCAACTTCGTCGGCCTCGCCACCGGAACGATCGAGTGGACCCACCCCGCCACGGGCAAGGTCAGCACCGACAAGCTCTACGACGGCGTCGTCTTCCACCGCATCATCAAGGACTTCATGCTCCAGGGCGGAGACCCGCTCGGCCAGGGCGTCGGCGGCCCCGGCTACCAGTTCGACGACGAGATCCACCCCGAGCTGAACTTCAACGCCCCCTACGTCCTCGCCATGGCCAACGCCGGCACCCGCGGCGGCAAGGGCACCAACGGCTCGCAGTTCTTCATCACCACGGTGCCCACCCCCTGGCTGCAGGGCAAGCACACCATCTTCGGCGTCGTCTCCGACGACGAGTCGAAGAAGGTCGTCGACGCGATCGAGGCCGTCAAGACCGACGCCCGCGACAAGCCGATCGACGACGTCGTGCTCGAGAGCGTCACCATCGACGAGGTCTAGGTGACCGACGCTCCCCGGAACGCCGCGAACTACTGCTACCGCCACCCCGACCGGCAGAGCTTCGTGCTCTGCCAGCGGTGCGGGCGCACGATCTGCGGCGAGTGCCAGACCCCGGCCGCGGTCGGCGTGCACTGCCCCGAGTGCGTGCGTGAGGCGCGCGGCTCCGCGCCGCGCGTGAAGCCGGCCGTCGTGACCCGCTTCCGCGGAGCCGCCGCGGCGGGGAAGCCCGTCGTGACGTACAGCATCATGGCCGTCACCGCGGTCGTCTTCCTGCTGCAGCTGCTCACGGGGGTCGGCAACGGCGTCGTGACGCAGGCGCTCGTCTTCTACGCGCCGGTCGAGATCCAGCAGCCCTGGCGCATGGTCACGACGATGTTCGTCCACGGCAGCTTCTGGCACATCCTCTTCAACATGTACTCCCTGTACATCTTCGGAGCGGAGCTCGAACGCCAGCTCGGTCGGGCCCGGTACGCGGCGCTGTACTTCATCGCCGGCATCGGCGGGTCGGCGGCGGTCGCGGTCCTGGCGCCGTCCTCGGTGGTGCTGGGCGCCTCCGGTGCGGTCTTCGGCCTCATGGCCGCGTTCTTCGTGATCGCCCGCAGCCTCGGCAGCCGCAGCATCCAGCTGCTGGTGCTCGTGGCGATCAACCTCGCCCTCGGCTTCATCCTGCCGAGCGTCGCCTGGCAGGCCCACGTCGGTGGCCTGATCGCCGGAGGCGCGGTGGCGTTCCTGTACTCCAAGACACGTCACCGGTCGAAGCGCGCCCTGCAGACCGGCGTGCTCGTCGCCCTCGGCGTCGCGGTGGTCGCGATCACGCTGCTCAGGTCGGCGCAGCTGATCGGTCTGCTCTGAGCATCGAGCGCCGTCCGGGCTCGAACACCTGAACGACAGAAGAGGCGGCTCCCCTGTGGGGAGCCGCCCCTTCTCGGTTCTGGCCGGGCAGTGTGACCGGGACTTTCTCCTCAGTGTTCTCCACAGGGAGTTATCCACAGGCTTATTAACACTGGGGAGAACTACGCGGGGGTAGTTCCGAAGACCCGTTCGAGCAGGCCGTGACGCGGAGAGCCCGCGTCAGCGCCAGCGGGTGGTCATGAGGAAGCCGACGAACATGATGCCGAAGCCGATCAGGATGTTCCACGAGCCGAGCGACTGCACGGGCAGCGTGCTCTGGCTGACGTAGAACACCACGATCCAGGCCAGGCCGACGAGCATGAAGCCGAACATGACCGGCTTGAACCAGACCGGGTTCGGCGCCTCGGCGGAGGTGTGAGCCTCGCCGGAGCGGGCCTCGCGGGCGCGGGCGGGCTTCGTCGTGCGGTTCTTGTCAGTGGCCATGGCGCACATACTAGCGTCCCGGGTGCTGGGGGAGCCCTGGTCCCTCCCCAGGTGAACGCCGTGTGACGGCCGCTTTCCCGCACGGGTGCAGCACGTAGGATCGAGCCATGGATGACGACTCCCGCCGGTCCCGTGGCCGACGCCGTGCCGCCGCGGCGAAGCCGCCACGGCCTCGCCGGCCCCGACGGCGCGTCTCGGTCGTGGGGGTCTTCGGCGAGCTGCTGATCACGGCGGGCGTCCTCGTGCTGCTGTTCATCGCGTGGCAGCAGTGGTTCAACGACCTCGTCGTCGCCGACGAGCACCGTGACCAGGCGTCGCAGCTCAGCGAGCAGTTCGAGCAGCAGGCCAGCGCGGCGCCCACGGAGGTGCCCGAGGGCGCCGACCCACCGGTGACGGCCGCGCCGGCCGAGGCGCAGACCTTCGCGAACTTCTACGTGCCCCGCTTCGGCGCCGACTACGCCGTGCCCATCGCCGGCGGCACGAGCACGGTGCGCACGCTCAACAAGATCGGCATCGGCCACTACGACGAGACGCAGATGCCGGGTCAGGTCGGCAACTTCGGCATCGCGGCGCACCGCACGACGTACGGGGCGCCGTTCAACAAGATCGCCGACCTGCAGCCCGGCGACAAGATCTACGTGCAGACGCAGGACGGCTGGTACACGTACACCTTCCGCAACCTGCAGTACGTGCCGGCGACCCAGGTCTCCGTGCTGCAGCCGGTGCCCGACGCACCCGACGTGAGCGCCGCCTCCGGCGAGCGTCTCATCACGCTGACCAGCTGCAACCCGATGTTCACGGCGCAGGAGCGCATCGTGGCGTACGGGGTCTACGATTCGTGGTCGCCCCTCACCGAGGTGCCGGCCGAGCTGGCCGCGGCCGGAGTGGGAGCCTGACGATGTACTCGAGCCTCTGGCGCGTCCTGCCCGGCCCCTGGTGGGTGCGGCTGTTCCTCGTCCTCGTGCTGCTCGCAGCCGCCCTGTACGCCCTCGTCGAGTGGGTCTTCCCGTTCGTCAACGAGATCATCCCCGCCCCCGACGTCACCGTGGAGACCCCGTGACCCGAGTACTCGTCGTCGACAACTACGACAGCTTCGTCTACACGCTGAACGGCTACCTGCAGCAGCTCGGCGCCGAGACCGACGTCGTGCGCAACGACGCCTTCGCCGCCGCCGACGTCGCGGCGCGCATCGCCGACTACGACGCCGTCCTGCTGTCGCCGGGCCCGGGCACGCCGGCGGCGGCCGGCGTCTCGATCGACGTCGTGCACGCGGCGCTCGAGGCCGACCTGCCCCTGCTCGGCGTGTGCCTCGGCCACCAGGCGATCGCCGAGGCGATGGGCGCGACCGTCACCCACGCCGAGGAGCTCATGCACGGCAAGACGTCGCAGGTCAGCCACGACGCGAGCGTGATCTACGACGGCGTGCCGCAGCCCTTCACGGCCACCCGGTACCACTCGCTGGCGGTCGTCGACGAGACCGTGCCGACCGACCTCGAGGTGACCTCGCGGACGGACGGCGGGGTGATCATGGGCCTGCAGCACCGGTCGGCGCCCGTCTACGGCGTGCAGTTCCACCCGGAGTCGGTACTCACCCAGGGCGGTTACCGGATGATCGGCAACTGGCTCGGAGTCGCGGGCCTGCCGGAGGCGGCGGTCACCGCCCGAGGGCTCGACCCGTTGACGGGTCGCCGCTGACCGGACGGCGCACCGGGCGCACGAACGCGTCCCGGGCCGCCGGGGCTACTCGGCGCTGCAGATGCCCAGCTGGATCGTCGAGCCCTGCGGCTGGTCGCCCGGCGGCAGGGACTGCGTCGACACGCTCTGGCCGGAGCAGCCGGCGTCGGGGTAGGTGCCGACCACGAGGCCCAGCTCGTCGCCCAGGACGCTCATCGCCGCCGTCACCGACTGACGCGTGACGTCGGGCACCTGCACCAGGCCGTTCGAGACGACGAGGTCGACCGTCGTGCCCTCGGCCACCTGCTCGGCCTCGGCGGGGTCGGCCTCGAGCACGCCCCCCGCGGGGACGTCGGTCGAGTAGTCGGTCGTCTGCGTGCCCTGGGTGAGCCCGGCGCCGGTGACGGCCGCCCAGGCGGCCGCGACGTCGAGCCCCTTCAGGGCCGGGACGGCGACCATGGTCGGCCCCGAGGAGACCTGCAGGGTCACCTCGGTCTCCTCCGGCACCTCCGTGGTGCCCTCGGCCGGGGAGGCGCCGATCACCTCGTCGACCGGGACGGAGTCGCTGGGCACGTCGGCGCGGACGGCCACCAGCCCGACGTCCTCCAGGGCCGCCGCGGCGTCGTCGTAGCTCATGCCCACGACGGCGGGCACGGTCGAGCCCGTGGCCGTCGCGATCTCGGGGGGCTTGATGTTGGCGACCCAGAAGACGACGGCGAGCACGACGATGGCGACGAGCACGATGCCGGCCCAGATCCACGCGACCGGCGGTCGCGTCTGCGTGCGCTGCGGCCGGTCGTTGTCGTCGGAGGAGAGCTCCTTCAGGGCCGCGTCGCTGCCGACCGCGGACAGCGCGTCGACGCCGAACATGGTCGCGTTCGCGTCGTGCACGGGCTGCCGCCGCGCCGGGGCGCGCCCCGCGGCGGCCGCGGCGACGTCGTCACGGAACTCGGCCGCGGTCTGGAACCGCTCGAAGCGGTCCTTCGCCAGGGCGCGGAGCACGACGGCGTCGAGGCCCGGCGAGACCGCCGGGGCGATCGTGCTCGGCGGGACGGGAGCCTCGCTGACGTGCTGGTAGGCGACGGCGACCGGTGACGAGCCCCGGAACGGCGGCCGGCCGGTGAGCAGCTCGAAGAGCATGACCCCGGTCGAGTAGAGGTCGGAGCGGGCGTCGACGGTCTCGCCGCGCGCCTGCTCGGGGCTGAAGTACTGGGCGGTGCCGAGGATCGCCGTCGTCTGTGCGACGGTCGCGGCGGAGTCGGAGATGGCCCGGGCGATGCCGAAGTCCATCACCTTCACCTGGCCCGCGTGGGTGACCATGACGTTGCCGGGCTTGATGTCGCGGTGCACGATGCCGGCGCGGTGCGAGTACTCGAGGGCGGTGAGCACGCCCTCCGTGAGGCGGGCCGCCTCGGCGGGCTCGAGCGGGCCCTCGGCGACGATGTCCTTGAGCAGGCGGCCCTCGACGTACTCCATGATGATGAAGGGCACCTGCACCTCCTGGCCGCGCGCGTCGCGGGCGGACTCCTCGCCGGCGTCGAAGACGCGGACGATGGTGGGGTGGGCCATGCGGGCGGCCGCCTGGGCCTCCTGGCGGAAGCGGGTGCGGAAGGCCGGGTCGAGCGCCAGCGACGGCTTCATCAGCTTGATCGCGACCTTGCGCCCCAGCCGGGCGTCGGTGCCGACGTGGACGTCGGCCATCCCGCCCCGACCGATGAGATCGCCGATCTGATACCGGTTGGCGAGGAGGTGGATTCCCTCTCTCACGCCTTCAACCACGCCCTGCACTCCCGTCGCGACCGCAGGTCGGATCAGCGGTCCTCGCAAGTGTACTTGCCGCCCCGCCCCCCATCCGGGTCGCGCGGTACGCCGGGAGGATGATTGTCAGGGCTTCGTGATGCTCCCGTGACGTGACGACGGCCGCGGCCCCGTGGGGGTCGCGGCCGTCGTGGCGGAGCGGGTGGTCGAGCTCAGCCCTCCGTGCCCGGGGGCGTGCTCGGGCTGGGCGTCTGGACCGGAGCCGCGGCCACCTGGACGGTGACGCCGGCCGAGGGCGGGCTCTGCAGCTCGCCGCAGTTCGCGACGTACGAGACGGTCATGTTGCCGGCGGTGGTCGACTTCACCTGCACCTGTGTCACGTTGGTGCCGAGAGCGCCGCTGGTCGCGCCCGCGGAGTCCGTGCCGCCTCCCGTGATGTTGTACGAGTACCCGGTCAGCGAGTACCCCGACGGGCAGTTCTGGTAGGCCTGCCACGAGACGGTCGACGTCGTCTGCCCGTCCGCCGTGATCGTGGTGGGCGTCGCCGTCGGTGCCGTCGGCTGCGTCGGGGTCGGCGCGGCGCGGTAGATCGACAGCGTGATGGTCGAGCCGATGGTGACGTTGCCCGTCGGGTTCAGGCTCGCGACCGTCCCGACCGCTGCGGCGTCAGGGGCCGGCGTCGAGCTGTCCTGCGAGAGCACGACGAGGTCCAGGTCCTCGAGCTGGGCCCGGGCGTCGTCCTCGGCCAGGCCGACGAAGTCGCTCGAGTCGACCTGGACGGTGGTCGGCGTCGCGCTCGGCGTGGGGGTCGGGGTCGTCGGCTCGGGGGTCGGCGTCGACGAGGTGACGCTCGGCGTCGGCGCGGGCTCCGGATCGTCGCCGTTGAGGGCGAAGGCCGCGAGGGCGATCACGCCCGCGAGCACCAGGACGCCGAGGACGATGAGCGGCCAGAACCAGGGGCTGCGCTTCTTCTTCTCGTCGTCGTCGAGCTCGTCGCCGCGGAGCGCGTCGGGGTCGGCCGAGCCGGGCACGTACGCCCCGGTCGCGGCGGCGCCGGCGGGCGCGAAGGCGCGCGTGCTGTCGTCCTGCGCGGAGAAGAGCTGGGTGGCGGCCTCGGCGCCGGCGGCGACGCCGATGGCCGGGACGGCGACCGTGGCGGCCGCGACGTCGCCGCGGCGGAGCGCGCGAGCGGCCTGCGCGAGGGCCGACGCGGACGCGGGGCGGTCGGCCGGCTTCTTGGCGATGCAGGAGAGCACCAGGCGACGGACGGGCTCCGGGACGGAGGCCGGGAGGTCCGGCGGCTGCTCGTTGATCTGCGCCATGGCGATGGCGACCTGCGACTCGCCCGTGAAGGGGCGACGGCCGGCGAGGGCCTCGTAGGCGACGATGCCGAGCGAGTAGATGTCGGTGCTCGGCGACGCGGGGTGGCCGCTGGCCTGCTCGGGCGACAGGTACTGGACGGTGCCCATCACCTGGCCGGTGGCCGTCAACGGCACCTGGTCGGCGATGCGGGCGATGCCGAAGTCGGTGATCTTGACGCGCCCGTCGGGCGTGACGAGCAGGTTGCCCGGCTTGATGTCGCGGTGCACGAGGCCGGCCGCGTGGGCGGCCTGGAGGGCCGAGGCGGTCTGCGCGACGATGTCGAGCACCTTGTCGGTGGGGAGCACGCGGTCGCGCTCGAGCACCGTCGACATGGCCTCGCCGGGCACGAGCTCCATCACGAGGTAGGCGCTGCCCTCCTCCTCGCCGTAGTCGAAGACGTTCGCGATGCCCTCGTGGTTGACGAGGGCCGCGTGCCGCGCCTCGGCCCGGAAGCGCTCGAGGAACCCGGGGTCGCCCAGGTACTCGTCCTTCAGGATCTTGATCGCGACCGTGCGGCCGATGACGAGGTCGGTGGCTTCCCAGACCTCGCCCATGCCGCCGATGGCGACGCGGGTCGACAACTGGTATCGCCCACCGAAGGTGATTCCGCCGGAAGGTCTCATCTGTTCAGCACCGCCTCTAGTACTTTCTTCGCGATTGGTGACGCGACACTGTTGCCGAAGGCCGACTGGCCCTGTCCTCCGCCGTTCTCGACGACGACAGCCACCGCGACCTGGGGGTCGACCGCGGGGGCGAAGCCGGTGAACCAGAGCGTGTAGGGGTCGCCCGGGCCGTTCTCCGCCGTGCCGGTCTTGCCGGCCACGTCGACGCCACTGATTCTCGCATTGCTGGCGGCGCCGTCGGCGACGTCCTGCACCATCATGTCGGTCATCGTGGACGCGGTGTCGGCGCTGATCGGCTTGCCGTACTCGGTCGGCGAGAAGTCGCGCACCGGGCTCAGGTCGGGGTTCAGGACGCTCTCGACGAGGGTGGGGTCCATCTGCGTGCCGCCATTGGCGATCGCCGCCGAGACCATGGCCATCTGGAGCGGCGTGACGCGGTCCGAGCCCTGACCGAACGACTGGAGCATGAGCGAGGCGTCGCTGATGGGGTCGCCGTCCTCGTCGGTGATCGGGAACTGGCTCGGGGTCACGGCCTGCGGGATCGCGATCGAGTCGTCGCCGAAGCCGAACGCCTCCGCCTGCTCCTGCAGGGCGTCGGCGCCGAGCTGCTGGCCGAGCTGCGCCATCGGGATGTTGCACGAGAGGCGCAGGGCCGTCGCCAGCGTCGCGGTCTCGCCGCCGCCGCAGCTGCCGCCCTCGGCGTTGTTGATGTTCGTCGAGGTGCCGGGCAGGGTCAGCGTGGCCGGGTTGGGGAACTCGCTGTCGGGCGTGTAGTCGCCGCTCTCCAGCGCCGCCGCGGTCGTGACCAGCTTGAAGGTCGACCCGGGGGCGTAGAGGTCGCCCTGGATGGCCCGGTTCTGCAGCGGGTCGCCCGGGTCCGCCACGAGCTGGTCGTAGGAGGCCTTGACGGCGTCGCGGTCGTGGCTCGCGAGGAGGTTCGGGTCGTAGCTCTCCTTCGACACCATCGCGAGGATCGCGCCGGTCGAGGGGTCGACGGCGACGACCGCGCCCGAGTTGTCGCCCAGTGCGTCGTACGCGGCCTGCTGCACGGCCGGGTCGATCGTGAGGTTGACCGTGGCGCCCTCAGGGTCCTGCCCGGTGAGCACGGAGTTGACCTGGTCGAAGAACTGGGCGTTCGCGTTGCCGGTGAGGTAGTCGTTCATGGAGTCCTCGATGCCCCGCGACCCCTGGCCCAGCGTGTAGTAGCCGGTGACGGGGGCGTAGAGCTCGGCCGACGGGTAGGTGCGCTGGAACTCGTACACGTCGTCCACGGGCACGGACTGCGCGACCGGCTGGCCGTCCACGAGGATCGGCCCGCGCTGCGCCGAGTAGCTCGCGAGCAGCGTGCGGTAGTTGCGGCTGTCCGCCCGCAGCGAGTCGGCCTGGAAGGCCGTGATGTACGTGCTCGAGACGAGCAGTGCGACGAACATCGCCAGCACGACGAAGCTCACGCGTCTCAGTTCCTTGTTCATCAGCCGACCACCAGCCTCGGTTGGGAGCGCACCGAATCGGACAGGCGCAGCAGCAGGGCCACGATGATCCAGTTCGCCACGAGCGACGACCCGCCCGCCGCGAGGAAGGGCGCGGTGAGGCCGGTCAGGGGGATGACGCGGGTGACGCCGCCGAGGACGACGAAGACCTGCAGGGCGATGACGAACGAGACGCCGACGCCGAGCATGCGGCCGAAGTCGTCCTGGCCGACGAAGCCGATGCGGAAGCCCCGCGAGACCAGCAGCATGTAGAGCGCGAGGATCGCGAAGATGCCGGCGAGCCCGAGCTCCTCGCCGAGGGCCGCGAAGATGTAGTCGCTCTCGGCCAGCGGGGTCGTCTGCGGGCGGCCCTGGCCGAGGCCGGTGCCGAGCAGGCCGCCGTTCGCGAAGCCGAACAGGCCGGTCACCAGCTGGAACGACCCACCGTCGGCGTTGTACTCGACCGGGTCGAACGGGTTGAGCCAGGCGGCGAAGCGCCCCTGCACGTAGCCGAGGAAGGTGCTGGCGACGAGGGCCCCGCCGAGGAAGAGCGTGAGGCCGAGCACGATCCAGCTGGCGCGCCCCGTGCCGATGTAGATCATCACGAGGAACAGGCCGAAGTAGAGCAGCGAGGTGCCGAGGTCGCGCTGGAAGATCAGCACGCCCATCGCCACGAGCCAGACGATGAGGATCGGGCCGAGGTCGCGGGCACGGGGGAACCGCATGCCGAGGATCTTCGGGCCCATCAGCGAGAGGTTGTCGCGCGCGGTCACGAGGTAGCCGGCGAAGAAGACGGCGAGCGTGATCTTCGCGATCTCGCCGGGCTGGAACGAGAAGGGCCCGAGGTCGATCCAGACGCGGGCGTTGAGGCCCTCACGGCCGATGCCCGGCACCAGCGGCAGCAGCAGCAGCACGATCGAGACGAACATCGCGATGTAGCGGTACCGCGACAGCACGCGGTAGTTGCGGATGACGAGCAGCGCCACCAGGGCGATCGCCATCGCCATGGCCGTCCAGGCGATCTGCTTGATGCCGAGGGCGTCCCACCCGGCGACGCCGCGGGCCAGGTCGAGGCGGTAGATCTCGGCGATGCCGATGCCGTTGAGCGTGAGCGCGATCGGCATGATGAACGGGTCGGCCTCGCGGGCGACGACGCGCAGCACGAGGTGGAAGACCAGGGCCAGGCCGAGGATGCTCGAGCCCGACACGAGGACGCTCGGGTCGATCGCCCCCGTGGCCCCCAGCTGGACCAGCACGATCGCGCCGGCGCAGATGCCCGCCGCGGCGACGAGCATCAGCAGCTCGAGGTTGCGGAGCCGGGCCGGCTGACGCAGGCGGATGGTGATGGCCTGCGTGAAGTTCTCCGGAGGAGCGGAGGCGGCGGACGAGGTGACGGGCCCGCGGGAGCCTCCCGCGCCTCCTCGGGACTGGCCGATGAGCTCGGTCGACGCGTCGTCACTCGGCGGCATCGGTCAGCCTCTCGACGATGGCGCGCGCGTCGCTGAGCGAGTCGGCGTTGATCGTGTCGCGCACGGTCAGCTGCGTGTAGTTGGGCAGGTCGTCGACCTGCACGGGGGTCTCTTCGTAGACCTCGCTGAGGCTGATCGGGCCGAGGGTCTGCTGAACGCCCTTGTAGATGACGACGCTGCCCCCGCGCTCGCCCACGTAGTAGTGGTCCTGGGTCCACTGGTAGGCCAGCACGAGGCCGGCGGCCAGGGCCCCGACCGCGACGACGAGGGCGACCAGCCAGGTGACGCGACGACGGCGACGACGACGGCGGTCCTCGGCGATGAGCTCGGCGAGGTACTCGTCGCTCTCGGGCTCGAAGTGGCTGTCCTCCGGCGTGGTCGCGACCTTGAGCGGGTGAAGCAGGATGCTGGGCAGGCGCAGCGACTTGCGCCCGGCCTCGCCCTCGAAGGTGAGGGGCTCGGAGGCCGAGCCGACCGTGACGGCGGGCTCGACCGAGGAGTCGCCCGACTCGTCGACGTCGACGACGACGACCGTGACGTTGTCGGGGGCGCCGTGGTCGAGCGTCTCCTTCACCAGGCGACGGCAGGTCTGCTCGGGGTCGAGGCCCGCCGCGAGGGCCTTCTTGATGCGGTCCTCCGCCAGGTAGCTGCTGAGGCCGTCGGAGCAGATCAGCCAGCGGTCGCCCGGCAGCGTGCCGAGGGTCGCGGTGTCGATCTCGGGCGCCGCGTCGACGTCGCCGAGCACGCGCATCAGCACGCTCCTGCGGGGGTGCACCGCCGCCTCCTCGGCCGTGATCCGGCCGCTGTCGACGAGGCGCTGCACGAACGTGTGGTCGGCGGTGATCTGGCTGAGCTCGCCCTCGCGCCACAGGTAGATGCGCGAGTCGCCGATGTGCGCGACGGTCATGCTGTCGCCGACGCGCAGCAGCGCGCTGACGGTCGTGCCCATGCCGGTGAGCTCCTGGTGCTCGAAGACCGTCTCGGCGAGCAGCTGGTTCGCGGCGATCAGCGACGACTGCAGCGCGAACTCGGCGTCGCCGGGCGACGTGTACTGCTTGTCGGTCTCGCGGATGCGGCGGATCGCGATCGCCGAGGCGACGTCGCCCCCCGCGTGCCCGCCCATGCCGTCGGCGACGACGAACAGCTGCGTGCCGGCGTAGCCGCTGTCCTGGTTGTTGGACCGGATCTTGCCCACGTGGGACAGAGCGGCGCTCTTGGGGTGCGTCACGGGCGCTACCGTCGCAGCTCGAAGCTCGTCTGCCCGATCGTCACGGTGGCGCCGACCGGCACCGGTGTGGGAACGGTCACTCGCTCGCCCGCGAGGAAGGTGCCGTTCGTGCTGTCGAGGTCCTGCACGACCCAGCGGCCGTTCCAGAGCATCAGACGGGCGTGGTGCGTGGAGGTGTAGTCGTCGCGGATCACGAGGTTGCTCTCCTGCGAGCGACCGATCGTGAGCGGGCCGTCGCCGAGCGGCATCTCGAGGCCGGCCTTGGCGCCCTTCGTGATCACCAGGCGGGACGCGGGGCCGTCACCGGCGGGGGCGGGCCGACCCGCGCCTCCTGCAGGGGCCGGCGTCACCGGTGCTCGCGGAGCCGCGGGTGCCGGAGGCGCGGTGGCGGTCGACTGCGCCTGCCCCGACCCGCCGTCGGTGGGCAGCTTGCGCGCCCGCTGGCCGAAGAGGTCGGAGCGGAGCGCGAACACGATGGCGAAGACGAAGAGCCACAGCACGGCCAGGAAGCCGAACCGGAGGGCGAGGAGGGTGAGCTCGCTGGTCATCGACGGGCCTCCCGGGAGTCGGGCCCGGCGAAGGGGTCGGGCGTCGAGGACAGGGGGAGCACGCGGAACACGATACGCGTACGACCGATCTCGATCGTGGAGTCGGGCAGCAGGGGCGACTTCTTGAGCGGTGCACCGTTGAGCTTCGAGCCGTTCGTCGACCCCAGGTCGCGGACCTGCGCGTGCTGGCCGTCCCACAGGACCTCGACGTGCTGACGGCTCGTGCCGGTGTCGCTCACCGTGATGTCGGCGTCGCTGCCCCGGCCGATGACGGTGCGCTGGCCGACCAGCGGGTGGCGCACCCCGTCGATCTCGACGAACGGACGCCACTTGACCTCGCCGCGGACGTTGCCCGACTCGATCGACATGATGCCGACGCTGAGCGAGTCGTCCTCCTGCAGCCGCACGCTGAGCGGGCCGGCGAAGGCGTAGCCCTGAGCGGTCGCGTGGCGCTGGGTCAGCTGCGTGAGCTCGTCGATCAGGGTCGGGCCGATGGCCGACATCTTCGCGTGGTCGGTCGCCGACAGCCGGACGACGAGGTCGTTGGGCACCAGGATCCGGTCGCGGGAGACGACGGCGGCCGTCGTGTCGAGCTCACGACGCAGGGCGTTCGTGATCTCCAGCGGCTGGACGCCCGAACGGAACGTCTTGGCGAAGGCACCGTTGACGGCGCGCTCCAGCCCACGTTCGAAGTTGTCGAGCAGTCCCATGCGTCTCCAGGTCGGGGGTCACTGGTCGCCCGATCTTAGCCGGGTCGCGTGCGAGGTCGGTGTCGGCCAGCCTGGGGACGCTCATCCGGGCCCCTCCACCGTGCTAGAGTTGCTGAGTTCGCGCGAGTGGCGGAATTGGCAGACGCGCTGGCTTCAGGTGCCAGTGCTCGAAAGGGCGTGGGGGTTCAAGTCCCCCCTCGCGCACGAACAGAATGGCTCACCCTCTGGGTGAGCCATTCGTGTTCTCAGTGCTTGTTGGCTGCGCCGCCGCCCCTGCGGCGCAGGGGCGAACGGCTCACCCTCTGGGTGAGCCGTTCTGCGGTGACGCGGGCGGGCGGGTTCGACGGGGTCGGGCGTCCGTGACGGCCCGGACGCGTCGAACTCGCCCGTTGTGGGGCTAGATGCCGTCGACCGCGGCCTTGGCGCGCTGCATCGCGGTCTGGGCGGACTCGTCGTTCGACTGCAGGGAGGTGCGCAGCGTGTTGATGATGGTGCGCACCTCGGTGGCGACGCGGTTCCAGCGTTGCTCCTTGCCCGCGTACTCCTCGCTGGAGCCGTCGGCCTGGTAGTCCGCCATGGCGGTCTTCACGTCGGCGAGCACCGCACGGCCCGCGCCGAGGAGTCGCTGCAGAACGAGTTCGGCCGTCGGTCGCTCGTGGTCATCCCGCGCGACCCGGCGCTCGCCGCGGGCGGCCGTGTACCGCTGAACCGCGTGACGGGCGAGTCGCGGCACGCCCAGGACACGCTGGCGTCGTACCTCCGCGAGCGTCTGACGAGCCACGGGGGAGGCGCGGGCTGAGCGGCCGGGACCGCCGGCCCCGGGCGCGGCGCGCTCCCGGAGGCACGCTCCAGATCCGCTGATCCACTCCGGAGTGGATCAGCGGTGCGGGCGGGTCCTTCCTCCCGCCTGCCGTTGTCCGGCCCTCGCTCCGCTCCTCAGCCCAGGGTGACCGGCTCGATCAGCTGCGGGCCGGTGTTGCGCACCGAGTTGGCGTCGCGGCTGACCGGGTGGTGGGTCAGGTCGTGGGCGAGCTCGTGCGAGTCGCGGTCGAGCAGCTCGAGCAGCTCGGCCGTGCCGAGGTGGTCGCCGAGCCAGTCGTCGTACGAGTCGGGCGCGAGGCAGGCCGGCATGCGGTCGTGCACCTCGCCGGGCGCCACGTGCGCGTCGCGCGTGATGATCGACATCGACAGCACCCACTTGTCGGGGTCGTCGTCGGCTTTCGAGGGGTCGGGCCACGCGCTCATCACCCCTGCCATCGCGAGGGCCGCCTCCGGCTGGTGGACGAAGTGCGGCTGCTTGCCCGTCTCCGTCACGACCCACTCGTAGTAGCCCAGCGCCGGCACGATGCAGCGCGCCTGCGCGAACGGCCGCCGGAACATGCCGTTCGTCGCGACCGTCTCCATCCGCGCGTTGATCGGCTGCGGCCTCTTCTTGAGGTCGGGGTACCACGACGGCGTCAGGCCCCACCGCGCCCGGGGCAGCTCGCGCTCCCCGTGCCGCTGCCGCACCACCGGCACCGCGGTCGTCGGCGCGACGTTGAAGTCGTCGGGCAGGTCGGGCAGCCCGGCCAGCAGGTCGGGCAACAGCTCGGAGGTCGCCCGGGAGACGACGTAGCGACCGCACATCGCCCCAGTCTCCGCCTCCGTGCCCCACCGCGCCAGGGGTCGGCCCGACCCGGGCCCGGTGCTCGCGCCCGGACCCCCGCGGTGGAACACTGGCGGCATGGAGAGCACCGAGCGCAGCATCCGCGGCTACGTCGTCGTCGGGGTCGTGCCGTCGACCGCCGAGCGGGTCGTCGCGACCGCCGTCGACCTCGCGGCGCGGTTCGGCACCGGCCTCGCCTGCGTCAGCGTCGAGCCCGACCGGATGGCGTTCGCCGAGGGCATCGACGGCACCGTCCTCTCGTACCCGCTCGACCCCCAGAGCTGGGCCGCCGAGCTCGAGTTCGACCCGGCGCTGGAGGCGCGGCTGCGGCCGATCGCGGAGGCCCGCGGGGTCGACCTGGTCGCCACCTGCCTCACCGGCGAGCCGGCCCACGTGCTCGGCGCGCTCGCCGACCGCGTCGACGCCCCGCTCGTGGTCGTCGGCAGCCGCGAGGCGGGGCTCCGCGGCAGCGTCCGCGAGTTCTTCGCCGGGTCGGTCGCGCTCCACCTCAGCCACCGCCAGCACCGGCCGGTCGTGGTCGTCCCGCTCTCCCCGGTCGCGCGCTCCGAGGCGCTGCCGTGGGACGACGACCTGTGACGCCGCCGACCCCGCCCGTCAGCCCGTCGACCCCGCCGCGCGACCCGTCGGCCCCGCAGCTCAGCCCGTCGACCCCGCTCCGTCGGCGCCTCCCCCTCGTGCTGCTCGTCGTCGCGGGCGGGGCCGTGGGCACGGCGCTGCGGGTCCTCGTGACGCTGGCCGTGCCTCCCACGGGCTCGTTCGACACCGCGATCTTCGCGATCAACGTCGTCGGGGCGTTCGTGCTCGGCCTGCTGCTGGAGCGCCTGCTCCGCGGCGGGCCCGACGAGGGGCGTCGTCGCGTGCTGCGCCTCGGCCTCGGCACCGGCGTGCTCGGCGGCTTCACGACCTACAGCTCGCTCGCGACCGAGACGGCGATCCTCGGCGCCGCGGGCGACGTGCTGACGGCGTCCGTCTACGGGCTGGCGTCGGTGCTGCTCGGGGTGCTCGCGGCGGCCGCGGGGATCGCCGTCGGGGCCCGGTGGGCCCGGGGCTCCCGGTGACGCCGCTGCTGGTCGCCGCGACGGCCCTCGCCGGCGGGGTCGGGGCGGGCGCGCGCTTCTGGGTCGACGGGGCGGTGGGCGACGCGCTCGCGGCTCGTCGCTCACGCCGCGCGGTCGGCGGTGCGGACGCCGCCGCCCCCGCGCCCTACCCGTGGGGCACGGCCGTGATCAACGTCAGCGGGTCGCTGCTGCTCGGGCTGCTCACGGCGCTCGCGCTCGGAGCCGTCGTCTCGCCGACCTGGCGGGCGGTGCTCGGCACCGGGCTGCTGGGCGGCTACACGACCTTCAGCACGGCGAGCGTCGACACCGTCCGCCTTCTCGCCGCGGGGAGGCGCGGTGCCGGTGCCGCCTCCGCCCTCGGCCTCCTGGTCGCCGGCGTGGCGGCCGCGGGGCTCGGGCTCTGGCTCGGGTCGCTGCTCGCCCCAGCCTGACGGGCGGACGGCGCGGGCGCTGGCGGCGGGCGTCGCCGCCGACTCGCCGCGCAGCCCGGCTCAGACGTGCGTGGAGCGCTCGTGCTCGGCGTGGTCGGCCGGCTCGAGCTGGAAGGTCGCGTGCTCGACCTCGAAGTGGGCGGCGAGGCAGCGGTCGAGCGCGTCGAGCGTCTCGTCGACCTTCATGTCGCAGAACACGTCGCGCTCGACGACCACGTGCGCCGAGAAGACCGTCGCCCCGCTCGTGATCTGCCACGCGTGCACGTCGTGGGCCGAGACGACCCCGGGCGTGCCCGCGATGTGGCTCCGCACGTCGTCGAGGTCGATGTCGCCCGGCGCTGAGCCGAAGAGCACCCGCACGGCCTCGCGCAGCAGCGCCCAGGCGCGCGGCACGATCATCGCCGTGATCACGAGCGAGCCGATCGAGTCGGCCTGGGCGAAGCCGGTCGTCAGCACGACGACGGAGGCGACGACGACCGCGACCGAGCCCAGCAGGTCGCCGAGCACCTCGAGGTAGGCACCGCGCATGTTGATCGAGTGGCTCGCCCCGCCGCGGAGCACCAGCAGGGCCACGACGTTGGTCGCCCCGCCGACCACGCCGACGGCGAGCATCGGCACGCCGAGCACCTCGTGCGTGGCCGGGTCGAGCAGCCGACCGACCGCCGAGACGGCGACGGAGCCGGCGACCGCGAGGAGCAGCAGGCCGTTCACGAGGGCGGCGAAGACCTCGACCCGCCGGTAGCCGTAGGTCTGGCGCCCGCTCGCGGGGCGGGCGGCGACCACCGTGGCGACGAGCGCGACGACGAGGCCGATCAGGTCGGAGGCCATGTGCCCGCTGTCGGCGAGCAGGGCGAGCGAGCCGGAGAGCACGGCGCCGACCGCCTGGGCGACGAGGCCGAGGGCGACGACGGCGATCGCGAGGCGCAGGCGTCGGCCGTCGGCGGCCATGTGCCCGTGCGTGTGGTCGTGCGCCATCTCATGCTCTCTCGTGGGGCCCGAGCCGCCGGCCCGGGCGGGGTCGTCAGCGGTCGCCGCGCACGAACCTACCCGCGCGCACCGCGCAGCACCATGCCCGCGGCGCAGTCGATGACGATTCTCGGTGTCAGGAACTGCGGGAGGCGCCACCACCGCACCCGACGGAGGGCCAGGCTGGGCGCATGACCGACACCACCGCCTCCTCGTCCTCTCCGTCCGCCGAGCCCGCGCTGCGCCGCCGCGTGGCCGTCACGGGCGCGACCGGCGCCGTCGGCGGGCGCGTCGCGCGCACGCTCGCGGCGGCCGGCGTGCCGCTGCGGCTGGTCGTGCGCGACGCCTCGCGCGCTCCCGACCTCGGCGCGGCCGACGTCGAGGTCGCCGTCGCGACGTACGGCGACCACGAGGCGTCGGTGGCGGCGCTGCGCGGGGCCGACGTGCTGTTCATGGTCTCCGCGGCGGAGGCGGTCGACCGCCTCGACCAGCACCGGGGCTTCGTCGACGCCGCGGTCGAGGCCGAAGTGCGCCACGTGGTCTACACGTCGTTCCAGGGCGCGGGGCCCGACGCGGTCTTCACGCTCGCCCGCGACCACGCGGCGACCGAGGAGCACCTGGCGGCGTCCGGGCTCGCGACGACCGTGCTGCGCGACAGCTTCTACCTCGACGTGCTGCCCGAGTTCGCCGACGAGGCGGGGGTGCTGCGCGGACCGGCCGGCGAGGGGCGCGTCGCGGCCGTGGCGCGGGCCGACGTCGCCGACGCGGCCGCCGCGGTGCTGCAGGCCCCGGAGGCGCACGCCGGGCAGGTCTACGAGCTGACGGGCCCCGAGGCGCTCACCCTCTCGGAGGTCGTGGCCCGGCTGAGCGCCGTGCTCGGCCGGCCGTTCACGTACCACCCCGAGACGGTCGAGGAGGCGTACGAGTCGCGTCAGCGCTGGCAGCCGGAGCCGTGGCAGGCCGACGCGTGGGTGAGCACGTACACGTCGATCGCCTCGGGGGAGGTGTCGCGCGTGACGGACAATGTCCGGACGCTGACGGGGCACGCGCCGCTGTCGATCGAGGGGTTGTTCGGGGGGCGCTGAGCCGTCGGGGCGGCTCGGGTGCCGGTGCCGGTGCCGGTGCCGGTGCCGGTGCGGTGCGGGCGCGCGTGCTGGTGCCGGTGCGGTGCGGGCGCGGCGGCACCGGGCGGAGCGGCTCGTCCCGGAGTTGCCCGCCGAGAAGGCTGATCCACTCCGGAGTGGAGGAGCGGGAGGGTGCTGCACTCCGGAGTGGAGGAGTGTGCGGGTCCTCCACTCTGGAGTGGAGGAGCGGGACGGGGTGCGTCGTCCTGACACGGGCCGTTCCACTCCGGAGTGGAACGGCCTTCCCGGCGGACACTTCCTGGCGGGCACTTCCCGCCAGGGGCCGAGCCAGGACAGGGCCTGGGGACCCATGGGCCCGGGCGCCCGGGGCCCCGGGGCCCCGGGCCGTCGGACCCGACCGGGGCTCAGCGCACGCGACGCGACGACAGCACGCCGCTGACGCCGAGCACCACCGTCGACAGGAACACGCCGACCATCGGCAGCTGCCACCCGCCCGACACGTCGTGCAGCGCCCCGATCGCGAGCGGCCCGAGCGACGCGATCGCGTACCCGCCGCCCTGCACCAGCGCCGAGAGCCGCCGGGCGTCGTCGTCGGTCGAGGCCATCCGCACGATCACGATGAACACGATCGTGATGCCGCCGCCCTGGGCGGCGCCGCCGAAGAGCGACCAGACGAACCACATCTCGGGCACGAAGAGCAGGCCGAGCGGCATCGCTGTCCAGCAGACCGCGATGATCGCTATGACGACCGCCGGGCGCACCCGCAGCGCGAGCAACGGAACCCCGAGCGCCCCCACGACCGCCAGGATCTGGAAGATCGACGAGCTGGCCCCCGCCGCCTCCCGCGTCAGCCCGACCTCGTCGCGCAGCAGCGTCGGCATCCAGGCCGTCAGCCCGTAGTACGCGAACGCCTGCCCCGAGAAGGCCAGCATCAGGCCCCACGTCGTCGCCCGGCGCAGCAGGGGGCGCCGGCGCTCGGCCGCGTCGCGCGCCGCCGACGCCTCGTCGACGACCGAGATCCCGCCGGTGAGCACGTCCGACGCCGACGCCGAGCTCGCACCCGGCGAGGAGGCGCGGGTCGCGTCGTCGGGACCGGCCGCCCCGGGTGCCCCGCCGGCCTCGCCGACCCCGCCCGCGACTCCTGCCGGTCGACCGCGGCCGAAGGCGACCCGCGGCCCGACCGCGATCGACCAGACGACCGCCGCCAGCACGGCGAGCACGCCCCACGTGATGAGCGCGAGCGGCCAGCCCACGGCCGCCGCGATCGGCGCCGTCGCGAGCGACGTGATCATCGACCCGACGTTGAGCGCCGACGTGTAGATGCCCGTGACGAAGCCCACGCGCTCGGGGCTGAAGTCGCGGCGGATGATCACCGGCAGCACCACGTTGCCCACCGTGATGGCGACGCCGATCACGATCGTGCCGACGTACAGCCACGACGACGTGCCGAGGGCGCGCAGCACCGTGCCGACGAGCACGCCGGCGAGGCCGATCGACACCGCGCGCTCCGGGCCGAGCTTCACGATCAGGCCCGAGGCCAGCGGGCTCGCCAGCGCGAAGCAGAGCACCGGGATGCTCGTCAGCAGCCCCGCGACGACCGCCGAGAGCTGCAGGTCGCCGATCATCTGGTCCAGCACCGGCGCCGTGGCCACGATCGGCCCGCGGAGGTTCAGCGCGATCAGCACGATCGCGAGCGTGGTCAGCCAGATCGGCGCGGAGCGGACGGCCGCCCCGCCGACCTTCGTCACGCCGCGCCGCGCAGCGGGACGCCGAGCAGCACCGCGACGTCGGCCGGCGTCGCCGCGACCGCCACGGCCCCGGCGTGCTCGGCCTCGTCGCCGTAGCCCCAGCCCGCCATGATCGTCGGCACGCCGTGCACCGCGGCGCCCTCGACGTCGTGGTGGCGGTCGCCGATCAGCACGGGCCGCGACAGGTCGACGCCGCGCTCGCCGAGACGGCGGAGGGCCTCGGCGACGACGTCGGCCTTCGTGTTGCGGACCTCGTCGTCGGAGGCGCCCGTCACGAGGTCGAGGTACTGCAGCAGGTCGTGGGTCTCGAGGATGCGCGTGGCCGGGGTCTCCGGCTTCGAGGTCGCCGTCGAGGTCGGCAGCCCGGCCGCGTGCACGGCGGCCATGAGCTCTCGCACGCCCGGGAAGATCGGGCTGTCGAGCGCGCCGTGCGCGAGGTAGTGGGCCCGGTAGACCCTCATCGCCTCGACGAGGCGGTCGCCGGAGAGGCCCAGGCGCACCTCGAAGCTCTGCGGCAGCGGCGGGCCCACCCAGGCGAGCATCTCGGCCTGCGGGGGGACGGGCAGCCCGAGCTGCTCGATGGTGAACGCGAGGCTCGCCGTGATGGCGGGCGCGGAGTCGGCGATCGTGCCGTCGAGGTCGTAGAGGACGGCGGTATAGGGGAGAGTCATCGCCCTCAGCTTAGGAGCGGACGTCGCCGCCGGGTCGTCAGCCGACGCGGCGCAGCGGCCAGGTCGTCGTCGCGGGCTCGAGCGCGACGGCGGGCGTCGCCGACACGAGCGACGGCTCGGCCCTCGGCGTCACGCGCCCGGCGGGCACGTCGACGGGCAGGTCGAGGGGCCGCGTCACCACGATCGACTCGAAGATCGGGGTCGCGTCGCGACGGGCGACGATGGCGTCGAAGATGGGCGAGGTCATGGCGGGTCCTCCTGCGGGTCGGCGCCGGCCTGCCCGGACGCCTCTCGGAATACTACGCTGATATTCACATTTCGCAACCGCGTGCGACGAGCGGTGCGCGGCCGCTCAGAACAGCCGCGAGTGCGAGTCGTCCAGCCCGCGCATGGCGTCGTAGTCGAGCAGCAGCGTCCGGATGCCCCGGTCGTGGGCGAGCGTGCGCGCCTGGGGCTTGATCTCCTGCGCCGCGAAGACGCCGGTCACCGGGGCGAGGTGCGGATCCCGGTTCATCAGCTCGAGGTACCGCGTCAGCTGCTCCACGCCGTCGATGTCCCCGCGACGCTTCAGCTCGACCGCCACCGCGCCTCCCGCGGCGTCCCGGGCGAGGATGTCGACCGGCCCGATCGCCGTCATGTACTCGCGCCGCACGAGGGTGTGGCCCTCGCCGAGCAGCTCGATCTGCTCGGCCAGGAGCTTCTGCAGGTCGGCCTCGACGCCGTCCTTCGTGAGGCCCGGGTCGACGCCCATCTCGTGGCTCGAGTCGTGCAGCACCTCGTGGATCGAGACGACGAGCACGTCCGCGGTCTTCGGCTGCGTGACCTTCCAGAGCTCGGTGACCCCCGCCTCCCGCTGGTCGTCGTCGGGCTCGACCACGCGGACGGTGCAGGGCGGGCTCATCCAGTTCAGCGGCTTGTAGCTGCCGCCGTCGGAGTGCACCAGGAGGCTGCCGTCGCGCTTGACCATCAGCAGGCGGGTGGCGAGGGGGAGGTGGGCGCTGAGTCGGCCGGCGTAGTCGACCGAGCAGCGGGCAATGACGAGACGCACCCGATGATCCTAGGTGCCCGGGGGGCGGCCGGGCTCGTGACGATCCGTCGATATCTTCTTGACAGAATGCGAGATGCGAAATACCGTCGGGGTGACCGAGGGGCCGTGCCCCGCCCGACACCCGATCGAGAGGCCCCGCCGTGAGCGCGACCCTGCCCCGCCCGACCCGACCCGCCCAGCCGCACCGCACCCGCGACTCCCACGCTCCCCGCCCGGCCGTCGACCCGGCGGGCCTGATGCTCGTCGACATCGCGACCGGCCGGTACCTCCCCGGCGACGAGATCGACGCACAGGTCGTCGCCCGCGAGCACGGGCTCCGCCCCGTCGACGTGCGCATCGCCCTCTACGACCTGCGGCGGGCCGGCCTCGTCACCGGCGTGCCGTTCAGCGGCACCCGCGTCGTCGTCTGGCACCGCCGCACGAACGAGGCGCTGATGCGTCGCCTCGGCCGCGTGCTGGCGGGCGTCGCCGCCGCGTCGCCCGTGCTCGAGGCCCTGCCCGAGCCCGCCGAGACCCGCCTGCCCGCCGCCGACCTGCTCGTGCGGCACGGCCTCGCGCTGCCCGCCGACGTCGAGCACTTCCTCGACCTGGCCCGCACGATGGTCGACACGCTGCCGGCCGACGAGCGCGTCCGGGTGCACTCGGAGCTGCTGCTGCCGCTCACCGTGCTCTCGACGACCACGGCCCTGCACGTGCACGGCGTCGTGCCGGCGCTGCCCGAGGGCGTCCGCGGGGCGATCGTCGACCTCGTCGAGGCGGCCGCGCACTACGGCGACTGGGCCGACGTGCCGGGGCTCGTCGCCGACTACACGGTCGCGCTCGGCGCCGACGAGCCCCGCTCGCCCGGCGACCCCGCCTGACCGGCGCGGGTGCACCCTCTTCTCGCACCGACACCCTGTTCTCGCACCGACACCCCGCCGCGGCAGGGTTCCCGTGCGAGGAAGGGGTTCGGGACGGGGCGGACGGGGCGGACGGCGCGCGGGTCAGCGGCGGGAGGGCTCCCGCGCGGCGCCGGAGGCGAGCCCGGCCACGGCGATCAGCACCAGCACGACCCAGAGCCCGTTGAGCAGCCCGACGTGCTCGCCGAGGAACCCGATCACCGGCGGCATCGCGAGGAAGGCGACGTAGCCGATCGTCGCCACCGCGCTCACGCGGGCCGCGGCGTTCCGCGAGTCGTCGGCGGCGGCCGACAGCCCGACCGGGAACCCGAGCGCCGACCCGGCGCCCCAGAACACGACGCCGACGATCGCGAGCCACGGCTCGGGCGCCACGATCACGAGCAGCAGGCCGAGCGCGGCCGACACCGCCGAGAAGCGCAGCATGGGGACGCGTCCGAACCGGTCGAGCAGCGGCGAGCCCGCGACGCGGGTGATCGTCATGGCCGTGACGAAGACGAAGAAGACGACGGTGCCGGCGGCGTTCTCGAGCCCGTGGCCGTCGACCATGGCGAGGGCGAGCCAGTCGTTGGCCGAGCCCTCCGCGGTCGCCATGCCGAGCACGATGAGGCCGATGAGCACCGTGCCGGGGGTGCGCCACACCGCGAGGCGCGAGCGCCAGCCTCCGGTGGTGCCGGAGGCACCGGCCGCGTCGCCCTCCACGGGCGCGTGCCCGAGGTCCTCCGACTGCATCCACCGCGTGACGACGAGCGCCGTGGCCGCGATCGCGACCGCCAGCACGGTCACGTGCACGGACACCGGCACGTCGAGCGCCTCGGCCCCGGCGCTGAGGAGGGCGCCGACCATGGTGCCGAGGCTGAAGGCGGCGTGGAAGAGGGGCATGACGGTCTTGCCGAGCACGCGCTCGGCGGCGGCGCCCGAGACGTTCATGCCGACGTCGCAGAGCCCGTTGCCGAGGCCGAAGACGGCGAGGCCGAGCACGATGCCGACGAAGCCGACGCCGAGGTCGGTGCTGAGGCCCGCGATGGTGAGGCCGACGGCCACCGTGCCGAGCGAGGCGAGCACCGTGCGGCGGGCGCCGAGCGCGGCGATGAGGTGGCTCGAGAAGGTGATGCCGACGATCGAGCCGACGCTGAGGCCCGTGACGAGCAGGCCCATCTCGAGCGTCGTCGCGCCGAGCACGTCGCGGACGGCCGGCACGCGGCCCAGCCAGGTCGCGACGGCGAGCCCGCTGAGGCCGAAGACGACGAAGAGCGCGTTCCGCCACCGGACGACCTGTTGGCGGGTGAGGTCGCCGTCGTAGCTGCGCGTCTCGGCGGTGGGGCTGGTCATGGCGGTGTCACCTCGAGCGTCGGTGTTCGGCGGGCGTGAGCTCTCCGACCGGCCGGCACCGCGCCTCCTCGGGCCTGGTGACGTGCGGGTCGAATCGATTCGACCGTCAGCCTAGGGGGTCGTCGCGCCCGCTGTCGAGGGCGGGCCGGGCGAGCGACGATCGAGCGACGACCGGGTGGCGACCGGGCGGCTGCCGGGCGGCGCCTCGTGGGTAGGGTCGGCCCATGACGACGCTCACGCTGCCCGCCGACCTGGCCTTCCCGGTGATCGACGGCCACAACGACCTGCCCTGGGAGTGCCGCGTCGCCCGCGGCTCGAGCGTCGAGGGCGTCGACGACACGGCGCTGACGCTGCACACCGACCTGCCGAAGCTCCGGGCGGGCGGCGTCGTCGGCCAGTTCTGGTCGGTGTTCGTCGAGACGACCGAGCCCGACCCGGTGCGCGCGACCCTGCAGCAGATCGACCTCGTCCACCGGATGGTCGCCCGCTACCCGGAGTCGCTCGCCCTCGCGCGCACCGCCTCCGACGTGGTCCGGGCCGTGGAGCAGGGGCGCGTCGCGTCGCTGCTCGGGGCCGAGGGCGGGCACTCGATCGGCGACGACCTGGCCGTGCTGCGCACCTTCGCGCGCCTCGGCGTCCGCTACATGACGCTGACGCACAACGACGACACCCCGTGGGCAGACTCGGCCACCGGCAGCCGGCCGCACGGCGGGCTCACCGACCGCGGCCGCGAGGTCGTCGCCGAGATGGAGCGGCTCGGCGTGCTCGTCGACCTCTCGCACGTCAGCCCCGACACGATGCGCGACGCGCTCGACGTCGCGACGGCGCCGGTCGTCTTCAGCCACTCGTCGACCGTCGGCGTGGCCGACCACCCGCGCAACGTGCCCGACGACGTGCTGCGGCGGCTGCCCGACGTCGGCGGCGTCGTGATGGTCACCTTCGTGCCCCAGTTCGTCTCGCGGCGGTACGCCGACTGGCTCGCCGTCGACGTCGCCCGGGCCGAGGGCGAGCCGGGCGAGGCCGCGCCGCCGGTCACCGTGGCCGACGTCGCCGACCACGTCGAGCACGCCCGCGACCTCGCCGGGGCGGCCCACGTCGGCCTCGGCGGCGACTACGACGGCACGCCGACGCTGCCCGACGACCTCCGCGACGTGTCGCGCTACCCGGTGCTGGCCGACGAGCTGAGGAGTCGCGGGTGGGGCCCCGCAGACCTGCGCGCCCTGGCCGGCGGCAACGTCCTGCGCGTGCTCGCCGCGACCGACGAGCGGTTCGCCGCGAACTGAGCGGCGCGCCCGCGGCGGCGTGCGGCCCTGCGGGGCCGGCCCTGAGTGGGCGCCTCGCGGGGACCGGCCCTGCGGCGCCGGGCGCTGGGCGCCCGGCCCTGCGGGGGCGTCCGGGCCGGTCAGCTAGGCTGCGGCACCATGAGCCGGGCAGAGGGCGACGTCGCCGCGAGGCCGACCCTCGCCGCGGTCGCGCGGGCGGCCGGGGTCAGCGCGAGCACCGCCTCCCTGGCGTTCAGCGGAGCCGGCCCCGTCTCCGACGAGACCCGCACGCGCGTGCTCGCGGCTGCCGCCGAGCTCGGCTACGGCGGCCCCGACCCCCGGGCGCGCTCGCTGCGCCGCGGCCGGTCGGGCATCGTCGGCGCCGTGCTCGAGGACACCCTGAGCAACGCCTTCCGCGACCCGATCAACGTCGCGATGCTCGACGGCATCGCCGACGTGACCGGCCCCGCCGACAACTCGCTGCTGCTGCTGACCGAGAACGAGGGCGAGCACTCGCGCCTGCTCGACGCGCCCCTCGACGCCGCCGTGCTCTTCGGCTGCAGCACGCGGCTCGACGAGTCGGTGGAGGCCGTGCGGCGCCGCGGCATCCCGCTCGTGTCGATCGAGGCGAAGCCGATGGAGGGCGTGCTCGACATCGGCGAGGACAACGTGGGGGCCTCCGAGCTGCTCGCCCGCCACCTGCACGACCTCGGCCACCGTCGCGTCGCCGTCGTGGCCCTCGAGCTGGGCCCCACGCGCTGGGTCGGGCCCCTCACCGACGAGCGCGTCGCCCTCGGCACCTCGTGGCCCACGCTCGAGCGGCTGCGCGGCACCCGCCGCGTCTACCCCGGCGTCGGCGGCCTGGTCACCTACGGCAGCTGGACGAGCGAGGGCCACCGAGCCGGTCTGCAGCTGCTCGACGTGCCCGAGAACGAGCGGCCGACCGCGATCATCGCGCAGAGCGACCTGCTGGCCTCGGGCGTCATCGCCGCCGCGGCCGAGCTGGGGCTCTCGGTGCCGCGCGACCTCAGCGTCGTGGGCTACGACGGGGTGCGGCTCGACGACCCGCGCGCCGCCGACCTCACCACGGTCGTGCAGCCCGCGGTCGAGAAGGGCCGGGCCGCGGGGCGCGCCGTGCTCGCGCTGCTCGCCGGGGAGCCCGCGGTGGGAACGACCTTCACGAGCGTGTTCCGCGCGGGCTCGACGACGGCGCCGCCGGCGCGCTGAGCGGCGTCGCACGCGGCTGCGCCGTCGGAGCACCTGGCTCGCCCCGCCGGCTCGCCCCTCCGAGCCGCCGAGAGGCCGCCGAGGTGCCCCCTCCTGGGCCCTCGGTGCGCACGAGGTCCCACGACGGGGCACGTCGCCGTCGCGGTCTCGCGCGCGGCGCGGCCCTGCGTGCGGCACGGCCCTGCGTGCGGCGCGGGCCTGCGTGCGGCGCGGGCCGGCGCACGGTGGCGGTCGCGCGTGCGGCGCGGGCCTCTGCGGTGAGCAGTTCTCGCGACTCGCGGTGCCTGCACCGGCCGACCCGCGCCTCCCGCCCCTAGCGTCGCCGTGTGCACATCACAGTCCTGTCTGTCTCCCTCGCCCTCGTGATCGGCATCGTCGTGCCGATCGTCGTCGCCGCCCTGGTCCGTCGCGGCGACGCGGCGCGGGGCAAGACGTTCCCGATGCCCGACGCCGTCACCGGCGTGCTGTTCGAGGTGCGCACCCGTCGCTGGCAGCGCGTGCTGCTGCGGGTGATCGGCTACGTCATGGCGATCGTGGGCGCGTTCATGACCTTCATCGGGGCCGTCGTCGGCTTCACCGACCCCGACGAGGCCCTGCCGTTCGGGTTCTGGATCGCCGCGGTGCTCATCCTCGCCTTCGGCGTCTGGCTCGTCATGATGGCCAGCGCCCTCGGACGCACCCGGCTCCAGGTCTGGGAGGACCGCCTCCTCGCCCGCCGCGGCTTCCGGGCCGAGCGCCTGGTGCTGCTCTCCGACATCGCGCGGCTGACCCCGTACGCGAGCCAGTACGGCGGCATCGTGGCGAAGGGGGCCGACGGGGGCAAGCTCTTCATCTCGGACGGGCTCGAGCTGAACCACGACCTGCTCGCCGACCACCTGCGCACGCGGCTGCCGCAGGTCTGGGCCGCGTCGTTCCCCGGCGACGCGCGCGGGGCGCGGCGCTGACGCCGTCACCGCGCTGACGCCCCCCCACTGCGCTGACGCCCCAACCGCCTCACGCCCCCACCGCGCTGACGCCGCGCCGCCGCCCCCGCACCACGCGCCTCCCGCCACTCCTCTGCTCCCGTCATCCGCGCCTCCCCTCGCGCCGCCGGGCTGCAATTGCCGACCACGGAGCCCAGAACGACTGGATATCCGGTCGCCAGAGTGCGCTCGGCGCCGATCTGGTCGGCATTTGCGCCGAGCGACGTAGCCGGCGGCCGGCGAGACCCAGCGCCCCGCACCCCGAGCGACGCAGCCGGCGGCCGGCGGCGCTCAGCGCGCCCCGACGACCATCCACCGGTCGCTCCGCGCGCGCAGCCCGAGCGTGACCGCCCGGGCCCCGATGTACCCGAGGCCGAACGCGAGCCAGAGCGCGACCGCGCCCGACGTCGTCGACCCGACCCGCGACTCCACCGGCAGCAGCACCGCGAGGTAGGCGGCGAGGCTCACGACCGACGCGATCGCGAGGTAGCGGGCGTCGCCCGCTCCGAGCAGCACCCCGTCGAGCACGAAGACGAAGCCCGCGAGCGGGATGCCGACCGCCATCGCCACCACCACCGACGGCAGCACCGCCTGCACGCCCGGGTCGGGGCTGAAGACCGGCGCCAGCACCGGCGCGAGCAGGGCCAGCACGCCGCCGAGCAGCACCCCTCCACCGACGCCGAACAGCATCAGCCGCCGCGTGACCGCCCGCACGCGCTCGCGGTCGCCGCGGCCGAGGGCGTGCCCGATCATCGCCTGCCCGGCGATCGCGAGGGCGTCGAGGGCGAACGCGAGGGTGCTGAAGAGCGTCAGCGCGACCTGGATCGTGGCCAGCCCGGTCACCCCCGAGGAGGCGGCGGCCGCGACGGTCGCGATGAGCGCGGCCCGGAGCCCCGCATTCCGCACGAGCAGCCAGCCCCCCGCCTGGGCGGTGCGGCCGACCCCGGCGAGCCCCGGTCTCAGGTCGGCGCCGACGGCTCGGGCGGCCCGCACGGCGATGACGACGTAGACCGCCGCCATGCCCCACTGCGCGACGACGGTGCCGGCCGCCGAGCCCGCGATGCCCCAGCCGAGGCCGTAGAGGAAGAGCGCGTTGAGCCCGGCGTTCGCCGCGAAGCCGACGGTGGCGACGACGAGCGGGGTGCGGGTGTCCTGCAGCCCGCGCAGCAGGCCGGTCGCGGCGATGACGAGCAGCATGCCGGGCAGCCCGAGCAGCGAGACCGAGAGGTAGGTCGTGGCGGCCGCCGCGACGTCGTCGGCCACGCCGAAGAGGCCCACGAGCGGCTCGGCCGTCACCGCGCCGACGCCCGCGACGACCACGCCGACCAGCAGCGCGAACCACATGCCGTCGACACCGGCACGGATCGCCCCGCGCTGGTCACCGGCGCCGAGCCGCCGCGCGACCGTCGGCGTCGTGGCGTAGGCGAGGAAGATCAGCAGCCCGAGGGCCGTCTGCAGGACGACGCTGGCCACGCCGAGGCCGGCCAGGGGCACGGAGCCGAGGTGGCCGACCAGGGCGGTGTCGGTGAGCAGGAAGAGCGGCTCGGCGACGAGGGCCCCCAGCGCCGGCACGGCCAGGCGGACGATCTCGCGGTCGAGGGGCGAGCGGAGGCGCACGCTCAGTCGGTGCCCCGGAGCCGACCCAGCACGCTCATCACGTGGAACACGACGATCGCCGCGACCGTGCCGAGGATGATGCCGCCGAAGCTGGCGCCGCCGAGCACGAGGGTGAAGTCGGCGATGCCCATGATCAGCGCGACGCCGGCGGTGAGCTGGTTCTTCGGGCGGCTGAAGTCGACCTTGTTCTCGACCCAGATGCGGATGCCGATGACGCCGATGAGGCCGTAGAGCGCGGTGGTCACGCCGCCGAGCACCCCCGGCGGGATGGTGAAGATGACGGCGCCGATCTTGGGCGAGAGGCCGAGCAGGATCGCCACGACGCCGGCGACCCAGTAGGCCGCGGTGGAGAAGACGCGGGTGGCGCTCATCACGCCGATGTTCTCGCCGTAGGTCGTCGTCGCTGAGCCGCCGCCGAGGCCCGCGATCACGGTGCTGAGGCCGTCGGCGAAGAGCGCACGACCGGTCAGCGGGTCGAGGTCGCGCTTCGTCAGCTGCCCCACGCCCTTCACGTGCCCCACGTTCTCGGCGATCAGCGCGAGCACGACGGGCAGGAAGCCGAGGTAGATCGGCAGCTGACCGAGGTCGAAGGCGGGGGCGGTGAACGTCGGCAGGCCCACCCACGGCGCGGCCGCGACGGCGCTGTAGTCGACGGCGCCCGCGATGACGGCGGCGACGTAGCCGACGACGACGCCGACGAAGATCGAGAGGCGCCCGAGGAGGCCCTTGAAGAGGACGGCGCTGAGCACGACCGCGGCGAGCGTGATGAGGGCGATGCCCGGCGAGAGCGCGAAGTTGTCGCGGGCGGCGGGGGCGAGGTTGAAGCCGATCAGGGCGACGATCGAGCCGCTGACGACCGGCGGCAGGAGGGCGTCGATCCACCGCGTGCCGGCGAGGTGCACGAGCACGCCGACGAGGGCGAGCAGCGCCCCGACGACGATGATGCCGCTCAGCGCGAGGGGGATGCCGCCCACGTCGGTGGCGGCGGCGATCGGCGCGAGGAAGGCGAACGACGAGCCGAGGTAGCTGGGCAGCCGGTTCTTCGTGATGAGGAGGAAGAGCAGCGTGCCGATGCCGGAGAAGAGCAGGGTCGTGCTCGGCGGGAACCCCGTGATGATCGGCACGAGGAAGGTCGCGCCGAACATCGCGACGACGTGCTGGCCGCCGAGGCCGACGGTGCGGGGCCAGGTGAGGCGTTCCTCCGGGGCGACGATCTCGGTCGAGTCGACGGTCTTGCCGTCGCCGTGCAGTGCCCAGGGGAGTGCCATGCCGAGAACTGTAGCGAGGAAGCGATTTCCTTCGTGTTTCCTGGGGACGGCCGCCGAAGAGCCGGTCGTGCGGGCCGGACGGCGTAGCCCGGCCCCTCCCGGACGGCCGTCGGGGGCCTCACCTAGGCTGACGGGCATGACGAGCGACGCGCTGACCTCCGGCATCACCACCGACGACCTCGACCCCGCGGTGCGCCCGCAGGACGACCTGTTCCGCCACGTGAACGGCCGCTGGATCGCCCGCACCGAGATCCCCGACGACAAGGCGCGCTACGGCTCCTTCCTCGTCCTGGCCGAGGAGGCCGAGGCGGCCGTCCGCGACATCATCCACGAGTCGCAGGAGGCCGAGCCGGGCACCGAGGCCCGCAAGGTCGGCGACCTGTTCACGAGCTTCCTCGACGAGGGCCGGGTGGAGGCGCTGGGCGCGGCCCCGCTCCGCCCGCTGCTCGAGCAGGTCGAGCAGGTCGGCGACGTGCCCGACCTGCTGCGCCTGGTCGGCAGCTTCGAGAAGCAGGGCGTCGCGAGCTTCGTGCAGCTCTTCGTCGACAACGACCCGGGCGACCCCGAGCGCTACGTCGTCTTCCTCGAGCAGGGCGGCCTCGGCCTGCCCGACGAGTCGTACTACCGGGAGGAGAAGTTCGAGTCCGTCCGCACGGCGTACGTCGCCTTCGTCGAGACGATGCTCGGCCTGGCCGGGCTCGACGACGCCGCCGGCCGTGCCGCCCGCGTCGTGGCGCTCGAGACCGAGCTGGCCACGCACCACTGGAGCAACGTCGCGACCCGCGACAGCGACGCCACCTACAACCTGCAGCCGTGGTCGGAGCTCGCGGCCTCGGCGGCGGGGGTCGACCTGGCGGTCTGGCGCGACGCGGTGCAGGCGCCCGCCGGCACGTTCGACGAGGTCGTCGTGCGCGAGCCCTCGTTCGTCTCCGGCCTCGCCGGCCTGCTCGTCGACGAGCGGCTGCCCGAGTGGCGCGACTGGCTGAGCTGGCAGGTCGTCCGCTCGTTCGCCGCGTACCTCTCGTCCGACTTCGTCGAGGCGAACTTCGACTTCTACGGCCGCACGCTGACCGGCACCCCCGTCCAGCGGGCGCGCTGGAAGCGCGGCGTCTCGTTCGTCGAGGGGGCGATGGGCGAGGCCGTCGGCCGCATCTACGTCGAGCGGCACTTCGCGCCGGCGGCGAAGACCGCGATGGACGACCTGGTCGCGAACCTCGTCGAGGCCTACCGCCAGAGCATCACGCAGCTCTCGTGGATGACCGACGAGACCCGGCAGCGCGCGCTCGACAAGCTCGACAAGTTCACCCCGAAGATCGGCTACCCGGTGAAGTGGCGCGACTACTCGGCCCTCGAGGTCGACGCGAGCGACCTGATCGGCAACGTGCGCTCGCAGGCCGTCGTCGGCTTCGACCGCGAGCTCTCCAAGATCGGCTCGCCGATCGACCGCGACGAGTGGTTCATGACGCCCCAGACGATCAACGCGTACTACAACCCCGGCTTCAACGAGATCGTCTTCCCCGCGGCCATCCTGCAGTTCCCGTTCTTCGACGAGACCCGCGACGCAGCCGCGAACTACGGTGCGATCGGTGCGGTGATCGGCCACGAGATCGGCCACGGCTTCGACGACCAGGGCTCGAAGTACGACGGCGACGGCCGCCTGACCGACTGGTGGACGGCCGCCGACCGGGAGGCCTTCGAGGCCCTCACCTCGTCGCTGATCGCGCAGTACGACGCGCTCGAGCCCGCACAGGTGCCCGGCCACCACGTCAACGGCGCCCTCACGATCGGTGAGAACATCGGCGACCTCGGCGGCCTGTCGATCGCCTACGACGCGTACCTCCTCTCGCTGGGCGGCGAGGAGGCGCCGGTCGTCGACGGCCTGACCGGCGCGCAGCGCTTCTTCCTCAGCTGGGCCCAGGCCTGGCAGATCGCCATCCGCGACGAGGAGGCGATCCGCCTCCTGTCGATCGACCCGCACTCGCCGAACGAGTTCCGCTGCAACCAGATCGTCCGCAACATCGACGAGTTCTACGCGGCGTTCGGCGTGACCGAGGGCGACCGCCTCTGGCTGCCCGAGGCCGAGCGCGTCACGATCTGGTAGCCCCGCGCGGGTGACGGAGGGTGCAGGAGGCGGTCGTCGCGACCGCCGGGGAGGCGACCGTGGCGCCGGTGCGCGCCACGGTGGCTCCCGTGCGCCCGAGTCGTTCGGCCGGTCGTTCACGACGCTCGGCGAGCTCGCCGTGGAGGGCGCGTCGGTCTCCGTGGCCGTGCGCGACCTCGACGGCGGCGACGACCTGCTGAGCGTCGACGAGACGGTCGCCCTGCCGGTCGCCCAGGTCGGCGCCCTGCTGCTGCTAGTCGAGGTCAGCGCGCAGATCGAGTCGGGCCGTCTCGGCGCCCTCGACGAGCTCGAGCGCCTGGCCGGCCCCGGCGACCGAGCCGCGCTCGGCGGCGGAGGGGTCTGGTCGTACCTGCAGCGCCGGGCCCTCGCGGTCACCGACGCGGCGGCGCTGGTCGGCGCGCTGCGCGACCCCGCGGCCGTGAACGCGCTCGTGGGGAGGGTCGGCCTCGACGCCGTGCGAGCCCGCGCCGACGGCCTCGGCCTGGTGCGCACGGCCCTGCTCGACGAGGTGCGCGCCGAGCGCGGCCCGGACGACGCCCCGGCCCTCGCCGTCGGCACGGCGGTCGAGCTCGTCGGGCTGATGACCCGCCTGACGCACGGCGAGGTCGTCGACGAGGCGGTCTCGAGCCGCGTGCTCGGCTGGCTGTCGCTCGGCGTCGACCTCTCGCTCGTGGCCGGGTCGTTCGGCCTCGACCCGGTGTCGCACCGCCGGCTCGACCACGGCCTGCAGCTCGTCAACACGGTGGGGGTCTCACCGGGGACGCGCTCCGAGCTCGGCGTGCTGCGCGGCCCGGCCCGCGGGGTGGCGTACGCCGTGACCGTGGCGTTCGACGACCTCACGCTGGCCCGCCGCCTCCGCGTGGTGGACGCGCTGCGCGCCCTCGGCACCGACCTGCTGGAGCACGTGCACTGAGCCGGGGCGCCCGCGCCCGACCGGCCAGGGGTCAGTCGATGAGCCCGAGCCCGGCGACGACGCGCAGCGTCTCGACGCCGGCGGGCGGGCAGCGGTCGGCGTCGGCCGTCGTGACCCAGTGCAGCGAGCCCACCTCCGCCGAGGGAGTCGCGGGCGGGCTGCTCGACAGCGGCTCGGCCGCGTAGAGGGTCATGTGCACGAGGCGCCCGTCGGGCTCGCCGTGTGCCTGGGTGCTGACCGTCGTCAGCTCGCGGACGCTCGCGGGGTCGAGCTCGAGGCCGACCTCCTCGCGGGTCTCGCGGGCGAGGGCGTCCTCGCCGGTCTCGCCCGCCTCCCGCTTGCCGCCGGGCAGGTACAGCACGTCGCGCCCCCGGGCGGTGACCATGAGGAGGCGGCGGTCACGGACCAGCACCAGCGCGCTGACGACGAGGGGCTCCATGGTGCCCATCCTCCCGCGTCGAGCGGTCACGGTCGGCTGCTGGTCGGCGGGGGAGCGGCACGGCGTGGCCACTCGACCCTCGGGCGGCGGGCTCAGCCGGCGGAGGCGCGGGGCACGTCGTCGACGGACCGCAGCGGGCGCGGCTCGGCGGCCGCCCGCGTGTCGGTGAGGCCGAAGAGGGCCTCGAGGCCGTCGCGGAAGTCCTCGCCGCGGCCCTCTCGGGCGAGCTCGCGGGCTCGCACCGACGGGGTGTGCAGCAGCACGCCGGCCAGGTGGCGCAGGGCGGCCTCGGTGCGGTCGGAGGAGTCGCCGCGCGACCGGGCACGCTCGATCTCGGAGTCGAGCAGGTCGAAGACGTGCTGGCGCAGCGCCACGACGGCCGGGGTCAGCGACTGCTCGGCGGCGACGGCCTGGAACTCGGCTGCGGCGTCGGAGACCATGGCGCGGGCGTCGTCGGCGGCGGTGAGCTGGGTGAGCGGGGCGTGCAGGCTGATCGTCTCGAGGTCGAGCAGCTCGACCCCCGGCACCGTGGCGACCAGCGGGTCGACGTTGCGCGGCAGGCCGAGGTCGATGACCAGGCGACGCGAGGCGTCGACGACCTCGGGCACGACGACCGGGGTCGTCGTGGTCGTGCAGGTGACGAGCACGTCGCTCCAGGCGATGGCCTCGGCCAGGTCGTCGAAGGCGCGGAGGTCGTGCTTGAGTCCGAACCAGGAGGCGCGGCCCGACGACGAGAACACGGCGAGGTCGTCGGCGCCGCGGTCGCGGAGCGCGGTGACGGTGGTGGCGGCGTACTGGCCCGTGCCCACGATGAGCACGCGGGCGTGGGCCCAGTCCGTGACGCGGGAGGAGGCCAGCTCGAGGGCGAGGCGCACAAGCGACCGACCCGCGCCTCCGACGTTCGTGCGGTTCTTGACGCCGCGCGACGTGTGCGAGGCCTTCTGGAAGAGGCGCTCGAGGTCGGACGACGTCGTGCCGACCTCGCGGGCGCGCTCGAGGGCGCGGCGCACCTGGCCGGAGATCTCGTCCTCGCCGATGACGACGGACTCGAGGCCGCTCGAGACGGCGAAGAGGTGCTCGACGACCTCGTCGCCCGTGATGACGCGCACGGTGTCGCGCATCTCGTCGGGGTCGACGCCGCTGGCCTCGCTCATGGTGCTGATGGTGGCCTCGACGGCCACGGCGCTGGCGGCGGTGAGGGGCTCGTCGACGTCGAGGTAGGCCTCGAAGCGGTTGCAGGTCGCGAGCACGACGGCCCCGCTGACGAAGTCGCTGCCGTCGACCAGGGTGGTCGCCGCCGAGGGTGCGCCGATGCTCAGCTTCTCGAGGAAGTCGAAACTGGCGTTCTGGTGGGACGCCGTGAGGCAGATGAGCACTGAGCGATCCTAACTCTGATCGGCTGTTTCGGCTGGGCGTTGACTCGACGTCGAGAAGATGCTCGGGTTCGGGGGCCATGATCGTTGCCGAATGCAACACAGTGCACCACGAGGAGGACCATGACCACCACCACCAGCACCCAGTGGCAGCTCGCCGCCCGCCCGGTCGGGGAGCCCACCGCCGACGACGTCCGCCGCGTCGAGGTCGAGCTGCCCGAGCTCGCCGACGGCGAGGTCCGCGTGCAGAACGCCTTCCTCTCGGTCGACCCGTACATGCGCGGCCGCATGAACGACGTGAAGTCGTACGTGCCGCCCT
Organism: Frigoribacterium sp. CFBP 13707; assembly: GCF_014842245.1. NCBI lineage: Bacteria > Bacillati > Actinomycetota > Actinomycetes > Micrococcales > Microbacteriaceae > Frigoribacterium > Frigoribacterium sp. CFBP 13707. The sequence continues at coordinate 201,143 of NZ_JACYVL010000004.1, forward strand.
TCGCGCTCGACGAGACCATGACCGGCGGCGCCGTCGGCGAGGTCGTCGAGTCGCGCAGCGACGACCTGCCGGTCGGCACCGTGGTGCTGCACGACCTGGGCTGGCGCGACGTCGCCCAAGGCCCGGCCGCGGGCTTCCGCGCCGTGCAGCCGACCGAGGGCGTCTCGCTCTCGGCGTACCTCGGCGTGCTCGGCCTCACGGGCCTGACCGCCTACGTCGGCCTCACCGAGATCGCCCACATCCGCGAGGGCGACGTCGTCTTCGTCTCCGGCGCGGCCGGCGCCGTCGGCACGATGGTCGGCCAGATCGCCCGCCTCAAGGGCGCCTCGCGCGTCGTCGGCAGCGCGGGCAGCGACGAGAAGGTGGCGCTGCTCACCTCGAAGTACGGCTTCGACGCGGCCTTCAACTACAAGACGGGCGACGTCGCCGAGCTGCTGGCCGAGGCCGCGCCCGAGGGCATCGACGTCTACTTCGACAACGTGGGAGGCGACCACCTGTCGGCCGCGCTGGGCGCCTTCAAGGACGGCGGCCGGGCAGCCCTCTGCGGCTCGATCGCGAACTACAACGCGACCGGTGCCCCCGTCGGCATCACGAACATGACCAACATGGTCACGCGCGGGCTCACGATGCAGGGCTTCACGCTCGGCAACTACCGCCACGTCGCCCCCGCCTTCCAGGCCGAGATGGGCCCGTGGCTGGCCGACGGGCAGGTCGTCCACGACGAGACCGTCGTCGACGGCATCGACTCGGCCTTCGACGCGTTCACCGGCCTGATGCGCGGCGAGAACGTCGGCAAGATGGTGGTCCGCGTCGGCTGACCCGCGCCTCCGGCCCACGAGGTGACGCGACCGGGGGCCTCGGCGCTCGCCGGGGCCCTGGTCGGGTCGCCTCGTCGGCGCCGCGGGCGCCGCGCGGCGCGGCGGCACCGCGGCGCCTCGACGTCGAGCGGCCCCCGCCGGCCGCCCAGCGCCCGGGTGCGAGGATGGAGCACGTGACCCTGCCCGACCAGCACCCCCTCAGCTCCGGCCTCACGAGCGGCTCGCCGCTGGTGCGCGCCCTCCGCGGCGACCGCCCCGACCGCCTCCCCGTCTGGTTCATGCGCCAGGCCGGCCGGTCGCTGCCCGAGTACCGCGAGCTGCGCGTCGGCACGAAGATGCTCGACGCCTGCCTCGACCCCGCGCTGTCGAGCGAGATCACGCTCCAGCCCGTCCGCCGCCACGGCGTCGACGCCGGCATCTTCTTCAGCGACATCGTCGTGCCGATCAAGCTCGCGGGCGTCGCGGTCGACATCGTCCCCGGCCGCGGCCCGGTGCTCGAGTCGCCGATCCGCACCCCCACCGACGTCGCGGCCCTCCGCCCCCTCGAGCTCGACGCCCTGTCGTCGATCGCCGAGGGCGTCGCCCGCACCGTCGCCGAGCTGGGCGACACCCCCCTGATCGGTTTCGCCGGCGCCCCGTTCACGCTCGCGGCCTACCTCGTCGAGGGCGGCCCGTCGAAGGACCACATCCGGGCCCGCACCCTCATGCACAGCGACCCGGAGACGTGGGAGGCGCTGCTCACCTGGGCGGCGGACGTCACGGGGGCCTTCCTGCGCGCCCAGGTGCTCGCCGGCGCCAGCGCCGCCCAGCTCTTCGACTCATGGGTCGGCAGTCTCTCGCTCGCCGACTACGAGCAGCGCGTGGCCCCGTTCTCGGCCCGGGCGCTCTCGCACGTCGCCGACCTCGACGTGCCGACGATCCACTTCGGCGTCGGCAGCGGCGAGGTGCTCAGCGCGATGCACGGCATCGGCGTGGGCGCCGTCGGCGTCGACTGGCGGATCCCGCTCGACGAGGCGTCGCGGCGACTCGGCGGCGACGTGCCCGTGCAGGGCAACATCGACCCCGCGATGCTCCAGGCGCCCTGGCCGGTGCTCGAGGCGCACGTCCGCGACGTCGTCCGCCGCGGCCGCGCCGCCCCCGCCCACGTGCTCAACCTCGGCCACGGGGTGAACCCCGACACCGACCCCGACGTGCTGACGCGCATCGTCGAGCTGGCCCACACCCTCTGAGGAGGCGCGAGACCGTGACCGACGCGACCAGCGCACCCGGGGCCAGCGGCTCCGGGGCCGCGACCCGCGCCTCCTCGGAGGCACCGGCCGCGGGCGACGTCGTCGTGGTCGGCGGGGGAGTGGCCGGGCTGGTCGCCGCCCGTGACCTCGCGCTCGCGGGCCGGCGGGTCGTGCTCGTCGAGGGCGGCCCCCGCCTCGGCGGCGAGGTCGCGCGCCACACGGTCGCGGGCATCGACCTCGACGCCGGCGCGGAGAGCTTCGCGACCAAGGGCGGCACGGTCGCGGCGTTCCTCGACGAGCTGGGCCTCGGCGACGACGTCGTGCTGCCCGACCCCCGCGGCGCGTGGGTGCAGCACGGCGCGGGCGAGGCGTTCCCGCTGCCGCGCACCGGCCTGCTCGGCGTGCCCGGCGACCTCGGCGCGGCCGACGTCGTGGCCGTCATCGGCGAGGAGGCCGCGGCCGAGGCCGCCCGGCTCGACTCCGCCCCCGGCGAGGTCGGGGTCGACGAGGTGATGGTCGGGCCCTTCGTGCGCGCCCGGATGGGCAGCGCGGTGCTCGACCGGCTCGTCGCGCCGATCGTCGGCGGCGTCCACTCCGTCCACCCCGACGCGCTGCCGGTCGACCGGGTCGCGCCGACCCTGCGGCGCGCGCTGCGCGACGAGGGCTCACTGGCCGCCGCCGTCCGCAGCGTCCGTGCCCTCGCGCCGGCGGGCTCGGCCGTGGCCGGCCTCCGCGGCGGCATGGCCCGCCTCGTCGACGCCCTCGTCGCCGACCTCGACCGCCTCGGCGTCGACGTCCGGCTCGACAGCCCTGTGGCCGGGGTCGACTCCCGCTCGGTGACCCTGGCCACGGGTGAGCGCCTCGACGCCCCGCACGTGCTGCTCGCCGTCGGCGACGGCGCCGCCCGGGCGCTCGCCGGCCGCCGCGCCCCCGAGCCCGGCCTGATCACCCTCGCCACGATCGTGCTGCGCGACGACCGGCTCGACGTCGGGCCGCGGGGCACCGGCGTGCTCGTCGCTCCGGGCGCCGTCGGGGTGCGCGCGAAGGCGCTCACCCACGGCACCGTCAAGTGGCCCTGGCTGGCCGAGGCCGCGGGGGGCCGTCACGTCCTCCGGCTCAGCTACGACTCGCCCGTCGTCGACGCGGGCACCCCCGACGACGAGCTGCGCCGCACCGCGCTGGCCGACGCGTCGGCCCTGCTCGGCGTCGACCTCGACGAGCGCTCGGTCGAGGGCACCGCCCGGGTCGTCTGGGACGCTCCCCTCCCCCAGGAGGCGCCCCCCGCCTCCCCCTCTCCCCTCGACGGCGTCGTGCGCGTCGGCGGTGCCGTGGCCGGCCGGGGGCTCGCCGCCGTGATCGCCCGGTCGCGTCGCGCCGCCGCGGAGCTGCTGGAGGGCTGACGACCCGGAGCGCGGCCCGCCGCTCCCTCCACCGCGGGCGCGCTGTCCCCGCCCGGCGGGTCGGCATGCCCGTCCGGGCATCTCGGTGCGGCCCCGGGCTACATTGGACCCACGCGCCGGGCACTCGTCCGCGCGCGGACGACATCGAATGGAGCGACATGCGAGGCAAACTGATCTTCGTCGCCGGAGCAGCACTCGGGTTCGTGCTGGGCGCGCGCGCCGGGCACGACCGCTACGACCAGATCGCCGACAAGACGTCGAAGGTGTGGCACAGCCGCGCCGTGCAGCGCCAGGTCGTCAAGGCGGAGGACTTCGCGGGCGCGAAGGCCGCCGACGCCGTCGACGCGGTCGTCGAGGGGGTCAAGTTCCTCGTCACGCGCGCCTTCGGCGGCGGGAAGAAGAAGAAGTGACCGACTCCACCCGGAGCGCCGGGGTGCGGCACGGGGGGAAGGCGTCCAAGCGGTCGTTCTTCGCCCTCGTGCAGGACGTCCCGACGCTGGTCACCGACCTCGTCAAGGGCGAGCTCGCCCTGCTCAAGTACGAGGTCATCGGCACCCTCAAGGCCTTCGGCATCGGCGCCGGCTTCCTCGTCGGCGCCCTCGTGTTCGTGTTCGCCATGCTCGGCGTGCTCCTGACCGGAATCGTGCTGCTCATCGCCATCTGGCTGCCGGGCTGGCTCTCGGCGCTCATCGTCGCGTTCGTGCTGCTGCTCGTCGCCGCGCTGCTGGCCTTCCTCGGCTACAGGAGCATCAAGAAGGGCCTGCCCGCGGTGCCCGAGAAGACGATCGCGAGCCTCAAGCGCGACCTCAAGGCGATCAAGGGCGTGGGCTCGATCCCGCGCGCCGACCTCACCGACCGCTGACCCGGCCGGGCCCCCGCCCGGACCGACAGCGCCGCACCGGCACCAGCACCGGCGCGGCACCCCGCACCGAGCAGCACCAGCACCGCATCCCCGCACCGCCCGCACCGAACGGAGTCCTCGTGAGCGACAGCAAGAACGACAGCAGCAAGGCCGACCGCACCGACGCGGACGACATCCAGGCCCGCGTCGACCGCACCCGCGCCGAGCTCGCCGCCACGCTCAACGAGCTGGAGGACAAGCTCAACGTGCCGAAGCAGCTCGGGGCCGCCGGCCACCGCGCCAAGGCGTCGTTCGAGCGCGACCGCACCCCCTGGCTCGCCGGGGCCGGCGCCGCCGCCCTGGCCCTCGCGGGCGTCGTCGTCGCCGCGGTGAAGCGCCGCTGAGCCCCTCCGCCCTCCCCGCCGGCAGCGCCGGCCGCGACGCCCGACGCCCTCCGCCCCCGGGCCGGGGGCGTCGCCGCAGATGCCTCGACGTGCTGCTACCTGGTTGGGTTCCCAGCCGTGGCGGGAGGAGAATGATGAGCATGAGTCCCAGCGCCGACGCGCCAGTCCCCGAGCTGCCGACGTCTGATTCCCCCGCCGCCCTCACGGGTGAGCCGACCCACCCCCGCACCGCCGACTCCGGCCCGGCCCCGTCGCCCGAGGGCACCCCCGGCGACCAGCCCGCCGAGACCCTCGGCTACACGCTCTGGGCCGTGCTGCGTCGCGACCCGCAGAACCCCTACGCCCCCGACCTCGACGACGTCCCGCAGCTCGACGAGCTCGTGGCCGAGCTCGCCGGCGAGGGCGTCGTCGTCCGCGGCTTCTACGACGTGAGCGCGCTCCGCGCCGACGCCGACCTGATGATCTGGCTGCACGGCGAGGTCCCCGAGGCGATCCAGTCGGCGTACCGCCGCCTCCTCCGCACCGACGTGCTCGGCGGACTGCTGCCGACCTGGAACGCCATGGGCATGCACCGCCAGGCGGAGTTCTCGCGCAGCCACAGCCCCGCCTTCATGCGGGGCGCGGAGCCCGAGGCCTGGCTCACCGTCTACCCGTTCGTGCGCAGCTACGAGTGGTACCTGCTGCCCGAGGAGGAGCGTCGTCAGATGCTCGCCGACCACGGCAAGCAGGGCGCCGCCCACCGCGCCGTCCTCACCAACACCGTGGCGAGCTTCTCGCTCGGCGACTACGAGTGGATCCTCGCGCTCGAGGCTCCCGAGCTCGTGCAGCTCGTCGACCTCATGCGCGACCTCCGCTACACGGAGGCCCGCCGCCACGTCCGCGAAGAGGTGCCGTTCTACACGGGCCGCCGCCTCACCACCACCGAGATCATCGAGGTCCTGTCGTGACTGACACCACCGGCATCACCAACGGCCAGCTCGTGCGGGCCGCCACCCCCGCGGCCGCCCAGGGCCCCGAGCACGTGAGCGAGCCCACCGAGTACGACGCCATCCTGCTGGCTGGCTTCGGCGGGCCCGAGGGCCAGGACGACGTCATCCCCTTCCTCCGCAACGTCACGCGCGGCCGGGGCATCCCCGAGGAGCGCCTCGAGGAGGTCGCGACCCACTACCGCCACTTCGGCGGCGTGAGCCCGATCAACCAGCACAACCGCGAGCTGAAGGTCGCCCTCGAGGGCGAGCTGGCCCGCCGTGGCGTCGACCTGCCCGTGATCTGGGGCAACCGCAACTGGGATCCCTACATGGCCGACGCCGTGCGCGAGGCCGACGAGCGAGGCTTCACGAAGCTGATCGCCGTCGCCACCAGCGCTTACTCGTCGTACAGCTCGTGCCGCCAGTACCGCGAGGACTTCGCGATGGCGCTCGAGGCGACCGGCCTCGAGGGCAAGGTCATGATCGACAAGGTGCGCCAGTTCTTCGACCACCCCGGCTTCGTCCAGCCCTTCATCGACGGCGTCCGCGAGGGCCTCGAGAAGGCCCGGGCCGAGAACGAGGGCCTCGACCTCGCGACCGAGGTGCAGGTGCTGTTCGCCACCCACTCCATCCCGTCGACCGACGCGGCGAAGAGCGGCCCCCAGGCGCGCGGCTTCGACGAGGAGGGCGCCTACGCCGCCCAGCACAAGGCCGTCGCGGAGGTCGTCATGGCCGCCGCCGAGGCGGGCCTTGGCCTCGAGGCCCCCGCCGAGGGAGGGACGACCGTGCCCTGGCAGCTCGTCTACCAGTCGCGCAGCGGCCCGCCCTCGATGCCGTGGCTGGAGCCCGACATCAACGACGCCATCGACGACCTCGCCGGCGGCCCGACGCGGGCCGTCGTCATCGTGCCCCTCGGCTTCGTGAGCGACCACATGGAGGTCATGTGGGACCTCGACGAGGAGGCGCTGGAGACGAGCGAGAAGAACGGCTTCTGGGCCACGCGCACGCCCACCCCCGGCATCGACCCGAACTACGTCACCGGCCTCGTCGACCTCGTGCTCGAGCGCGTCGAGGGCGTCCCGGCGGAGGACCGCCCGCACCTCACCGACATCGGCCCCTGGTACGACGTCTGCCGGCCGGGCTGCTGCGAGAACGTGCGCCTCGGCTTCAAGCCCGCCGTCTCGGGATTGGTGCCGTAGCGACGTGACCACCCTCCGAGTAGGAACGCGGGCCAGCGCCCTCGCCGTCGCGCAGTCGACGACGATCGCCGAGCGGCTCGCGGAGGCCACCGGCCACGACGTCGAGCTCGTGCGCGTCCACACCGAGGGCGACCGCACCCAGGCGACCGGTGAGTCGCTGTCGCTCGGCGGCACGGGCGTCTTCGCCAGCGCCCTGCGCGCGGCGCTGCTCGCCGACGAGTGCGACGTGCTGGTGCACTCCCTCAAGGACCTGCCCACCGCCTCCCACCCGGGCCTCGTGATCGGGGCGATCCCGGGCCGCGCCGACGCCCGCGACGCGCTCTGCGCCCGCGACGGCCTGACCCTCGAGACCCTGCCGCAGGGCGCCCGGGTCGGCACCGGCTCGCCCCGCCGGGTCGCACAGCTGCTGTCGGCACGGCCCGACCTCGAGGTCGTGCCCATCCGCGGCAACGTCGACACGCGCCTCCGCCGGGTGACCGACGACCTCGACGCCGTCGTGCTCTCCGCGGCCGGCCTCGGCCGTCTCGGCCGCCTCGACCAGGTCACCGACTTCCTCGGCCTCGGCCCGTGGCCGAGCGCCCCCGGCCAGGGCGCGCTCGCCGTCGAGGTGCGCGAGGGCGACCCCGACCCGGACCTCGCCCGCGCGCTCCGGGCCGTCGACCACCGCGAGACGCGTCTCGTCGTCACCGCCGAGCGCCAGGTGCTCGCCGCGCTCGAGGCCGGCTGCTCGGCGCCGATCGGCGCCACCGCGGTCGTCGACGCCGGCCTGCTGCTGCTCAGCGCCACGGTCTACCGGCCCGACGGCGGTGCCCACGTCAGCGCCTCGCACGCGGTCTCGCTGGAGGGCGGCTCGCTCGCCGACCAGCTCGTCGACGTGCACGAGGTCGCCGGCCGCGTCGTCACCGAGCTGCTCGAGCTCGGCGCCGCCGACCTCGCCCCGCTCGGCGAGGGCCCCGGCGGCGGCGACCCGGTCGGGAGCGCCTCGTGACCGCCGGCAAGCCGCTGAAGGGCGCCCGGGTGCTCGTGCCCCGCGGCGGCAAGTGGGGCGACGGCGTCTCGGCGTCGCTGCGCTCGTTCGGCGCCTCGCCCGTCATCGCACCGCTGATCAACTTCGCCCCGGCCGAGACGCCCGAGCTGCTCGCGGCGGCCCTCGCCCGGCTGCAGGCCGGCGTCTACGAGTGGCTCGTCGTCACGAGCGCCACCACCGTCGACGTGCTGGTCGGCCACGGCATCCGCCCGCCGGCCGAGACGCGCATCGCCGCCGTCGGCGAGACGACCGCGGCGGCCCTGACCCTGTCGGGGTACCGCGTCGACTTCGTGCCCGAGGGCGACAACAGCGCCCGCGGCCTCGTCAAGGAGTGGCCGGGTTCCGACGTCACGGGCCGCGTGCTCGTGCCGCAGTCCGACATCGCCGAGCCGACCCTCGTCGCCGGCCTCTCGGCCCGAGGCTTCGACGCGGAGTTCGTCGCGGCCTACCGCACCGTGGGCGTGCCGGTGAGCGACGAGGTCGCCGCCGACGTCGCCTCCGGCTCGATCTCGGTGGTGCTCGTCACCTCCGGCAGCGTCGCCCGGCAGATCGCGGCCCAGCTCGCGCCCCTGCCCGAGTCGACGCTCGTCGCGTGCATCGGCCCCCGCACCGCCTTCGACGCCCGTGCCGCGGGGCTGCCCGTGCACCTGATCGCCGAGACCCGCTCCGCCGCCTCGCTCGTCGAGGCCGTCGTCGACCACGCGAGCGCGCTCGCGGCCGACGCCCCGCCCGAGGCCCCTCGCCTCGACGAGGCGCTCTGAGGCGCGGGGCGCGCACGACGTGCCCCGCGCCTCCCGCCCCTCCGTCCGTCCGCGCCACGAGCGCGGCACCGGCCCCCGCACCTGATCACCCGAGAAGGACCATGTCGCAGTTCCCCCGAGTCCGCCCCCGTCGCCTCCGCGCGACCCCCGCCATGCGCCGCCTGGTCGCCGAGACCCGGCTGCACCCCGCCGACCTCGTGCTGCCGATGTTCGTGCGCGAGGGCATCGACGAGCCCCAGCCGATCAGCTCGATGCCGGGCGTCGTGCACCACAGCCTCGCGAGCCTCCCGCGTGCCGTCGAGGAGGCCGCCGAGGCCGGCGTCGGCGGCGTCATGCTCTTCGGCGTGCCGCTCGAGAAGGACGCCGTCGGCTCGGGCGCCACCGACCCGCAGGGCATCCTCAACGTCGCGACCCGCGTCGCCGCCGACGCGGCCGGCGGCGCCCTCGTCGTGCAGACCGACCTCTGCCTCGACGAGTTCACCGACCACGGCCACTGCGGCGTCCTCGCCGACGACGGCTCGGTCGACAACGACGCCACGCTCGCGCGCTACGACGAGATGGCGGTCGTGCAGGCCGACGCCGGCAGCGAGCTGATCGGCATGAGCGGCATGATGGACGGCCAGATCGGCTCGGCCCGCGAGGCCCTCGACGACGCCGGCCACGGCGGCACCGCGCTGCTCGCCTACGCCGCCAAGTACGCCTCGGCGTTCTACGGCCCGTTCCGCGAGGCCGTGCAGTCGACCCTCGTCGGCGACCGTCGCACCTACCAGCAGGACGCGGCGAACGGCCGCGAGGGCATCCGCGAGGTCGAGCTCGACCTCGCCGAGGGGGCCGACATCGTGATGGTCAAGCCCGCGATGAGCTACCTCGACGTGCTCGCCGAGACCGCGGCGATGAGCCCCGTGCCGGTCTGGGCGTACCAGATCAGCGGCGAGTACGCGATGATCCAGGCCGCCGCCGCGAACGGCTGGATCGACGCGGACGCCGCCTCGTACGAGAGCGTCCTGTCGATCAAGCGCGCGGGAGCCGACACGATCCTGACGTACTGGGCGACCGACCTGGCCACGCGCCTCCGGAAGGGGCACCTCTGATGAGCGACCACAGCAACGACCACTACTTCACCCGCGCCAAGCAGTCCATCCCGGGCGGGGTCAACTCGCCGGTGCGCGCCTACGGCAGCGTGGGAGGCACGCCCCGCTTCCTCGTCGGAGCCCGCGGCCCCCACGTTATCGACGCCGAGGGGCGCGAGTACGTCGACCTCGTCGCCTCGTGGGGCCCGGCCATCCTCGGCCACGCCCACCCCGAGGTCGTCCGGGCCGTGCAGGAGGCGGCGGCGCGCGGCCTGTCGTTCGGGGCGTCGACCCCGGGCGAGACCGAGCTGGCCGAGCTCGTGCGCGAGCGCGTGGCCGTCGGCGACGCGCACCCGATCGGCAAGATCCGCATGGTGTCGACCGGCACCGAGGCGACCATGACGGCGATCCGCCTGGCCCGCGGCTACACCGGGCGCGACCTTCTCGTGAAGTTCGCCGGGCACTACCACGGGCACTCCGACTCGCTGCTGGCCGAGGCCGGCTCGGGCGTCGCGACCCTGTCGCTGCCGGGCTCGGCGGGCATCACCGCCGAGACGGCCGCCCAGACCCTCGTCGTGCCGTACAACGACCTCGACGCCGTGCGCGCCGTGTTCGACGAGCACGGCCCGCGCATCGCGGCCGTCATCGTCGAGGCGGCCTCGGCGAACATGGGCGTGCTGCCCCCGGTGCGCGGCTTCAACCGCGGCCTGTCGGAGATCACGAAGCGCCACGGCGCGCTGCTGATCGTCGACGAGGTGCTCACGGGGTTCCGGGTCGGGCCCGCCGGCTGGTGGGGCCTCGAGGCCGCCCAGGTCGTGCCCGACGGCGCGGGCTGGGAGCCCGACCTCGTCACCTTCGGCAAGGTCATCGGCGGCGGCCTGCCGCTCGCCGCGCTCGGCGGCCGCGCCGAGGTGATGGACTTCCTCGCCCCGCTGGGGCCGGTCTACCAGGCGGGCACGCTGAGCGGGAACCCCGTCGCCGTGGCCGCCGGCATCGCGACGCTGCGGCTCGCGACCCCCGAGGTCTACGCGAAGCTCGACTCGCTCGCCGACCAGCTGTCGGCCGAGGTCTCGTCGGCCCTGTCGGCGGAGGGCGTGGCGCACACGGTGCAGCGCGCCGGGTCGCTCTTCTCGTTCGCCTTCACCGACACGACGCCGGTCGACTACGACGACATGCGCGCGCAGGACACCTGGCGCTACCCGCCGTTCTTCCACGCGATGCTCGACGCCGGGGTCTCGCTGCCGCCGTCGGTCTACGAGGCGTGGTTCGTGACGGCGGCGCACGACGAGGCGGCCGTGTCGCGCATCGTCGACGCACTGCCCGCCGCCGCGCGGGCGGCCGCCGCCGCCACCGCGTAGCGCGCGGCGCCCGCCGCACGTCGAGGTGACTCGATCGGGGCCCCGACCACGGTCGAGGGCCCCGATCGGGTCACCTCGACGTCGTCCGCGGCCGGGAGCGCGCCCGCCAGCGCCCGTCGACGCGGTCGATCGCCAGCGGGTGGTCGAAGGCCGCCGAGACGAGCTCCGACGTGAGCACCTCGTCGGCCGGGCCCGACGCCGCCACCCGGCCGTCGCGCAGCAGCAGCGCGTGGGTGGTGCTCGCCGGCAGGTCTTCGAGGTGGTGGGTCACGGTGACCGACGCGACCTCCGGGTGCGCGAGCCGCAGGGCGTCGACGGTGTCGAGCAGGTGCTCGCGCGCGGCGACGTCGAGGCCCGTGGCCGGTTCGTCGAGGAGGAGCAGGGCGGGCTCGACGAGCAGCGCGCGGGCGATCAGGGCCCGGCCGCGTTCACCCTGCGAGAGGACGCTCCAGAGCCCCTCGCGCCGCGACTCCAGCCCGACGGAGGCGGTGAGCAGGTCGGCGCGCGCCTCCTGCTCCGGGGTGGGCCGCCACCGCGCCACGGGGTCGGTGCTGCCCGTCAGCCCGGTGAGCACGACCTCGCGCACGGTCGCGTCGCCGAGCACGCGGTGCCGGGGGTCGACGTGGCCCACGTGCTGCCGGAGCTCGCGGAGGTCGACGCGGCCGAGCCGGTGGCCGAGCACGTCGACGGTGCCGCTCGTGGGGTGCCCGAGGGCCCCGGCGAGCGTAAGCAGTGTCGTCTTGCCGGCGCCGTTCGGGCCGATCAGCGCCCAGTGCTCGCCCGCGCGCACGTGCAGCGAGACGTCGTCGAGCAGGTCGCGGCCCTGTCGGGTGACGCGCACGTGCTCGACGGCGAGGACGAGCGGGGCCCCGCCGACCGGCTCGGGGGGTGCGTCGGCGAGGCCCCCGGTCACGCCTGCGCGGCGTAGAAGCCGGTCTCCCGGACGGCCGCGAAGAACGGGGCCAGGGCGGCCGACTGCCGCTGCAGCAGGTCGGCGACCCCCTCGGCGTCGCGCCGGGCGACGCCCTCGGCCACGGAGGTCGTCGTCGAGGCACCGAGCTGCCAGGGGTATGCCGAGTTCTCGGCGAGGCGGCGGAACATCACCGTGGTGAGGCGTGAGACGGGCTCGGCGCAGGCGAGCAGCGTCGGGCTCCCGGCCGCGCGCATGAGCACGTCGAAGAGCGCGAACATGGCGTCGATCGACTCGGGCGTCTCGACGACGCCGTCGCTCAGGCGCAGCTCGGCGAGGCGCGTGATCTCGGCGACGTCGGCGTCGCTCATCGTCGCCACGCCCCGGGTCGCCGCGAGCGACCAGAGGCCGAGGATGGTGGTCGAGCAGTCCTCGAAGAGCTCTGCCGTCGGCGTCACCACGCGGGTGTACCGGTTGGCCTCGATCTCGACCAGGCCGAGCTCCTCGAGCTTCGCGATCGCCTCGCGCACGGGGGTGCGGCTGACGCCGAGCCACGTGACGAGCTGGTCGTCGTTGAGTCGCTCGCCGAACTCGAGCGTGCCGTCGCCGATCGCGGTGACGAGGCGGTCGAAGACGACGTCGCGCAGCAGGCGTCGGGGCGTGGGGACGGCGTCGGGCACGGGGATGGGCACGGTGTCTCGCTCCTGCAGGGTGCTGGTGGTGCGGGGGTGCTGGTGGTGCGGGGGAGGCGCGGGTCGGCGCCGGTCGGGCGGCCCTGCTCGTCGCAGGGCCGCCCGGGAGGTCACGCAGCGTAGATGCCGCTGCCGGAGACCTCGTCGAAGTACGCGCCGAACGAGGCCGGCTGCTCGCGGACGAGGCGGGCCGCGGCCTCGCCGTCGCCGTCCGCGACCGCGTCGCGCAGGCCGCGGGTCAGCTCGACGGCCTGCTCCCACGGGTACATCCCGTCGGTCGCGGGGCGACGGAGGACGAGCAGGAGGCGCGGCCCGGTGGCCGCCCAGAGGCGACGGAGCGACGAGCTGCCGGAGGCGTCGAGCAGGAGCTCGTTCATGCGGACGAGATCGGCGACGTCTTCGGGCTTGCGCTTCGAGAACGCGGTGAGGCGGCGGTCGAGGATCGCCGTCACCTCCTTGCGCTGCTCCTTGGTGAGGGCGGGCACGCCGCGCTCGACGACGAGGGCCCAGACCTGGTAGCCGGTCTCGACGGTGTCGGTGAACTCGGCGAAGGTCGGCGCGACGATGCGCGTGTACCGGTTCGCCTCGATGTCGACGAGGGCCTGGTCGGCGAGCTTGGCGATGGCCTCGCGGACGGGGGTGCGCGAGACGCCGAGCCAGGCGACCAGCTGGTCGTCGTTGAGGCGCTCGCCGAACTCGAGGGTGCCGTCGATGATCGCGTCGAACATCTTGTCGTAGACGACGTCGCGCAGCAGGCGGCGGGGGGCGGGCGGCTGGTCGGTCAGGGTGGGGATCGGCATCCGGGTGCTCCTGTTCGGGGGCGGGAGTGGGGGTGCGACGGGCTCACGGCCCAGGGCGGGGCCCTGGTCACCGGTCGAGGCGCATGTCGCACCACCATGTACGAGGACGTATCGGGTATCCGGTACTTCACACGACCTTAGTACGGTCGGGGCCGCCGTGGCGAGCCCACGCCGTGACTTCGTGACGAGCGCTCAGCGGCGCACGTCGACGACGGTCCGGCCGCGCACCGACCCGGCCACGATGCGGGGCCCGAGCTCCACGACCTCCGAGAGGCCCACCTCCGTCGTCATCGAGTCGAGCAGGTCGAGGTCGAGGTCGGTCGCGAGCCTCGCCCACGCTTCGCGGCGCAGCTCGACCGGGGCGTCGACCGAGTTGACGCCGGCGAGCGACACGGCGCGGAGGATGAACGGCAGCACCGAGGTCGGCAGGTCGGCGCCCTGCGCGAGCCCGCAGGCGGTCACGGTGCCGCCCCACCGCGTCTGCGCGAGCACGGAGGCGAGCGTCGTGCTGCCCACCGAGTCGATCCCTCCGGCCCAGCGGGCACGCTGCACGGGCCGGCCGGCCTCGGCGAGCTCGGAGCGGTCGACGACCGTCGTGGCGCCGAGGCCGCGCAGGTACCCGCCCAGCTCGTCGACGCGACCCGAGGAGGCGGTGACCGAGTACCCGAGACGGCTCAGCAGCGCGATCGCCACCGAGCCCACGCCTCCCGCGGCCCCGGTCACGACGACCTCGCCGTCGCCGGGGCGGACGTCGCGCTCGAGCCGCAGCACGCTGAGCATCGCGGTGAAGCCCGCGGTGCCGACGGCGGCCGCCTGCCGGGCGGAGACGCCCTCGGGCACGAGCACGAGCGAGCCCGCGTCGACCACGGCCCGCTCGGCGAAGCCGCCGTGCCGGCTCTCACCGATGCCCGCGCCGTTCAGCACGACCAGGTCGCCCGGCGACACGGCGGGGGAGGCGCTGGTCGCGACGGTGCCCACGAGGTCGATGCCCGGCACGAGCGGCAGCGTGCGGGCCACGCCGGGGTCGCCCGCCAGGGCCATGCCGTCCTTGTAGTTCAGGCTCGACCAGGTCACGTCGACGACGACGTCGCCCGTGCCCAGGAACTCCTGCTCGATCTCCCGCACGGAGGCGGGGCGGTCACTCTCGACGACGACGGCGCGCATGGCGACACGCTACGCGCGCGGGCTGGGGCGCGGCCCTCCCCGCCCGGCGACGGGGCGCCTCCTCGGCGGTCGCTCAGCCGAAGAGGATGGCGGCCTCGTCGTAGCGGTGCTGCGGGACCGTCTTGAGGCTGTCGAGGGCCTCCTCGAACGAGACGTGCACGATGTCGGTGCCGCGCAGCGCCACCATGCGGCCCCAGCGGCCCTCGACCACGCTGTCGCTCGCGGCCATGCCGAGGCGGGTCGCCAGCACGCGGTCGTAGGAGGTGGGGGTGCCGCCGCGCTGGATGTGGCCGAGCGTCGTCGCCCGCGTCTCGATCCCGGTGCGCTCCTCGATCACCGGCGCGAGGCGCTCGCCGATGCCGCCGAGGCGCGGGCGCCCGAAGGCGTCGAGGCCCCGCTCGGAGTGGGCGTCGCTCTCGTGGTCGGGCACGAAGCCCTCGGCGACCACGACGAGCGGCGCCCGGCCGCGGTCGTAGGCGGCCTTCACCCACGCGACGATCTGGTCCATGCTCGTCGCCTGCTCGGGGATGAGGATGGCGTGCGCGCCGGCGGCCATGCCCGAGTGCAGCGCGATCCAGCCGACGTGGCGGCCCATCACCTCGGCCACCATGCAGCGGCTGTGCGAGTCGCCCGTGGTGCGCAGGCGGTCCATGGCGTCGGTGGCGACCTGCACGGCCGTGTCGAAGCCGAACGTGTAGTCGGTGGCGCCGAGGTCGTTGTCGACGGTCTTCGGCACGCCGACGATCTTCAGGCCCTCGTCGGTGAGGCGCTTGGCCGCCGCCAGGGTGCCCTCGCCGCCGATCGCCATGATGGCGTCGATGCCGAAGCGGTCCATCACCTCGCTGATGCGCGCGACGCCGCCGTCGCCCTCGAACGGGTTGGTGCGGCTCGTGCCCAGGATGGTGCCGCCCTGCTTGGCGATGCCCTGGATCTCCTTCCGCGTGAGCGGCATGACGTCGCCGTCGACGACGCCCCGCCAGCCGTCGCGGAAGCCGACGAACTCCTGCCCGTGGATCGTCGTGCCCTTGAGCACGGCCCCGCGGATGACCGCGTTCAGGCCGGGGCAGTCGCCGCCGCTGGTGAGGATACCGATTCGCATCGCGCTGCTCCGTCGCATGTCGGGCCCGTCGGGCCGGCCGAGATCGGTCCCATCATGGCGCACCCGCGGCTGGACGGCAGCCCCGACGGCCGGGGTCGCCGTCGGCCGCGGTTGCTAGCCTCGTGCGCATGACCGACCAGCCCGCCCCGCGGCCCCCGTCGCCCTGGGCCCGCTTCGCCCGCCCGGCGCCCGGCGAGCAGCGGCCGCGCGCCGAGGTGCAGCCCCCGCCCGCGCGGCAGGGGGCGCCCGGGCAGGGCGGGGCCGACCAGGCCTGGGCCGGTCAGCCGTTCCCGCAGGTCGGGGGTCAGTCGCCGCAGCCGTTCCCGCAGCACCCGCAGCCGTTCCCCGCGCCCGCGGCCGCGACGGCGGCGGCGCAGTGGGCCCCGCAGGCCGCGCCCCCGCAGGCCGCCGCGCCGCAGGCCTCGTCGGCGCAGGACGCCCTGACCTGGCCGGCCCCCGCCGCCCCCGGGGTCGGCTCGTACTTCGCCGTCGGCGACGACGAGTGGCCCCCGCCGCCGCGGCCGCGCGACGGCGCCGACGAGGGTCGCGGCCTCGCCGTCGCCTCGGTCGTCTTCGGGGTCTTCGCGGCCCCGCTCGGCCTCGTCTTCGGCCTCGTGGCCGCCCGGCGGGCCGCGGCGGCGGGGGCGTCGGCCGCCCTGGCCCGCGTCGGCCTCGTCGTCTCGAGCGTCATGATCGTCGTCGGCCTCGTCGCGGGCGTCTCCGCCCTCGACTACGCCGCCCGGCTGTCGTCGACGTGCGCCCAGCTCGGGCCGGGCGAGTACGTCGACGACCAGGGCCGCGGCGTCACCTGCGACTGACCGGGCCGGCGCTGTCGGCCCTCACCGCGCCTCCTACAGGGCGACGGTGCCCGTGTCGGCGATGTTCTGCGGGTGCCCGCCGGTCACGGCGGCCTTCGCGTACTTGAGGAAGGTCACGGCCTTCGGCTCGTTGCTGACCCAGTACTCCGCCGTCTCGACGTCGACCTCGATGAGGGCGACGGTCGGGTCGTCCTTGCCCTGGTCGAACCAGGCCTCGGTGCCCGCGCTCCAGAACTCGTCGATCAGGGCGCGGTCCTTGACGATCGAGGCCTCGCCGGCGAGCGAGAGCCAGCCCTTGCCCGTCTCGACGGCGACGTTGACGTGGGGGTGCGCCTTGATGTCGTCGACCTTGGGCGAGGGGTCGGGCGTGAAGAAGTACACCTTGCCGTCGAACTCGCGGTCGACGACGGCGAGCGGGCGGCTGACGAGGCGCTGGCGCGCGCTCTGGGTGGTGAGGATCCCGATGCGGGCGGCGTCGAGCACCTCGGCGACGCGGCGGATGTCGTTGGTCTCGGTCATGGCGCCGAAGCTACCCGGGGAGGCGCACCGCCCCTCCCAGGGACCGCCGCGTCGTACCCCGGAGCGGCGCCGATCCGGTCGGCTCGGTCCTCCCCCTCGCGCCGAAGGGCATACATGCCCTACCGTGGAACTCCAGTTCTGTACATCGAGGAGGTCCCCGTGCCGGTCCCCACCACGACGACCATGCGCATCCCCCGCCGCCTGCACCGAGACGAGGTGTACGACCGGCTGCTCGAGGCCATCCTCGACGGCACGTTCGAGCCGGCGGAGCGCATCCGCGACCACGACCTCTCGGCCTGGCTCTGCGTCTCGCGCACCCCGATCCGCATGGCGCTCGCGCGGCTGGGCGACCTGGGGCTGGTCGAGACGACCTCGACCCGGGTCACGCGCATCGCGCCGGCCCGCCCCGAGCTGCTGACCGACCTCGTGCGCACCACCTGGGGCCTCTGGGCCCTCGCCGACGCCGATGTCGCCGCGGCCGAGCCCGCGGGCCGGGCCGGCCTCGTGCGAGCCCTCGAGGCGGGGGAGGCGCGGTGCGGGGAGGTGCGCGCCGGCGCCCCCGAGGCGGCGGCCGCGGTCACGACCACCCTGTGCGAGGTGGGCGCCGCGCTCGCCGCGTTCTCGGCGAACCGGTCGCTCGGCGCGGTGCTCGAGCACCTCGGCCTCCTGCTGCACCACCACGCCTCGGGGGTCGGGGGCGAGGCCGACGCGGGCCTGCTCGTGCAGGGCCTCGCGGCCGCCCGTCACGCCGCCGCGGCGGGGGAGCCCGGCGCCTGGGGCGCGGCCCTGGTGCGGCTCGACGACCGCGTGGTCGCGGGCGTCGCGGCCTGACGGGCCGGCCGCCCGCGCCCGGGTCTGACGGGCCGGCCGCCCGCGCCCGGGTCTGACGGGCCGGCCGCCCGCGCCCGGGTCACCGGGAGGTGCGGTGGCGACCCGTCGCGACGAGCTCGGGGGCGGGCACGCTGCCGAGCAGCGGCTCGAGCGTGCGCCGGCCGAGCAGTGTCACGACCGCGTCGCCCGCGGCGCACCACTCCCGGTGGTCGAGGGCCCGGCGCAGCTCGGCCACGGGGGCGGCGAGCGAGGGGGAGTCGAGGGGCAGCGCGAGGTGCCGCGAGAGGAAGGCCGTGCGGTTCTGCAGCGGCTCGGAGGCCTGCCGCGCGAGGGGGTTGCCCGAGACCGGCAGGAAGGCGCCCGTCGCGGCCAGCAGGTCGGAGCAGGTGGCCCCGGGCCGGTCGAGCACCCGGACGACCGTGGCCGCGAGGCGCGACACCTCGACCGGGTCGGCGTCGCCCGCGGACCTCACGGCGACGCCGTGCAGGAGCCCGAGCAGCTCGAGCGAGTCGAGCAGGTCGGCGGCCGTGGCCGGCGCGACGCGCGTGAAGCGGTTCGCCTCGATCTCGACCAGGCCCTGGTTCGCCAACCGGGCCAGCGCCTCCTTCACCGGGGTCTTCGAGACGCCCAGCCAGGTCGCGATGTCGTCCTCGAAGAGGCGCTCGCCCGGCCGCAGCGTGCCGTCGACGATCGCGCCGAGGACCGACTCGAAGGTCAGGTCGCGGAGGAGTCGGCGCGGGCCGCGCGTGGGTCGCTCAGGTACAGGCATGGCTCCTCCGTCGTCGGACACGTGGAACATCATACGTCTCATGGTCGGCCGTGTCGCGGGTGAGATGTCGGCGCCGTCGCCTACCATCGCCGCATGACGCTCTCACCGGCCCTCGACGCCTCCGCGGGCGCCGTGCCGGGCGACGACGCCGCGCCGCTCGAGAGCACCTGGTCGCCCGCGGCCCCCGTCGACGTCCGGGCCACCCTCCGGCCGCTCGCCCGCGGCGCGGGCGACCCCGCGTGGCGGGCGGTCGGCGGCCAGCTGTGGCGGGCCGTCCGCACCCCGGCGGGCGCGGCCACCCTGTGCCTGACCTCCGGGCGTGACGGCGTCCACGCGGCGACCTGGGGCCCCGGCGCCGAGTGGCTGCTGGCCTCCGTGCCCGAGATGCTCGGCGAGGGCGACGACTGGTCGGGGCTCGACGTCTCGGGGGTCGACTTCCTCGCCGCCGCGCGGCACCGGGCACCGGGCCTGCGGCTCTCGCGCACGGGCCTGGTCGTCGAGTCGCTCGTGCCCGCGGTGCTCGAGCAGAAGGTGACGAGCCGCGAGGCCTGGCGGGCCTGGCGCGAGCTGGTGCGCCGCCACGGCGACCCCGCGCCCGGGCCGGCGCCCGAGGGCCTCACCGTCCCGCCCGACGCGGCCACCTGGCGCCGGGTGCCCAGCTGGGAGTGGCACCGGGCCGGCGTCGGCCCGCAGCGCTCCGACACCGTGATGCGGGTCTGCGCCGTGGCCGCGTCGCTCGAGCGCACCGTCGCCCTGGGGCGCGGCGGCGCCGAGGTCGAACGCCGGCTCCGCTCCGTGCCGGGCGTCGGCGTCTGGACGGCCGCCGAGACGATGCAGCGCGCGCACGGCGACCCCGACGCGCCCAGCGTCGGCGACTACCACCTGGCCGCCCTCGTGGGCTGGGCCCTCGTCGGCCGGCCCGTCGACGACGACGGCATGCTCGAGCTGCTCGAGCCGTGGCGGGGGCACCGGGGCCGGGTGGTCCGCCTGATCACCGGCAGCGGCTTCTCGAAGCCGAAGTTCGGGCCGCGGATGACGATCCAGGACCACCGGTCGCACTGAGGCGAAAGGCCCGGTGGGCGTGAGGCCCGGTGGGCGTGAGGCCCGGTGGGCGAGAGGCCGGGCAGGCCCTCAGCAGGGCCGAGCGTCGGCGGCCCGCGGTGCGGGGGCGTCGGGGGAGGCGTCGTCGCCGATCGCGGCGAGGACGCGCTGGGAGAACCCGCGGACGACTCCGGCGTCGGCGTCGAGCGCCTCGACGAAGTAGCGGCGGATGGCCTCGGTGTGCCCGCGGGTCGCCGCGAGCATGGCCCGGCGGCCGTCCGCGGTCAGCTCGACCCACGTGCCGCGGGCGTCCGACGAGCAGTCGGAGCGCCGCACTAGGCCGCGCCTCTCCATGCGGGTGACCTGGTGGCTGACGCGGCTCTTCTCCCAGCCGATCTGCTCGGCGATGTCGCGCACGCGGAGCCGCCGGTCGGAGCTGCGCCCGAGCCCGACGAGGATCTCGTACTCGGGGGCGGAGACGCCGGAGTCGTGGTGCAGCCGGAGCTCGAGGGCCCGGTCGAGGCGGCGCCGCATCGCGTAGAACTCGTCCCAGACGGCCCAGTCGTCGTCGGTGAGCGGGTCGGGCATGGGCCCAGCATAGGGACGCGTGCCAGGGCAGGGTCGGCGGCGCGGCATATCCTCTGCTCATGTCCGATCTGCGCGCCGCCGACCTCCCGCAGCAGACCGTCGAGACGGCACGTCGCTGGGCCGCGGCCGCCGCCGCGTCCCCCGCCGACCGCGACGCCGCGCGCCTCACCGCGGTCGTCCGAGACCCGGACGGGCTCGCCTTCAGCCTCGCGGTCGTCGACGGCGTGCTGGGGGCCGCCGACCCCGCCGTCGCGGCCCGCACGCTCGACGCGCTCAGCCGCTCGATGCCGTCGACGCTGCCCTGGCACCTCCGCGCCGCCGTCTCTGCCGCGGGCGGGTTCGGCCCGCTCGCTCCGCGGTCGGTCATCGGCGTGGCGCGGAAGGCGCTCCGTCGTACGTTGCAGCACCTCGTGGTCGACGCCGCGCCCGAGAAGCGCGGCGCTGCCCTGGCCGCGCTGCGGGCCCGCGAGGGCGTCCGCCTCGACGTCAGCGTGCTGGGCCCGGCGGTGCTCGGCCGGGCCGGCGCCGACCGGCGGCTCGCCGAGCTGACCGCCGTGCTCGGCCACGACGACGTCGCGGGCGTCCGCACGACCGTCGACGCCGTCGTCGGGCCGTCCTCCCCGTGGGCCGTCGACGAGACCAGCGCGCTCGCGGTGGAGCGGCTCACGCCGCTCTACGAGCGGGCCCTGGCCGCCGAGCCCGCCCGGCTGGTGACCCTCGAGGTGACCAGCTCGGCCGACCTCGACCTCACCATCGACGTCTTCACGCGCCTCCTCGACCAGCCTCACCTGCG
Source organism: Frigoribacterium sp. CFBP 13707 (assembly GCF_014842245.1). Taxonomy (NCBI): domain Bacteria; kingdom Bacillati; phylum Actinomycetota; class Actinomycetes; order Micrococcales; family Microbacteriaceae; genus Frigoribacterium; species Frigoribacterium sp. CFBP 13707. The sequence goes on from NZ_JACYVL010000004.1 coordinate 222,242, forward strand.
CGACCTCGTCGCCGGCGTCGCGCTCCCCACCGGCCTGCCCGACTCGCTGCCCTCGCTCCAGCTGCTCACCGACTGGGCGCGCGGCCGCGTCGCCCGCGGCGGCGCCCCGATCCGCGTCCGGCTCTCCGCCGGCGGCGACCCGTCGTCCGCGGTCGCCGAGGCGGACCGCCACGGCTGGGCCGCCGCCACGCCGCCGGCCCCGGTCGAGGCCGACGCCGCCCACCACCGCGTGCTCGACTGGGCGCTGCGCCCCGCCCACGCCGAGGTCGCCCACGTCGCGGTCGCCGCCCGCGGCCGCCTCGACCTCGCCCACGCCTGGACCCTCGCGCGGGCGCGGGAGGTCACGCACCTGCTCGACCTGGAGGCGGAGCTCGGAGCGGCCGAGGCCGACGCCGTGCTGGCCGAGGCCGGCGGGCTCGTGCTGCACGTGCCGGTCGCGCCGCACGCCGAGCCCGACGCGGCCGTCCCGTGGCTGCTCCACCGGCTCAGCGAGTCGGCGGAGGCCACCGCCGACGACCTCGACGCGGCGGTCGAGCGCTGGCTCGCCGCGGCGGAGCTCGCGGCCCGGGGCGACGACCTCGTCACCCGGCCCGCCGCGCCCGGTCACGGCGGGGTCGGCGACACCGACCCGGCCCTCGAGCGCAGTCGGCGGGCCGCCCGTCGCGTCCTGGCCCGCGCCGCGACGTCGCACGCGGGCGTGGAGACCGTCGGCCGCTCCCGCGTGCTCGACCGCGACGCCCTCGAGGAGGTCGTCTCCCGCACGGCCCAGGCCGGCGTCCTGTGGGGCCGCGCCGAGGCCGCCACGCGGGCCCAGCTCCTCGACAGGGCGGCCGCGGCGCTCGCCGCGGCCCGCACGACCCTGGTCGAGGTGCTGGTCGGCGAGACGGGCACCACGGTCGGGGAGGCCGACCACCAGGTCAGCGAGGTGGTCGACGCGGCGCGGCGGCACGCGGCCCTGGCGCGCGGCCTCGAGGGCGTCACGGGAGCGCGCTGGGCGCCTCCCCGGCTGACGGTCGTGGTCTCGGACGCCGCCGCCGCCCTCGCGGCGCCCGCCGAGGGCGCGACCGCGGCCCTCGCCGCCGGCAGCGGCGTCGTGCTGAAGCCCGACCCCCGCGCGCGGCGCACCTCCGCCGTCCTCTGCGAGGTGCTCTGGGCGGCCGGCGTCCCGCCCGAGCTGCTGGCGCTCGCCGAGCTCGACGAGGACGACCTCGGCCGCGACCTCGTCGTGCACCCCGCCGTCGACCGCGTCGTGTTCTCGGGCTCGGTCGAGACGGCCCGCCTTTTCCGGTCGTGGCGGCCCGACCTGCCGCTCACCGCCCGGCTCGACGCCCCCGGGGTCGTCGTCGTGACGCCGAGCGCCGACGTCGACCTCGCCGTCGACGCGATCGTGCGCGGCGCGGTCGCCGGCGCGGGCCGCTCGCGCGTCGCGACCAGCCACGTGCTGCTCGTCGGCTCGGCCGGTGACGACTCCCGCCTGCGCCGGCAGCTCGTCGACGCCGTCACGAGCCTCGAGGTCGGGCGGGCCGACGACCTCTCCACCCGCCTCGGCCCGCTCGTCGAGCCCGCCGGGCCGGCCCTCCGGGCCGCGCTCACGACGCTGCGCGAGGGCGATCGCTGGCTGGTCGAGCCCCGTCAGCTCGACGACGAGGGCGCGCTCTGGTCGCTCGGGGTCGTCGAGGGCGTCGGCGAGCCGGGCGTCGTCGACGAGGCCGTCCGCGGCCCGCTGCTGCGCGTCGTGCGGGTCGCCACGCTCGACGAGGCCCTCGCCCACCAGGCCGCCCTCGGCGGCGGGCACGTGGCCGCCGTCGCCTCGCGCGACGTCGACGAGGTGGCCCGCTGGGTGCGCCGCACCGACGCCGGTGCCCTCGTCGTGAACGGCAGCACCGCCGACGTCGCCGCCCGACGTCAGCCGGCGGCGGGCTGGGGCCGCTCGTCCGTGGGCATGGTCTCGCCGACCGGTGCCGACGCCGTGGTGGCCCAGGGGCGGTGGTGGAGCGTGCCGCGCGAGCCGCAGGCGTCGCTCCGCCTCACCGGCCTGTCGGAGGCGGTGGTGGCGGTCATCGAGGCCGCCCGCTCCGGGCTGTCGTTCGAGCAGTTCGACCGCGTCCGGTCGGGCGCGGTCTCCGACGAGCAGGCCTGGCAGGCGGTCTTCGCCCCCCGGGAGGCCGTCGGAGCCGGCGTCGAGAGGGTCCTGCTGCGGCACCGGGCGCGACCGGTCGTCGTCCGACTCTCGTCCGACGGCGACCTCGCCGACCTGGTGCGCCTCCTCGTGGCGGCGGCGCGGGCCGGCGCCCCGGTCGACGTGAGCTCGCCCGTGCCCCTGCCGGCGGCGCTCGTCCAGCTCGTGCGGGCGCCCGGGGCCCCGCTCCGCGTGGGCGAGATCGTGGTCGAGGGCGACGAGGCGTTCCGTGCCCGGGCGGCCGCCGGCCTGCTGCAGCGCGGCGGCGGGCGGCCCGACCCCCTCGACGACCTCGAGCTGCTGGCCCGGGCGGCCGAGCCCGACGCGGCGGAGGGCGCCTCCGACGACGAGGCCGCCGCCGGGGCCGCGGGAGCCGTCGCGCGGGACGCCCGGGGAGACGGGCACCTGCCCGCCGCCGACCCGGAGGCCGTGGCTCGGTACCGCGACCTCGTCGTCCGGATGGTGGGCGGCGACCCGCGGGCGCTCGCCGTGGCCGTCGGCGGCAGCCTCGACGTCGTCGTGCACGCGGGCGACGTCACGGAGGAGGGGCGGGTCGAGCTGCTGCCCTTCGTGCGCGAGCAGGCGGTGGCGGTGGTCACCCACCGGGCCGGCCACGTCGACCCGGCGTTCCGCGACCTGCGCCTGTAGGGCGCGGGAGTCCGCGCGCGCGCCGCGGGGGCGGCGCGCGTTCGGTGCACGGAGCGCGCCAGGCGCGCGGCGCGCTACGCGGGCTGGCGGCTGATCAGCTTCGACAGCACGATGGCGCTGCGGGTGTGGTCGACGTTCGGGGCGTTCCGGACGCGCTCGAGCGCCTCCTCGAGCGACGGGATGTCGCGGCTGCGCATGTGCACGATCGCGTCGGCGCTGCCCGTGACGGTGCCGGCGTCGACCACCTCCGGCACGGTGCTGAGGATGCGCTGCAGCTCGGCCGGCGACACGGTTCCCCGGCAGAAGAGCTCGACGAACGCCTCCGTGCCGAGTCCGTCGACGGCGGGGTCGACCTGCACCGTGAACCCCTTGATGACGCCGTCGGCCACCAGGCGGTCGACGCGTCGCTTCACGGCGGAGGCGCTGAGGCCCACCGACGAGCCGATGTCGCCGTAGCCCGCCCGGGCGTTCTGGCGCAGCAGGTCGATGATGCCGTAGTCGAGGTTGTCCACATCGGGCATCCTACGCTAGAAAGTTGCGCGGTGGGCCTCGCCTGCGCAACTTAAGTGCGTCCTGAGCGTCCATGATGCGCAGGCTGCGTGTGACACTGGCTGGCGTGAGCATCGCAGCCCCCACCGCCCAGCCCTCCGCAGCCGCCTCGCCGGCGCCGACGCGACGGGCCTCCCGCCGCACGGTGCTGATGTGCCGGCCCGACCACTTCACGGTCAGCTACCGCATCAACCCGTGGATGGACCCGTCGAAGCCGACCTCCACGTCGCTCGCCGTGCGGCAGTGGGAGTCACTTTACGAGACCTACCTCCGGCTCGGCATCCAGGTCGAGCTGATCGACCCGCTGCCCGGTCTGCCCGACATGGTCTACGCGGCCAACGGGGGCTTCGTGCTCGACGGCGTCGCCTACGGCGCCAAGTTCACCTACCCCGAGCGCCAGCCCGAGGGCCCCGCCTACATGGAGTGGTTCCGGGAGGCGGGCCTCCGCGTCGCCGAGCCCGTCGAGGTCAACGAGGGCGAGGGCGACTTCCTCCTCGTGGGCGACGTGATCCTCGCCGGCACGGGCTTCCGCAGCGCCTCCGACTCCCACGCCGAGCTCGCCCGGGTCACCGGTCGCGAGGTCGTCGGCCTGACCCTGGTCGACCCGCGGTTCTACCACCTCGACACCGCGGTGGCCGTGCTCGACCCGGAGCCGGTCGAGGGCGGCGCCCAGAACATCGCCTACCTCGAGAGCGCCTTCGACGAGCCCTCCCTGGCCGTGCTGCGCGAGCGGTTCCCCGACGCCGTCCTGGTCAGCGACGACGACGCGACCATCCTCGGCCTGAACAGCTACAGCGACGGTCTCCACGTGGTGATCGCCGAGAAGGCCACGGGGTTCGCGCGACAGCTGCGCGAGCGGGGCTACGAGCCGGTCGGCGTCGACCTCTCCGAGCTGCTGCTCGGCGGCGGCGGCGTGAAGTGCTGCACCCTGGAGCTGCGACGATGACGATCGACACGACCCGCGCCTCCGGCCCCACCGAGGCGGCCATCGCCGTCGAGGACGCCGCGCTGGCCCACAACTACCACCCGCTGCCCGTGGTCGTCGCGACCGCCGAGGGCGCCTGGGTCACCGACGTCGACGGCCGCCGCTACCTCGACTGCCTCGCCGCGTACTCGGCCGTGAACTTCGGCCACGGCCACCCGACCCTCGTCGCGGCCGCCCGTGACCAGCTCGACCGGGTGACGCTGACCAGCCGGGCGTTCCACAACGACCAGCTCGGCCCGTTCGCCGCCGAGCTCGCCGCCCTGCTCGGCAAGCAGATGGTGCTGCCGATGAACACCGGCGCCGAGGCCGTCGAGTCGGGCGTCAAGGTCGCGCGCGCCTGGGGCTACCGCGTCAAGGGCGTGCGGCCCGGGGCCGCGAAGATCATCGTGGCGTCGGGCAACTTCCACGGCCGCACCACGACGATCATCAGCTTCTCGGACGACGAGGAGGCGCGGGCCGACTTCGGCCCCTACACCCCCGGTTTCGTCACGGTGCCCTACGGCGACTCCGCCGCGCTCGAGGCCGCGATCGACGACGACACGGTGGCCGTGCTGCTCGAGCCGATCCAGGGCGAGGCGGGCGTCGTCGTGCCGCCGGCCGACTACCTGCCCGAGGTGCGCCGCATCACGCGGGAGCGCCGGGTGCTGTTCATCGCCGACGAGATCCAGTCGGGCCTCGGCCGCACCGGCGCGACCGTGAGCTGCGACCTCGTCGACGTCGTGCCCGACCTCTACCTGCTCGGCAAGGCCCTCGGCGGCGGCGTCGTGCCGGTCAGCGCCGTCGTCGGCGACCGCGACGTGCTCGGCGTGCTGCGGCCCGGCGAGCACGGCTCGACGTTCGGCGGCAACCCGCTCGCGGCGGCCGTCGGCCTCGCCGTCGTGCGCATGCTCGCGACCGGCGAGTGGCAAGAGCGGGCCGCGCGGCTCGGCGCCCGCCTGCGCGAGGGCCTCGACGCCCTCATCGGCCGGGGCGTCGTCACCGTGCGCGGCGCCGGGCTGTGGATGGGCGTCGACATCGACCCTGCGGTCGGCACCGGGCGGGAGGTCTGCGAGGAGCTCATGCGCCGCGGCGTCCTCGCGAAGGACACGCACGGCTCGACCATCCGCCTCGCCCCGCCGCTGGTGATCACCGAGGCCGAGGTCGACGAGCTCGTGTCGACGCTCGCGGCCGTGCTGCGCGACCTCCGCGCCTGAGGTCGGGTCGCCGGCCGGCCTGGCCGCCCGGCTGGACCGACCGCCTGGCCGCCCCGGCTGCTCGGCCAGGCCCGGCCGGGCCTCAGCCGCCCGCGCGCCCCTCGGGCTTGACGAAGAGGTAGACGACGCTCCGCCCCGTGCGGTGCTCCTGGGCGTTCGCGAAGCCGAGGCCCTCGAGCAGCTCGCGGTCGTCGTCGGTCAGCACGTCGACCTGGCGCCGGACGATCCAGACCCGGTCGGTGGCGGCGAGGCGCTCCGAGAGCTCGGCGCGGTCGTCGGCGTCGTCGAGCTGGAGCGTCTCGTCGGTGAACCGGCCGGCGGCGATGCCCGAGCTGACGAAGGCCACGTCGTCGAGCCCCGCGAAGCGCTGCGGGTAGGCGTACAGAGCCTGGCGGGGCCGGGTCGAGACGACCCCGGTCGCGTCGAGCAGGACGGCATCGCCCGGGCGGGCCTGCTGCTCGACGTAGCTCGCGACCTGCGCGAGGTCGGCGCCGCCGCCCTTGCCGTCGGGCAGCCGCTGCAGCACGTACGTCGGCACCGAGGCCGCGACCAGCAGGGCGATCAGGGCGATGCTGACCCACCGCCTCCGGAACCCCGTGATGGCGACCGCCAGCAGCAGGCACATGCCCGGCGCCGACCAGGCCACCAGCCGGGCCTGGAAGAGCGGCGCGATGGCGAGGCCGACCAGCAGCATCACGCCGGTCGGCAGCACGACCCAGAGCGCGCCGAGCAGCACGACGCTGCCGGGGGTGCGCGAGCGGTCGCGGAGGCGCGTGCCGAGCAGGATGAGCAGGGCGGCGCCCAGCACGGCGTAGGCCACGGAGGTCGCGAACCAGGGCTCGACGAGCACCGAGTACCAGGTGACGTCGGAGCCCGTCGCGGGGTCGCCGTTGCCCAGCAGCCGAGTGCGCTCGCGGATGACCGTGCCGATCACCGGGGCGGTGACGAGCAGCGCGGCGCCGGTCGAGATGGACCAGCCGAGGAGGCGGTGGCGCGCTCCCCGACGACGTCGCTGCGCCGGGGCGAGCAGCAGGAAGACGCCGTGCACGAGCACGATCGTCGCCATCGGCACGAACACGGCGATGCACGCCGCGAGGCCGGCGCCGTAGGCGACCCACCACCACCGGCTCTGCCGCCGCGAGGCGACCAGGACGAGGACGGTCGCCCAGACGGCGAGGGCGGCGGTGAGGGCGTAGGGCCGGGCCTCCGCCGCCTCGAGGGTCAGCCGGGGCAGCACCGCGTAGATGCCGGCGGCGAGGACGGCCGTCGTGCGCGTCGTCAGCATCCGCACGAGCACCAGGAGGCCCGCGGCGCCGGCCCCCGCGGCGAGGGCGCTCGGCAGGCGGGTCGAGAGGGTGCTCTCGCCGAACAGGGTCGTCCAGGCGTGCATCACCACGTAGTAGGCGGTGTGCACGGCGTCCCGCTGGTGGGTGAACTCGAGCAGCGAACCGAGGGGCAGGCGGGCGGCCTGGAGGGTGGTCGCCTCGTCGCTCCAGTACGACGGCACCCACGACGCCGCGAAGCCCACCAGCAGCGCCGCCAGGCCGGCGACCACGGGGTCGAGCCAGCGGCTGCGGGGGTGTGCGACCGCGGGGTCGTGCCCGATGCTCACGCGACGGCGGCCCGGAGGTCAGGGGAGCCGGGCCCCGCGGCGGCGGGGCCCTCGGCGTGGCTCTCGGCAGCTGGGCACGGCATCGATCCGTGGACCTCTCGGTTCTTCGGGCGCGGGGACGGTCGTCCGATGCTAGCGGGTGCCCCTCCGACGCGTCGCGAGCGACCCCGGGGGGAGCTGCGAGCGGGCCCGGGCGGGCCGGGAGCGAGCCCCGGGCACGTCGGCAGCGCGCCGGGCAACGAGAAAGCCCCCGGCGGGGCCGGGGGCTTCGTGGTGGCTGGACGCGGCGTCGATCCGCGGACCTTTCGATTTTCAGTCGAACGCTCTACCAACTGAGCTACCCAGCCGAGGGAGCCGTAGCTCCTGGTGAGAGGCGGTGCCTCTCGGACGGGGTGACCCGTCGCTGCGACCCTGACCGGACTTGAACCGGCGACCTCCGCCGTGACAGGGCGGCGCGCTAACCAACTGCGCTACAGGGCCAAACTGGTGGTGCGTGGTGTTTCCGTGAACGATGCTACCGGACTCGAGACCATTGCTGGAACCGTGACCCCAACGGGATTCGAACCCGTGCTGCCGCCGTGAAAGGGCGGTGTCCTAGGCCACTAAACGATGGGGCCGAGTGACCTCGGAAGATCACAGAGCAACCGAGGAAGGAGCATACGCAACCCGCGGCCACGATGCAAACCGGGGAGGCGCCTCCCCGGTCCAGGAGGGTCCCTCACGACCGCGACGCCCCGTCGCCACACCGACGGGGGTCTCGCTCGGAGGGGGGAGCGGGAGCTAGGTTCGACCTGTCCTTGATGCTTGGTCGCGACGGCCCTGCGCCCGGCCGGGCGGAGCCGCACGGCGCCTCGACCACGACGAACCGGTGATGCCTCATGATCTCGACCTCCCCCCGACGGCCGCGTGCCGCCCGCGGCCTCCTCACGAGCAGCGACCGCCGCCCCGTCCGCCTCGCCCTCGTCGCCGCCGCCCTCTCGCTGGCCGTCACCGGCAGCGTGCTCGCCGCCCCCACTCCCGCCCGGGCCGCCGACTACCCCACGTGGGAGCAGGTCGCCGCCGCCCAGGCGAACACGGACGCGAAGGCCGCCGAGATCGCCACCATCACGGGCCTCCTCGCCCAGCTCTCGACCGACCTCGAGGCCGCGAACGCCGACGCCGTCGCGAAGGGCGCGGCCTACGAGGAGGCGCAGACCGCCTACGACCAGGCCGAGTTCAAGCTCGGCCAGCTGCAGGACCAGGCCGACGCCGCGGACGCCGTCGCCGCCGCCAGCGAGGAGCGCGCGGGCCAGCTCGCCGCCCAGCTCGGCCGCTCGTCGGGCGGCAACGACATCAGCAGCAGCCTGATCGCCGACCCGGGCGACGCCAACGAGCTGCTGTACAAGATCGGCGCCATGTCGAAGCTGACCGAGCAGGCCGACGGCATCTACTCGCAGGCCACGCAGGACCGCAACACCGCCCAGTCGCTCAGCGACCAGGCCGACGTCGCCGCCACGGCGCTCAAGGCCCTGGCCGTCGAGGCGGAGGACGCGCTGGCGGCGGCCAACGAGGCCGCCCAGGCCGCGGCGGACGCCGTGGCCGCCCAGGAGGAGAACAAGAGCCGGCTCGACACGCAGCTCGCGATCCTCCAGTCGGACCTCACCACGACCAAGGAGGAGTTCGAGAAGGGCGAGGCCGAGCGCAAGGCCGCCGAGGCCGCCGCCGCCGCCGAGGCGGCCCGCCTGGGCAGCCCCACGAACGGCACCCCCACCGGCGTCGTCTCGAGCGCCGGCTGGACGCGCCCGTCGGGCGGGAACATCTCGAGCGGCTTCGGCATGCGGGTGAACCCGGTCACGCACGCCTACATCCTGCACGCGGGCACCGACCTCGCCGCGGCCTGCGGCACGCCGATCTTCGCGGCGACGAGCGGCACGGTGAGCTACGCCGGCTGGTACGGCGGCTACGGCAACTTCGTCCTGCTCGACAACGGCGGCGGCGTCACCACCGGCTACGGGCACCAGCCGAACGGCGGCATCACGGTGAGCGTGGGCCAGCACGTCGAGGTCGGGCAGCAGATCGGCCACGTCGGCTCGACCGGCAACTCGACCGGATGCCACCTGCACTTCGAGACGCGCGTCGGCGGCACGCCCGCCAACCCGGTCGACTTCATGGCGCAGCGCGGCATCCGCCTCTAGCGGCACGACGACGGAGGGCCCGACACCAGCAGGTGTCGGGCCCTCCGGCGTCGGCGGGTGCGGGTCAGTGGCCCTCGGCCGCCAGCTTCACGATGCCGGCCTCGACGATGGCCTCGGCCTCGGCGGCGTCGCCCCAGCCCTCGGTCTTGACCCACTTGCCGGGCTCGAGGTCCTTGTAGTGCTCGAAGAAGTGCTCGATCTCCTTGCGGAGGAACTCCGGCACGTCGGTGACGTCCTGGATGTGCTCCCAGCGCGGGTCCTTCGCCGGCACGGCGATGACCTTGGCGTCGCTGCCGCCGTCGTCGGTCATGTTGAAGACGCCCACGGGGCGGACCTTCACGCCCACGCCGGGGAAGAGCGGGTAGTCGAGCAGCACGAGCACGTCGACGGGATCGCCGTCGAGGCCGAGGGTGTTCTCGAAGAACCCGTAGTCGGTCGGGTAGACGAAGCCGGTGAAGAGCACGCGGTCGAGGTAGACGCGACCGGTCTCGTGGTCGACCTCGTACTTGTTGCGGCTTCCCTTGGGGATCTCGATCACGGCGTCGTACGCGGCCATGGGTGCTCCTGGTTCAGTCGTGGGGGTGCCGACCAGACCGGTCGGCGGCTGCCGGTAACGTTACAAGATGCCCGACAGACCGCGTCTGACCCCCGCCATGGCCGACGTCCGCCGGGCCGTCCGCGGCTCCCTCGGCGACCTGGCCGCCGACTCCCTCGTGCTCGTCGCCCTGAGCGGCGGGCCCGACTCGCTGGCGCTCGCCGCGGCGACCGCGTTCGAGGCGCCCCGGGCGGGGCTGCGGGCCGGAGCCGTCGTGGTCGACCACGGGCTGCAGGCCGGGTCGGCCGAGGTGGCGGCCGCGGCCGCTTCCCAGGCGACGGCGCTCGGGCTCGCCCCGGTGGTCGTCCGCCGCGTCGCCGTCGGCGTCGAGGGCGGCCCGGAGGGGGCAGCCCGGGAGGCGCGCTACCGGGCCCTGCGCGAGGTCACGGCCGAGACCGGTGCGGTCGCGGTGCTCCTCGGCCACACCCTCGACGACCAGGCCGAGACCGTGCTGCTCGGGCTCGCGCGGGGGAGCGGGCCCACCAGCCTGCACGGGATGGACGCGGTGCGGGGGCCGTGGCGACGGCCGCTGCTGGCCGTCCGGCGGGAGACGACCCGCGCCTCCTGCGCCGACCTCGGGCTGGACCCCTGGCTCGACCCGCACAACGACGACGCCTCGTTCGCCCGCGTGCGCGTCCGGCAGGTCGTGCTGCCGGTGCTCGAGCGCGAGCTCGGCCCCGGCGTCGCGGAGGCCCTCGTCCGCACCGCGGCGCAGCTGCGCGAGGACTCCGAGGCGCTCGACCACTTCGCCGAGGAGCAGGCCGAGGAGGTCGCCGACCACGCCGAGGCCGGCATCTCGCTCGACGTCCGTGCGCTCGCGGCCGACCCGGCCGCGCTCCGACAGCGCTTGATCCGGCTGGCCGTCGAGGGCGAGTTCGGTGTGGTCCTCAGCCGCGCGCAGACCCTCGAGGTCGCCCGCCTCGTGACCGACTGGCACGGCCAGGGAGCCGTCTCGTTGCCGGGCGTTACAGTGGAGCGCACCGGGGGCGTGCTGCACTTCAGCGCCGCCGGCACCGCCTGAGGCCCGGCCGCTCGACCAGCGCCGCCGCCCCTCGCCCCCGACGTCGTCACCTCCGACGTCGTCGCCCCCACCCCGTCATCCCCGACCCCCCAGGAGAACGCGCGCCCATGGAACTCAGCGACATCGACGGCGACCTCACCAGCGTCCTCTACACCGAGGAGCAGATCCACGCGAAGATCGCGGAGGTCGCCCGCCAGGTCGAGGTCGACTACGCCGGCCGTGACCCGCTGCTCGTGGGCGTGCTCAAGGGCGCCGTCATGGTGATGGCCGACTTCGCGCGCGAGCTGAAGCTCAACGCGCCGATGGACTGGATGGCCGTGTCGTCGTACGGCTCGGGGACGAAGTCGTCGGGCGTCGTGCGCATCCTGAAAGACCTGGACACCGACCTGCACGGTCGCGACGTCATCATCGTCGAGGACATCATCGACTCGGGCCTGACCCTCTCGTGGCTGCTCGAGAACCTCAAGAGCCGCGGTGCCGCCTCCGTCGAGATCTTCGCCCTGCTCCGCAAGCCTGCCGCTGCCAAGGTGCAGGTCGACGTGAAGTACGTCGGCTACGAGATCCCCAACGACTTCGTCGTGGGGTACGGCCTCGACTTCGACGAGAAGTACCGCAACCTGCGCGGCGTCGGGGTGCTGGCGCCCCACGTCTACAGCTGACCGGGGCCCGGGCGGGCTGAGGGCCCGACGGGGGCCGTTGCCCCAGTGAGGGGCTCCCCGACCGCTCAGAGCGAACACCCACCAGCCCCCGAGGGGACGCGAGGTAACCTCTCCCTCACGTTCTCCCTGCAGAAAGGTGTCGGGCTCCGCCCGTACTGACATGGACCTCAAGAAACTCTTCCGCGGACCGATCATCTACGTCGTGATCGCGGTGCTCGGCATCGGGATCGGCTGGAGCGTCATCAGCGCCTCCGGCTCGACGCGCGTGTCGACCCAGAAGGGCCTCGAGGCTCTGAACGACGACAAGGTCTCCTCGGCGACCATCTTCAGCAACGAGCAGCGCGTCGACCTCGTCCTGAAGGACGGCGACGAGCAGCAGCAGTTCTACTACGCGACCCCCCGCGGCGACGAGGTCGTCCAGGCGGTCGACGACGCGAAGCTCGAGAGCTTCGACGACAACGTCACGCAGGGCAACTGGTTCCTCTCGCTGCTGAGCGTCCTCCTGCCCTTCGTGATCATCGGCGCCATCTTCTGGTTCCTGCTCTCGTCGATGCAGGGCGGCGGCAGCAAGGTCATGCAGTTCGGCAAGTCCAAGGCCAAGCTCGCGTCGAAGGAGACGCCGCAGGTCATGTTCACCGACGTGGCCGGCGCCGACGAGGCCATCGAGGAGCTCGAGGAGATCAAGGAGTTCCTCAAGGAGCCCGCGAAGTTCCAGGCCGTCGGTGCGCGCATCCCCAAGGGCGTGCTGCTCTACGGCCCTCCCGGCACCGGCAAGACCCTGCTGGCCCGCGCCGTCGCCGGCGAGGCCGGCGTGCCGTTCTTCTCGATCTCCGGCTCGGACTTCGTCGAGATGTTCGTCGGCGTCGGCGCCAGCCGAGTCCGTGACCTCTTCGAGCAGGCCAAGCAGAACTCCCCCGCCATCATCTTCGTCGACGAGATCGACGCCGTCGGCCGCCACCGCGGCGCCGGCGTCGGCGGCGGCAACGACGAGCGCGAGCAGACGCTGAACCAGCTGCTCGTCGAGATGGACGGCTTCGACGTCAAGACCAACGTCATCCTGATCGCGGCGACCAACCGTCCCGACGTGCTCGACCCCGCCCTCCTGCGCCCCGGCCGCTTCGACCGCCAGATCGGCGTCGACGCCCCGGGCCTCGACGGCCGCAAGCAGATCCTCGAAGTGCACGGCAAGGGCAAGCCCCTCGCCGCCTCCGTCAACCTCGAGGTGCTGGCCCGCAAGACGCCGGGCTTCACCGGTGCCGACCTGGCGAACGTGCTCAACGAGGCTGCGCTGCTGACGGCTCGCTCGAACGCGCAGCTGATCGACAACCGCGCCCTCGACGAGGCCGTCGACCGCGTCATGGCCGGCCCGCAGCGCCGCAGCCGCATCATGAACGACCACGAGAAGCTCATCACCGCGTACCACGAGGGCGGCCACGCCCTCGCCGCCGCGGCGATGCGCCACACCGACCCGGTCACGAAGATCACGATCCTGCCGCGCGGCCGTGCCCTGGGCTACACGATGGTGCTTCCCCTGGAGGACAAGTACAGCGTGACCCGCAACGAGCTGCTCGACCAGCTCACCTACGCCATGGGCGGCCGCGTCGCGGAGGAGCTCGTCTTCCACGACCCGACCACCGGTGCCTCGAACGACATCGAGAAGGCCACGGGCACCGCCCGCAAGATGGTCACCGAGTTCGGCATGAGCAACAAGGTCGGCTCGGTCAAGCTCGGCCAGGGCTCGGGCGAGCAGTTCATGGGCCGCGACATGGGCCAGCGCGACTACTCGGAGACGATCGCCGAGACCGTCGACGCCGAGGTGCGCGTGCTGCTCGAGCAGGCGCACGACGAGGCCTGGGCCGTCATCAACGACAACCGCGACATCCTCGACCACCTCGCCGCCGAGCTCCTCGAGAAGGAGACCCTCGACCACGACGAGCTGGCGGAGATCTTCAAGGACGTCAAGAAGCTGCCCGAGCGCCCGCAGTGGCTCTCCAGCGACAAGCGCCCCGTGTCGGACCGCCCCGCGATCCCGATGCCGACGAAGGCGCCCGTCGACGCCGACGCCGTCGACGGCGGGGTCGGCTCCGAGCCGGAGCCCGAGGGCCTCACGACCCGCAAGCGCCCGCCGCGCACCGCTCCCGGCATCGCCACGGCCTGAGCGGGCCACCCGACCGGGGCGGTGTGGAGCTCCCGCCCCGGTCGGTAGCCTGGTCAGTCGAACCGTAGGCCTGATGGCAAGGAGCACCTCGTGACCGACTCGCCGACCGGCGGCTCCCGCCGCGACCCGGCCGCCGCGCCCGACGCTCCGGCGTGGAGGCGGCCCCGCGGGCGCGAGCGGTACCCCGACCCGGTCGAGGTCGACGCTCCGCCGACGTCGGCCCCGGCCTCCGGCACGGAGCGACGCCTCGCGCTCGCCCTCGACGAGACGGCCGCCGTCCGGCCGCCCGCCCAGCTCCCTCCCGTGACGCACACTCCGGCGACGCGGGCAGCGGCGGAGGTGCCCGCCGCGGTGATCCGCGTGCCGCCGGCCCGGACCCCGGCGCAGCCGACGCCGACTCCCGCCGAGTCGCCCTCGGCGCAGCCCGCGCAGCCGACGCCGGCGCGCGACGCCGTGTCGCGACGCGCGGTCTCGACCCCCGTGCAGGCGGGCGGCGAGGCCGAGCCGACCCGCGCCTCCGGCCGTCGCCTCGTCGCGGGGGGCCGCTTCGACGGCCCGCTGCCCGTCGGCGCCGAGCGCACCCGGGTCGGCTCGCACGCCGCCCCCGGGCTGGTCGACGGGCCCCCGCGCTCCTCGGTCGAGCCCGGCCGGCCCCGTGGTGAGCGCGCACGGCGTCGGGGAGCCGACGCGGCGCCCGTCGTCGTCCGGTCCCGCCCGGCCGTCCCGCTCGACCTGCTGCCCGCCGACGGAGGCCGCGCCCTGGTGATGGGCATCCTCAACGTGACCCCCGACTCCTTCAGCGACGGCGGTCGCTGGGTCGGCCTCGGCGCGGCCCTCGACCACGCGCGCGAGCTGGTCGCCGCGGGTGCCGACCTCGTCGACGTCGGCGGCGAGTCGACGCGCCCCGGGGCGTCCCGGGTCGACCCCCTCGAGGAGCAGCGCCGGGTGCTGCCCGTCGTCCGCGAGCTGGCGTCCGAGGGCGTACGGGTCAGCGTCGACACGATGAACGCCTCCACGGCGCGCGCCGCCGTCGAGGCCGGCGCCGACGTCATCAACGACGTCTCGGGCGGCCTCGCCGACGACGCGATGGCCGACGTGGCCGCCGAGACCGAGCGGCTCTTCGTCGCCATGCACTGGCGCGGTCACCTCGAGCACGGCCGCGGCGCGCCCGACTACGGCGGCGACGTCGCCCGCCGCGTCCGCGACGAGCTCGCCGCCCGCGTCGACGCCCTCGCGGGCCGGGGCGTGCGCCTCGACCGCCTCGTGCTCGACCCCGGCGTCGGCTTCTCGAAGGACGCCGCCCAGAACTGGCGCGTGCTCGCGGCCCTGCCCGAGCTGGCCCGCCTCGGCCAGCCGCTGTTGGTGGGGGCGTCGCGCAAGAGGTTCCTCGGCGAGCTGCTGCCCGACGGCGCTCCGCCCGAGCACCGCGACCTCCCCACCGCCGTGGTGAGCGTGCTCGCGGCCCAGGCCGGCGTGTGGGCGGTGCGCGTGCACGACGCGGCCGGCACCCGCGTCGCCCTCGACGTGCTGCACGCCTGGCAGGGCGCCGCCGTGCCCGCGCGACCGGCGAGGCACGCGTGACCGCCGAGGTGCCGGTGGGCGGCGTCGCGGACGCCGCCGGCGCTGCTGCCGCCGGCGCTGCTCCCGCCGCCCCGGCCCTCCGTCTCGTGCCGCGCGGCCTGGACGTGCTGCGCCTGAGCGGCGTGCGGGCCACCGGCCACCACGGCGTCTTCCAGCACGAGCGCCGCGACGGCCAGGAGTTCGTGGTCGACGTCGTCGTGCACCTCGACGCCGCGCCGGCCGCCGACGGCGACGACCTCGCGCAGACCGTCCACTACGGCGTGCTCGCCGAGCAGCTCGTCGCCGCCGTCGAGCGCGACCCGGTCGACCTCGTCGAGACCCTCGCCGAGCGGCTCGCGCACGTCGTGCTGTCGTTCCCCGCCGCGGTGCGGGCCGAGGTCACGGTGCACAAGCCCCACGCGCCGATCACGGTGCCGTTCGGCGACGTGTCGATCACCGTCGTCCGGGAGCGCGCGTGAGCACGGCGGGGCCCGCGCGCTCCGGCCCCGGCTCCGTCCCGGTCCCCGGCTCCCCCACCGCGCCTCCCGGGCCCCTCGCCCGTCGCGCGGTGATCGCGCTCGGCTCCAACCTCGGCGACCGCGACGGGCTGCTCCGCGACGCCGTCGCGGCCCTCGACGCCGTCGACGGGGTGCACGTCGTCGCAGCGTCCGCCCCCGTCTCGTCGGTGGCCGTCACGCTCGACGGGCCCGACGAGAGCAAGCCCGACTACCTCAACGCCGTCGCCCTCGTCGACACCACCCTCGGGGGTCTCGACCTGCTGGCGGCCCTGCAGTCGATCGAGTCCGACCGGGGCCGGGTGCGCACCGAGCGCTGGGGGGACCGCACCCTCGACCTCGACGTGGTCGTGCTCGGCGACGACGAGAGCGACGACCCGCGCCTCACGCTGCCCCACCCGCGCGCCGCCGGGCGGGCCTTCGTGCTCGAGCCCTGGCTGCAGGTCGAGCCGGAGGCGCGGCTCGGCCGGGCAGGGCGCGTCGCCGACCTGCTCGCCGCGCTGCCCGACCGCACCCGGCCGGTCGCGGGAGCCGGCGCGCTCTGGCCGCCCGCCGAGCGTGCTCCCACCGCCGTGCGCTCCGAGCCCGCCGCCCCCGCCCCCGACCACACCCCCGGAGCCGACGCGTGAGACACACCCGCCCCGCCACCCTGATCGGCCTCGCCGTCGTCGCCCTCGTGGTCGGCTTCGTGCTCGACGCGGCGCTCGTCGCGACCGGTCGGCCGTCGATCGTGCCGCCCGTGGTGCTCGGGCTCGTGCTGCTCGCCATCGGCGGCATCGTCGTGACGATGGCGATGCCGGTCCGCCGCGTGGCCCGGGGCTCGCGCACCGAGCGCGTCGACCCGTACTACGCGACCCGGGTGCTGCTGCTCGCGAAGGCCAGCAGCCTGGCCGGGGCGCTCTTCGGCGGCGGCGCCGGCGGGGTCCTGCTGTTCATGACGACGCGCGGCGTGGGGGTGGCAGTAGGCTCCGTCGTGCCCGCGGTCGTGGCCGTCGTGGGGGGCCTCGGCCTCCTCGTCGGGGGGATCGTCGCCGAGCACATGTGCACCGTGCCGCCCGGTGACGACGACGACGGCGGGCCGGGGGCCCAGGCCGCCTGAGAGCACGCCCGCCGACCGCACCGCCCCGGAGGACCGCCATGAGCCGACTCGACGTCGCCGACGCGACCTGGACGGGCGTCTCGCCGCGGTACGTCTGGCCCGAGGTGATCGGCTGGCTCGTCACGGGTCTCGTCGTGGCGGCGGCCACCCTGCCGCTGTGGTTCCTCGACTCGCTGTGGTGGCGCCTCCTCACGGCCGGGCTGGTCGTCGTCACCCTCCTCGTCTGCGCGTTCGTGCCGCGGCGCGTGCGGGCCATCGGCTACCAGCTGCGCGACGACGACCTGCTGCTGCGCAAGGGCGTCCTGTTCACCCGCGTCGTCGCCGTGCCCTACGGCCGCATGCAGCTCATCGACATCAACCGCGGGCCGGTCGTGCGCGCCCTCGGGCTCAGCGACCTCAAGTTCGTGACGGCGGCCGCGTCGTCGGCCGTGACCATCCCCGGGGTGCCCGAGGCCGAGGCGGAGGCGCTGCGCGACCGCCTGGTCGAGCTCGCCGAGTCGAGGCGGGCGGGGCTGTGACCGACGTCGGGCCGCCGGCTCCGGGGCCGGCCGATCCCGCCGGCTCCGTCGGCCCGGCCGGTCGCGCTGGCCCCGCCGGCCCGCCGGCCCCCGCCGAGGTCGCGGCCCTCACCGACGGCGAGTGGCACCGGCTGCACCCGGCGACGCCCCTGCTCCGCGGCGGCACCGCGCTGATCGTCGCCCTCGGCATCATCGTCTACAACGCGCGCGACTGGGTCGTGCAGCTCGTCGCCGGCATCGTCAGCGGGCGCCGCGGGGGCGACGACGGCGACCCGTTCGGCTACGTCGTCGACCACGGCCTGCTCGGCTGGGTGCTGCTCGGACTCGTCGTCGTCGTGGCCGTGCTCTCGACCTTCTTCTGGCTGGCCTGGCGGATGAACACGTTCCGCGTCACCGAAGAGACCGTGGAGGTGCGGAGCGGCATCGTCTTCCGCACCGAGCGTCGGGCCCGTCTCGACCGGGTGCAGGGCATCGCCGTGCAGCGGCCCGTCCTCGCGCGGCTGTTCGGCGCCGCCAAGCTCGAGGTCAGCCAGGCGGGCGACGACGCCAACGTCAGCCTCGCGTACCTGCGCTCCGCCTCGGCCGACGACCTCCGACGCGAGATCCTGCGCCGCGCCTCCGGGGCCCAGCGCGCCGAGGGGGTCTCGCTGGCGAAGGGGCCGGCCGGGCGGCCGGGCTTCGTCGGCCTCGTCGAGCAGCGCGCCGCGGAGTTCCTCGCGGACGGCACCGAGGAGGCGCCTCCCGAGTCGGTCGTGCGGGTCGACCTCCGCAGGCTGGTCGGCTCGGTCGTGCTCAGCGGCTACACGCTGTTCATCGTCGCCGCCGCGATCGCCGTCGTCGTCACGGTGCGGCTGACGGGGGAGTGGTTCCTGCTCTTCGCGCTGCTGCCGGCCGTACTCGGCTCAGGCGGCTACTACGTCAACCGGGTGTCGAAGTCGCTGCGGTACAGCATCGCCGGCACCCGTGACGGCATCCGCATCGGCTACGGCCTCTTCTCCACCACGAACGAGACGCTGCCGCCCGGGCGCATCCACTCGGTGCGCGTGAGCCAGCCGCTGCTCTGGCGACCGTTCGGCTGGTGGGAGATCAGCATCAACCGCGCCTCGCGGTCGAGCACGGCGGCGTCGTCGTCGACGGGGCAGCAGGGCGCGAGCGTGCTGCTGCCCGTGGGCGACGAGGGCGACGTGCGCCGGGTGCTCGAGCTCGTGCTGCCCGAGCTCGTCGGGCTCGCGGCGGCGGCGGAGGCCGACGCGGACGGGGCGCCGACGGTGGTCGCCGACGGCCCGCCAGGGCCCGCTGCGGCGGCCTCGCCCCCCGACGACCTGCGCGCCGCGGCCGACGAGCACGCCTCGCACACGCTGCGGCTCGTCGAGGACGGCCTCACGTCGCGCGGCTCCGACGGCGGCTTCACGACGTCGCCGCGTCGGGCCGCGGTGCTGCGCTGGTTCTCGTGGCGGCGCAACGGCTTCCGGGCGGCGCCCGGCGCGCTGCTGCTGCGGAAGGGCGCGATCTGGCGTGAGCTGATCATCGTGCCGCTGCCCCGGGTGCAGAGCGTGAGCCTGCACCAGGGACCGCTGCTGCGGCGGCTCCGCCTCGCCGCCGTGCACCTGCACACGGTCGCCGGGCCGATCACCGCCCAGATCGGCGCCCTCGACGAGGCCGACGCCCTCGCCTTCTTCACCGGAGCCGCCCGCGACGGCGTCGAGGCCGCCCGGGCCGACCGCACCCACCGCTGGCTCGCCGTCGCCTCGGCGGCCGAGCCCCCCGCCTCCCCGGCCCCCGCCGCCGCTCCTGCCACCGCTCCGGCTCCCGCCACCGCTCCTGGCATCGTGCCCGCCGCCTCCCCGGTCCCTGCTGCCGCCCCCGCCGTTCCCGCTCCCGCCGCTCCCGCCCCTCCTGCCCCCGCTCCTGCTCCTGCTCCTGCTCCTGCCCCTGCCCCTGCCCCTGCTCTCAAATTTGAGAGTGATCCGGCCGCGAGCGACCAGGCAGCCGCGGAGAACGGGCTCGCTGCGTCGGATCCCTCTCGGATTCCCCCCGAGGAGTCGCGGGTCGGGTCGCCGACGCCCGTCACGCCCCCGGACGCCCCGCCGGCACCCGCCCCGGCACCGCCACGCGCACCCGCCCCGGCACCGGCACCGGCACCGGCCCCCGCACCAGCCCCGACGCCGACGCCGGCGTCCGCACCCGCACCCGCCTCCGCACCCACCCCCGCCCCCGCCCGCCACCGAGAGGACGACCCCCGATGAGCCCCCAGCAGAGCGGACGCCTCGGCATCGGAGTCGTCGGCGCCGGCCGCGTCGGGCCCGTGCTCGGCGCCGCGCTCGCCGCGGCCGGCCACGCGATCGTCGGCATCTCGGCCGTCTCCGAGCGCAGCCGCGACCGCGCCGAGGCGATCCTGCCCGGTGCTCCGGTGCTGACCGTGCAGCAGATCGTCGAGCGCTCCGAGCTCGTGCTGCTCGCGGTGCCCGACGACCAGCTCGCCGACCTCGTCACGGGCCTGGCCGCGACCGGCGCCTGGCAGGCCGGCCAGCTCGTCGTGCACACGTCGCCCGTGCACGGGCTCGAGGTGCTCCGCCCCGCGCTGCAGGCCGGGGCGATCCCGCTCGCGATCCACCCCGCCCTCACCTTCACCGGCACGACCATCGACCTGGTGCGGCTGCGCGAGGCGTACTGCGCGGTCACCGCGCCGGTGCCGGTGCAGCCGATCGGCCAGGCGCTCGTCGTCGAGATGGGCGCCGAGCCGGTGCTCGTCGCGGAGGCCGACCGGCCGCGCTACGCCGAGGCCGTCGCCACCGCGTCCGAGTTCTCGGCGGCGATCGTCACCCAGTCGGTCGGCATGCTCGCCGAGCTCGGCGTGCCCGACCCCGGTCGCGTGATCGCGCCGCTCGTCCGCTCGGCCATGGACCGCGCCCTCGCCGTCGCCGAGGGGTCGGTGGGCCCCGGTACCATCGACACTGCGCCGTTCGGGCGCCCGTCGGCCGACGACGGGCCGTCACCGCGGCACGGGGCGTGAGGTCCGGGCTCGACCCGCACCGCCCGCACCGCCTCCACCCCTCGTCCCCTGCAGGAGCCCCTCGCACATGACCGACGCCCCCGACACCAGCACCCCCACCGACGAGGCGGCCGCCGAGGCCGAGGCGGCCCGTGAGGCGTCGGAGCAGAAGCAGGTGCGCCTCGAGAAGCGCGCCCGCCTGCTCGAGTCGGGCCGCGAGGCCTACCCCGTGGGCGTGCCGGTGACCGACACGATCGCCGCCGTCCGTGCCCGCCACGCCGACCTCGAGCCCGGCGCCGAGACCGGCGACGTCGTCGGCCTGGCCGGCCGCGTCGTGCACGCGCGCAACACCGGCAAGCTCTGCTTCGCCGCGCTGCAGGCCGGCGACGGCACGCGCATCCAGGCGATGGTCTCGCTCGCGGCCGTCGGCGAGCAGGCGCTCGCCGACTGGAAGGAGCTCGTCGACCTCGGCGACCACGTCTTCGTGAAGGGCGAGGTCATCTCGTCGCGGCGGGGCGAGCTGTCGATCATGGTCGCCGAGTGGAGCATCGCCGCGAAGGCGATCCTGCCGCTGCCGAACCTGCACTCCGAGCTCAGCGAAGAGACGCGCGTGCGCCAGCGCTACCTCGACCTGATCGTGCGCGACCAGGCGCGGGCGACGGTCCGGGCCCGGGCCGCGGCCGTCTCGTCGCTGCGTCGCACCTTCGACTCGTACGAGTACCTCGAGGTCGAGACCCCGATGCTCCAGACGATGCACGGCGGCGCCGCGGCGCGTCCGTTCCAGACGCACAGCAACGCCTTCGACACCGAGCTCTTCCTCCGCATCGCTCCCGAGCTGTTCCTCAAGCGCGCGGTGGTCGGCGGCATCGACCGCGTCTTCGAGATCAACCGCAACTTCCGCAACGAGGGCGCCGACTCCACCCACTCGCCCGAGTTCGCGATGGTCGAGGCCTACCAGGCGTACGGCGACTACGAGCAGATGGCCCGCCTCACGCAGGAGCTCGTGCAGAACGCCGCGCACGCCGTGTCCGGCTCGCACCTCGTCACCCTCGCCGACGGCTCGGAGTACGACCTCGGCGGCGAGTGGGCCCGCGTGCCGATGTACGAGTCGCTCAGCGAGGCCGCCGGCCGCGAGATCACGCCCGAGACGACGGTCGCCGAGCTGCAGGAGCTCGCCGACTCGGTCGAGCTCGTCGTGCCGCACGAGACGCACGGCAAGCTGGTCGAGGAGCTCTGGGAGCACTTCGTCAAGCCGTCGCTCGACCGCCCCACCTTCGTCGTCGACTTCCCGGTCGACACGAGCCCGCTCGTGCGCCAGCACCGGTCGAAGGCCGGCGTGGTCGAGAAGTGGGACCTCTACGTGCGCGGCTTCGAGCTGGCGACGGCGTACTCGGAGCTCGTCGACCCGGTGATCCAGCGCGAGCGCTTCGTCGAGCAGGCCGCGCTGTCGGCCCGCGGCGACGCGGAGGCGATGCGCCTCGACGAGGACTTCCTCCGCGCGCTCGAGCACGGCATGCCGCCGAGCGGCGGCATGGGCATGGGCATCGACCGCCTGCTGATGGCGATCACCGGCCTCGGCATCCGCGAGACGATCCTCTTCCCGCTCGTCAAGTGAGGGAGGCGCGGGTCGGCTCGTGAGGGCCGGCCGCGGTACCCGGTGGACTCCCGGGCACCATCGCATACCCTTGTGGAGTGCCTGAGACTTTCTGGGGAGCTGCGCTCTTCGCCGTGACCCCGACCATCGTCGTCGGGCTGATCTTCTGGTTCGCCGTCCGGTCGCTGCTCCGAGCCGACCGCACCGAGCGGACCGTCTACTCGCAGATCGAGGCGGAGGAGCGCGCCCGCGCCGAGGCCGAGGAGCGCTCCGGCCGCTGAGGCGCCGCTCCGAGCTCTGACGAGGTGACTCGTCCTGGGTCCTCTCCCTCGTGGAGGGGCCCGGACGGGTCACCTCGTTCGTCGTCGTCAGCCCACTACCCCTCCCGCGGCGACCTCGCCCGCGGCGGGCGGCGGCACGCCCGCGACCGCGCTCTCGACCCCCTGCTCACCCGGGTGGTCTCGGGGGGCTGAGGGGCGCCTCCCGCAGGCCTCGGTGTCCCCCTCCCCGGGGGCGGGGTCAGCCGGTCGCCGCGTACCCCGGCGCGTTCGGTGGACAGTCGCGCAGTGTTCGCTTGACACCCCGCGATCCGCGTGTTCATGGGGATGCACGGGGGTCGCACCCAGGAAGCCGTACCCCGTGACACCCCGACCGGGCCTACACCCGCGATGTGCCCCGAGTCAAAGCCGCACCCCGTTCGTCCCCCGAAGCACTCGAAACCCTGTACGTGCCCTCCGAACAACCTTGTGAACTGCCTGAATGACACCAGTGTCATTTCGTGCTGGCACCAGACTCGAAGTACGCCGAAGAGCTTCACGAACTATTCGACACGACACCACGGTCTGAATTCGAGCAGGGAGAGAAACGATGACTACCGTCACCACGCGCAACACCACCACGGACACCACCGACGACACCGAGGTCGAGGTCCTCTCGCAGGTGCGAGGTGCCTCCACCGACCAGGTGGGCGACTACCTCCGCCACATCGGCCGCATGCCCCTCCTCGACGCCGCGGAGGAGACGGAGATCGCCCGCCGCATCGAGGTCGGCCTCTTCGCCGGCGAGAAGCTCAAGGAGCTCCAGGCCGCCGACGCCGTCAAGAAGGTCCGCACGAAGGCGCACGCCGAGACGATGCGCGACCTCCGCTGGCTGCAGCACGACGGCGAGCGTGCGAAGGACCGCATGATCACCGCGAACCTCCGCCTCGTCGTCAGCATCGCCAAGCGCTACACGCAGCGCGGCCTCCCCTTCATGGACGTCATCCAGGAGGGCAACCTCGGCCTGGTGCGCGCGGTCGAGAAGTTCGACTACACGCAGGGCTACAAGTTCTCGACCTACGCCACCTGGTGGATCCGTCAGGCCATCGCCCGCGGCCTCGCCGACAAGGCGCGTGCCATCCGCATCCCCGTGCACACGGTGGAGCGCATCAACCGCATCTCGCGCGCCGAGCGCGACCTGACCGTCGACCTGGGCCGTGCGCCCACCGTCGAGGAGGTCGCCGCCGAGGTCGCGATGGAGGTCGCCGACCTGGTCGAGCTCAAGTCGCGCTCGCACGAGCCCGTGTCGATCCACACCGTCGTCGGCGACGCCGAGGACAGCGAGCTGGGCGACTTCATCGAGGACGAGGAGACGCCGTCGCCGACGGCCGCCACCGAGAACTCGCTGCTGAACCGCGACATGCACGCCCTCGTGGCGACGCTGCCGGAGGACGAGGCCCGCGTGATCCGCATGCGCTTCGGCCTCGACGACGACCAGCCGATGACCCTCGACGAGATCAGCAAGCGCGTGCACAGCTCGCGCCAGGCCGTCTCGCGCGTCGAGAGCCGCGCCCGCCTGCGCATGTTCGCCAAGGCCGTCAGCCAGGACCTGCAGCTCTACCTGCAGTAGTCCGGCGGCAGCGTCCACTGCACCTGCACGACCACGAGAGGGCCGCCTCCCCGCCCCGGGGAGGCGGCCCTCCGTCGTGTGCCGCCCCGCGCCTCCCCGGGGCCTCCGGGGTCAGGTCAGGAGGCGGCGTCGCCCGCCTCGTCCTCGGCCTCGACGCTCGCCACGACCTCCGCCGCCTCGGCCTCGAGCTGCGCCGCGGAGACGAGCCCGCCGCGGCGGTGCGCCGTCCGGGCCTTGAACTTGGCGCGGACGTCGCTCGGCACGAGCTCGAGCAGCTGGTCCTCGCGCAGCGGCAGGTCGAGCAGGCTGAGCTTCAGCCGCCCCTTCGTCGCGTGCCGCCCGGCGTCGAAGCGGATCACCTGCCCGGCCTCGCGCTGCAGCCGCATCGACACGACGCAGCCCTCGCTGACGTCGGCGACCACGCGGCCGTCGACCTCGAGCGCCGCCGAGCGGGTGCCCGCGCCGACCTGGAAGCGCAGGGCCTCGCCCGGCCCGAGCACCACCGAGCGGTCGATGCCCGACATCGGGGCGACCGGGGTGATGAGCGTCGCCGCGACGGCGGGCGACATGACCGGCCCGCCCGCGGCGTAGTTGTAGGCGGTCGAGCCGGCGCTCGTCGCGACGATGATCGCGTCGGCCTTGTAGTGGCCGTAGGGCGTGCCGTCGACGACGAGGTCGGCCGTGACGACGCCCTCGCCCGGGCGGCGCGCGATCGAGACGTCGTTGAACGCGAGGAAGGTGTGCTCGTCGGTCGAGGTCGAGTGCACCACCTCGACGGCGTGGTGCGGCTCGAGCGAGAAGCGCTTCGCGGCGAGGCGCTCGAGCGCGTCGGGCAGGTCGGCGGGCTCGACCTCGACGAGGAAACCCAGGTTGCCGTAGTTCACGCCGAGCACCGGCACGGGGCGGTCGGCCACGAGGCGCATCGCGCCGAGCATCGTGCCGTCGCCGCCGAGGGCGACCACGACGTCGACCCGGTCGCGGAACGACCGCTCGTCGACCAGCTCGACCGCGCCCGCGACCCGGTGCTCGTCGCTCTGCAGCGCGATCAGCAGCACGTCGCCCTTGCCGGGCAGGCCGTCCTGCTTCCAGGCGCAGAGGATCGCGACCGACTCGGCCACGGACTTGGTGGGGTGCGGCACGAGACCGACGGTGAAGGTGCCCATGCAGCGACCGTACCGGCGCCCTCCGACAGGTCGCTGCACCTCCGTCACGCCCCCAGCGAACAGGGGCTGCGAACCCCAGGGCCCGTGGTTACTCTCGACAACAGACACCGGTGCTGCCCCCAGTTGGCACCGACTGCATGAGCGGTGGCGCCACTCCCACCCCGCCACCGAGGGAGCAAGAGAAGATGTTCGAGAGATTCACCGACCGTGCCCGTCGCGTCGTCGTCCTCGCCCAGGAAGAGGCGAAGATGCTCAACCACAACTACATCGGTACCGAGCACATCCTGCTCGGGCTCATCCACGAGGGCGAGGGCGTCGCCGCCAAGGCCCTCGAGTCGCTGGGCATCTCGCTCGACGCCGTGCGCGAGCAGGTCCAGGACATCATCGGCCAGGGCCAGCAGCAGCCCACCGGTCACATCCCCTTCACGCCGCGCGCGAAGAAGGTCCTGGAGCTCAGCCTCCGCGAGGCCCTCCAGCTCGGCCACAACTACATCGGCACCGAGCACATCCTGCTCGGCCTGATCCGCGAGGGCGAGGGCGTCGCCGCCCAGGTCCTCGTGAAGCTCGGCGCCGACCTCAACCGGGTCCGCCAGCAGGTCATCCAGCTCCTGTCCGGCTACCAGGGCAAGGAGGCGGTGGCCGTGGGAGGCGAGCAGCAGCAGGGCACGCAGGGCGGCAGCCAGGTCCTCGACCAGTTCGGCCGCAACCTGACCCAGGCCGCGCGCGACAACAAGCTCGACCCGGTCATCGGTCGCGAGAAGGAGATGGAGCGGGTCATGCAGATCCTCTCCCGCCGCTCGAAGAACAACCCCGTGCTGATCGGCGAGCCCGGCGTCGGCAAGACCGCCGTCGTCGAGGGCCTCGCGCAGGCCATCGTCAAGGGCGAGGTGCCCGAGACCCTGAAGGACAAGCAGCTCTACTCGCTCGACCTCGGCTCGCTCATCGCCGGCAGCCGCTACCGCGGTGACTTCGAGGAGCGCCTGAAGAAGGTCACGAAGGAGATCCGCACGCGCGGCGACATCATCGTCTTCATCGACGAGATCCACACCCTCGTGGGTGCGGGCGCCGCCGAGGGCGCGATCGACGCCGCGTCGATCCTCAAGCCGCTGCTGGCCCGCGGCGAGCTGCAGACCATCGGCGCCACGACGCTCGACGAGTACCGCAAGCACTTCGAGAAGGACGCCGCCCTCGAGCGCCGCTTCCAGTCGGTGCAGGTCAACGAGCCGTCGCTGCCCCACACGATCAACATCCTCAAGGGCCTCCGCGACAAGTACGAGGCCTTCCACAAGGTGTCCATCACCGACGGCGCGATCGTCTCGGCGGCGAACCTCGCCGACCGCTACGTGAGCGACCGCTTCCTGCCCGACAAGGCCATCGACCTGATCGACGAGGCCGGAGCCCGCCTGCGCCTCTCGATCCTGTCGGCCCCGCCGGAGCTGCGCGAGTTCGACGACCGCATCGCCGGTGTGCGCGCCCAGAAGGAAGCCGCCATCGAGGACCAAGACTTCGAGAAGGCCGCGTCGCTCCGCGACGAGGAGAAGAAGCTGCTCGGTGAGCGCCTCCGCCTCGAGAAGCAGTGGCGCTCAGGCGAGGCCGGAGCCGGCGGCACCGTCGACGAGGGCATCATCGCCGAGGTGCTGGCCCAGGCGACGGGCATCCCGGTCTTCAAGCTCACCGAGGAGGAGACCTCGCGTCTCGTCTTCATGGAGCAGGCGCTGCACCAGCGCGTCATCGGTCAGGAGGAGGCCATCGCGGCGCTCTCCAAGACCATCCGCCGCACGCGTGCCGGCCTGAAGGACCCGAACCGCCCCTCCGGCTCGTTCATCTTCGCGGGGCCCACGGGCGTCGGCAAGACCGAGCTGGCCAAGGCGCTCGCCGAGTTCCTCTTCGACGACGAGGGCGCGCTGATCAGCCTCGACATGTCGGAGTTCGGCGAGAAGCACACCGTCTCGCGCCTCTTCGGTGCCCCTCCCGGGTTCGTCGGCTTCGAGGAGGGCGGCCAGCTCACCGAGAAGGTGCGTCGCAAGCCGTTCTCCGTGGTGCTGTTCGACGAGATCGAGAAGGCCCACCCCGACATCTTCAACAGCCTGCTGCAGGTGCTCGAGGAGGGTCGTCTGACCGACGGCCAGGGTCGTGTCGTCGACTTCAAGAACACGGTCATCATCATGACGACCAACCTCGGCTCGAAGGGCATCGCCGGCGGCCCCGTCGGCTTCCAGATCGAGGGCGACACCGCGACCGGCTACGACCGCATGCGCGCCAAGGTCAACGAGGAGCTCAAGAAGCACTTCAAGCCCGAGTTCCTCAACCGGGTAGACGACACCATCGTCTTCCCGCAGTTGTCGGGCCCCGAGCTGCTCCAGATCGTCGACCTGTTCGTCAAGCGCCTCAGCGAGCGTCTGCTCGACCGCGACATGACGGCCATGCTGACGGTGCCCGCCAAGGAGCGCCTCATCCAGGTCGGCTTCGACCCGGCCCTGGGTGCTCGCCCGCTGCGTCGTGCCATCCAGCACGAGGTGGAGGACCGCCTCTCCGAGCGCATCCTCACGGGCGACCTGACGGCCGGCGACCACGTCGTGGTCGACTACGTCGACGGCGAGTTCGTCTTCACCACGACCCGCCAGCAGGGCCGCGACGAGGTGCTCGTGCTCGAGAAGAGCGACGACTAGGCAGTACCCCGTGCGGGTCTCACCCGCAGTGACGCCCGAGGG
>NZ_JACYVL010000005.1:0-1283 GCF_014842245.1 Frigoribacterium sp. CFBP 13707
TCTCGACGAGGGTCGGGTCGTCGAGCACCTTGCCCTGGGCGATGGGCGACCAGGCCTCGGTGTGGATGCCGTGCTCGACGCCGAAGAGGCGCAGCGAGTCGTTCGTGAGGTACGGGTGCACCTCGATCTGGTTGACGGCGGGCACGACGTCGGACTCGTCGAGCAGGCGCTGCAGGTGGGCCTGCTGGAAGTTCGAGACGCCGATGGCCTTGGCGCGGCCGGTCGCGTGGATCTCCTCGAGGGCCTTCCAGGTCTCGAGGTAGTCGACGTCGGTGGTCGGCAGGGGCCAGTGGATGAGGAAGAGGTCGACGTAGTCGCTGCCGAGGGCGTCGAGGGTGCCGTCGAACGCCTTCAGCGCGTCGTCGCGGCGGTGGAAGCCGTTGTTGAGCTTGGAGGTGACGAACACCTCGGAGCGGTCGAGGCCGGAGGCGCGCAGGGCCTCGCCGACGCCGGCCTCGTTGCCGTACATCTCGGCCGTGTCGATGTGGCGGTAGCCGACCTCGAGGGCGGCGAGCGTCGCGTCCTTCGTCTCGTCGGGCTCGATCTGGTAGACGCCGAAGCCGAGCTGGGGGATCTCGACGCCGTTGTTCAGGGTGATGGTGGGGATCGTGGTCATGCACACCAGGCAACCACGCGCGCCCGACGGCGTCCCGGCCAACGCCCCTGGTTCTCTCGGTCGCATCGTGGTACAGTCATGAGTCGCTTGGCGATGATCCTCTCAGATCGTCCCCGATCCGCGGCCTGTCGTCCACACGCAGGCCGGATCGAACAGCCTCACGAGCACCACCGGTCCGGGCCTCACCAGCCCGCCTACTCACCGGTCCGTCGCTCGAGAGCGAGGCCCGACCAGGTCACCGACCTGCGGACGCACCGTCCGACCCGCCGAGAACGGCGGACCACGCACGCCCCGCGCTGCGTGCCACAGAGCAAGAGCACCGAGAGAAACACATCATGAACGAGAACATCATCACCGTCTCGGGCACGGTCACCACCGAGCCCTCCCCGTCCACCCCCCGCCTCGTCGAGTTCGTCGTCGTCGACGACCGCGGCGCCGAGTTCGTCGTCCGCGCCTGGGCCGACGTCGTCACCGACGCCGTCCGCGTCGGCTCGGCCGTCACGGTCGAGGGCGCCCAGGGCTGGGTCATCCCCGGCCGCAGCTGGCGCCGCGAGCCGAGCCGCACCATCGTGCAGGCGTACGCCGTGAGCACCGGCGCGCTCGCGCTGGCGGCCTAGCCGCTCCTGCGGGAGTCGCCCCGCGACTCCCGCACGCCGGTCACGCCCCC
>NZ_JACYVL010000005.1:1353-50008 GCF_014842245.1 Frigoribacterium sp. CFBP 13707
CGTGAGGTCGTAGCTCGTCGCGAAGTCGAAGTGGCCCTTCACGTAGCGGTAGCCCAGGTACGTCGGCGTGCTGCTGCGGGTCAGCGTGAAGCCGTCGCGCTCGATGCGCTTCTTCAGCCCGCCGTGGAACCACGGGTAGTTGAAGTCGCCGACCATGAGCATCGGCACGCCGGGGGCGAGCGCCCGCATCAGCTGGTGCGCCGACTCGACCTGCTTCTTGCGGAGGCCGTTCGTCGCGGTGAGCGGCGCCGCGTGGAACGAGCCGATCAGGACGTCCTGCCCCGACAGGCGGTCGTGCAGGTGCATGGCCAGCAGGCGCTCGTGCGCGGGCGACATGACGCGGTCGTGCATCGACTTCTTCAGCGCGTAGACGTTGGTGCCGAGCAGCTCGAAGCGCTCGGCCCGGTAGTAGGCCGCGAGCCCCAGCCGGTTGTTGCGCGTCGACGCGGCGAGCGTGTACGCGCCGAACGACTCGGGGATGTCGTTCGTGTCGGCTTCCTGGAGGCACAGCACGTCGGCCGTGTGGTCCTCCGCGAGGGCCTGGATCTCGTGCTTGGCGGTGTGCTCGCGCAGGTTGTAGCTCACCACGCGCATCGTGTTGCCGGTCTCGTCGTCCACGAGTGACGAACCTAGTCCCTCGATGTTTCCATCAGGTGCAGGCTGCGCGCGGAGGACAGCGTGGTCGACCCGACACACGACGGAGGCGGCCCGCACCTCCCCCAGGGAGCTGCGGACCGCCTCCGGTCGCGTCGGCCGTGGAGCCGTCAGGCCGCTACGCCTCCGGCGTGCGCTCCGTCACGGCGACGCTGCGCAGGCGGCGTCGTCCGATCACGGCGGCCGCGAGGCCGGCGAGCAGCAGGGCCACGCCCGCGGCGATCATCGGGGCGACGTCCTGGCCGGTGAAGGCCAGGTCGCTCGCCGCCGGCGCGGCGTTCCCGCCGCCCGTGCCGCCCGCTCCGCCGGCGCCGGGAGCACCCGTGCCGGGGGCGCCGGCACCGGGGTCGCCGGGCGCCGGGGCGGGCGTGCCCGGGTCGACGGGCGCGGTGACCGCGGGGCCGGAGTCGACCGTCACGTAGGTGACGCGACCGGTGGCCCCGTAGACGATGCGGCCGAGGTACTGCGACTCCGGCTCGAGGCCCGTCCACGACGCCGTGACGACGGCCTCCTGGTTCGAGGCCAGCGTCAGGGTGGTCGGCGAGACCGCGAACGACCCGGTGTACGCCGACGGGATCAGCGTGTAGGCGTCGAGGTCGTAGGTCATCGTCTCGCCGCCCGAGTAGTACGCGACCTCGAGCAGGTAGCTGCCGGCCTCGGGCTTGGTGATGTCGATCTGCTCGTCCGCGGCCGAGGTCGCGGAGGTCGCGGTGATCGCCACGGGGGTGCCCGTCGCGTCGAGCTCGTAGAGCGTGAGGTCGAAGTCGACGGGCTCGTCGACCGCGGGGGCGTCCGCTCCGCCGGCCGTCAGCTGGTAGCGCACGAACTGCGTGTCGGCCGGGATGGTGACGTCGACGTAGTCGAAGTCGCCGACCGTGCCGCTGCCGCTCGTCCGCTCGCCCTTCACCAGGCCCTCGGCCGACAGGGCCAGGGTCTGGTCGCCGCCCGAGGTGATGGGCGCGTCGGCGCTGCCGGTGACGCCGGTGCCGGTGATGTCGCTCGGCACGTCGACGGCCACGGGGCGGACCGCGAGCGGGCTGCGCACCGTGTGGGCGCCTCCGTCCGTCCAGGTCAGGTAGCCCGTCGTGTACTTGTCGTACGCGGCGGTGGTGCGGGAGAAGGTCACCTCGTACGAGGCGGTCTGGCCGGCACCCGTGAACGACAGGGTCGAGGGCGAGACGGTGGTGGCCACGCCGGGCAGCGACACGGGCTGGGCGGTGTACGTGCCCGCCCCGGTCGACGTCACGGTGCGGGTCACCGTCGTGGAGTTGAGCAGCGCGCCGACGGCGATGGAGGCCTGGTTGAGCTGCGAGCCCTCGGCGCTGCCGAGGGTGGCGATGTAGCTGTCCCACTCGGCCACGCCGCTCAGGTAGAGCAGGCCGGCGTCGAACATGTCGGCGGGCTGCACCTGGCCGGCGCCCTGGGCGAAGACGTCCTGCGAGGGCGCGCCCGTGGTGTCGACGGTGTCGCCGGCGGTGGTCATCATGGCCGACTTCACCTCCATGGGAGTCGCGGTGGGCGTCACCGAGAGGTAGAGCGCCGCGAGGCCGGCCACGTGGGGCGACGACATCGACGTGCCGGAGAGGAACTCGTAGGTCGCCGCGGCGCCCTCCGCGTTCGCGCCGGCGGCGAGGATGGCGACGCCGGGGGCGGCGACGTCGGGCTTCAGCACGTTGCCGCCGTCGGCCTCGACCGGGCCGCGCGACGAGAAGCCGGCGACCTGCGGCGTGGCGGGCTCGGGCTGGCCGGTCGGGTTGCCGTCGAGGAGCGTCACGGTCGAGGTGCCGGGGGCGGCGGCGGCGTGCAGCGCGGTGTAGTTCACGTTGCCGGCGCCGGCGTCGACGTGCACGGTCGGGACGACGTGGGCGTCGACGTCGACCGAGCTCGGGGTCTTGTTGACCAGCACCATGCCGATGCCGCCGGCGCGCTGCACCTCGGCCGACTTGGCCGTGCGGTCGGTGACGCCGCGGTCGCAGAGCACGATGGTGCCCGTGACGAGCGCCGGGTCGAGGGTGCCGCCGGTGCAGTACGACAGGGCGGTCCGGTCGACGCCGGGCAGGCCGGACGACAGCGCGTCGACGAAGCGGCCGGTCACGCCGGCCGGGTCGGTCGACAGCGAGGTCGAGCCGCCGAGGTAGTTCGTGACGACGCCGTCGGGCCCGGTCACCTGCGCGGTGGCGTCGTAGCTCGGGATGGTGCTGGCGGCGACCGTGGTGATCCACGGAGCGGCGTTGTCGAGGGTCGACGCGCCGGGGCCCGAGTTGCCGGCCGAGGCCGCCACGAAGATGCCCGCCGCGGCCGCGTTGTAGAACGCCTGGTCGGTGAGCGAGTTCGTCGACGTGGCGCTGCCGCCGCCGATCGAGTAGTTGATGACGTCGACGTTGTCGGCGGTGGCCGCGTCGATGGCGCTCAGCAGGTCGGCCGTGGCGCAGCCGTCGGCGACGTTCGCCGAGACCTTGCCCGTCCAGCAGACCTTGTAGGCGGCGACCTTGGCGTCGGGGGCGACGCCGGAGATGTCGCCGAAGTCGCGGCCGTTGATCGTCACGGGCACGTCGGCGTTGCCGGCGGCCGTGCTGGCCGTGTGGGAGCCGTGGCTGTCGCCGTCGCGGGGCGAGACGTACTCGCCGTTCTCGGCGGTCTCGATGCGGTCCTCGCCGAAGCCGCCGAGGAAGTAGCGCGCCCCGACGATCTTCGTGCTGCAGTCGCTCTGGTCGAACGCCTCGCCGCGCTGGCACACGCCGGTGAAGGTGCCGCCGTCGGACTTCTCGTACGAGATGCCCGACGCGGTCGTGTAGGGCACGGTGTCGCTCGGCGTCGCGGTCAGCGCGTCGCCGGCGAAGGAGGGGTTCTCGGGGGCGATGCCGGTGTCGATGACGCCGACGACGACGCCCTCGCCGGTGCCCTGCGTGCCCCAGACGCCGCCGGCGCCGGAGAGGCCGAGGTAGTCGGTCGACGGCACGGCCGTCGTGTGCAGGATCTCGTTCTTGACGACGGCCGCGACCTTCGACGACCCGACGAGCTGCTTCGCCTGGGCTGCGGTGAGGTCCGCCGCGAAGCCGTTGGTGGTGACCTGGTACGTCGCGACGGGGGTGACGCCGACCGAGCCGGCCACCGCCTCCTGCTCGCTCTGCAGGTGCTCGACGTACTTCGACGTCGCCGGGTCGGTGAGGTCGACCCCCTCGTCGGGCGTCGCGGTCGCGGCGAAGCCGGACTTCCCGCCGTCGTAGGCGGTGACCGCCGGGTCGCGGAGCGTGACGACGTAGCTGCCGTCGGTGAACTCCGAGTCGCTCACGACGACGGGCCCGTCGGCGGCGGACGCGGCGGTCGCCGGGAGGGCGATCGCCCCGGCGGCGACGAGGCCGGTCACGAGCAGGGCGGTGGGGTACAACGGCCGTCGACGGCCGGACGATCTGATCACGGGTGCCTTTCGCATGCCGCGGCCCGTGCCGCGGTCTCCCGTAAGAGTTACCTGAGAATGCGCCGACCCCACTACGGGGGCACCTGGCCGGAGCAGGCCACTGACCTCACCCGGCCACGATGTTTACCTCCGTGCAACGGAACGGGGTACGCACGGTGTCCGCCGGGTGACCCCCTGGCGACGCCGCTGGGCGAGCCCGGGGAGGAAGCTGGACGGAGCCTGTCGGGGAGGAGCGGGGAGCCCTGCCCGGGGCTCGTCAGACCCAGCCGCGCCGTGCCGCCTCGACGCCGGCGTGGAACCTGTTGCTCGCGCCGAGCTCGTCGAAGAGGTCGCGGAGGCGGCGCCGCAGCGTGCGCGGTGACACCCCGAGCTGGGCGGAGATGACCTCGTCCGTCGCCCCGGCGGCGACCAGCGCGAGCAGGTCGCGCTCGTCGACGGTCGGCGGGCGCGACGACGTCGGGACGCCCTCGGGCACCGCGCCCTCGTCGCCGCTCGTCGCGGCCGCGAGGCGGTCGGCCACCTCGGCCCAGTCGGGCGAGCCGTCGACCGAGGCCGAGGGCAGCGCGGGCACGGGCAGCGCGGTGCGCCAGCGCGACTCGAACAGGTCGCAGAGCGCCGCGATCAGGGCCGGTGACTCCGTGACGAGGGCCTCGGGAGGCGCGGTCGGGTCGTCGAGGGGACCCACCGACACGAGGGCGACGGCCCGGTCGGCCACCGCCAGCTTGACCGGCAGGTCGTGGGTGACCCGCGCCTCCTCGCCGTGGGCGCCGAGCCGGTGGATTCCCTGGAGGCTGCCGTCGCCCGTGAAGCTGGCCACCGTGTAGATGGCCCGCCAGCGGACGCCGCGGCCGAGGGCGCCCCGCTCGACGGACTCGTTCGTCGCGACGACGTAGGGCGGGCGGTCGAAGGCCAGGAACTCGTGGCGCGCCCGGTGCTGCAGGCGCGAGTACCAGTCGCCCACGGCCGCGTGCCCGGTCAGGACGGTGGTCGAGCCCGAGGGGTCGGCCTGGCGGCGGCCGTCGTCGAAGAGCGCCCCGAGGTCGGCCACCGCGGTGCGGGCGTCGGCGAGCTGCTCGTCGCGCGCGGCGACGAGCGCCGAGACGGCGACGCGGGGGTCGACGGCCCCGTAGCCGGCGGTGCTCGTGCCGTCGGGCGCGACCGTGCCGTCGGCCGTGCGGTGCACGAGGCCGAGGTTGCGCAGCTGCTCGAGGGCCGTGACCACGGTCGCCACGTCGAGCGCGCGGACGGCCGAGATCGTGCCGACGTCGACGGTGTCGCCGCTCGACAGCACGAACTCGTAGACGTCGGCGGTGACGGCATCGATGCCGAGGGCGGCGAGCGAGGGCAGGGGCATCGTCCCATGGTGCACGGTCGTCGGGCTCCGTGACGACATCGGGACCAGGCGGTCGCGCCTCCCTCTTGGTAGCGTCGTCGGGATGACCCCCCGACGGAACGCGCGATGAGCGGCGAGGCGACCACCGCCTCCGGCACCTCCGTCGACCTCCGGCGTCGGTCGCTCCGCTGGCCGGCGCTCGACCTGGCGGGCCGCTTCTCCGGCCGCTGGCCCGGGCTGCTCGCCCTGTACCTCGTGTCGCGCGTCTTCTCGACGACGATCCTGTTCGTCGTCTACGAGGTCGCGACCCTGACCGGGGCGACCTTCGTCACGCCCGGCAGCGAGCGGTCGTTCCTGGACTTCACCGTCTCGTGGGACAGCGACCGGTACCGCACCATCGCCCTGCACGGCTACCCGGGCACGCTGCCCACCGACGCGGCGGGCGAGGTGCTGCCCAACGAGTGGGCGTTCCTGCCCGTCTTCCCGACCCTGTGCCACCTGCTGATGGTCGCCACCGGGATGAGCTTCGCGGTCGCCTCGGTGCTGATCGCCACGGCCGCCGGCGCCGGTGCCGTCATCGTGCTGCACCGCCTCCTCGAGCCCCGCGTCGGGCACCGGAGCGCGTTCTGGGCCGTGCTGCTCTTCTGCTTCGGCCCGCTGTCGTACGTGCTCAGCGTCGGCTACGCCGAGAGCCTGTCGCTCTTCCTGCTCTTCTCCGGCGTGCTCGCGCTGCAGCGCCGCCAGTACCAGCTCGTGCTGCTCTGCGGCGTGGTGGCGGCGTTCACCCGGCCGGGGGCGCTCGCGCTCGCGCTCGCCCTCGCGATCCACCTCGTCGTGCGCTGGCGCACCGAGCGCGCGTCGCTCGACCGGCGGGAGCTGACGCGCATCGTCGTCGCGGGGCTCGTCGTCGCCGCGGCCGGGCTCGCCTGGCCGGTCGTGGCCCACCTCGCCACGGGCGAGCCGGACGCCTACCTGCAGACCGAGATGGCCTGGTGGGTCGACTACGTCGGGCGCCCCGACTTCGTGCCGCTCACGCCGTGGTTCCTGCTCGCGGGGCGGTGGCTCGGGGTCGCCGGCATCGCCCTGGTGCTGCTGATCATCGCCCTCGCGGCCTGGTGGCTCAGCCGACGGTCGACGGCACAGCTCGGCCACGAGGTGCACGGCTTCGTCGTGAGCTTCGGCCTCTACCTGCTCGCGGTGTTCCTGCCGCAGCAGAGCCTGTTCCGCCTGCTGATGCCGCTGACGCCGCTGCTCGGCACGCGCGCGATCGGCGAGCGGCCGTGGCTGCGCCGCAGCCTGCTCGGCACCAGCCTCGTGCTGCAGCCGGTGGCCGCGGTGCTGCTCTGGCTGTACGTCGCGCCGTGACCGCCGGGGCGGGCCCGCGCAGCGCCGCCGGGGCGGGCCCGCACGGGGCCATCGCCTGAGCGGGCCCCGCCGCGCCGGCTAGGCGGGGACCCGCGCCGTCGACTCGGCGAGCAGCGCGACCGAGCGCAGCCGATCGGAGGTGCGGAGCGACGCGTGCGCCACGATGACCTCGTCGGCGTCGGCGCTGTGCGCGAACCGGCTCACGTAGTCGGCCACCTCGTCGCCGGTGCCGACGCCCGTGTAGGTCGTCATGCTCGCGACGTGGCCGCCGGCCGGCGTGCGGAGCAGGTGGTCGAGCTCGTCGTCGCTGAAGGTGCGGTCGACGGTGACCTGACCGCTCTGGCGGAGCAGCATCATCAGGCGGGCCCGCTTCATCTCCGCGAACTGGCGCTGGGCGTCGTCGGCGTCGTCGGAGGCGATGGCGTTGACGCCGGCGAGCACGTACGGCTGGTCGAGCTGGGCCGACGGCTGGAACTCCCGGCGGTAGGTCGCGACCGCCTGGTGCAGGGCATCGGGGGCGAAGTGCGACGCGAACGCGTAGGGCAGGCCCAGCGCCGCGGCCAGCTGGGCGCCGAAGAGCGACGAGCCGAGGATGTAGAGCGGCACCGCCGTGCCGGCCCCGGGCGTCGCGCTGACGCCGGGCACGCGGGACTCCCCCGCGAGGAACGCCTGCAGCTCGAGGACGTCCTGGGGGAAGCGCTCGGACGACGCGGGGTCGCGGCGCAGCGCGCGGAACGTGGCCTGGTCGCTGCCGGGGGCCCGGCCGAGCCCGAGGTCGATGCGCCCCGGGTGCAGGGTCTCGAGCGTGCCGAACTGCTCGGCGATGGTGAGGGGCGAGTGGTTCGGCAGCATGACCCCGCCCGACCCGAGGCGGATGGTCGAGGTCTGGCTCGCCACGTGGGCGATCAGGACGGACGTCGCGCTCGACGCGATCGACGACATGTTGTGGTGCTCGGCGTACCAGACGCGTCGGTACCCGCTCGCCTCGGCCTGCTGAGCGAGGGCGACCGAGGCGGCGAAGCTGTCGCGGGCGGTCTCGCCGGGGGCGATCGGAGCGAGGTCGAGGATCGAGAGGGGAACGGTCATGGTGGGCTCAACCACGGAGGCGCGGGTCGTGTTCCCGACGCCCGGACGCCGAGGAGGCGGCCCGCACCCCGTTCAGGGAGGTGCGGACCGCCTCCGGCCCGGGGGCGCCTAGAGCCCGCGCGCCAGGCGGTGGTACGCGGCGTTCCAGCGCACCTCGCGGCTGAACTCGCGCATCGTGGTGTGCTCGTCGATGATCAGCAGCTCGGTCTCGAGGATGCGCGCGAGGTCCTCGAACGCCTCCAGGCCGACGGCCGTCGACATCACCGTGTGGTGGGCGGCGCCGGCGGTGAGCCAGGCCTCGGCCGACACGGCGAACGACGGGCGGGGCTCCCACACGGCGCGGCCGACGGGCAGGTTCGGCAGGTCGGCGTCGGGGGCGACCACGTCGACCACGTTGACCGTCAGGCGGAACCGGTCGCGGACGTCGCTCATGGCGACGACGACGGCCTCGCCCGGGTCGGCCGTGAAGACCAGGCGCACCGGGTCGTCCTTGCCGCCGATGCCGAGCTCGTGCACCTCGAGGGAGGCGCGGCCCGCGGTGAGCGTCGGGCTCACCTCGAGCATGTGGGCGCCGAGGATCTTCTCGGCGCCGGGCACGAGGTGGTACGTGTAGTCCTCCATGAGGGAGGCGCCGCCCGGCAGGCCGGCGCCCATCACGGCGGCGGCGCGCACGAGCACCGCGGTCTTCCAGTCGCCCTCCGCGCCGAAGCCGTAGCCCTCGGCCATGAGGCGCTGCACCGCGAGGCCCGGGAGCTGCTTCAGCGCGCCGAGGTCCTCGAAGTTGGTCGTGAAGGCGCTGAAGCCGCCGGCCTCGAGGAAGGAGCGCAGCCCCAGCTCGATCGCGGCGCCGTCGCGCAGCGACTGGTGGCGGGCGCCGTCGGCGCGCAGCTCGGGGGCGACCTCGTAGTCGCGCTCGTACAGGGCGACGAGGTCGTCGACGGCCTGCTCCGGGGCGGCCGCGACGGCCTCGGCCAGCTCGTTGACGCCCCAGGTGTTGACCTGCACGCCGAACGCCAGCTCGGCCTCGGTCTTGTCGCCCTCGGTGACGGCGACGAAGCGCATGTTGTCGCCGAAGCGCGCCAGCTTGAGCGAGCGCATCGCGGCGGCCCCGGCCGCGGCCCGCATCCACGTGCCCACCTGGTGCTGCACGCGGGGGTCGCTGACGTGGCCGACCACGGTCTTGCGGGCGACGCCGAGGCGGGTCTGCACGTAGCCGAACTCGCGGTCGCCGTGCGCGGCCTGGTTGAGGTTCATGAAGTCGAAGTCGATCTCGCCCCAGGGCAGCTCGACGTTCGCCTGCGTGTGGAGGTGCAGCAGCGGCTTGCGGAGGGCGTCGAGGCCGCCGATCCACATCTTGGCCGGGCTGAAGGTGTGCATCCAGGTGGTGACGCCGATGACGCTGTCGTCGAGGTTGGCCTCGAGCATCGTGCGCTTGATCGACTCGGCGTCGGTGAGCACGGGCTTCCAGACCAGCTCGACGGGCACGTCGGAGGCGGCGGCGAGCTCGTCGGCGATGGCCCTCGACTGCTCGGCGACCTGGCGGAGCGTGTCTTCTCCGTAGAGGCCCTGGCTGCCGGTGAGGAACCAGACCTGCTTCGAGGCGAGGAAGGCGACGGGGTCGACGGTGTTCGGGGTGGGGCTGGTCATGACAGGTCTCCTGAGGGCTTCTGGCCGTACACGTTCTGGTACCGGTCGAAGAGAGCGTCGATGCTCTCGGCCGGGATGGGCAGGGGTGCGCCGAGCTGGCGCGAGAGGTGGATGGTGCGGGCGACGTCCTCCGTCATGACGGCGGCCTTGACGGCGTCGCGGGCGTCCTTGCCGATGGTGAAGACGCCGTGGTTCTGCATCAGCACCGCGCGGCTGCGGTGGCCCTCGAGCGTCTGCACGATGCCCTCGCCGATCGACTCGTCGCCGATGATCGCGAACGGCCCGATCGGGATCTCGCCGCCGAACTCGTCGGCCATCGCCGTGATGACGCACGGGATCGCCTCGCCGCGGGCCGCCCAGGCCGTGGCGTAGGTGGAGTGCGTGTGCACCACTCCCCCGACCTTCGGCATGTGGCGGTACACGTAGGCGTGCGCCGCGGTGTCGCTCGACGGGCTGCGGTCGCTGCCCGGGCTGCCGGCGACGACGGTGCCGTCGAGGTGGCAGAGGATCTGGTTCTCGGGCGTGAGGTCGTCGTAGTCGACCCCGCTCGGCTTGATGACGAAGAGGTTCGTGCCGGGCACGCGCTGCGACACGTTGCCGCCCGTCCAGACGACGAGGCCGTAGCGGGTCAGCTCGGCGTGCAGGTCGCAGACGGCCCGGCGGGTCTCGTCGATGGCCGACTCGGTGGCGCGGTCGATGAAGGTCATGCGCTCGCCCCCTCGACGGCCGGGGCCTCAGACTCGCCGGAGGCGCGGGCCGGGTCGACGGCGTCGGTCGCCGCCCGGCCCGAGCCGAGCGCGTCGCGGCGGATCGCCTTGAGACGGTGCATGACGTCGTTGCCGCCGCGCCCGAACCAGTCGTGCAGCAGCAGGTACTCCGCGTACAGCGCGTCGTACGCGTCGGCCGCGTCGGGGTCGGGCGTGTAGGTGGCCCGGTCGACGCTGCCCATGGCCTCGCCGGCGACGCGCGTGTCGGGGTAGGCCCCGGCCGCGACGGCGGCGTGGATGGCGGAGCCGAGCGCGGGGCCCTGCTCGCTGCGGATGGTCGAGATCGGCAGGCGGAGCACGTCGCTGTAGGTCTGCATCAGGTGGCGGTTCTTCAGCAGGCCGCCCGCGGCGATGAACTCGGTGACGGGCACGCCGGAGTCGTTGAACGCCTCGACGATGCGACGCGTGCCGTAGGCCGTGGCCTCGAGCAGGGCGCGGTAGCCCTCCTCCGGCGTGGTGCTGAGCGTCTGGCCGACGATGACGCCGGAGAGCTCGTGGTCGACGAGCACCGAGCGGTTGCCGCTGTGCCAGTCGAGGGCGACGAGGCCGTGCGCCCCGACGGGCTGCTCGTAGGCGAGGTCGGTGAGGTGCTGGTGCACGCTCTTGCCGGCGGCCTCGGCCGCGTCCACGGCCGACTGCGGCACCTGGTTGCGGACGTACCAGGCGAAGATGTCTCCCACGCCCGACTGGCCGGCCTCGTAGCCGTAGAAGCCCTCGGTGATGCCGCCGTCCACGACGCCGCACATGCCGGGGACCTCGGCGAGCTCGGAGCCGTTCATGACGTGGCAGGTGCTCGTGCCCATGATGGCGACCATCTGGCCGGGCTGCGTCGCCTTGGCGGCGGGGGCCGTGACGTGCGCGTCGACGTTGCCGACCGCGACGGCGATGCCCTCGGGCAGGCCCGTCCAGCCGGCGGCCTCGGCCGTCAGCGTGCCGGCCGCGGAGCCGAGCGCCCCGATCTCGTGGGCGACCTTCGACTCGGCGAAGTCGGCGAAGTCGGGGTTCAGCGCGGCGAGGAACTCGCGGCTCGGGTACTCGCCGTCCTGGAGGATGCCCTTGTAGCCGGCGGTGCAGGCGTTGCGGACGTAGCGCCCGCTGAGCTGCCAGATGATCCAGTCGGCGGCCTCCACCCAGTGCTCCGTCGCGGCGTAGACCTCCGGGTCCTCCTCGAGCAGCTGGAGGCCCTTGGCGAACTCCCACTCGCTCGAGATGAGCCCGCCGTAGCGGGGCAGCCACGACTCGCCGCGCTCGCGGGCGAGCTCGTTGATGCGGTCGGCCTGGCCCTGCGCGGCGTGGTGGCGCCACAGCTTGACGTAGGCGTGCGGGCGGCCGGCGAACTCGGGCAGCTCGTTGAGCGGGGTGCCGTCGGCGGTGGTCGGCACCATCGTGCAGGCGGTGAAGTCGGTGCCGATGCCGACGACGCTGGCCGGGTCGACGCCCGAGGCGGCGAGGGCCTCCGGGACGGCGTTCTGCAGCACGTCGACGTAGTCGCTCGGCACCTGCAGGGCCCACTCGGCGGGCAGGCGCTCGCCGGTGCCGGGCAGGGTGCGGTCGACGACCGCGTGGGGGTACTCGAACGTCGCGCTGCCGAGCTCGGCGCCGTCGGAGACCCGTACGACGACGGCCCGTCCGCTCAGGGTGCCGAAGTCGACGCCGACGACGTGGGAGTCGGCGTGGTCAGGGGTCGCTGCCATGGAACATCCTTGTCATGGTGGTGAAAGTGAGCGCTCACATTGTGCCACGTGAGCGCTCACGCGTGCAATCGCGCCCCCGGTCGGAGGCGCGGGTCGGCTAGTGCCGGGGAGGCGCGGTCGAGAGCCGCACGACGAGCTCGGGGGCCATCGGGGCGACGGGCGTCTCGTCGCCGCCGAGCACGGCCTCGACCGTGTCCATGATGCGGCGGCCGAGGGCCTCGAAGTCCTGGCGGACGGTGGTCAGCGGCGGGAGGAAGTGCTCCGCCTCGGGGATGTCGTCGAACCCGACGATGCTCACGTCGCCGGGCACGCGGACGCCGGCCTCGGTCAGCGCGTGCACGACGCCGAGCGCCATCTGGTCGTTGGCGCAGAACACGGCCGTGACGTCGTCGCGCCCGGCGAGCTCCCGCCCCAGGGCGTGGCCGGAGGCGGGGGTCCAGTCGCCGCGGAGCAGCACCGAGGCGTCGAGGCCGAGCCGCGCGCAGGCGTCGCGCCAGCCGCGCTCGCGGTCGCGGCCGTCCATCCAGGCGTCGGGGCCGGCGACGTGGGCGACCGCCCGGTGGCCGAGCGACGCGAGGTGCTCGACCGCCCGCTCGGCGCCGGCCGCCTGGTCGATGGAGACCGGGTGGTGACCGTCGTCGGCGACGCTGTCGGCCGTGACGAGCGGCACCGTCACGTCGGCCGAGCGCAGCACGTCGAGCGCCTCGGCGTCGGGGGCGATCAGCACCACCGCGGCGACGGCCTGGCCCACGAGCGCGTCGACCGCCTGGCGGACCCCGTCGGCGTCGTCGCTGTCGAGCGTCGCCATCGACACCTGGTAGCCGGCGCGCCGCGCGGCGCCGTTGAAGCCGTGCATCGTGCTGGACGGCCCGTAGAACGGGAACCCGGTGCTGATCAGCCCGATCGAGCGCGTCTTGCGGCTGGCGAGGGCCCGGGCGGCGAGGCTCGGACGGTAGCCGAGGGCCTCGACGGCGGCGTCGACCTTGGCCTTCGTGACCGGGCGGACGGTGGGGTCGCCGTTGACGACACGGGACACCGTCTGGTGCGAGACGCCGGCAGCCCTGGCGACGTCGAAGAGGGTGGGCACGGAGACGATCCTAGGGAACGAGGGCCGGGAGCCGGGCGGGTGCCCGGCCGTGCTGCGGGGAGGCGACCCCTGCGGGGACGCCGGAGGCGCGGGTCGACCTCGACCCGCGCCTCCTCGTGTCGTCGACCGACCGACCGGTCGACGTCTCGCCTCCTACTTGCGGGAGGACGCGGCGCGACGCTTGTTGAAGACGTCGAACGCGACCGCGGCGAGCAGCACCAGGCCCTTGATGAGCGACTGGTACTCCGTGCCGACGCCGAGGATCGACATGCCGTTGTTCAGGATGCCGATGATCAGGCCGCCGACGATGGCGCCGGTGACCGTGCCGATGCCGCCCGTGACCGCCGCGCCGCCGATGAAGACCGCCGCGATGGCGTCCAGCTCGAAGCCGTTGCCGGCGCTGGGGCTGGCGAGGTTGAGCTGGCCGGTGAAGACCAGGCCGGCGAGGGCCGAGATGACGCCCATGTTGACGAACAGCAGGAACGTCACGCGCTTGGTCTTGACGCCCGACAGCTCAGCGGCGTGCAGGTTGCCGCCGATGGCGTAGACGTGGCGGCCGAAGACCGAGTTCTTCATCACCATCGAGTAGACGACGACGAGCACGGCGAGCACGACCAGCACGATCGGGGTGCCCGAGTAGCTGGCGAGGAGGAAGCCGATGTACATGACGAGGGCGACCGTGAAGACCATCTTCGTGATGAACCACAGGAAGGGCTCGTCCTCGAGCTGGTACTTGCGACGGACGGCGCGGCCGCGGAGGCCCGTGCCGATCAGGGCGACCGAGGCGATCGCGCCGAGGATCAGCGTGAGCGGCTCGTAGCCCGTCGTGCCGAACGCCGGGAGGAAGCCGGAGCCGATGTTGCGGAAGCCCTGGGGGAAGGGCGAGATCTGCTGGTTCTGCAGGGCGATCTGCGCCGCGCCGCGGAAGGCGAGCATGCCCGCCAGCGTCACGATGAACGCCGGGATCCCGAAGTAGGCGATCCAGAAGCCCTGCCAGGCACCGACCAGGGCGCCGATCACGAGGCAGAGCACCGCGGCCACGGGCCAGGGCAGTCCCCACTGCGTGATCATGACGCCGGCCATGGCGCCGGTGAAGGCGACGACCGAGCCAACCGAGAGGTCGATGTGGCCGGCGATGATCACCATGACCATGCCGATGGCGAGGATCAGGATGTAGCTGTTCTGGACGA
The DNA here is from genome assembly GCF_014842245.1 of Frigoribacterium sp. CFBP 13707. Classification (NCBI taxonomy): domain Bacteria; kingdom Bacillati; phylum Actinomycetota; class Actinomycetes; order Micrococcales; family Microbacteriaceae; genus Frigoribacterium; species Frigoribacterium sp. CFBP 13707. Next base: position 15,595 of record NZ_JACYVL010000005.1, read on the forward strand.
CCAGGTTCGAGACGTTGATCGGCGCGAGGGTGATGCCGTTGGTCGTGATCTGGAAGAACAGCACGATGACGATCAGCGCGATGAACAGGCCGATCTGACGCAGCTGGCCGGCCAGGTACGACACGGCGCCGGTGATCGGGTTGACGGAGCCGGACTGGCCGCGCGGCGAGGAGTTCCCCGTTCCGGTGGGCTTGGGCTCGGTGGCCTGGGTGGGGCTAGGCGCGCTCATTGACGGGGCTCTCTCGCTCGAGGGTCATGTACTTCAGGAGGAACTCGGGGGTGGCGTCGGCGATCGGCACGTCGGCCGTGATGCGCCCCTCCGAGAGGGTGTAGATGCGGTCGCAGATGCCGAGCAGCTCGGGGAGCTCGGAGGAGATGACGATGACGCCCTTCCCCTGGTCGGCCAGCTGGTTGATGATCGTGTAGATCTCGTACTTCGCCCCGACGTCGATGCCGCGGGTGGGCTCGTCGAGGATGAGCACGTCGGGGTCGGCGTACATCCACTTGGAGAGCACGACCTTCTGCTGGTTGCCGCCGGAGAGCTTGCCCGTCACGGCCGCCACGGTGGGGGCCTTGATGTTCATGCTCTTGCGGTAGCGCTCGGCGACCGTGCTCTCCTCGGAGCCGTTCACGAAGCCGAGCTTCGCGAGCTTCCGGAGCGCGGAGCCGGAGACGTTCCGCTGGATGTCGTCGATCAGGTTGAGGCCGTACTTCTTGCGGTCCTCGGTGGCGTAGGCGATGCCGGCCGCGATGGCCTTGGTCACCGTGCTGGTGTCGATCTTCTCGCCGCGCTTGTAGACGGTGCCCGAGATGCCGGTGCCGTAGCTCTTGCCGAAGACGCTCATGGCGAGCTCGGTGCGGCCCGCGCCCATGAGGCCCGCGATGCCGACTATCTCGCCGGCCGCGACGGCCAGGTTGGCCTGGTGGATGATCTCGCGCGACGCGTCGAGGGGGTGGTGCACCGTCCAGTCCTCGATGCGGAGGAGCTCCTCGCCGATGGACGACTCGTGGGCCGGGTAGCGGCTCTCGAGGTCGCGGCCGACCATGCCCTTGATGATGCGGTCCTCCGAGACCTCGCCGGCGTGCATGTCGAGGGTCTCGATCGTCTTGCCGTCGCGGATGATCGTGACCTTGTCGGCGATCTCCTTGATCTCGTTGAGCTTGTGGCTGATGATGATCGACGTGATGCCCTGGCCCTGCAGGCTCTTGATCAGGTCGAGCAGGTGCGCCGAGTCGTCGTCGTTCAGCGCCGCGGTCGGCTCGTCGAGGATGAGCAGCTTGACCTTCTTCGAGAGGGCCTTGGCGATCTCGACCAGCTGCTGCTTGCCGACGCCGATGTCGGTGACCTTCGTGATGGGGTTGTCACGGAGGCCGACCCGGGCGAGCAGGCCCGCGGCGTCGAGGTTCGTCTTGTTCCAGTCGATGAAGCCGCCCTTGGACTGCTCGTTGCCGAGGAAGATGTTCTCGGCGATCGACAGGAAGGGGCTCAGGGCGAGCTCCTGGTGGATGATGACGACGCCCGCGGCCTCGGAGTCGTTGATGTTCTTGAACTCGACGGGCTGGCCGTCGAGGAGGATCTGACCCTCGAAGGAGCCGGCGGGGTAGACCCCCGAGAGCACCTTCATCAGCGTCGACTTGCCGGCGCCGTTCTCGCCGCAGATCGCGTGGACCTGGCCGCGCTCGACCTCCAGCGTGACGTCCTGCAGTGCCTTGACGCCGGGGAACGTCTTGGTGATGTCGCGCATCTCCAGGATCGTGTTCGCCACTGTTCCTTCTTCCGTGTGGGTGGTGCTGAGGGGGCCGGGGAGGGGGGAGGCGCGGCTGGCGTCAGCCGCGCCTCCCCCGCCCCGAGGGGGCGTGACCTACTTGAGGTCGTCCTCGGTGTAGTAGCCGCTGTCGACGAGGACTTCCTTGTAGTTGTCCTTCGTGACGATGGTGGGCTGGAAGAGGTACGTCGGGACGACCTTCGCCTTGTTGTCGTACGTCTTGTCGTCGTTCGTCTCGGGCGTCTTGCCGTTGAGGATGTCGTCGGCCATCACGACGGACTGGTCAGCGAGCTGACGGGTGTCCTTGTAGATCGTCGAGTACTGCTGGCCGGCGATGATCGACTTGACCGAGGCGGCCTCGGCGTCCTGGCCGGTCACGATCGGCAGCGCCGAGTCGCTGTAGCCGGCGCCCTCGAGCGCCGAGATGATGCCGATCGAGATGCCGTCGTAGGGCGACAGCACGCCGTCGAGCTTCGTGCCGCCCGAGTAAGTCGAGGCGATCAGGTTCTGCATGCGGGCCTTGGCGGTCGCCGGGTCCCACTGCAGCGTGGCGGCCTGCGTGAACTGGTCCTGGCCGGAGCCGATCGTCAGCGAGCCGTCCTCGAGGTAGGGCTTGAGGGTCTCCATCGCGCCGTTGAAGAAGAACGTCGCGTTGTTGTCGTCGGGGCTGCCCGCGAAGACCTCGATGTTCTTGGCGGCCGCGCCGTCGATCTTCGCGCCGTCGGCGTCGGCGAGGCCGAGGCCGGTGAGCAGGCTGGTGGCCTGGTCGACGCCGACCTTGTAGTTGTCGAACGACACGTAGTAGTCGACGTTCTCGCTGCCGGTGAGGAGGCGGTCGTACGAGATGACCTTGATGCCGGCCTTGGCGGCCGAGTCGAGCTGGTCGCTCAGCGAGCCGCCGTCGATCGAGGCGACGATGAGCACCTTGGCGCCCTTGGTGATCATGTTGCTGACCTGCTGGACCTGCTGGGGGATCTTGTTGTCGGCGTACTCGAGGTCGACCTTGTAGCCCTTGTCCTCGAGGGCGCTCTTGACGGCGTCGCCGTCCTTGATCCAGCGCTCGGAGACCTTGGTCGGCATCGCGACGCCGACGAGGGCGCCGGAGTTGTCCCCGCCGCTGCTGCCGCTGCCGCTGTCGCCGCCGCGGCCGCCCGCTCCGCCGGAGCAGCCGGCCAGGGAGATCGCCAGACCGGCGGCGACGATGCCGACGATGAGCTTCTTGTTCTTCACGGTGATTCCTTCGTGTCCGTGTCATCTCGACGGCGTCGTCGATGACGGATGGTGATGCTGTGGAGGTGGTGCTGAAGGGTGGTGCTCGTGCGTGGTGCTCGGTGGTGCGGACGGCCGGGGAGGCACGCGGGAGGGCGTGCCGGGCTGGCCGGTGGAGCGCGTCCTGGTCGGCGGCGGGGCCGCGTCGGGGACGGGCCGACGGGGTGCGTGAGCGCCCGTCGGGGGTCGGGGGTCAGACGGCGTCGAGGGCCGTGACGGGGGCGCGGCGAGCCGTGCCGCGGGTCGGCGACGCGGACGCGTCGGGCGCGGTCGCCGCGGGCGAGCGGCGGGGGCGGACGGTCGACGCGGGGGTGGCGCGCGAGCCGTCGGGGGTGCTGGTGTTCACGGTGACCTCTTCGTCAGAGAACGTGCCTCGGAGTGAACCGTCGTGCTCGATCACTGTCATGTGAGCGCTCACATCGGGTGGTTCGGGGCAATACTGAATCAGCATCCGTCCGATGTCAAGTCGTCCGCGCATCCGGCATGGTTCACACGTTCGCAACACGGCGTTCACGGGCCTGAGCGGATGACGAGGCACCATGACTGCATGCTCGCCGTGACCGCCACCGTCCACACCGCGCACGACAGCGCCGGCCTGTTCTGGCTGTCGCGACGCCTGCTGGCCGAGCACGCGGCCGCCCGCGTCGACGAGGGGCAGTACCTCGTGCAGCTCGCCGACGCCGGCACGGTGCTGCTCACGGAGCTGCCCGACCTGCTGCGCTTCGACGTCGTGGTGCGCGACGAGCTGGCCGGGCGTCGCACCCGCCGCGCGCTCGAGGCGGCCCTGCTGCGGCTGTCGACCGGGACGGTGTCGGCCGTCACCTGGCAGTCGGAGCCGCTCGGCCACGAGGCGCTCAGCGCCTAGGGGGCAGGCGCGGGCGCAGGCGCAGGCACCCGGCTGCCCGGGCGCCCGCGCCGTCGGCGTCAGATCGCGGTGATCGTCCAGCTCGCGACGTGGCTCTCACCCGGAGCGAGGCGCACCAGGTCGATGCCGCTCGTGAAGGCGTCGGGCGGGCAGGTCATCGGCTCGACGGCCAGGCCGACGCGGTCGTTCTCGCGCTCCGGGCGATCGGCCGTGTGCACCTGCACCCAGGGCAGCTCGGGGCCCCAGGTCATCTCGACGCCCCCGCCGTCGGCCGCCGTCAGCCGTGCCGTCGCGACCTGGCCCTCGCCGGTGCGGGCGAGCTCGGTGAAGGCGTGGTCGACGAAGGTCTCGCCCACGACGCTCCCCTCGCGGAAGTCGAAGCCCTCGCGCTCGGTCACCCCGTGCACGCCGGTCGGCACGAGGCGGTCGTCGGTCACCTCGAGGTAGCTGTCGGCCGGCAGGGTGAGGGCCCAGTCGTCGACCCGGCCCTCGCCGGCGACGAGGTACGGGTGCGGCGCGACGCCGTAGGGCGCCTCGCCGACGCCGACGTTGGTGGCCTCGACGGTCGTGGTGAGGCCGGCGTCGCCGAGCTCGTAGGTGGCGCGGAGCGCCAGCCGCCAGGGGTAGCCGTCGCTCGGGGCCAGCTCCGTCACGAGGGAGGCGCGGTGCGGCTCGCTCGACTCCACGCGCCACTCGGCCCAGCCGACCAGCCCGTGCAGGGCGTGCCCCCGCTCGACCTCGTTGAGCGGCAGCTGCAGGGTCTCGCCCGCCTCGTCGTAGGCGCCGTCGACGATGCGGTTCGGCCACGGCGCGAGCAGCGCCCCGCGGTAGAGCGGGCGGACCACGTCGGCCGCGAACGGGACGACGAGGTCGCGGCCGTCGTGCGTGAGGCTGCGGAGGGTCGCGCCGACGGCCGCGAGCTCGGCCCGGTAGGGGCCGTGCTCGAGCGAGACGGGCGCGCCGCTGACGGGCAGCGGGCCGGCGGGGCCGGTCGTGGCGGGGCCGGTCGTGGCGGGGCCGGTCGTGGTGGGGGTGGTCGTGGTGACGTCAGGCACGGTGTCCTCCGAGGGCGACGGTGTCGAGGTGGGCGTTGCGGAAGCGACCCTCCGGGTCGACGGCGGCGGCGTGCGCCGCGAAGTCGTCGAGGCGAGGGTAGCGGGCGCGCAGCGTCTCGTGGTCGAGGGTCGCCACCTTGCCCCAGTGCGGTCGTGCGTCGAAGCCGGCCAGCGCCTCCTCGACCAGCGGCAGCACCGCCAGCACCGCCTCCGCCTGACGTCGCCAGGTGAAGTGGAAGGCGACGCTCTGCCGGCCGCCGCTCGGGCTCAGCCACGCCGCGTCGGGCGCCACGGTGCGGATCTCGCTGACGAAGATGACCTCGGCGAGCCGGTCGCCGATCGCCCGGAGCGCCTCGACGGCCGCGGCCGCGTGCTCGGCGGGCACCAGGTACTCGCTCTGGATCTCCTCGCCCGCGCTCGGCGTGAACTCGGCGCGGAAGTGCGGCAGCCGGTCGAGCCACGGCCCGGGCTCGCCGAGCTGGGGCGTCACCGCGTCGGCCGCCGTGTCGGGCAGCATGTGCAGCGCGGCCTCGGCCGGACGGCCGCCGAGCTCGCGGAGGTCGAGGCCCGACGAGCCGACGCCGTCGACCCGGGCCTTGCTCCAGACCTGCTCGACGTCGTCGCCGGTGTAGCGGGTGAACAGGCTGACGCTGTAGGCGTGGGCGAGCACGGCGTCGAGCTGCTCGAGCGCGGCGGCCCAGGGCAGCCCCTGGTGGACGGTCTGCACGACGTCGAACGTCGGCACGGTGTCGAGCTCGAGGGCCGTCACGACGCCGAGGGCGCCGAGGCCGACGACCGTCGCCTCGAAGGCCTCGTCGCCGCGGCGGACGACGTCGAGCGAGCCGTCGGCGCGGACGATCTCGACCGCGCTGACCGAGGCCGAGAGGGCGGGGTTGCCGACGCCCGAGCCGTGGGTGCCGGTCTGGACGGCGCCGGCGACGGAGATGTGCGGCAGCGAGGCCAGGTTGGGCAGGGCCCGGCCGTGGCGCTGCAGCTCGCGGGCCAGCACGGCGTGCGTGGCGGCCGCGCCGACGCGGACGACGTCGCGGTCGGCGTCGAGCTCGATCGGCACGCCCAGCGCCTCGGTCGAGACGAGCACGCCGTCGGTGTCGGCGATGCGGCTGAACGAGTGGCGCGAGCCGAGCGCCTTCACGCGGCGGCTGGAGGCGACGACGTCGCGCAGCTCGTCGACGGTGGCCGGACGGCGGAGGTCGGTCGTCGAGTACTCGACGTTGGCGGCCCAGTTGTGCATGAGACTCCTTCGGCTCGGATGGCGGTGCCAGTCTACGTGAGCGCTCACTCCGTCCGCCCGGGGCGACCGGTCCCCCTTCTCTGGGGCCGAGGTGTCCCCCCAACTGGGCCCGTGTCCTCCGTTGCGCGGACACCGGCCGTGCGGTTGCCTTGGCATGCGCCGACAGGACGGCGCCGCACCACCACGACCAGGGGACCCTCCAGCATGAGCACCACCAGCTCCGACGCCGACGGCGTCACCGCGACCGGCGCGCGCCTCGGCGCCCGCGGCCGGACCCGCCCCCGCGTCGACCCCGCCTCCGTCCGGCCCGAGCGCGTCGTCGCCCTCCGCCGCCGCAGCGCCCCCCGCTTCTACCTCACGTACCTGCAGTCGCCGAACGACGGCAGCGACCCCGCGGTGCCCCTCGGCACCTGCCTCGTGCTCCGTGCGATCGGCGGCCAGACGCCGCGCCGCGTGTCGGTCGAGCTGCCGCACGACGTCGTCCGCACCGCGTCGTCCCTCCGCCGCGGCGCCTCCGTCGGCATCGCCACGCCCGGCGAGCTCGACGAGCTGGCCGTGCTCGGCACCGTCTTCGTCGAGTGGGTCTCGCGCGACGGCGTCACCCGCACCGCCTGGCTGCGCGTGCCGCCGACCCCGGCGCGGTACCGGGCCGGGACCGCCCGCTAGGCCACGCCCGCCCGCTAGGTCGCGCCCGCCCGATGGGTCGAGCCCTCCCCCGGGGCGCGACCACCGCCTCCGGCACGGCCCCGTCAGCGGCGGTGCGCCGCCGCGGGGTGGGAGTCGGGGAGGCGCGGGCCGCCCCCGGTGTACCGCTCACGCAGGGTCTGCCCCGGCACGTACGCTTCACGCACCCTGCCCCGACGCCGCAGCTCGGGCACGACGAGCTCGACGAAGTCGCGCAGCGTGTCGAAGGAGTGGTACTGGCGGAGGTTGATGCCGTCGATGCCCTCCTCGTCGAGCCAGCGCTCGATCTCGTCGGCGACGACCGTCGGGGTGCCGGCCACGAAGAACGCGCCGCCCCAGGCCTCGTCGACGCTGTCGACCAGCTGGCCGACGGTGATGTCGAGCGGCAGGGCCGCCGCCCCGGGGTGGTCGAGCCGCCCCTCCGCCTCGAGGGCCTCGCGCACCGTGCGGTCGCGCGGGTGCGACGGGGCGTCGAACGGGACGCTGCGGTGCACGAGCGCGCCCTGCTCGCTCGCGAACGACCGGTAGAGGGCCAGCTTCTCGGCCACCGCCTCCTCGGTCTCGGCCGTGACGACGCCGGCCTGGACGATGAACGACACGTCGTCCGCCGACCGGCCGGCCTCGACGGCCGCGGCGCGCGTCGCCTCGGCCACCTGACGCACGGCCCGGCCGCCGGTGAACACCACCTCGGCGTGCTGCGCGGCCTGCGCCACGCCGGTGGGCGACGCCGTCGCGAGGAAGAGCACCGGGGTCCGCTGCGGCGACGGCTCGCTGAGGTGCGGGCCGGCGACCCGGAAGAACCGGCCCACGTGGTCGATCGCGTGCACCTTCGACGGGTCGGTGTAGACGCCCGAGCCGGGAGCCAGGCCGTCGGCCGCGGGGTCGGCGACGACGGCGTCGTCCTCCCACGAGCCCTCCCACAGGGCGTAGAGCACCTCGAGGTACTCCGCGGCGCGGGCGTACCTCTCTTCCTTGGGGATCTGGTCGTCGAGGCCGAAGTTGCGGGCGGCGCTCGGCAGGTACGAGGTGACGACGTTCCAGCCGACCCGCCCCTTGGTGAGGTGGTCGAGGGTCGACATGCGGCGGGCGAACGCGAACGGCGGCTCGTAGCTCGTCGACGCCGTGACGCCGAAGCCGAGGTGCTCGGTGACGGCGGCCATGACGGGGACGACCAGCATCGGGTCGTTCGCCGGTGCCTGGATGCCCTCGAGCAGCGCCGGGGCCGGGCTGTCGCCGTACACGTCGTAGGTGCCCAGCACGTCGGCGAGGAAGACGGCGTCGAAGCCGCCGCTCTCGGCGAGGCGGGCCAGCTCGATCCAGTACGCCATGTCGGTGTACTCGCGCCGGTGGTTGCCCGGCAGGCGCCAGAGGCCGTGCGTGATGTGCCCGACGCAGTTCATCTCGAACAGGTTGAGGATGAGCTGCTTGGGGCGGGTCTCGGTGTCGGTCACGTCGACGACGATGCCACACCGCGCCTCCGGCCGGGGGCGCGTTGCGCCGCGTTGCGGCGGGTGGCCGGGGCCGGGGCCGGGCGGGGCGGGGCGGGGTCGCTCTGCGCTGGGTCGGTGCGGGTCGGGCCGGGCGTCGCTCTGCGCTCGGTCGCGCCGGGCCGGGGCTCAGCGGCGGCGGCCGCCCGTGACGGCCGGGCCGGAGCCCGTCGCCGTGCCGCGCACCACCGCCACCGACCCGGTCACGGCCGCGACCGACGACGTGATGGTGCGGAGGTTCGACGTCGACAGCTGCTCCTGCGCGTGACCGTGGAGCGGGAATCCGCGGCGGGCCAGCGCCACGACGACGAAGCTCGCGGCGACGACCACGGCCGCCGAGAACGGCAGCGCACCGAGTCCGGTGACCCCGGTCAGCTGCGCGCCGAGCGCCGCGCCGCCGGCGATGCCGACGTTCGAGCCCGCGTTGATCAGCGCGCCCGCGATGTCGGGGCTGACGCCGCCCGCGCGGATCGCCGCCGCCATGAAGAGGGTGCCGGTCGTGCCGTTCGCGGCGACCCACACGCCCGCGACGACGAAGGTGCCGACGAGCGAGCCGTGCACCAGCGGCAGCGCCGCGAGGGCGACGGCCATCGTCGCCACGGCGACGAGGAGGGTCTGCCGCGGGGCGCGGTCGACGAAGGCGCCCGCGGTCAGCAGCCCGACCACCCCGGTCGCGCCGAGCACCAGCAGCGCCGTGCCGACCGCGTCGTCGCCGAGCCCCGCGGTCACGAGGTACGGCCCGACGTACGTGTAGACCACGTAGTGCCCCGCGAAGAGCAGCAGGTCGGCGACGACCACGGCCAGCAGCCCGGTGCGGGCCCACGACCGGACCGAGCCGACGTGCGGGTACGACTCGCCCCGCACCGCGGGCAGGAACGCCACCGCGACGACGGCGAGCAGCGCGGAGGCGGCGGCCACGGCCCCGACGGCGGCCCGCCAGCCGAGGTGGTCGCCGACCGTCGTCGCGAGCGGCACGCCGATGACGAAGCCGAGCGAGCTGCCCGAGTAGACGAACGCGATCGCGCGGCCGGCCAGCCGGGGAGGCACGATGCGCGTCGCGTAGGCCGACGCGACGGAGAAGAAGAGGGCGTGCGCGACGCCGCCGACGACCCGGCCGGCGCACACCACGGCGAAGGAGGGAGCCAGCGCCACGATGAGGTTCGACGCCGTGTAGCCGACGAGCGTGGTCACGAGCACGGCCTTGCGCGGCACGCGGGCCGTGGCCCAGGTGAGCGGCAGGGCGAGCAGGGCGACGGCGAGCGCGTAGACCGTGACGACGACGCCCATGCGCGACTCGGAGACGCCGAGGTCGACGCTCATCGTCGACAGCAGGCCGACCGGCATGAGCTCGGTGGTGATGGCGAGGAAGGTCGACAGGCCGAGCACGGCGATGCCGACCACGGCCGACGGGGTCAGCACGTGGACGGTGCCGCGGGCGGCGGCGGCCTCGGCGGCGCGGTCGGCGGTGCCGACGTCACTGACGCGCATCGAGCCCGTGTAGGTCGAGGGCACGCGGACGGGCTCGGTCTCGGGCCGGTCGGCGGGGCGGGTGGTGGTGTCGGTCACGAGGGCCTCCGTTCTCCCGCACGGAGGCGCACGACGACGAGCGTCGGGACGCGCCGGGGCCGGGGCCGGGGCGCTGCGCACTCGTCGCGGGTCAGGTCTGACGGGTGTGGGGGTGTTGCCGCTCCACGACGAGGGCGCTGTCCGTCCAGTGTGACACGGCCCCCTCCCCCGCCCGCAAGGCCCCCGAGCGGGCCGGGCTACGCCCTGGGCGCACGCACCGGCGGGGCCCCGGGCGCGCGCCCCGGGTCGACGCGGGCCCCGGCGGCGTCGCGCGCCGCGACGAGCAGGTCGGTGAGGACGGTGCCGCGCGACCCCGCGTCCTCCGGGTGCCACTGCACGCACCAGAGGGGCGCCTCCTCGTGCTCCATCGCCTCGGGCGTGCCGTCGGCGGCCCAGGCGACCACGCGGAGGCCCCGCCCCGGCTGGGCGACGGCCTGGTGGTGCGAGCTGCGCACGTCGAGGGTCGTGGCCCCGAGCACGCTGGCGAGGCTGCTGTCGTCGGCGACGCTGACGACGTGGTCGACCATGCTGTCGTCGACGTCGGCCGCGACGTGGCCGTCGAGGTGCTGCACGAGGTCGCCGCCGAGGGCGACGTTCACGAGCTGCATGCCGCGGCAGATGCCGATCAGCGGCGTGCGCGCCGCCACGGCCGCCCGCACCAGGGCGATCTGCGCCCGGTCGGCGTCGGGGAAGGTCTGGCCGCCGTGCGGCTCGGCGACGTCGCCGTCGTAGGTCGACGGGTCGACGTCCTCGCCGCCGGTGAGCACGACGGCGTCGGCCGCGGCCAGCCGGCGCCCCAGCTCGTCGTCGCCGGCCTGCTCGGCGGCCACGCGGTCGACCACGAGGCCGAGCGCCTCGGCGGCGGCGACGACGGAGGCGGTGAGCCGCTGCAGCTCGGCCTCGAACGCGGGGTCGTCGCGGCCGCCGTCGGCCACGTCGACGACGAGCAGGCGCCGGGCGCCGTGGGCGTCGGCGGGGCGGGCGTCGGCGGGGCTGGCCTCGTCGGGGCGGGCGTCGTCGTGTCGAGGGCTCAGGAGCGACATGCGCCCATCGTGCCACCCGGGGCACGACGCCACGCCGTCTCCTGAGAGCTCGACGCGACCCGCCGCTCGGCAGGGCGCACGGCGGTCCGGGCCGGTACCGTCGGAGGCGCACGACCCCGGACCACGCCGGGGCGGCAGAGAGGTCACGCCATGTTCGAACCGGAGAACCTCCGAGACTGGGTCGGCCTCGCGGTCGTCGACCCCACCGGCGACAAGATCGGCACGCTCGAGAGCATCTACTTCGACACGTCGAGCGACGTGCCGTCGTTCGCCGCCGTCCAGGTCGGCATCCTCGGCCGCACCCGCCTCGTCTTCGTGCCGCTCGACGGCGCGCTCGTCGCGCCGAAGCACCTCAAGGTGCAGTTCGACAAGAAGCTCGCGAAGGAGGCGCCGTCGATCGAGACCGACGGCGAGCTCGAGGCCCAGCGCGAGCAGGAGCTGTTCGCCTACTACAGACTGCCCTACACGCTCGGCACGGGCGGCGAGCGGCGGCTCGGCCGCCGCTAGGCGGCGCCCGTCGGCCGACGGGAGCAGCGAGGAGGCGCGGTGCCGGTCGGCACCGCGCCTCTCGTCGTGCAGGCGGGCAGGAATGCGGGCAGGCGGGCAGGCGGCCGGCCGGCCGCGCCGCGCCGCCCGCGGCTCGGCTAGCGCGTGCCCCGCACCCGGATCTCGGCCAGGCCCACGTTTCCCGTGCTGGCGCTGACCCCGGTGACGGTGAAGCGCACCGACGTGGTGCTGCGGCTCGCGAACGACACCGTGGTGGCCGAGCCGTCGTCCGCCAGGGCGGGCACGTCGACGGTCGACCCGTCGGAGAAGGTCAGGGTGCCGGCGGTCACCTGGTCGGAGCCGTTGGGCCGGTCGTGCAGCACGACCTGGTCGGTCGTCACCGCCGTCGGCCAGGTCAGCGTCAGGGTGACGCCGGTGCGCCCCCAGGGGGCGACCCACTCGGCGGTCGGCGCGGTCGGGTACCCGTCGGCCACGCCGTCGATCGCCTTGTCGGCGGTCTGGCCCGTCGACGGGTCGTCCCACGCCGCCGTCGCGACGGCGCCGGCCGTGACGTCGACACGGGTCGGGGCGGGGGCCGGGGCGGGCGTCGTGGTCGCCGCGGCGGTCGACTGCACCCGCACCTCGGCCAGGCCGACGTTCCGGGTGGTCGACGACACGGCCGTCACCGTGACGCGCACCGACGAGACGGAGCGGGCCGGGAACGAGACCGTGGTGGCGCCTCCCCCGTTCGCCAGCGCGGGCACCGTGACGGTCGAGCCGTCGGAGAACGTCAGGGTCGCGCCCGTCACCTGGTCGTCGGCGTTCGGACGGTCGCTCAGCACCAAGCGGTCGACGCTGCGGGCGGCGGCCCAGGTGAGCTGGAGCCACGAGCCGGCGCGGCCGCCGACCGTCGCCCACTCGGCGGTGGCGACGCCCGGGTAGCCGTCGGCGACGCCGTCGATCGCGGCGGCGGCGGTCTGGCCGTCGGCTCCGTTCTCCGAGCTGGCGGTCGCGACCGCGCCGGCGGTCACGTCGGTCGCGGGGTCGGTCGGGGCGGGCGTCGTCGGGGTCGTCGTCACGGGCGTCGTGGTGACGGGCCCTCCGCCCGGGGCGGTCATGGTCGGCGTGCCGACCGTCTGCTCGCGCGACAGCCAGGAGTACTCCGGGCGGCCCCAGCAGGCGTCCCAGCTCGCGCAGGTGCCGTCGTCGGAGGCCGCGTACCGGAAGAACGCCAGCGACTTGGCCCGCACCTGGTCGTCGGTGAGGTTAACGGGGAGCTGCGAGAGCCCGTAGCCCCGCCAGCCGGCGAAGCCGGGAGCGGTGGTGAGCTGCCGCCGCGCCGCGTCGGTGAGGTAGGCGACGACGTGGTGGTCGGGGTGGTCGCCGTCGTCGATCGCTCCGACGTGGTCGAGGGTGTCGACGTTGGTCGGGGCCACGCCCTTCATGATCGTGACGAGCTGCGCGCGGAGCTCGCCCAGCGAGTAGCTCGTGAGCCCGTCGACGGTGCTGAGGCGCGACTGCGTGCCCGCCCACAGCTGGGGCAGGCTCTGCCGGCCGGTGGCCGCGAAGCCCTTCCCGTCGAGGCCGCCGTCAGGGAGGTGCAGGAAGACCATCTGGACCTTCGACGACCCGCCGAGGCGGGAGATCCCGACGGCTCGGCCGCCGAGCGAGACGGTCGTCGACGACCACGTGTCGGCCACGCCGAGCGTCTGCGCGTAGGCCGCCCGGACCCCGGCCTCGCGGCCGCGCCAGTAGGTCGACGCACGCCCCGCGTCGCCCGCGGTGACGTAGACCGTGGTGACGCAGCGCCCGGCACGGAGGTCGGCGCCGAGGGCCGTGCTCTGGAAGAGCAGGTCGTCGTCCTGGTGCGCGACGACCGACAGCGTGGTGCCGGCCGCGCAGCCGGACTGCCGCAGCGACGGGGCGGCGGGCAGGGCGGCGGTGCCGGTGGTCGCGGCCTCGGCCGGCGCGGCCAGCGGCCCGACGAACAGCGGCGCGAGGGCCAGCGCGGCGACGGCGACGGCCACGAGGCGGAGGGCGCGGGGGGACGGGCGCCGGGGCGTCCTGCGGGTGCCGACCCGCGACTCCCCCCGGCTCGGGGCCGTCGTGCTGGTCGGCTCACTCATCGCCGGCTCCTGTCGTGCTTAGTCGGTAGAGGGTGGCGGTGGGCGTCGTCATGACGGCCTCCCAGCGGTCGTCGGCCGCGAACGCCGCGGCGAGCTCGGTGTAGTCGTCGTACGACTGGAAGCCGTAGCGGTCGTCGTAGGCGCCGACCACGTCGGAGACGAGGACCCACCGCTCGGTCGCGTCCCACGCCTCGAGGCCCGAGGTGAGGCGCGCCTCGTCGGCGGCCGCGTCGTACGACGACGTGTCGGGCCAGCCGCCGAGCGCCTCACGGGTGAGGTACTGCACCTGGTCGTAGCGGGCGGTGCGGGCCCCGGGGGTGGCGTTGCCGGTGCCGGGTACGAGCAGCGCGGCGCCGGCGGCCGCGGTCTCCTCGTAGCGGGCGGTGACGCGCGTCGTGTCGGCGCTCGCGACCCGGTTCCAGTCGAGGGCGGTGGCGCCGAAGACGTTCACGCCGACCACGACGACGAGGGCGACCGAGGTCACGACCACCGCGGCCCGCCGGCGGGCACGGGCGGACGACCGGGCCAGCCGCGGCAGCAGCCGGTGCCAGGGCAGCGACGCCGCGAGCACGCTCAGCCACGGCGCGGCGAACAGCGTGACGCGGAAGATGCCCTCGGCGCCGTAGTTCGTGGCGACCACCAGGCTGACCGGGCTGACCGCCGCGACGGCGAGCGCCCAGGCGCGGCGGTCGCCCCGCCGCAGCACGACCGTCACGAGCGCGACGAGGCCGAGCAGCACCAGCACGGCCGCGGGCAGCGCGAAGGCGAGGGTCTTGACGACCGGCACGGGCAGGGTCGCGGCCGAGTGCGCGGGCGGCGCGGCGTTCGACACCACGTCGCCGAAGGCGGTCGGCAGCAGGAAGGCCCCGAGCACCGACGCGTTCGACAGCGCCCACAGCACGGCGGGCACCAGCACCAGCGTCGGCAGCCACCACGGGCGGATCAGCCGGAACGCGACGAACACGACCAGCGCCGCCGTGGTGAGGTACGGCGAGATCTGGTGCGTCACGGCGAGGGCACAGCCCAGCACCAGCACGGCGGCGAGGCGCCACGGCGCGACCGACGCGGGGCGCGACCGACGTCGCGCGCCCGAGATCGGCGGGCGACCGCTGAGGGCCAGCGCGAAGACCGACAGCGAGAGCACGACGCCGAGCGACTGGGGCGAGAAGTACAGCGTGTTGAGCGTGAGCGTCAGGCCGAACAGCCCGCCGGCGATCCAGGCGCGGCCGTCGTCGGTGAGGAACCTCGCCGCGAGGACGGTCGCCGCGAGGGTGATCAGCGGGCTGATCATCACCGGCCACCAGGTCGCGACCACCATCACGTCGCGGAGTCCCGCGACGTCGGCGGCCCACGCCACGGCCGCGAACAGCCCCGACCACGACTGGAAGATGTCGACGCCGGTCGACGTGCCGCCGTTCGCCCGGATCGACTCGACCACGCCGACGTGCCGCGCCGCCGAGACCATCGTCGGGGTGCCGTAGGCGATCGCCTGCGACAGCACAGCGACGCCGCTCAGGCTCATCAAGGGCAGCGCCGGGCTGCGTCGCGACACGACGGCGACGACCGCGGCCGCCACGAGCAGCACGAGGCCGGCCCACCACAGCGGGCCCTCGATCGAGAGCAGGCCGCCGGGGGGCGGGTCGCCCCGGACGAGCAGCGACGCCACGACCACGAGGGCGACCCCGGCGACGGTGGCGAGGGGCACCAGCGGGAGGCGGGCGGTCGACGCGGCCCGCGCCTCGGCGGGGGCCTCGGGGTCCAGTGCCCGTCGGTCCAGGGCACGGGGGTCCGGGGCCTGGTCGCCGGGCCGAGGCACCTCGACGGCCGGGGCCTGCGGGAGGCGCCCGTCGCGGAGTGCCCGGAGGTCGCGTCGCACCGCGACCACCAGCATCACGACGGTGGCGGTCGCGACGACGACGGCCGCGGGGACGGGCACCCAGACGTGCAGGGTCGCCATCGTGATGCCGGTCAGCACCGCGGCGACGAGACCGCCGACCAGAGCCACCAGGGTGAAGCGGGAGGCGCGCAGCGGGCGCGCGAGGAGCGCCGGCGCGACGCCGAGCTCGAGCAGCAGGAAGACCGTGGCGGTCGCCTGGCGCAGCACGACGAGGTCGGCGACCAGCGCGACCGCGAGGCCGAGCAGGGTGAGGGCGACGAGCGCGGCGGCCGCGAGGCGCGACACAGGGCCCATCGTCGGGACGGGCAGGGGGGTTCCGTCGCGCGGGAGCTCGGGGTGCACGCCGTCGGGGCGCGCGCTCACGGTGACGGGGACGACTCGGGGCACGAGCGATCTCCAGGGGTTGCCGTCGGCGGGGAGGGACGTGCTCGCCCGCCGAGCCTGGGTGGGGCGGGGCGGAGGGGTCGCGGGCACGCACGGTCGAGGCCGGCGTCGTTCGGGTACGGCGGGCGCGGGTAGCCTGCCGGTCCTGCGAGTGTAGCCCGGCACCCCGGATGCCCCGCGACCCTCGAACGGGTGGCATCAGGGCGTTTCTGCGGGCAGGACGGCCGCTCGGCTTGACCGCGGAGCCCCCGGCGGCGAGGCTGTCGACGGCCCTCCCGGCCGCGAGCTGCTCGCGGCGACCCCGACGCGGACGGCCGGAGAGCTGAGACGTGCCCCGCAGACCCCCGCGCCCGAGGCGCGTCGTCGCGGCCGTCGGGCTGCTCGTCGCCGCCGTCGCCGTGGCCGTCGCGGTCACCGTGTCGACGAGCACGGCGCGGCAGGCGGACGACGCGGGCGGCCCCACCTCCACCTCGACCTCGACGCCCGGGAGGCACCCCGACGTGACCGACCGCCCCTCCAGCACGCCGAGCCCGGAGCCGACGAGCTCGGCCGCGGCCGAGCCTGCGCCGTCGACGGGGGCGGACGGGACGGGGGTCGGCGGGACGGGGGCCGGGGCCGGCGTGGCGCCGAACGGCAGCGGCCAGGCGATGCCGACCAGCTCGGGGCCCGGCTGGACGCGCACCTTCTCGGACGACTTCGCGCACCCGGTCGCGGCCGGGCGCTTCCCCGGTCGGTACGACGACAGCTGGGTCGCCTACGACGGCTTCACCGACACGTCGGGCATCGGCGACTACCGGGCCGACGCGGTGTCGGTGCGCGACGGCGTGCTCGACCTCGCGGTGTCGGCCGGCGACGGCGCCGTCACGAGCGCCGCCGTGGTGCCGCTCGTCGGCGGCGAGTGGGGCGGGCAGGTGCACGGGCGGTTCAGCGTACGGATGCGGGCCGACGCGGTGCCCGGGTTCTACGCGGCCTTCCTCCTCTGGAGCGACGGCAACGACTGGGACGACGGCGAGGTCGACTTCCCCGAGGGGCGCCTCGACGGCACGGTGCGCGGCTACAACCACACGCCGGGCGACCCGTCGGTGAACTCGTTCGTCGGCGACACCGGCATCTCCTTCGACGGCTGGCACACGTACACGATCGAGTGGCGACCCGACCGGATCGACTACCTCGTCGACGACCGCGTGTGGGCGACCACGAGCGAGGCGCTGCCGACGGCGTCGATGCACTGGGTGATGCAGGTCGAGGCGGCCGGCGAGACGCCGCCGGACGGCGCAGGGCACGTCGAGATCGACTGGGCGACGATCGACCGGTACGACGGCTGAGCCGGGGCGCGGCGCGCGTCGACGGTTCAGGGCGCAGCGGCCGCCCGGGCCGACAGCGGCCCCGCGGCGCGGCCCGCCCCTGAACGCTCGACGTCAGGCCGCGCTGCGTCGCCGCGGCAGACGCGCGTCGACGGTTCAGGGAGCAGCGGCCGCCCGGGCCGACAGCGGGCCCGCGGCGCGGCCCGCCCCTGAACGCTCGACGTCAGGCCGCGCTGCGTCGCCGCGGCAGACGCGCGTTGACGAGTCAGGGCGCAGCGGCCGCCCGCGGCGGCAGCGGGCCCGCGGCGCGGCCCGCCCCTGAACGCTCGACGCGGGACCGCGCGGCGCGGCGCGGCGCGCCCTAGGCGAGCACGCCGAGGTGCTCGAGCAGGATGCTCGTCCCGATCAGCACGAGCACGACGCCGCCCGCGATCTCGGCCGGGCGGCCCAGCGCCGAACCCACCTTCGCCCCGACGAGCACGCCGACGAACGTCAGCACCGCCGTCGTGACGCCGATCAGCGCGACCGACGCGCCGATCGACACCGGCAGGAACGCCAGAGTCACGCCCACCGCCAACGCGTCGATGCTCGTCGCCACCGACAGCACGACGAGCTCGCGCAGCGGCACCCGGTCGGCGTCGACGTCGTCGTCGGGGTGGGCCCGCGCGGCCTCCCAGATCATCTTGCCGCCGACCAGCGCGAGCAGGCCGAAGGCGATCCAGTGGTCGACGCCGGAGATCACCGGGGCGAACGCCGTTCCCAGCAGCCAGCCGATGAGCGGCATCAGGGCCTGGGCGGCCCCGAAGGCCAGGGCGATGACGACGGCGTTGCGCAGCGCCCGCGCCCGCAGGTGGAGGCCCTTGCCGAGGGCGACGGCGAAGGCGTCGGCGGAGACGCCGACGGCGATGAGGAGGAGGGCCCAGACGCTCACGGACGACCTTTCGAGGAGACGAGCACGAGGCGTCGTCGCCCGGCGGAACTCGACGATCCTGGCACGGCCCCGGGGGCTCGACTGCACGGAAAGGGCTGGTCAGGCATGTTCGACGAGACGAAATCCTGGGTTGGCGCAGCCGCACCGCGCCGCCGCACCGCTCAGCGCGCGCGGGCGTGCCGCCGCAGGACGGCCTCGAGCTCGTCGAGGTGCCGACCGTGCGGGAAGGCCGTCGCGACGTGCGCGCGTGCCCGCTCGCCCAGCCCCGGGTCGACCTCGCGCCACCCGAGGGCCGCGCCGACCGTCGCGGCCAGCGCCGCCTCGTCGCGCGGCGGCACGAGGAAGCGCGCGAACTCGCCGGTCAGCACCTCGGGCGCGGCACCGACCGCCGTCGCGACCGCGGGTCGACCGGTCGACATGGCCTCGACCAGCACGCGGCCGAAGGCCTCCGGCTCGGCCGACGGCATCACGACGACGTCCGCGGCGTGCAGCAGCGGCACGACGTCGCCCTGCAGCCCGAGCCGCCGCCAGCTGCCCGGCGGCAGCGCGTCGAGGGCCTCGGCGACGGCCGCGTCGGGCTCGGGGCCGGCGAGCACGAGCACGGCCCGGCGCGGATCGAGCGCGAGCCTCCCCCACGCCCTCACGAGCGCGTCGACGCCCTTGCCGACGGTCAGCCGGCCGTAGGCGAGCGCGACGCGGGCGCCGGGCGCGAGGTCGAGCCCGAGCGCTCGACGCGCGACCTCCGCCTCGGCCGGCCCGCCGAGGGGGTAATCGCCGGGATCGACCGCGTTGTGGACGACCGTGACGCGCTCGGGCTCGAGGCCCGCGGCCACCCAGACCGCCGCCATGTGGTGCGAGACGGCCACGAAGTGGGCGACCCCGGACATCACGAGGCGGGTCCGGTCGTAGTTCGGCAGGTGGTGCAGGTGCGCCACCACGGGCAGGCCCGCGGCACGCCTCGCCACCTGCGCCCAGACGATCTGCTCGGGGCGGTTCAGCCACAGCACGTCGGCGCGGGCCCGACGGGCCTCCGCCACCGACGGGCCGAAGGCCGCCAGGTCGCGGAGAGCGCTCCGCGGCGCCGCGTCGAACCGGAACGGCCCGCGCAGCGTCGCCCCGACGGCCTCGTAGGCCGCCCGGTGCTCGCCGTCGACGTGCCAGAGCACCGTCGTGTCGTGCCCGCGGGACGCCAGCCCCGTGACGTCCTGCAGGGTGCAGACCTCGACGCCGCCGACCGGCGCGAGCGTCTCGACGGTCGTCAGCACCCGCAGGGGCCGCCCCTCGCTCACGGCCGGGGCACGAGGGAGTCGCGGGCCGGGTCGCCGGCACCGCCCACGGTCGCCGGCGCGGTCGCCGTGCCGCCCGCGGCCGGGCCGGGGCGGTCTGCCCGACCTGCTCGGCCGCGCACGGGCCAGCTCGGCTCGTCGACCGGCGCGACCCACGAGCTCCGCCGCGCGGCGCGACGGCTCACGAGGTAGGCGCGGGGCCCGGACGGGTAGCCGCGCAGCTCGGCGAGCACGAGCGACCGCGGGTAGCCGTGGCCAGCGTCGCCGGCCGCGCCGTCGGCGCCGGCCGCGCCGTCGGCACCGGCCGGACCGTCGGCACCGGCGGCACCGGCGGCACCGGCGGCACCGTCGGCGAGGTCAGCACGAGCCGCGCCCGGCGCACCGGCCGGGGCGTCCTCGATGACCGGCCCCGCGCCTCCCCCGATGCGGCGCACGCTCTGGACGGCCATCGACCGCACGGCCAGGGGCGCCTGCCAGGCCAGGCCGAGCAGGTGCCGCGGGTCGCGCAGCACGAGCCCGGTGAGCATCGCCGTGAAGCCGAGGCCGTTGCCGCGCAGCTGGTGCAGCAGCTCGTCGGTGCCGCGGCGGTGCCGGTGGTGGACGACGGCGCCCGGCTCGTAGGCGATGCGCCCGCCCGTCCAGAGCACGCCGACGAGGGCCGCGAGGTCCTCGCCGCCGCGGGCCGGCGTGCCGGTGCCGAGGGCCAGGTCGAAGCCGCTGATGCGGCGCAGGGCGCTCCGCCGGAACGACATGTTCGCGCCGGCCCCGAAGGCGCCGACGCCGTAGACGGCGAAGCGCCGCACGAGCTCGCCGTCGGCCTCGACGCGGACGCGTGCCCCGGTGAGCAGCCCGCCGGCGGCCCGCTCCGGGGTGAGCACGAGCGGCTGCCAGGTGCGCTCGCCGCTGAACCCGCCGTAGTACCGCTCGAACCAGATCTGCGCCGGGGTGTCGAGCTCGGCGGGCAGGATGAGCCCGGTCACGGCGTCGATCGACGGGTCGTCGACGTAGGGCCGCGTCAGCTCGCGGAGCCAGTCGGGCTCGACCCGCACGTCGTCGTCGGTGAAGACGACGATCTCGCCCCGGGCCTCGGCGACCCCGGCGTTGCGCCCGGCCGAGATGCCCCGACGGGGCTCGTGGACGACCCGCACCCGGTCACGCCCGGCGACGAGCCCGGGCAGCACGTCGTCGGCCGGCAGCACGGGCCGGTTGTCGACGATCAGGAACTCCACGTCGGGGTGGTCGACCCGGGCGAAGCCGTCGAGCATCAGCTCGAGGTCCTCCCGACGCGCGACGATGGTCGACACCACCACGGTGACGCTCGGGAGGCGGTCGTCACCCAGGCGGGGAGGTCGCGCCTCCTCCACGGCGCGCGCCGCGGGCACGAGCGCGAGCAGCGGCGCGAGCCGTGCCCGCGTCGCCTCCGGATCGGCGTCGAGCGCGAGCTCGAGCGACCCCACGGGTCGGCCGTGCCAGGTCGCCACCACGAGGGCGGTCGCGTGCCGGTCGTCGGCCACGAGGTCGGGCAGGGGCCGGGAGAGATCGACGAGCACCACCCGCCGGGGCGCCGGGTCGGCGGGGTGCGGGGCGCGGGTCACGGGGTCTCCTCGGGGGCGGGGTGCGGGGCGGGGTGCGGGGCGGAGCTCGGGGCGGGCTGCGGCGCAGGGGCGGAGCTGGTGGCGGGCTCGACCCGCGACTCCCCGGTGCCCTCGTCGGCGGGCTCGACCCGCGACTCCTCGGGGCCCTCGGGCTGGGGACCTCGGCGGGCCGCGGCCAGGCGGCGGAAGAACCACGGCAGGCAGGCGAGCGCGACGACCACGCGGCCGAGGTTCCACTCGAGGGTCTGGGGCAGCAGGGTGGAGGCGCCGGCGACGACGACCGTGGCGAGCACGGACCACAGCAGCGGAGCGGGGGCTCCGCGCCAGCTCGCCCGCGTGGGCAGCACGCGGAGCTGCAGCGCCGACAGCACCGAGTAGGCGATCACGGTCGCGACCGCCGCGCCGAGGATGCCGAGCAGCGGCACCAGCACGAAGTTCAGGCCGACGTTGACCGCCGCCGCGACGGCCGTGATGACGCCGATCGTGCCCGCCTTGCGCTCGATCGTGAGGAGGCGGCCGCTGGCTCCGCCGGCCGTCGCCGGGTAGGCGGTCAGGGCCACCACCCAGACGACCACGACGAGGCTCGTCGGGTCGAAGCTGGCCGGCACGAGGATCGGCATCGCGAACGGGGTGACCAGCGTGATCGCGAGCACCACGGGGTTCAGCAGCCGGTAGATCTCGTCGCGCGACCGGACGGCGAGGGCCGTCCGCTCGACCGCGTCGCGCATGCGGGCGAAGTGCGGCGCCCAGGCGTTCGACGTGAACGACAGCATCAGGATCACCGACGAGCCCACCACGTATGCCACCTGGTACTGACCGACGGCGTCGGGGCCGAGCAGGCGCTGCAGCACGATCCGGTCGCCGGCGTTGAGCACGAAGTAGGCGAGGCTCGCGAGGGCGAGCGGCACGCCGAACGCGATCGCACGCCGGGTCACTCCGCGGTCGACGAGGCCCCGGAGGCGCGGGCGCGTCAGGACGAGGCCGAGCAGCATCGCGAGCGTCTGGCTGATGACACTGCCCCAGGCGTAGGTGAGCGCGCCGCCCCCGAGCGTCAGCAGCAGGGTCAGGCCGATGACCTGGCCGCCGACGGCCGAGACGATGCTCGTCGTCGCGAAGGCGCGGAAGCGGTCCTCGGCGAGGAGGAGGGCGAGCATGACCTGGACGGCGGCGGACGGCGCCGTCCACAGCAGGACGACGAGGAGGAGGTCGTGGTCGGGGCCGAACCCGGCCGCCCCGGCCCACAGGGGCACGGAGACGAGGGCGGCTCCGGTCGCGACGAACGACACCACCAGGCCGACGGCGACGAGGCCGCGGGCGGCGCGGGCGTCGCCGTCCTCGGCGTGCTGCAGGACGAGGGCCTGGTCGAGGCCGAGCAGGGCCAGCACGCTGACGACCTGGAAGATCGCCTGCGCCGAGGCGAGCGCCCCGAAGTCGGAGACGCCGAGCAGGTGCGCGAGCACGGGCGACACGACGGTGCCGGCGACGAGCTGCAGCGACCAGACGACGACGTAGAGGAGGCCGCGGCCGAAGAGACGGGACTCGGCGGGGGGCTCGGGGGACGCGGGGGTGGGGACGGGCGCGGGCGCTACGGGCGCGGCGGGGGGCTCGGCACCGGCGGGCTCGGTCGCGAGGTGGCGCGGCGCTCGGGGCGCGCGGGTCGCGGGCGCGGGCTCGGCGATCGCGGGCGCGGCGATCGCGGGCCGGTGCTCGGGCACGGGCGAGGCAGCCGTCGGGCGTTCGGGGCGCCGGTGACGGTCAGGCGGGAGGGCCTGCATGGGTCGGGTCCTGTCGGGGTTCGGGTGGGCGCGCCCGACGTCGACGCACGGGGTGAGAGTGCGTCACGAGGCCAGGACGAGGGGTCGGCGTCCGGGTCGAGCGACGAGCCGACGCTATCCCATGGCCCTTTGAGCCACAACGCCCCGGACGGGGCCCCTGCCGGGGACCCGAGCCCGCGCCTCCTCGGTGTCCGCTCCTCGGCGTCAGCACTGGTGTCCCCCGGCGGGGCCGACCGGGGGACGGCGCCGAGACGGCGGGCCGACCGCGAGGACGTCCCCGGGCCGGCCCGTCGGGGGGCTAGGCCGCGGCGGGCTCCGTCGAGGCGACGACCGCGGCGACGACCGCGGTCAGCTGCTGGGCGACCTCGGCGTCGTCGGAGGGGTGGACCTCCGCGAAGCGCTCGATCGAGCCGGGGATGCTCAGCGTGACGTCGTCGAGCACGCGGGCACCGGCGATGCCGAGCGACTTGCGCGCCTCGTCCTGGGCCCAGACGCCGCCGAACTGACCGAACGCGCTGCCGATGACCGCGGTCGGCTTGCCGGCCAGGGCGCTCTCGCCGTAGGGGCGCGAGGCCCAGTCGATGGCGTTCTTGAGAACCGCGGGGATGGTGCCGTTGTACTCGGGGGTGACGACCAGCAGGGCGTCCGCCTCGGTGAGGGCGGAGCGGAAGGCGACCGCCGCCTCCGGCACGGACCCGGGCACGTCGACGTCCTCGTTGTAGAAGGGGAGCTGGGCGATGCCGTCGAAGACGGTCAGGGTCGCACCGGCGGGCGCGACCTGCGCGGCGGCCTCGGCGAGCTGGGCGTTCGTGGAGCCGGAGCGCAGGCTGCCGACGAGGACGAGGACGGTGGTCATGGGTTCTCCTTGGGTGGGGGCTGCGGACGATGACGCGTCACCGAGGTACTACCCGGCGGGGGCGGGGGGCATTCCCGCGGGCTGGCGAGGCAGCCGTGGTCGGCGGGTCGCCGGGGTCGGCGGCCGGGTCGGCGGCCGGGGTCGGCGGCCGGGTCGGCGGCCGGGGTCAGGCGTGGCGGATCGTGCTGACCACGTCGACGAGGCTGGGCTGCGCCGGAGCCGAGCCGAAGCCGAAGCGCACCCGCGGCGACAAGGGCGCGAGGGTGCCCAGGTGGCGGTCGCCGTCGCGGACCTCGGCCGCCGTCACGTGGCGGGCCACGGTGACGCCGTAGAACTCACGGCGGCCGCCGCCCGCGGTGCCGGCCGTCCGGGCTCCCCGCACGAGGACTCGGGCCACCGGGTCGACGACGCGCAGCCACGCGGGGCGGGTGGCCAGCCCGCGCGGGACGAGCCGGAGCAGCATGCCGAGCGCCGAGACGCCGCCGACGGTGAGACGCACGTCGAGGTCGCCCGCGGTGATCCGCAGGCCGCCGTCGACCCGGTGGACGGCGACGGGCACCACCCGCACCTCGTCGAACGTGTACGTCGACGACACGTACTCGGCGATCACCTCGGTCGGGGCCAGCAGCGTCCGGTGGCCGTCGGGCGACTCCACCATCACGTCGCTGAAGCGCCCGAGCGGGGAGCTCTGCCACATGCCGACGACGACGCGCGTGCCGGAGGTCGTGCCGATGCCGGCGATGCGGCCGGTGAAGCGGTCGTCTGTGCGGGGCATGGCGGCGACGGTACGCCGCCGCGGCTGCGGACTGCTGAGCGTGCGGCCTCGTCCTGGTGCGGCAGCGTCCGGGTCGGGGCCGCCGGGCTGCCGGGCCCCGCCGCCGGGCCGCCGCGCCGCCGCTCGGCGTCGACCGTTCAGGAGGCAGCGTCGGCCCGTCCCGGCTCAGCGCCCGCGCGTCGGCTCGCCCCTGAGCCATCGACCGACCTGCCCCTCCGTCTCGCCCGTCGCCCCCGCGAGGTCGGCGACCGTCGCGCCGTCCTCCACGGCGGCGAGCGCCAGCCCGGCCCGCTCGGCCGTCAGCCGTCGCGTCGCCCCCTTCAGCTCCCGCAGCTGCTCGACCTCCTCCCCCGCCGTCAGCACGACGGGGAACGCGTCCGCGTCGCGGCGCTGCCCCTCGGTCGACCCCGCCCAGGCGGCGAGCCACGACCGCACGACCACCCGGCGCACGCCGACGCGGGCCGCGACCCTGACGGGCGACGTGCCGGCGTCGACCAGCCGCGTCGCGAGCAGCCCGCGCACCACGGGCAGGGCGGCGAGCTCGCGGTGCACGGCCGCGACCGCCTCGACCAGCAGATCGACGTCGGGGTCGTGGGGCACGGGCGTCCTCCCTGTCGGCCGGCTCGTCGAGGTGTCGAGCGATCAGGAGCGACACGCTCCTCCCCGACGATCCTCCCCCGGATCAGCCCCTCGCTCCTGATCCCTCGACGCGAGCCGCCCGGGCCGACGACTGCGCGCCGCGCCGCTCAGTACCCGGCGTCGACGTCGACGACCCCCTCCGGGGCGCCGCCGCTCGCGAGCGCCTCGACGTTCGCCCGCACCCGCGCCTGGAACAGCGGCGCGGTCATCTCCTCCGTGTTGGCCTGGTGCGGCGTGACCAGCGCCCGCGGCTCGCTCCACAACGGGTGCCCGTCCGGCAGCGGCTCCGGGTCGACCACGTCGAGCCCCGCGCCGCCGATCCGGCCCTCGGCGAGCGCCTCCACGAGCGCGTCGGTGTCGACGAGCGCTCCCCGGGCGATGTTGACCAGCACGGCCGTGTCGCGCATCAGCTCGAGCTGTCGTCGGCCGACCAGGCGCGTCGTCCCCTCGGTGAGGGCGGCCGCGACGACCACCACGTCCGCGTCGGGCAGCACGTCGTCGAGCTGGTCGGTCGTCACCGTGCGCTCCGCTCCCTCCACCTCGCGTGCGGTGCGCACCACCATCGTCACCCCGACGTCGAAGGGCTGCAGCAGCCGCAGCAGCTCCGTGCCGATGCCGCCCGCGCCGACGATGACGACGTGCGCCCCGTTCAGCGAGACGCCGCGCTGCTCGGACTCCCACGAGGAGGCGCGGGCCCTGATCTGCAGGGAGCGCAGCGTCGCCAGCACCAGGGCCAACGCGTGCTCCGCGACCGGGGCGCTGTAGGCGCCCTTGGCGCTCGTGAAGACGAGCCCCTCCCGCCGGGTCGCCCGCATCGTCTCGACGTGGACGTCCACCCCCGCGCTCGGCAGCTGCACGACGGCGACGCCGGGGTGCTCGTCGATCGCCCGGCGCAGCTCGCCCTGGTCGATCGAGCCCGCGACGACGATCATCCGGGTGTCGTCGCCGAGCGGCACCTCCCGGGCCCCCGACTCCTCGAGGGCCCGCCGGGCGGGCTCGGCGCCCCAGGCGTCGGCCCCGGTCGAGGCGGCGGGCAGGACGGTCACGGCGACGCTGGTCATGCGTCAATCTATCGATCAGGTCACGACCCCGTCCGGGGGGTGCCCGCGGTGGCAGAGTGTCGTCGTCGCACGGGGCCGCGCCTCCTGCGGCACGAGGCGCGGGTCAACGGCGATCCGCGTCTCCTCTCACCACGGCAGGGCGCCACGTGGCGCCCGCCGCGCCCGGCGAGGGCGACGGACCCGGGCGCACGACGGCCCCGACGGCAGCTGCCGTCGGGGCCGTCGTGGTGCTCAGCGGACGCGGAGCCAGACCGTGGTCTCCCCCGGGAGCTGCGCCGCGCCTCCGGCCGGCGTCTCGACCGGACCGCTCGACAGCAGGACCTCGCCCTCGGGCAGGGCCGCCGCCTCCGTCGAGAAGTTCGTCACCGAGTGCCAGCCGTCGTGCCGCGCGAAGTGCACGACCGCGGAGTCGTCGTCGACCCAGGTGAGGTCCTCGCCGCGCTGCAGCTGGTGACGGAGCGCCAGGGCACGACGGTAGAGCGACAGGGTCGAGTCGGCGTCGCCCTCCTCGACCGAGACGGCCGAGTCGGCGAACCAGGCCGGCTGGGGCAGGTGCGGCTCGTGCGTGCCGAAGCCGAACGCGGGCGACGAGGTGTCCCACGGGAGCGGGACGCGGCAGCCGTCGCGGCCCTTGAGGCCGTGCTCGGTGCGGATCCAGACCGGGTCCTGCAGCTGGTCGTCGGGGATGTCGGCGACCTCGAACAGGCCGAGCTCCTCGCCCTGGTAGACGTAGGCCGAGCCGGGCAGGGCGAGCATGAGCATCGACGCGGCGCGGGCGCGACGGAGGCCCGTGGCGCGGTCGAGCTCGGGCGAGGTGCCGCCCGACAGGAGGAAGGCGTCGCCGTCGGTCGTCGCCGGCAGGCCGTAGCGCGTCGCGTGGCGCACCACGTCGTGGTTCGACAGGACCCAGGTGCTGGAGGCGCCGCTCTCGGCCGCGAGCTCGAGGTTCGACTCGATGATGGTCCGGAACTCGGCGGGGTCGAACTCGGCCCGGGTCAGCTCGAAGTTGAAGGCCTGGCCGAGCTCGGTCGGCCGCGCGTAGAGCGAGACGCGCTCGCGGGCGACCCAGGCCTCGGCGACCGCGGTGCGGGGCGGGTCGTACTCGTCAAGCACCTCGCGCCACTCCTGGAAGATCTCGTGGACCTCGTCGCGGTCGTACAGGGGGTCGCTGCCGTCGGTGGGCAGGCCGAAGTCCTTCGGGTTGGCGTCGCGGAGGGGCTCGACGAGGTCCTTGGCGAGCCCGTGCGCGACGTCGACGCGGAAGCCGTCCACGCCCCGGTCGGACCAGAATCGCAGGGTGCGCTTGAAGTCGTCGCGGACCTCGAGGTTGCTCCAGTCGAGGTCGGGCTGCTCGGGCGCGAACAGGTGCAGGTACCACTGCTCGGGGGTGCCGTCGGGGCGGGTGAGCCGCGTCCAGGCGCTGCCGCCGAAGTTCGACGGCCAGGTCGACGGCGGGGTGGCGCCGCCGTCCAGCCCGTCGCGGAAGACGTAGCGGGCGCGGGCGGGGCTGCCGGGCTCGGACGCGAGGGCCTCGCGGAACCAGACGTGCTGGTCGGACGTGTGGTTCGGCACGATGTCGACGATGACCTTGAGGCCGGCTCCGTGCGCGGCCGCGACCATGTCGTCGAAGTCGGTCAGGGTGCCGAGCCGCGGGTCGACGTCGCGGTAGTCGGCGACGTCGTAGCCGCCGTCGGCGAGCTCGGACGGGTAGAACGGGCTCAGCCAGATCGCGTCGACCCCGAGCTGGGCCAGGTACGGCACGCGCGAGGTCACGCCGGCGATGTCGCCGAGGCCGTCGCCGTCGGAGTCGGCGAAGCTGCGCGGGTACACCTGGTAGACGGTGGCCTGGCGCCACCAGTCGGCGTCGGCGACGGGGACCTCGGTGGGGGTGGCGTCCGTGTCGGTCATGGGGCTCCTCGGGGTGGTCGTGGTGGGTGGTGCGGGTCGAGCTCTCAGGTGCGGGCGGCACCCCGCCCGGGGTGCGCGGCCCGGCGGCCGGTGCCTCCTGAACGCTCGACGCGGCGGCGGGTGACGAGCGGCGCGCAGCTCGCGCCGCCGCACACGACCGCCGACGTGCGCGGACGTCGGTGACCGCGCTTGCACAGCCTAGGAACGGCCCCGGATCGTCGTCAAGACGAGCAGCTCCACCCGCAAGAAGACGGACCTTCATCCAGTCGACGGTGTAGCGAGCCTGGTCGGGCCTCAGTTGCCGCCGGAGATGAGATCATCTGTGCAAGCGCTTGCACCGACCGAGGAGGAACCATGGCCGACGAGACGAGCAGCACTGCACCCGAGTCCCCGCGGGTGCCCACCATGGACGACGTGGCCGTCGCGGCGGGCGTGTCGGTGGCGACGGTGTCGCGCGCCCTGCGGGGGTCGCCGAAGGTGAGGAGCGAGACCCGCCGCGCGGTGGTCGACGCTGCCGAGCGGCTCGGGTTCGTCGTCTCGCGGACGGCCTCGAGCCTCGCCACGGGCAAGGTGCGCCGCGTCGCCGTGCTGATCGGGGCGCCGCTGACCGACTGGTTCAGCGGCAGCATCCTCGACGGCATCTACGACGTGCTCCGCGCCGCGGGCCTCGACCTCCTCCTCTACCGGGTGCACGACCGCACCGAGCGCGAGGCGTTCTTCGCGGCCCTCCCGGCGCGACGCAACGCCGACGCGGTGATCGTCGCCTCCTTCGCCCTGTCGGACGCCGAACAGGCGACGCTGACCGCCCTCGACATGCCCGTGGTCTACCTCAGCCAGCGCGTCGCCGGGCACCCCAGCGTCGGCATCGACGACCTCGCCGCCGGCCGGACGGCCACACGGCTGCTGCTCGGCCTCGGCCACCGGCGCTTCGTCTACCTGCGAGCCGCGCCCGACCGCGACTTCCGCTGGAGCGCCCACGAGCGGGAGGCGGGATGGGCCGCGGAGCTGGACGCCGCAGGAGTCGCCGCGTCGGAGCGGAGCCTCCTCGAGCTCGCGGCGGGGTCGGGGCTGGGCGACGAAGCCGCGGCGCGCCTCCTGACTGGTCCGCTGCCGGTCGCGGTGCTCGCCGAGGACGACGACCTCGCCCTCGGCGTGCTGGCGTCGCTCGAGCGACTCGGCGTGGACGTGCCCGGCGACGTGTCGATCGTGGGATTTGACGGGCAGCGACGGGCCGTGGACGCCGGGCTGACGACCGTGTCGCAGCCGGTCGCCGAGCTGGCCCGGCTCGCGGCGGAGGCGGCGGTCGCCCTCGCGACGGGGCCGCGGACCACGGCACCGCCGGAGGTGCACGAACTGCCGACCACCGTGGTGCTGGGGCGCACGACCCGTGCTGCTCCCGCTGGGGGCCGGCGGGGCGACGCGTCGAGCGGTCAGGACGAGCGTGCGGCTCGAGGCACGGGGGGCCCGCCCGGCGCCACGACGACCTGATCCGTCGACCGGTGCGGGGTGCCGCCGGGTGCCGAGGAGCCGGGGTGCGGGGCGCCGGATGCCGAACGGCGCGCGCCGCTCCCTCCCCCGCCGTCGCTGCGTGCGGATCGTCCCCAGCGCCCGGTGCCCGCCGCCGCTGTCGCGCGCAGCTCGACCAGGGTGGGCGGATGCACACAGCAGACGTCGTCGAGGTGATCGAGGCCGCCGGCGGGTTCGCCACCCGTCGGCAGCTGCGCCGAGCCGGCGCGACCGACCGCGACCTCACGCGGGCGGTGAGGTCGGGCGACCTGCACCGCCCCCGGCTCGGCTGGTACACGAACCTCCCCCGGGGCGACGCACGAGTCGTGGCGGTCAGCGTGGGAGGACGCCTGACGGGCGGGTCCGCCCTCTTCGAGCTGGGGGCCTGGATGTGGGAGCGACCGCCGCTCGTCACGGTGTCGGTCCCTCCCCATGCCTCGCGCCTGCGCCACCGAAGGTCGAGCCGGGTGGTCTACGACGACGGCGACGTCAGGAGCCGCGGTGGAGTCGCGATGGTCGACGTGCGGGACGCCCTCGTGAGGGCCGTGCTCGAGGAGTCCTTCGAGATCGCCGTGGCGCTCCTGGACTGGGCGCTGCACGGAGGGCGCATCACGTCGCGCGACCTCCGCGACATCGCCGCCCGGCTGCCCGCGGACGCCCGCGGCGTCGTCGACTGGGTCGACGTGTCGAGCGAGAGCATCCTCGAGAGCGTGGTGCGGGTCCGCCTGCGTCAGGCGGGCTTCCACGTCACCTCGCAGGTGCCGAACGGCTTCGGCGAGCGCACCGACCTCGTCGTGGAGGGCGTCCTCGGCATCGAGACCGACGGTCGTCGGTGGCACGCCCAGCGCTTCGACCGCGACGCGGTCAAGGACCTCCGCGGCTACGTCGCGGGCAGGATCCCGATGCACCTCAGCTACGCGGTCGTGCGGTACGACTGGCGCCAGGTGCTGGACGCCGTCGAGGCAGCCGTCGCGCTCCACCGCCGGGGCGGTCGACGTCGCCGCCCGCCCCGGGACGGCTCGCGCCCCGTGCCGCCGTCGGCACGGGGAGCCGGGCGCCGGGCGTGGCGCCTGCCCCGGCGCCCGTCGCCGCTGGCAGCCGCTCACCGGGGTCGGCCGCCGAGCGCGGGACGGCCGCCGAGCCCAGGGCGTCCCGCTCCGAGCCCGGCACCCGGGGCACGGGGGCGACCCGGCGCGACGCACCCGGTGCGGGCGCGCACGGCAGCGTCGCCCTAGGCTCTCTGGGCGAGCCGACCGGCCCACCCGAAGGAGACCATCGTGACCGACGCCATCACCCCCGGCGCGCCCGACCCCCTCGCGTCGCCCACGGAGACGACCGACGAGATCAACTTCCGCACCCGCAAGTGGGTCCGCCCCGAGGACCTCAACGCGAACGGCACCCTGTTCGGCGGCAGCCTGCTGCGCTGGATCGACGAGGAGGCCGCGATCTACGCGATCCTCCAGCTGGGCAACGGTCGCGTCGTGACGAAGTACATCTCCGAGATCAACTTCGTGTCGAGCGCCGCACAGGGCGACCTCGTCGAGATGGGCCTCCGCGCGACCGCCTTCGGCCGGACGTCGCTGACCATGCGGGCCGAGGTGCGCAACATGGTCACCCGCCAGAGCATCCTGACGATCGACAGGATGGTCTTCGTCAACATCGGGCCCGACGGCGCCCCCGCGGCGCACGGCTTCACGGAGATCACGTACGACCGCGACCGGATCCCGACCGGGTCGCTCAACAGCCAGGGCTGAGGCCCACGGCCGCTCGCGGGCTCCCGCCCGCGTGCGCCGTCGCATCGTCGCGTCGTCCCGTCGTGGCACCGTCGCGTCGAGCGTTCAGGTGACGCTCGCGTCTCGGGCGTCGCCCGGGTGAGCGACGCAGCCGCGACCTGAACGGTCGACCAGCGCGCGGCGGCCGCTCCGCCCCGACCGCTTGTCGCCTCCGCCGCGTTCGGGCACCATGGCTCCGTGCCCCTCCTCACCGCCGTCTGCCGCGTCGACCGCCTCCTGCCCGACTCCGGCAGCGTCGGCGTGACCGCGATCGACAAGCGCCCACTCGACGTGCCCGTGCCCGTCAAGCCGCTCGGCGTCTGGGGCGACGTCCAGGCCAGCCGCAAGCACCACGGCGGCCCCGACAAGGCCGTCTACGCCTACGCCGACGAGGACGCGCTCCACTTCGGCGACCTGCTCGGCTACGAGGTCACGCCCGGCCTGTTCGGCGAGAACCTCCGCACCTCGGGCCTCGACGTGACGGGGGCCGTCCTCGGCGAGCGCTGGGCCGTCGGCGACGGCCTCCTCCTCGAGGTGACCATGCCCCGCACCCCGTGCGCGACCTTCCAGCGCCGGCTCCGCGAGCCACGGTGGGTGGCGCGCTTCCAGGCCGAGGGCCGCCCGGGCGCCTACCTGCGGGTCGTGAAGTCGGGGCCCGCCGCGGCGGGCGACCAGATCGTCGTGGTGTCGCGACCCTCCCACGCCGTCACGATCGGCGACTGCTTCGCCGGCCTGACGCCCGAGGCCGCGCGGTCGCTCCTCGACGCCGACGAGCGGCTCTCCGACGTGGTGCGCGGCATCGCCGCCAAGGTCGTCGACCGCGACTCGGTGCAGTCTCTGCAGAAAAGTTGACCGCGGGCGACTACTCGTGCGAGAGTAACGCCTCGTGTCCTCCATCCGTCTCTTCGTGCTCGACTCGTTCGCGCGCCACGGAGACATGCACGGCCACCAGCTCCGGCTGCAGGCCGAGCAGGAGCACGTGCACTTCTGGACGGACGTCTCGGTCGGCGGCCTCTACGGCGCCATCAAGCGGCTGGCCGCCGAGGGGCTGCTCGCCCCGGTCCGCACCGAGCGCGAGGGGTCCTTCCCCGAGCGCCAGGTCTACGGCATCACCGACGCGGGCCGCGCCGCACTCGACGCGTCCCGCCGACACGCGCAGGACGAGATCGTCCTGCGCCCCGACCCCTTCGACCTCGCCCTGACCCGCGTCGACCCCGACCGGGTCGACGAGCTCCCCGCCACCGTCCGGCGCCGTCGCGCCGAGCTCGAGCGGCTGCTCGCCGAGTCCGCCGACCACCGTCGACGCGCCGATCCCTGGCTGTCCGTCGCCGAGAAGCACGCCCTCTCGCACCGTGAGCACCGCCTCCGCGCCGAGATCAGCTGGCACGACACGCTGATCGAGGCCCTGCCCGACATCGTCGAGGACGAGGAGGCGGGGGCCAGGCACGCACTGACCGGCAGGCCCTCGTCGGGCTGACCCGCGACTCCCCCTCACCGTCGACCACGACGCCCCCGCTCCGCCCGCTGCGCGCTCCGCGCCGGGCACACTCACCGCCGCCCCCGCGGCACGGAAGGCCCCCATGACCGACGCACCCGCCCGCCCCGGCGCCGCACCCGCCGTGCCTCGTCACGCCTGGTTCGCCCTCGTGGCGCTCCTGCTGGGCATGTTCATCGCCCTGCTCGACACCACGATCGTGAACGTCGCCCTGCCCACCATCCGCACCTCGCTCGACGCCTCGGAGTCGACCCTGTCGTGGATCATCTCGGGCTACGCGCTGGCGTTCGGGCTCACGCTCATCCCGGCCGGCCGCATCGGTGACCGGATCGGCCACAAGTGGGTCTACTTCACCGGCGTGCTGCTGTTCACGCTCGCCAGCCTCGCCTGCGGCGTGGCCACGAGCGACGTCCAGCTCGTCGTGTTCCGCGTCGTGCAGGGCCTCGCGGGCGGCATCTTCGTGCCGGCCGTCACCGCGTTCATCCAGCTGCTCTTCCCCGGCCGGTCGCGCGGCAAGGCCTTCGCCATCATGGGGGCCGTCATCGGCGTCTCGTCGGCCCTCGGGCCGATCATCGGCGGGCTCATCATCCAGGCGTTCGGCGACGAGAACGGCTGGCGCCTCGTCTTCTTCGTCAACCTCCCCTTCGGCGTCGCGACGCTGATCGCCGCGGCCATCCTGCTGCCGAAGCGCGACGAGTCGCTGCCCCGCCCCGACAAGGGCCTCGACTGGATCGGCCTGGTGCTCGTCTCAGCCGCGTTCGTCGCGCTGCTCGTCCCCCTCATCCAGGGCCAGGACGAGGGCTGGCCGCTCTGGACCTACCTGACCATCGCCGCGGGCGTGCTGCTGCTCGCCGCCTTCGGCGCCTGGGAGGTCGCGTACACGAAGCGCGGCCGCACTCCCCTCGTGCCCCCGAAGCTGTTCGCGCACCCCTCCTTCACCGGCGGCGTCGTGCTCGCCCTCGTGTACTTCGCGGCCTTCACCAGCATCTTCTTCACGATCTCGCTGCTCTGGCAGTCGGGCCTCGGCAACAGCGCGCTCGCCTCGGGCGCCGTCGCCATCCCGTTCGCGGTCGGCAGCATCATCTCGTCGTCGCAGAGCAACCAGATCGCCCAGAAGCTCGGCCGCAACGTGCTGGTGCTGGGCACGGCGCTCGTCGCGATCGGCCTCATCTGGATGTGGCTCGTGCTGATGACCACCGAGGCGGCCGACCTGACCAACTGGCTGCTGCTCGCGCCGCTGCTGATCGCGGGGCTCGGCAACGGGTTCTTCATCGCGCCGAACGTGCAGTTCATCGTCGCGACCGTCGACCCGCAGGACGCCGGCTCGGCGAGCGCCGTCATCTCGGCCATCCAGCGGATCGGCTCGGCCGTGGGCATCGCCATCATCGGCAGCGTGCTGTTCGGGTCGCTGCCCGGCGGGCGTGAGCTCGCCACGGCGGCGGGCCGGGCGACCGGCTTCACCGACGCGGCGGCGGCGGCCATGGGGGTGAGCGCGGCGTTCGCGGTCGTCGCCTTCCTGCTCGTGTTCGCGCTGCCGCGGCGCGTGTCGCACGGTCGGCCCCCGGCCGGCGCGGGCGCGGAGCGGGCGGAGAAGAGCCCGGCGGGGTCGCGCTAGCGGGTCGCTCGACCGG